>JAHCMI010000037.1 GCA_019192545.1 Rivularia sp. MS3 | reverse complement strand
TAAAGTTGATAATCTAACCCAAACTACACAAAAGCTCGAAGCTCATCTGAACAAGCTAGACAAAGCTAACAATCAAACAAAAGAGAGTCTGACAAAAACTATAGAAAGTAATAATAACCTTTCTCAAAAAAACCTGAAAGAATTAAGCGAAAAATTAGAAACAGTTTCCTCAGTTTCTAACAAAGTTGATAATTTAAATCAAACTACCCAAAAACTGGAAAAACATCTAACTCAACTGGATAAAGCCAATACTCATACAAGAGAAAGTTTGACAAAAACTATAGAAGGTAATAGTCAGACACAAAAGGAATTACAATCATTAAGCGACAAATTAGAAGTAGTTTCTTCTATTCCCACCCAGGTTGAGAATTTAACTAAAACTACAGAAAAACTAGAACAAAACATCGCTCGGTTAGATAAAGGGAATGCTGAGTCGCCACAAAACCCGAAACTAGGGGAAATTGACGCGCAATTAAACAATCAGCAAGAACAGTTAAAGGCTGTTGTGGAAAAATTAGCTGGATTTGAGACAATGAAAACTCAAATTGATAATGTTGCTAAAACAGTAACTAAACTTGAAAGCAGTTCAAATCAATCAGCCCCAGCGAAAAAGCCAAGAAGCAGAACAACTAAAAAAGGTACATCAACTGGTTCATGAATTCAGTTTTTTAGATTTAGCTTCACGAGACGTAGCAATGCTACGTCTCTATGTTAGATACTAGCTAAAGTTATTAACTAATAATCTATGATGCGCTGTTAGTTGCTGCATCAGTTTGTTTCGCAGCAGAAGCATTTCCACCCATACGAATTTCCGAAGTGAAAGAAGCCATACTGAAACCACCGAAGCGTTTGAGAACACCAACGCGCATCCGTAAATTTGGGCTTGCGAACCATAAGCGTTCTTCAGACCACATAGTTTCGTATTCTGTAGTTAAGGTTAATGCATCGTCATCACCCATTTTATAAGTTCCAGCAACTGGGGTTTTTTCTGCGTAACCCATTTCTCGCAGCAATTTTCCTGTCTTAGGATCGTCTAAATTTGGTACAGCGACTAAAACAGTGGAGCCTTCGTGTTTTTCTTTATCCCATTCCATAGTGCCATTCCAAGTTACTCTAGCACCACTATTTCCACTACTAGGTTCTACTTGGTGTTGCTCGCACAGTTTAATTACTTCAGGATGATCTGCTGCTAAAGTTTCAATAATAATATCTGATTTACCACCTTCAGATTGTTTAAAAGCCAAATGATGGCTAGTACGATGGGAAAACCATTTACCAGCACTTAATTCAAAAAATTCTTCAATATTCATCAATAAAACTACCTTAAGTCGAGATTTTTATAAAGATTAGGTCAAAGGTTAAAGGTTAAAGGTTAAAGGTTGAAAAACAAAAGTTAGAGGTTAAATAATCTAGAATTTTGGAAGAGTTTTGTCAAAGATAAGAAAAATGTTCTTTTCATCAAACTAAGCATTGACTAGTTTTTGATTATCCCCATGCAAAAGTTAGATGCTCAAAACCATTGAGAATTGAATCCAAAATCTAAAATTACTCTTTCCTAAAACCTATTAACTAACCCTACTCCCTACTCCCTACTTTCCGTATTATTACAAATACTGATTATCCCACTCGATTGTTCGCTTGTTCAAGTTTTGATAGCGAAATTCTTGCCGATTCACTAACGTGATTGTGATTATCTTTCTCTAAATATTTCAAAGCTGAAATACTTTTATCAGTGGGAAGATTTCCTAAAGCTTCTGCTAAACGCTGACGCACTAACCAATCATCCGATTGAGCAAAGCGGAGGATTTTGTCTACAGATTCGATATCTTTGATTTCTCCTAAAGCTGCGATCGCAGCTTGCTGAATTACAACTTCTTCACTTTCAAGGGCTTTGTAAAGTACTTCTTTTGCGCGGCTATCTTTTAAATTTCCCAGCGCCACAGCAGCACTAAAGCGTACCAACCAATCTGTATCTTCGTAAAAAGCTCTTGATAAAGGTTCCAAAGCTCTATTGTCACCCAAATATCCTAAAGCACCAGCAGCATCGGCTCTGATGCCATAATCATTATCGGATTCCAGTGTTTGGACTAAAATCGGGTAGCAATCGGGTGTTTGTTTAATTCCTAAAGCAAATATCGCCATCGAACGTAATTGCAAAGATTCATCATCAAGCACCTTTTTAATTAAAGGAACTGCATCCTCTGCGGGCACATCCCTCAAGGAAGCCAGAGCTACCATCCTGTCTCTTAATGAAGAACTTTCTAATTGAGTCGTAATTTCTTGTAAACTTGTATCTGCCATTTTTATTAATTTGGATATAGTTACTTATATTTACATTTCTATAAGTAACATTACTATGGCTAACATACATTAGCCCGATGGCAGGTTTTTACGATGATTATTTACCAGCCATAGCAATACAGTACCAGTAATTGCTCCACTAGCAGCCCAACCTAACCCATTAGATATACTCCCACCGCCAACTTTACAGGCAACGGCACATACATAAGCACCCAGCCCACCTTTAACAACTCCACTCAAAGCGCTAGCGATTATCCACCAAAAAGCATATTGAAAATAACGACGCAGCACCAACCACTGAGCAAACCCTAAAACTGCGAAATTAATCGGTTTTTGAACGACATTTAACCAAAAAACTTCCCAAAAGATACCCGTAGACTGGAGAAATTCAACAACCGGATTCAAAATTCCTCCGGTAAATACCATCAAATAAATACCTAAAATCCAACCGAAACCGCTTACAGGTATCCACCACACAGCAGATTTTATATAACGTCGTAAAACTACCCATTGAGCGATTCCGACTACAAAACCGCTGGCAACTAATTCCCAAAAAAAATCACCAGGTGCAGCCATATAGCCGATAAACGCACCAGCTATACCAGTTACTAAAATCCAGATAAATAACATTTTTAGAAAATATTTAGGCAGGTTAAAAACTGCGACTAGCTGTCATCTCAACTTGAAAACATGGGGTTTTAGTTTAACAACTGACTATGTCTTTCGCATACACTGCTTTAACGGGAACAGTATTTTCCTATAAAAACAATCGGGCATTATGGAATATAACTAAAAGACTTATTGAATGGAACCCAAGGACAACTTTTTTTAATGGATATAAACTACTTACTGATTTGGATGGTTTCTATATCCTGCATTTCGCAAATCATCACTGGAATTCGTAGTTCAGCCAGACGGGCTGTAGGTTGGATGATAGTTTCGGGATTTATCTTAGCTGTTACGGCAATATTATCCTACTTGACTCCGACTATAGCAGGCTTGGTTGCTGGAGGCTTATGGGCTGTGTTCGTAGTTACTCCTGCCATTGCAATTTTAAATTTTAACCGACTTTTAACTCAGCAGAAATTCAGACAGGCAAGGAGAATCGCTACTCTGGTGCGATTGCTACACCCCACAGATGGGTGGCGAGAGCAACCAGAATTTGTTAAAGCCTTGGAGATGGCTCAAGAAGGTTTAATTGACGAAGCGACTGCTATTTTTCAACGTTACCAATCATCTACAACAGCAATTGGTAGATATGCTGCTATTAATCTTTACCAAATGAATTCTAATTGGTCAGAATTACAGCTATGGATAGAAGAAAATATTGCACCAAAGATACTTGACGAAGAGTTAAATATTCAAATTATTTACCTACGTTGTTTAGGAGAGACTGGTGATATAAATGGGTTGTTAAAAGCATGTGAGCAATTTAAGTCGAGTCTAGAAAAAAGCAACCTGGCGACGCGCAATTTTGTAAGAATGCTTGTATTTGCATTTTGCGGAGAAAAAGAAAGAGTCGAAAAATTATTTAATGATTCGCTAGCTACATATCCCGAAACTATTAAAAAATATTGGTTAGCTAGTGCCGAACAAGCAGTAGGAAATCAAGAAGTTGCTAGAGAGCTACTTGCAAATCAAAGAAACAGCAAAGATATACGTATTCGTAAAGCTGTAGAGTGGCGCTTGTCGAAGCCTTGTATTATAGCCTCATCCGAATTAACTCAGCAATCTCAACAGTTTATTAAGCGCATAATTACAGAAATTGAACAAGAGGCAAAATATAAGCTTAAAAGTCAGATACGAGGGCGGCGAGCAAATGCCACATTTTTGATGATTGGGTTGAATCTGGCAGCGTTTGTCCTAGAAATTAGATTTGGTGGTAGTACTAATATCGAGACTTTGTATAATTTAGGTGCGTTAGTTCCACAACAAGTATTAGCTGGAGATTGGTGGCGACTTTTGAGTGCAACATTTCTTCATTTTGGCTGGATGCACTTAACAACAAATATGTTTGGTCTTTATTTCTTTGGTCGCTTGGTAGAATTAATTTTGGGAGTAAAGCAATATTTATTTGTATATTTAATTGCTAGTATTGGATCGATGCTGGCAGTTACTTGGATGTCAGTTTTAGGTTATTCCCAAACAGAATTTGCAGTAGGTGCTTCTGGTGCAGTAATGGGTTTAGTTGGTGTTTCTATTGCTATATTTTTACGAGATTGGTTGAGAGATAAAGTTAGTATTGCTTCTCAAAATTTGCGAAAGTTTTTGTTTATAATTTTGCTGCAAACAGTATTTGATTTAACTACACCACAGATTAGTTTTATTGGTCATATTTCTGGGACAATTATTGGTTTTTTAGTTGGGATGATTGTCAAACTTAATTGGAAAGTTAGAAAATAAGTTTTTCAACCTAATTAGTAATATCAATTCCGGTTGCACCGGAAAAAATTAAATAAAACCCTTCTAGTAGGCGGAGCAAGCAGAGGAAAGAGAAAGAAGAGATATTTTAAATAATTCCGATATAAACAGAAAATATATAATATATAAAACTATACTTCTATTGAAAACTAACTTCTAATTCCTAACTAATATAGTGGTTTTCAGTCAAAAATTTCGGATGGTGCCGTACACTCACCATCTTATTATTGCGTTCAGAATTAATCAGTGTACTAGCACCCTACAATTCCTAACTCCTAACTCCTAATTCCTAACTATTATTCTTCCTTCTCTCTTCAAGTTTGAGTAAAATTTCGGCGTGCATTTCGCGGGTGATGGGATAAAAGTAAGTTAAAAATAATCCGCAAATTAAAGATACTATAGGAACCGGACCTATAGCGATACGAATTGCTGATAGTGCGGTATCTGGCTGTACTGGTAACTGAGTTTGTCCGGGAACGTTTTCCACAAAGCCCGAAGCCTGTAAAGCAATTCCTACCAAAAATAAACCGAAAGCTAAACCGAATTTTTGTAATAACACCATAAAGCCGTAAAATACACCTTCACGTCTTTGTCCGGTTTGTAATTCATCTAATTCGATGACATCTGGCATCATAGACCAAGGTACCAGATAAGCTACAGATACTCCCGAACCTGCAATTACTGCTAAAACGTACATTAAATTAATTTGATTGGGTTGTAAAAAAAATAATCCTGTAGCTGCGATTATCCATAAAAACATTCCCATAAAGTAAACGGCTTTTTTACCAACTTTTTTGCTTAATGCACCCCAAACAAATAGCATTAATAAAGCCGTTCCCTGTACCCCAATCATGACAGTAGGTACGTCTGATTCTTTGAGCTTCATGCAATAAATAACAAAATAGGGAATAACGCTGGCTGTTATTTGTACCCCCAACCAGGAAAAAAGATATATACCAATTACGAATAAAAAAGGTTTGTTGTTGAAAACGATTTTGATTTGTTCTGCTATGGGAATCGATTCGCTTTCGTCGTTTTGAGAACGTTTCGCTTCAAAAGCCAAAACGCGATCGCGTGTTCCCCAAACGCACCAAAATAGCCCTAAGACTGCTATTACAGCACATACTGCTGCTAAAACTAAATATTGCTGTTGACGATTATCAACTAAAGAAAATATCAGTCTTGCTAAAAATAATGAAAGAATACTGCCGCCGATAGAAAAAGCGAAGCGAATACTATTAAGGCTGGTTCGTTCGTCGTAATCTTGAGTTAATTCTGGAGTCATTGCCGTGTAAGGCAAATTAACCACCGTATAAAATACCTGAGATATCACCCCAATGATGACGTAATACCAAAATAATCCCCAAACATTAGTAGTTGGTACAATCCACTGCAAAAAGAAGAAAATACCAAAAGGTATCGCACCATACAGTAACCAAGGCAGACGACGACCCCAACGTTTAGATTCGGTTCTATCCGTCAAAACTCCTACAAACGGGTCATTTATAGCATCCCAAATTTTACCCACCATCAAGATGCTGCCAGCTAAACCCGCAGGAATACCCGCGACATTGGTAAAGAAAACTAACAGGAAAAATACGGAAATATTAGCGGTAATTGCCGGTCCTAAATCCCCTGCACCGTAAGCCAGTTTGGTTTTTAAGTTGAGTTTTTTATCTTTATCAACCTCTCGGGGATAACCATCAGCTACAGAATCGCTCATAATACCTACACTCGTATTACAATAAAGGGTTTGGCATCTACCATTAGTTTTAAATTACCTCGCTTATGCCAGACCTTTATATCTCGTGGTCAGATTATCACCACAAAATAGAACAACTAGCTGCTCAAATTTATCAATCCGGCTGGGAATTCAATCAAATAGTCTGCCTTGCTAGGGGTGGACTGCGAGTAGGAGATATTATATCCCGTATATACAAGCAGCCGTTAGCAATATTAGCAACATCATCTTACAGCGGTGCGGGCAAGCAAGAAAGGGGTGAATTAACTTTTTCTCGACATTTAACTATGACTGATGAGGCACTCGGTTCGCGAATCCTGTTAGTTGATGACTTAGTAGACTCAGGAGTTACGCTCAAAGAGACTATTCCTTGGCTAAAGAAAAATAGTCACACTAATATTGAAGAAATTCGTTCTGCCGTTATCTGGTATAAAGCATGTTCGGTTATAGCTCCCGACTACTATGCCGATTACTTGCCCGACAATCCTTGGATACATCAGCCATTTGAAGGTTATGAATTTACAAGCCCAGCCGAACTTGTTGAGAAGGTGAGTCAACCTTGTTAACGTGATGGGAATAGGGCATGGGGCATGGGAGAAGATGGGGAAGATAATTCGTAATTTCTAACTTCTAACTCTATTACGAATTTTTAATTACCAATTCTCAATGCCCAATCCCCTCCTATTCTCAATATAAAATCCCGGACACTTACTACAACGGAGGGAACCTCTGTAACGTAGTGTCCTTAAAATACTATCAGCCACATCGGAAGAGTTAGAAGTAATATCATCGTTCCTGCTGCTACTGTTGTTACTGCTAATTCACTGTCGAGATTAAAAGTTTCAGCAATGATTAAGGTAGCGAAAGCAGGAGGCATTGCTGTTTGCAGTAAAATAACTTTCGCACTCGTTCCTGTTAAGCCTAAATATTTTAAGGTGATACCAAATATAAAAGGAACCAGCAACATTTTGATGGTGACGCTTATTGTTGCTAAGGGTAAATTATGCCAAGAACTCAATTTGCTCAATCGCATTCCCATTAAAATTAAGGATAAAGCGACACCACTCCAAGCAAATTTATCTAAAACAAATTCTGCCGAGGGGGGAATTTTGACTTGACGAAACAGCAAACCGAATCCAAAACTCCATAAAGCAGGATTGATTAATATCACCTTGCTACTCTGCCACAAACTTGTAGCGCTACCGCCAAAACGCGCAGCAATTAATACACCCAAACCCCAAGCACCAAACAAAGAACCTAATAAATCGTAAAATAAAGCCCAGGCAAAATACTGAGTACCATGTACTGCCAAAGTGATAGGATAACCAAGAAAACCCGTATTTCCTACCATCGCCGATAAAATTAAACTTCCCTGAGTTGGTGATGATAGGACTGTATTTGTAAAATAACTTTGCCATTTTATGACAACAAGAGCAAAAAATGCTCCGAGTAACATGGCTGCGTAAGCGATGGCGGGTGCAATCCAAATTGCCCCGGATAGATCGGCTTTACGTAAAAAAGCAACAATTCCTATCGGTACTCCTATCCAAAACAGAAACCAAGCTAAGCGGGTTGGAACTGTAGAAGGGAGCCTGCGTCCCAGGTAAAATCCGATTAAGACCGAACCAAAGAGCTTAAAGTATAGTTCTAAAAGGTTTATCAAAAGGTTTTTGCAGGAATTGAATATGTAACCTATTATCTAACAGGTTTCTTGCTCTACAGTCTACAATCTCTAATGATTACTGAACATTCATCAGGAGTTGAGCCTTGAATAATGAGTTTTACGAGGAAGCACAAAACTCAACCCCCTCTGAAATAAGCGAAGATATTCCCCAAGCTTTGCGCGATACTCCTGATGCGGCTCCCAAACTAGGTTTGTCCTCATCGTTTGTGGCGATCGCCGGAGTAATGGGTTTTGTTTTACTTGCTGCAATCAGCGGTTTAATATTTTACGTTGCCACCCCCAAAAATATAGCGAAACAGCAACCTTTACCTACCAGTTCGGCTTCTCCCGATACACTAGAAAGTGATTCTGTCAATCAAGAAGCAAAAGATAATGCACTCTTAGGTCATTTAGAATACAAAGAAGCTCCAAAATCGGAAATTGTAGCGGTTAATGTAGGTAGACGACGGATAAGGTTACGAAAATCCGCCGGTGAAAAGTTTAAGCAGATGGTGAAAGATGCTCGCAAAGCTGGTGTTAGATTAGTACCAATTTCAGGGTTTCGCTCCATAAAAGAACAGGAAAAGTTATTTTTTAATATAAGCCGTCAACGCAATCAAAGACCTGCTCAAAGAGCATCGGTAAGCGCACCTCCCGGACATAGCGAACATCACACCGGTTACGCTGTAGATATTGGTGATGCTGAAGTACCGGCAACTAATTTGAGTGCAAAGTTTGAAAATACCAAAGCCTTTAAATGGTTAGAAGCAAATGCAGCACGATACGGATTTGAACTGTCATTTCCTAGAGATAATACACAAGGTGTAAGTTACGAACCTTGGCATTGGAGGTTTGTTGGCGATAGAGACAGTTTAGAGACATTTTATAAGGCTAAGGATATTAAGCCGATTCCCACACCTGAGTCTTAGAAAATACATAATCAATCGTTTAGAGGCGTAGCAGTGCTGCGTCTTTTTATTTGTGAAGTACACAATTTGCAAATTTTTTGTAGGGTGTGTGAGGTTTTGATAATTCTTGTTTGTAGTTATAAGTTAAATAAAGCGTCACGTACCAATCAACTGTGGCAATAAATTAAGTCCGTATAACGCCGGTAGATTAAGTAAAAACACCAGCAAATATTTTGACAAATCGCTATTATTATTCACAGATGCAAAATATGCCTTTATATTAACGATTATGAATCTCGAACCTACAAGCGTTATTAATACAATTACTCGTCTTGCTGCTCCTCATGTAATTGATAAAGCTAAACGAAATGAAACTGTAATCAAAATCTTAAAAAATTTAAAAATTGACCCAGCGCACCCTCCTGACGATTTTTATGGAATTTATGCTTATGCTTTGGTGGAATATGCTTTAGACGAACAAAGTCCAAAATCCGAACCAATTCTAAATTTTTTCAGAGAGAAAGAGATTCGAGATGCTTTTTGGAAAGCTTTTAACGAAAATCCCTCAGTTTTTATTAATGATGCAGAAAATTTTCTAGATTGGAATAAATTGGGGGATGATATACGCGAAGCACAAGTTAACATTCGTCCAGAAATAAACAAATTTTATAAACAATTTATTAGCGTCACCAAACGTACTAGAAAACCCATTGAAGTAATTAAAGAGCCAAATTTTCGCAAACCACCACAACAGTCTCCCTATCCAGATGAATTCAAATCATTAGTTGAAGAAAAAATTAGATTATTTCACGGACGTAAATTCGTATTTAATGCTTTTAATAAATTCTGCAAAGAAAATATAAAAGGTTATTTCACAGTAGTTGCAGATGCGGGCATGGGTAAAAGTACCATTGCTGCAAAATACGTTAGCGAAAATCATTCACCTTGTTATTTCAATGTTATCGCCGAAGGTCGCAATCGACCCGAACAGTTTCTTAATTGTATTCGTCAGCAGTTAATTGATAAATATGATTTACAGGATGCAAAAGATGCTGATTTATCAACTTTGATTGTAAAAGTCAGCCAAAAACTATCTGAAGATGAATCCTTAATAATTGTAATTGATGCACTCGATGAAGTAGAACAAGAAGCCGGTGCAGCTAATATTTTATATTTACCAGAAAATCTTCCAGAACGAGTTTATTTTTTCTTAACCAGACGACCTTACACTCAGGATAAAAAACGTTTACGTATATCTGTTCCATCCCAGGAATTGGATTTAAGCAAAACAGAATATCAGAAGTTGAATGTAGAAGATATCAAAGGTTATATTCGCTTATTTCTCAATTTCGACAAGCAGCAGAAAGATGCTTTGAGAAAATGGATTGATGACCGCAATATCAAGGCTGCACAATTTATCGAACAGGTAGCAGCAAAAAGCGAAAATAATTTCATGTACCTGCGCTATGTGTTACCGGAAATTGCACGGGGTATATATAATGATTTGACTTTACAGCAATTACCATCAGGGCTAGAAAATTATTATCAAACCCACTGGATAAGAATGGGAATGGATGATAGACCTAGAGCATTGAAAGTAAAAATATTATTCGTTTTAGTTGAAATTATTACGGCAATTCCCTGTGAAATGATTGCCGATATTCTCAAAGAAGATGAATATGAAGTTGAATCAGTTCTGGATGAATGGGTTGAGTATTTGAAGCGACAAAAAATTGAAGGAGAAACTTGTTATGGTATTTATCATAAAAGTTTTCTTGATT
Organism: Rivularia sp. MS3; assembly: GCA_019192545.1. Lineage (GTDB taxonomy): Bacteria > Cyanobacteriota > Cyanobacteriia > Cyanobacteriales > Nostocaceae > Rivularia. The sequence goes on along the minus strand of JAHCMI010000037.1, from coordinate 73,655 downwards.
TTCTCAAAAGTAAACGCACCCTGGATTCAACACGCAGGCTATTTAAAGAAGTTAATCAATATATTGCTAACTACTACCAGGATGAGGAAGGAGATAATCTTGGATGAAAATTACTGCTAAACGATTAAATAGTCCAGCTTTCCAACGTGTTAAATTGAGTTGTCTAGCTGATAATTTAGTTAAATCTGGTAATTTAGAAAGATATTACAATCTTCTAGCTGATTTTAATTTTATTTCCGAAAAAATTAACTATCAAGGTTTAGGTGTACAAGCGCTAATTGAAGATTACGATTTAATTGATAAAAACTTAATTAACGACCAAGAATTATTAAATAATCCAGAATATAATCCTGAAAAAATAAAAATATTAAAACTAATTCAAGGAGCTTTAAGACTCTCAGCACATATTATATCTGAAGATAAAACCCAGTTATCAGGACAATTAGTAGGGCGATTATTGTCTTTTAAAAATCCTAGGATTCAGTATTTATTAAAGCAAGCAAAAAATAGTAAAAATTTACCCTGGTTGCGACCTTTAATTCCCAGCTTGACTCCTCCTGGTGGAGGATTATTACGTACTTTTACAGGTCATAGCGATTGGGTTAATACAGTAGCCATGAGTAGAGATGGGAAATGGGCGATTTCTGGTTCGGATGATGAAACTCTCAAATTATGGAACTTAGAAACAGGAGAAGAGGTGCATACCTTTGCTGGTCATAGTGGCTCGGTTTTTACAGTAGCAATTACAGCAGATGGTAAGCAGGCAATTTCTGGTTCAGATGACAAAACTCTTAAGCTATGGAATTTGGAAACTGGGCAAGAAGTGCATACTTTTACTGGACATAGTGGTTCGATTAGTTCATTAGCAATGAGTGGAGATGCAAAATTGGCGATTTCTGCTTCTAACGATAATACTCTCAAGCTATGGAATTTAGAAACTAGGGAAGAAGTACATACCTTTACTGGTCATAGTGACTGGGTTAATGCAGTAGCTATAACAACAGACAAAAAACGGGCGATTTCTGCTTCCCGTGATAATACTCTCAAGCTATGGAACTTAGAAACTGGTGAAGAGGTACATACTTTTGTTGGTCATAGTAACCAGGTTAGCGCGGTAGCGATGACAGGGGATGGGAAACGGGCGATTTCTGGTTCTTTAGATGAAACTCTTAAGCTGTGGAACTTAGAAACTAGAGAAGAGGTACATACATTTATTGGTCATAGTAGCTCAGTCTTTGCAGTCGCCATGACAGGGGATGGGAAACGGGCAATTTCTGGTTCTTTGGACGAAACTCTCAAGCTGTGGAACTTAGAAACTGGAGAAGAAGTATGTACCCTTACCGCTCATAATAGTTCAGTTTTTGCAGTAGCAATAACAGCAGATGGGAAACGGGCAATTTCTGGTTCTTTGGACAAAACTTTAAAGCTATGGAATTTAGAAACTGGGGAAGAAGTATATACCCTTACTGGTCATAGTGACTGGGTTAATGCAGTAGCGATGACACCAGATGGGAAACGGGCGATTTCTGGCTCTTTGGACAAAACTTTCAAGCTATGGAATTTAGAAATTGGTGAAGAGGTACATACTTTTGCTGGTCATAGTGATTGGGTTAGTACAGCAGCGATGACACCAGATAGTAAATGGGCAATTTCTGGTTCGGGCGACAAAACTCTCAAACTATGGAATTTAAAAACTGGAGAAGAGTTACATACTTTTACTCATAATGACTGGGTTAATGCTGTAGCAATGACACCAGATGGAAAATGGGCAATTTCTGGTTCCCGTAGTAATACTCTCGAGTTATGGAACTTAAAAAACGGTGAAAAAGTGCGTTCTTTTACTGGTCATAGTCACTTCGTTATTGCAGTAGCGATGACAGCAGATGGAAAACAGGCGATTTCTGGTTCTGATGATGGAATTCTAAAGCTATGGAACTTAGAAACTGGGGAAGAGGTACGCATTTTTACTGGTCATATTCGCTCAGTTTATGCAGTAGCTATTACAGCAGATGGGAAACGAGCTATTTCTGCTTCCCGTGATAATACTCTTAAGCTATGGGATGTAGAAACTGGGAAGGTAGTTGCTACTTTTACTGGTGAAGGTAGTATATATTGCTGTGCTATTGCATCAAATGGATTAATTGTAGCAGGAGATGGGTCGGGAAGACTGCATTTTCTCCGTTTAGAGGGGAATAATTTGTAAACTTTAATAACTATGAATTCCCAACCCTTACCAATCACAACCAATAGCACCGGAATTCCACCGGAATTCACCGACATCCTCAAGCAAAAAACCACTAACTCTATCGCTAGAGAATTCGTCTTCACCGCAATCAATAACTTCCTCAACAGCTGCGACAGGGGTTATTTTACAATTGTCGGCGCACCCGGTAGCGGTAAAAGTACTATTCTTGCTAGATATGTAACTGGCAATCCCGAAGTTTTTTACTATAGCGCTATAGTTAATGGTAAAAATCGGGCTGAAGAATTTCTCAAAACTATCAGTACTCAACTAGAAGCTGTAAATGGAAGTTCTTTACAAATCATTCTCCAACAAATTAGCGACCAATTAGAGCCCAATCAAAAATTTATCATTGTTATCGATAGCTTAAACGCAATAGATTATTCCAGCCAAGCCATAGGTTCAAATTTGTTTTATCTTCCCAGATATCTACCTAAAGGAATATATTTTCTCCTCGCTCGTCGTCCTTTTGTAAAAGAAGAATCTGGTTTATTAATTGAAGCTCCCAGCCAATATTTCAATTTAAAAGATTATCCAGAAGAAAATCGTCAAGATATACAAACTTATATTCAGCAATATTTACAAGAATTTTTACCTTCATTCTCTGTTAACAAAGAAATATCTGGATTGAGTCAAGAAGAATTCCTAGAGCAGCTAACTGACAGAGATGAAAATAATTTTATGTATGTCAGTAAAATTTTAACTGCACTTAAATCAGGTTTTTATTCACAAAATTCATCGTTAACAGATATTTTTAATTCAACATCTTTACCTGTTGGTTTAAAAACATATTACCAACAGCATTTACGAAAGATGTTTCCAGGAGAACGAGGAGACGAGTTCAATTCTAATGCTCAAGCTGTTTTAGATACATTAATTAAGAATTCATCACCAATATCAGTAGAAGAAATTGCTCAAATTATTGATGTTGATGAATACGATGTTGAGGAAATATTAGAAGACTGGATTGAATTTTTAAATGTGAATCAAATTGAGGGAGAAACTTGCTATAGCCTATATCATGAAAGCTTTCGCAACTGGCTAATTAAATAAATAATGTAATATTATTTCCCCAAAATCTCATCTACGCTAATACCCACATCCTCAAAAGCTCGAATAGCTAAACTATCATTCCTACCAAATTTCTCTACTTTCTTATATTCACCATTTACAGGTTCTCGATAAACTTCTACACATTCGTCGTTTATATCAACCAACCAAACTTCTACTACACCCTCTTCAGCATAAAGAGGAATTTTTACTTCTCGGTCGTATTTAATAGTGCTATCAGCAACTTCTATAATCAGAAAAACATCTTTTGGCTGCGGATGTGCTGATGCGTAAAAATCTTCACGAGGTTTCAGTAAAACCACATCAGGTTGTGGCTCGGAAATATCATCCAATCCCACAGGATTTTGAACGCTGATAATAACTCTATCGCCCAATTTCCTCGGTAAAACATTATCTAAACGTCTTACACAAGCAGCGTGCTTGGTTCCTATAGCAGCCATTTCAATTATTTCACCCCGAATCAATTCCACCCTGTCATCTTCATTAAGAATCCCAGATTCTGCCATTTTGTGGAATTGTTCAACTGTAAATTTCCGTCTGAGCAATTGTACAGCCATTTCAATTTTGGATTTTAGATTTTGGATTTTGGATTTTACTTCCAGTCTCTGGCTAGAAATCCATAACCGGAGGCTCTGCCTCCAGTATAAATGGCAGGTAGAGCCTTCGAGATACCGATTACAAGACCCTGCCTTGCAACGAGGATTAACGGTCACTTTTTACTTTGAGTGACAATTTTATTGGAAGCATAAGCCTACCGTTGCGGCAAAGTTATGGGTAAAGTCACACTGTTCGCTGCTCGCTGTTAACTGTAAAAAATGGAGCTAAGCGGATTCGAACCGCTGACTTCCTCAATGCCATTGAGGCGCTCTACCAACTGAGCTATAACCCCGCAAAATGCATCTTTAATGATGCCTTAATTCTTAACATATTGTCAATACATAAATGTTAAAAATTTAATTAAGAAATTTAACAAAGAAATTTGAAAATGAACTAATCATTTAGCAACATAAAACTATTATGAAGCCTGTAGTAAGTAGCTCATACAGTGCCCCATTAAGAAGTACACTACCATCATGGCTGCTGCTGCTAGAGCAACTAACATACCAGCCAACATCAATGAAAATTCTTTGTCTTCAACAGCCCTTTCCATTAAGTGCAAAGACCATGCTACTAACGCCACATCAAATACTAAAATAGGAATCAACATATTTCTTAAGTTATATTAATTATTGTTAATTTATATTAACATCGTTTCTAAGAACCGTGTTGAACTACTTTAGATATTGAAAGGCGAATTATTTTCATTTCAAAGCTAATTTCGCACGGGTATTTTTCGGTCATTTAAGTAGTTCTTGATTTGCGCTACACTAAGCTGTCCGTAGTGCAAAAGCGATGCTAACAGTGCCGCTTCGGCTTGACCTTCAGTGACAGCGGAGTATATATGCTCGCAATTTCCGGCACCGCCAGAGGCGATGACTGGAATACCAACCTTAGCTGCAATTGTTTTTGTTAATTCAATGTCATAACCTGCCTGAGTTCCATCAGCATCCATACTTGTAACTAATAGTTCTCCTGCGCCCCGTTTTTCAACTTCTATTGCCCAGTCAATAGCATCTAGACCGGTATTCTCTCTTCCACCACGAACATAAACATCCCAACCAGGGTTTTCAGTATCCGTCCGTCTTTTAGCATCAATTGCAACAACAATACATTGATTTCCAAAACGCTTGCTGGCTTGATTAATAAAGTCTGGATTTCGTACCGCTGTTGAGTTAATACTAACCTTATCTGCTCCCGCTCGTAATAATTCTTTAACATTTTCTAAGGTTTGGATTCCGCCGCCTACAGTCAGCGGAATAAATACCTGTTCGGCAGTTCGGTGAACTACGTCGATAATTGTGCCTCGGTCTTCATGAGTAGCTGTAATATCCAGAAATACTATTTCATCTGCACCGGCCTCATCGTAAACCTTTGCTAGCTCTACGGGATCGCCAGCATCTTTAAGGTCTACAAAGTTAACTCCTTTTACAACTCGTCCCGCCTTGACATCTAAGCACGGTAAGATTCTCTTAGCTAGCATAATTCTATGAAAGCACTCCCATCGTATTTACCCGGAATATAAATTTTAAAGCTGACGCAGCTTACTCGACAAAAAAATTTTTGGCATCCGTGTTTACTCGCATTTATGGCGGCGATGAAAACAAGTATTGCCCTCACTTTTAGAACAAGTAAAACATTATCTATGAGCGGACTATGGCGATTATCTCCTCTAAAAAACAGCCCCAGCCTCAAGAACCTGATAAAGAACCCACTCACCTAAAAAAAGCTGCGAAACAAAAAGCAGACGAAAAACTTTTGCAACCCGAAGCAGCTATAGATGATATCGATACTAATGAAGTAGGTATTCGTCCACAGCAATTTGCCGATTATATTGGGCAAAAAGATTTAAAAGATGTACTTGACATTGCAATCAAAGCAGCGAAATCAAGAGGTGAAGTATTAGATCACCTGCTGCTTTACGGTCCTCCAGGTTTGGGCAAAACCACAATGGCAATGATTCTAGCATCAGAAATGGGAGTAAATTATAAAATTACTAGCGCTCCGGCATTAGAACGTCCTAGAGACATCATGGGGCTGCTTGTTAATCTTAAAGCTGGGGATATTATCTTTATTGACGAAATTCATCGTCTGTCCCGGATGACCGAAGAAATATTATATCCGGCGATGGAGGATTATCGTTTAGACATAACTGTAGGTAAAGGTTCTAGCGCTCGTACTCGTAGCATTCCTTTAGCAAAATTTACTTTAGTCGGAGCAACAACTCGCGTCGGAGCTTTAAGTTCTCCTTTAAGAGACCGTTTTGGTTTGATTCAAAAGCTGAGATTTTATGAAGTAGAAGAACTTAGTCAAATTGTTTTAAGAACTGCTGATGTACTGAAAACAGGTGTAACTAAAGATGGAGCTTTAGAGATTGCACGTAGGGCGCGAGGAACGCCGCGTATTGCGAATAGATTACTTAAGCGCGTCCGCGATTATGCTGAAGTTAAATCTTCTGGCAAAATAAATGAAATCGTAGCAGCAGAAGCACTACAGTTATTCCAGGTAGACCCTTGTGGCTTAGACTGGACAGACCGCACTATGTTAAGCGTGATTGTAGAACAATTTAGTGGCGGACCTGTAGGATTAGATACAATTGCAGCCGCGACTGGTGAGGATACACAAACGATTGAAGAAGTATACGAACCATATTTAATGCAAATTGGTTACTTACAAAGGACTCCTCGTGGTAGGGTAGCAACACCCGCAGCTTACAAACATTTAGGTTTTAAGCCGCCAAACGAACAGTTGTCTTTACTTTCTTAGGGTGAAAATATTAAGAGTTAAGAGTTAGGAGTTAGGAGTTAGGATTTTTTGCTCATCAATTATTAAGTACTAATTCACAGATAATAGCTATAGTGATGCGGGCATCTTGCTTGCTGTATTTCTCAAGCAAGCAAGATTCTTGTCTTTTATACATGCTACGAACACAGCACTATTTATTCAGCTTCTGGTCTATGCTTATGCACTTATGTATTCTATTTGTATGAAATCAACGGGTAGGATGTCCCGACTACAATAACTTAAGATTTTTTCTTATACAATGACGGTCAAAAATTAACTTATCACCTTCGTTATCAACTAGTTATTATGATGAAAATATTGGGGTTTTTACTAAGTTTACTTCTACTATTTAACTGGACTGAGCCTGTTTTTGCATTAACCACTCAGACTTCTAACCTAAATAATAATTTAACAAAAGAAGAATTAAAACAACAAGATAAGTTAGCAAATAAAGCTTTCGCTGCTACCAATAAAGGTGATTTTGCTGTAGCTGAAGAATACTGGACTAAAATTCTGGAAAAATTTCCTAATAATGCAGCAGTATGGAGTAATCGCGGCAATTCTAGAGTTAGTCAAAATAAATTAGAAGCAGCATTAGCAGATTTTAATAAGTCTATAGAACTTGCCCCGAATGTCACAGATCCTTATTTAAACAGAGGAACTGCCTTAGAAGGTTTGGGAAAATGGAATGAGGCGATCGCCGATTATAATCACGTTCTAGAATTAGATCCTGATGATGCAATGGCGTATAATAACCGGGGCAATGCCGAAGCTGGTTTAAAAAAATGGGAAGAAGCTATAGCAGACTACAAAAAATCAGCCGAAATCGCTCCAAACTTTGCTTTTGCTCGCGCTAATTACGTTCTGGCACTTTATGAGATTGGTGAAGAAGACAAGGCTATACGAGAAATGAAGAATATTATCCGTAAGTATCCTCAGTTTCCAGATGTACGTGCATCACTCACCGCAGCACTTTGGGCAAAAGGCGAAAAAGGTGAAGCTGAAAGTAATTGGGTAGCTGCTTATGGATTAGATCGTCGTTATAAAGATATTAATTGGGTAAAAAACGTGCGACGCTGGCCAGACAGAATGGTAACTGCTTTAGATAAGTTTTTAAAATTGCAGTGATTAGAGTTGTTGATAAATTTCTCCGATAAAAAAGAGAAGAACTAAATATACAGAAACCCGATTTTTATGAGTCGGGTTTTTCTTGTTCAAATATAATTTGAAAATAATATATTTTTGATAATAAATATAAATTAGACAATGTGTATCTGGATTATTTGATAGTTTTAATCGAGTGGCTTGTATTGTGAAAAAATCTGAATGTAAAAATGTAGCGTTTCTTACTTAAACAAAATACAAATTTAATCTTTGTCTGTCTAACTTGCATTAGAAAATAGAAGGATATCTAACAAAAGATAATAAGGTTTTGATTCTATTGGACTTAATAGAAAAACGCCATATTAGTTAATAGATAACAACATAAGATTTTTTTTCATGTTATGAAGCAACATTAAGACCCTGAAATTAAGAATAAATTCTGATTAGTACGCAGTAATTTGTTCAAGATAACGGCGCTTAATGAAAAAATCTAAATATGCTCGTAAAAGCGAAACTGATAGAGGATTCAGTGTCTTCAAAACATTTCAAAAAGATGCTAGTGAAATCAATCTTTTATCCATCAATGACACTACAATTTCTAGAGAACCTGTTATTAGTATGTCGTCATTGGGCGATTTAGGAAGATTTGGCAACCAGCTATTGCAGTATGCCTTTTTAAAAGTGTGCGCGAACAAGTCTAATGCCCGAATGGAATGTTCTTCTTGGATAGGACAAACTCTATTTGGGCTTGAAGATGCACCGATTTCGAGACGTTTACCTTTGGCGGTGGAAGAATCATATTATGGCCCTAATCTTTTTGACTACATACCCGAATTCATTCCTTACTTAGAAAAGCTATCACATCAAAACAGCTTTCGGATTCCAGGAGAAGAAATTATTGAAAGTAATTTAGTAAATGTAGATTTATGGGGTTTTTTTCAAGTTCACACTCACTATTTACAACCTTATAAAGAAGAGATTCGCTCGTGGTTTGAGCCGGTGAGCGATTTGAAGTCATCATTATTAGATGGGTTAAATATTCTTCGTTCCCAAGGTAAAACAATAGTTGGAGTTCATATTCGACGGGGTGATTTCTTTTCAGTGCCAATGGCTGGATTTACACTTGTAATTCCAACAAAATGGTGGTGTCAGTGGCTTGAAAGTATTTGGGATGAATTAGAAAATCCGGTTCTTTTTCTATGTAGCGATGATTTAGATAATGTAATTGATGATTTTAGGCAATTTTCACCTATCACATACAAAGATTTAAATATCGAATTGCCCGAAAGGATGAAAGACTTAAATATTGAATTTTACATCGACTTTTTTTTATTCAGCAACTGCGATATAGCAGGTATCAGCAACAGCATTTTTAGTTTCACTGCTTGCATGTTAAACCAGCAGGCTACAAAGTTTGTTCGTCCCACCTGGAATTTCTCGCAAAAATTTGAAGAATTTGAACCTTGGAATAGCGTACCACTTTTACATATAGGGCACCCAATAAAACCTAAATCTTTTAAAAGTTTTGCAGATGCTGTCTACACTACTCGCATTACTCAAGGGATATGGGGAATGCTCAAATTTATCTTTATTTACTATCCTAAAAATTCTTTAAAAACATGGATTATTCGAGCATATTTAGGATACCAAGTTCAAGGATTGGTGGGTGTTTTAAAAAGTATGCTTTATACATTAGGTTGGCGTAATGTATGGAAAAAGAACAGTCAATTCTTTGAAACCTGAATACCTAGGTAGCTTTGAGAAGAATAGAAAGTTAATTTTTTAAATACAGGCATTAGAAATAATATATATCATGTCATCTGCCAAATTTCCTATTGTTTCGGTACTGATTGAAGGTTGAGAAAACATAAAATTCACCAACACTGTATCTCTAAAGGTAGAAACGGCAGCAGTAAAATCATCTACGAATGCCGATTGTGCTGGAATAAAGCTAATTTATTAGAGTTCAAATTAACTGTAATTATGAGGAATGTTAACGCGACCAATATTAGTTAAAGCAGCACTAATAGCGGAACTATCAGGTTTTTTCATAAAATATTTCATAATAGTTTTATACATTAAGATTTGCCTGAATGCATTACCTCTTGTTAAGCATTTCTCTAATTTCTGTTTAATATCTGGCGCTAAATCCCAAAAATTATCGTTGACTTGGACATTATGAAAAGAAACAACAGCAGAAGCCAACGCGCTTAGATGCTAGTTGCATACTGCTGATTGCAAACGCGCTCGTGAATTTACTGATAAACGAAAGCTCAAATAATTACTTTTAGTTTGACAAGTGCTAAGAAACTAAAAATTATTAGCTTTTAACTTATAACTCTTAGATTAATTTCTGAATTTGTTCTGGAGTTAACTCTTGTACGTTACTTAAAACTATTGTTGCACCAGCTTTCTTAAGTGACTCAGTATAAGCATCGCGTTTCTGTGCTGTTTGTTGTACGTGAGGGGGCAAAACTCCTACACCAATCCAAGTACGATTTGATTGATGATTTCGCGCTTTCTCTACGGTATACATATCGGCTACTGTATCCCCAACATAAATTACTGGTGGCAAATTATTAATATCAATACCAAATTGAAGTAGCTCAAGTGTAGAAAATAGTCCTGTGGGGTCTGGTTTACCTGGAGCATCTTCCATTGCAATTAATACGGGAGATTGTAAATTGAGACGTTGTTGCAAAACATAAGTCGCTGAAGCGCGAGTCGCACCGCTAAAAAATCCCCAGCGAATACCAGCTTCAGTAAGTTGGTTTAAGTAGCTAGGTTGCAATAATAATGGTTCGTCGCAAATATACCCCGACAAATTATCGGGGTTTGTACCTCGGTAACGCGATTGAAAAAAGGCGACAATCGAGTTGTAATCTAGGTTTAGCTGTTGCCGTGATTGTCCTTGAGTTTCAAAATAGCGATAAATTAATTCTTGAGAACCTTCCCAGTCATTGTTCCACACCCCTTCGGATTTGAGACGGTCAATATCATCAGCTGTAGGTCGATATGCTTGTGCTGTAAAATGTTCGACAGTATCTGCTAGCGCTCGACGGTAGGAGCCGGATACATCGCGGATTACGCCATCTATATCAAAAACAACAATAGCTGGAATTGAATTTGCTTGATTCACGGTTTTTCAGTTAACACTCAACAGTTAACAGTTAACAGTAATCAGTTACCAGTTACCAGTGAGCAGTGAACAGTGAACAGTCATCAGTTAATAATTAATAGTTTGGTTCTAGCTAGCTTTTGTTTCCCTTCTTTGTCTTTCCTATGTCCCCATCTCCCCATTCCAATTGCTCAGATGGTAAGCTATTGAGTTAAAATAGGCGATTGCTGTTGTTATTAATGGAAGAGTAAAATATATGGAAAATCAAAATCAAACTCAAGAGCTATTATCCAAGTTTATTTTGAAAATTTTATGGTTGGATGATAATGTGGCTCTAGCTGTCGATCAAGTTGTGGGCAAAGGTTTTAGCCCGCTGACAAAATACTTTTTCTGGCCCCGAACTGATGCATGGGAAGAGTTGAAAAATGAGTTAGAGTCTAAGCACTGGATTGGTGAAGTCGAACGAGTTGAGTTGCTTAATAAAGCTACTGAAGTCATTAACTATTGGCAAGAAGAAGGTAGAAGACGACCTATGTCAGAAGCTCAAGGTAAATTCCCTGAAGTTATCTTTACTGGTAGTAATTAAGACACTATATCGATTGGTTGCTGATGTTAGTTACTGTCTCAATTTTTGCTTTAAAACTCACTCTTTCATAATCAATTCTGTTGACAGGTTGGGCTAACTTGATATTAAGAAACCCGGTTATCTAAGAAACCGGGTTTCTTTATGCTTTAGATTCTTCCCTTGTTTGGTTTGCTGCCATCAAACACGAAAAATAAATATTACCCCGCCACAATTTTAAACTGCCCGATTTAATTTGCTTGCCTGTAAGAGAAAAATAATATTTTAAGTGAAGATACTGAAGCCGAAAGTATCGTATGGTTGCAATATAGTTAACAGATACTAGACGAAGAGGTAATTATCAGTTGCTTGCTTCAAACGGTATTAATCAAACAGATATTGTTGAGCAAAACCTTAATGGTTTGTAACTCGTAGGTCTGTAAAAACTTCATATAACAGTACGAACATACAGTTTTTTAGCACAAACAGGTCACTGGGGATAAGATAACCGTGATTCAGATTTTTGGAAACTTTCTAGAAACTTTATTCAATAAAGATAACTTAGAAAAAGCTCAAGTATTTGGTGATTATGTAGAAAGACCGCAGCAAGATGAACATTTAACTTTAGGCTTTTCTCCTTCTGCTATTCCGATTAAGAAGCGTTGGCGTAATAACGGTTTATCAGCCGATTATATTGCTAATTATTTAGCAACATTTTTTCCCATCCAAACTTCGGAACCTGATGGTATGGATAAATTAGCAGAAATGAAAAGTGCAGTCAGCTATATTGCTAATGAATTGTTAGAGAATTCAATGAAATATTCTGACACTACTGCAATATATCCGATAACATTACATACTCAAATAGAAAACAATAAAATTAGACTGTTTGTGGATAATAGTATTCTTGCTTCACAAGCAGAAAATTTTCAGAATTTTATTAAGGAATTACTTAACTCAGATCCAGATGAACTGTTTATTCGTAAATTAGAAGAAAATGCAGAAGAAGAAAATACTTCTAGTTCTGGATTAGGTTTTTTGACAATGATTAATGATTATTCAGCCAAGCTTGGTTGGAAGTTTAATATTGTTGAAAAAGATTCTCCGGTTATGACTGTAACAACTATGGTTGAATTAGCTGTTTAGAGATTTACACAACAAATTTCATCTACGCATAATTTGGATATAAGGAGTTTTAGAAAATGCAAGTTAAGGGTGAAAACTATAACGTTTGGTACGACAAGAATAATGGTGCAGTTAATTTTGATGGGGCACTAAGACTAACAGGAATGCAGGATTACGCACCAATTTTAAAGTTATTAAATGAGATAGCTTCTACCGAACCACCTAATATGGTTCTTGATTTACAGCGTTTAGAGTTTTTGAATAGCTCTGGAATCAGTATGCTATCTAAATTTGTAATCGGGATGCGAAAGAAAAAGTCGGTGCAGATGAAAATTCTTGGCTCTACTAATATTCCTTGGCAAGGTAAATCATTAAAAAACTTACAAAGATTAATGCCGGGATTAACTTTAGATTTACAGTAATTTTCTTAAAAAAAAGTGTTATATTCAGAAAATTTATCTACCGATGAGCTTTTATCAAAAATAAAAAGTCTTGAATACGAGCTAGAACAAGTTAAGCAAGAAAAAGCTGATTTGGAAATCATGATAGAGGCAGTTGCGGAGCATTCTAGCGAATTAAATAATCTATATTTCCAAAAAAATCAGGAATTACTGCTTTATATTGAACAAGTAAAGCATTTAGTTGCAGTCACACAAAATAAATTAGATGGTGATTTATCTAAGTCAGAAGTTTTAGAAAGTATAGCTGCTAGAAATGATGAGCTTGGGAAAATAGCACAAGTATTTTTAATCATTGATAAACGGTTTAAAGCTAGTTAGTAACAATTTCAGCAGGTATATAGAAATTTTATGTTAATTCCAAAAGATATTATCGCTTTTTTATTAATTTAAAATTGCTATGTATAAGAAATGCATTCGATATAAAGATATATAAAACATGAAAAACACAAACAAGAATAATAAGAATTTAATACAAACCATATTTAGCGATAAAAAATATCGTCCGCTTTTGATTTCAGCCGGATTGTTTTTGTGTTTTAACTTAGGGGTTTTGATTCCTACCTTTATTTTTTCAATCTTGCTAGAAAAAGATGCAGTCAGTATAAATTTGGCAGGAAGGCAAAGAATGCTTTCTCAAAAAATGACGAAATCGCTATTAGAAATCCAAAATCAACAGGAAGCTGGTAATCCTTTCAAAGAGCCTCAAGAAAGACTAATTAAGTCTTACCAGTTATTCGATGATGCTTTAAAAGGTTTTCAGACAGGAAAAAGCGTTGAAGGTGCTAATGGCGAGCGTGTATATTTAGAGGAGGTAGAGACTGAAAGAGGAAGACAAATTATCCAAGAGGTTATAAAAATTTGGAATCCCTACAAAGATAAGCTTCAGCCTATTTTAAAATTAGATAAATCAATTCAGTACAAAGATTTAGAAGCTGCTGTTACATATGCAAGGGAAAATAATCTTAAGCTTCTAAAATTAATGAACGATTTAACTATCGAAAAAGAAAAAGTAGCTCGAACAAAAACTGGATACTTGCAACTGATTCAGCTTGTAGGAATGACTTTAGCTTTAGGAAACTTTTTTATCTTACTATCCCGCAGCTTTAAGCGAATGCAAATAGCAGATCAAGAACTCGAAACTGCAAATTCACAAATTCTTAAACTCAACGAACGGTTACAAGCCGACAATATTCGTCTCAAATCTGAATTAGATGCTACTAAGCGCTTGCAGCAAATGATTTTACCTAAGTCTGCGGAGTTAGAGTCTGTTGAGGGATTAGATATTGCTGGATACATGGAACCTGCCGATGAAGTAGGTGGCGATTATTACGATGTTCTCAATCTTGATGGAAATGTCAAAATTGGTATTGGTGATGTAACCGGACATGGTTTGGAAAGTGGAATGCTGATGCTGATGGTGCAAACTGCCGTGCGTACTCTTCAAGAAGTTGAGGAAACTAATCCGGTAAGGTTTATGGATATTTTAAACCGCACCATTTACAAAAATATTCAGCGCATGGATTCTGGTAAGAATTTAACTTTGTCTCTTATTGATTATAGTGATGGGGAACTAAAGTTAACCGGGCAGCACGAAGAGGTAATATTAGTACGCGGTAACGGCGAAGTTGAACTGCTCGATACTACTGATTTAGGTTTTCCTATTGGTTTGGATGATGAAATTGCTGATTTTGTGAGCGAGCAGAAGATACAGTTAGATATTGGTGATGTTGCCGTATTGTTTACCGACGGAATTACCGAAGCTGAGGATATTCATCGAAATCTTTATGGAATCGAAAAGCTTTGCGAAGTTATCAAGCAAAATCGACACTTGAGCGCTACCGAAATTAAAGATGCTGTAATCGAAGATGTGCGATCGCATATTGGTTTACAGGAAGTATTTGACGATATTACGCTGTTGGTATTAAAGCAGAAGGATACAGGTTCTAGTTTAAAGCGCTTGGAGTCTCAAAGTTTGGCAACAGTTGGTGTTTAAAATAAATTCCACGAGGCGATAAAAATTTTGCTCGGATTTATTAAAAAGACATTATCGGCAATAATTTATAAGAGAGGGAAATGCAAAAGTGGTGCAAGTATTTGGTGATTTCGTCGAATCAACGCGAAAGAAAGAAAACTTAACTTTAGGATTTTCACCTTCTTCAGTACCAATTGAGGAACGTTGGCGTAATAACGGTTTATCTGCTGATTATATTGCTGAGTACTTAACAACTGTATTAAATAGTGATGAGAATGAATCGGGCAACGAACACTATTTAGCTGACATTAAAAGTTCGGCTAGCTACATTGCCAATGAATTATTAGAAAACGGTATGAAATATTGTAACGGACAAACCAATCATCCCGTTACTTTTCATATCGAACTAGCTTCTAATGAAATCAGATTTTTTCTCGAAAATACCGTTATTCCTGCAAGCGCTGACAAATTAAAAGAATTTATCGAAGAATTAAATAGTTCAGATCCTGATGAATTTTATATTCGTCAATTAGAAAAAACTGCGGAAGCTGATTTAGAAGACAATATTAGTTCGGGATTAGGTTTTTTAAGCATAATTAATGATTATTCAGCTAAATTAGGTTGGAAGTTCCAAACTTTGGAACAAAGTCCATTATTAATGAGTGTAACTACTTTAGTGCGTTTGATGGTACAACAAACTGAACAAGCAATACCAGAAATTACAACTGATAATAATCTTGAACCATTAGAAGTCAAGGGCGAAAATTTTCATATTTTTTACAGTCATAATAGCAAGGTTGTTAATTTTGCTGGCAGAGTAAGGATGAGGGGATTACAAGAATATACTGTTGTTTTTGATTTATTCGATAAGGTTATAGAAATTGATAAGGATGTAATCACCCTTGACTTACAAGATTTAGAACTTATTAATAGTTCTGGAATCGATATGCTATCAAAATTTATTATTACTACGCGCAAGCAAAAAACTGTTCAAATAAACGTTATTGGTTCTAGCTCTAAAAATTGGCAAACAAGACTATTAAAAAATTTCCAAAGATTGATGCCGAAATTGCAATATGAATTAAAGTAAAAATTAGGAATTGGTAGTTAAAAGTTATAAAGCGAAGCGAAACAAAGTATTCACTTCGTTGGTAATGACATCAATAATTTTACATACTAACTTAATTAAAACTCCCCCTTACAGATATTAAGGAGGAGTTTTTTGTATTGAATTGCCAGTTTCCAGATATTTATACCATACCGCCAGCAGCTTGAAAGCGAGCGCGGGCGCGTTTATAGGATTGAGTTGCTTGGATTTGACCTTGTCTGTCTCCTTGCGCTATCTGGTTTAAACGAGTTTGGGCTTCGTTAAAAGCAGTACGCGCTTCTTCAAGGTCAATTTGATCGCCCTGCTCGGCACCGTTGACTAAAATGGTAACTTCATCTTCTTCAACTTCTGCAAAGCCACCTAAAAGCGCGATCGCAACCCAATTTTGATTGCTATCTGCACGAACTCGCATTACACCTGTATCTAAGGCACTTAATATTGGTGCGTGTCCGCTAAGAATACCAAGTTGCCCTGTAGTGCTTGGTAAAACGACTTCTTCAGCCGTTGAATCCCAGACTGTTTTATCCGGGGAGATTACACGAACGGTTAATGTCATTTCAATTTTAGATTTTGGATTTTAAGAACAGTACGGTCTTAGGGAGCCGCTCTTGTGCGCGGTAAGACAAGGAAAGGGGGTGTCGGTTTAGGTTCCCCAAAAAGCGCGTTACCATAACAGGCACTTCGCGAACGCGGAGCGTCTCCCGGAGGGAGATACCCGTTCACGCCTTAGTCTAAGACTCACTATGTCCTTGTGGACACGCTTCGCTAACGCGAACGGCGTGCGGCTCAGGGGTTCCTCCATGAGTAACTGTCCGGGATTTTGAATTGTCTTCTCCTAAAAAAGAGACAAAATCATAGTTAACGATCCGCACCCTTCGGGTAAAAGTTGTTAGTTGATAGTTAATGATTCACACCCTACGGGTGAGCCGTAGATAATTGAGGGTTATTTTAGTAATATTTACTTTTTATTAACCACTAATTACTAACAACTAACCACTAACCACTAGCAACTAACAATTAAACCTTTACTTCGATTTCATTTTTTCTGCTTTTGCTTTGGCTTCATCGATGCTGCCAACCATGTAGAAAGCTTGTTCTGGCAATTCATCAAGTTCGCCGTTAAGGATAGCTTGGAAGCCTTTGATGGTTTCTTCAAGCTTCACATATTTACCAGGTGCGCCGGTGAATACTTCTGCAACGAAGAATGGCTGCGATAAGAAACGCTCTACTTTACGAGCGCGAGCTACTATGAGACGGTCATCTTCGGATAATTCATCCAAACCAAGAATGGCGATGATGTCCTGAAGTTCTTTATAACGTTGCAGTGTAGACTGTACCGAACGCGCTGTTTGATAATGGTCTTCACCAACAATATTGGGCTGCAACATGGTGGAAGTAGAACCTAACGGGTCCACAGCAGGGTAAATACCTTTTGCTGCCAAACCACGAGATAGTACTGTAGTTCCATCCAAGTGAGCAAAGGTAGTTGCTGGTGCGGGGTCTGTTAAGTCATCCGCAGGTACGTATACTGCTTGAATAGAAGTAATAGAACCTTCGTTTGTGGAGGTGATTCGCTCTTGCAATGCACCTACGTCAGTACCCAATGTAGGCTGATATCCCACAGCAGAAGGCATTCTTCCTAATAGTGCCGATACCTCGGAACCTGCTTGTACAAAGCGGAAGATGTTGTCAATAAATAGCAGTACGTCCTGCTTATTAACATCGCGGAAATATTCTGCCATTGTCAAAGCTGATAAACCAACCCGCATTCTTGCACCGGGTGGTTCGTTCATTTGACCGTATACTAAAGCAATTTTTGAGTCATTTAAGTTATCGGGGTTGATAACTTTGGATTCAATCATTTCGTTGTAGAGGTCATTACCTTCACGGGTACGTTCCCCTACTCCGCCAAATACCGACACACCACCGTGTTGGGTTGCGATATTGTTGATTAACTCCATCATAATAACGGTTTTGCCCACTCCAGCACCGCCAAACAGACCAATTTTACCGCCACGTCTGTAGGGAGTTAGTAAGTCCACAACCTTAATTCCGGTTTCAAACACGGAAGGCTTGGTTTCTAAATCGGTGAGTTTTGGAGCTTCGCGGTGAATTGGAGATGTTTCATCGGTACCAACGGGACCTTGATTGTCAACAGGTTCGCCGAGGACGTTGAAAATTCTACCTAAAGTAGCTTTTCCTACAGGTACGCTGATAGGAGCGCCAGTATCGGTAGCTTCCATTCCTCGCACCAAACCATCGGTGGAAGTCATAGAAACAGCCCGCACCTGGTTGTCGCCCAGCAACTGCTGTACTTCGCAGGTAACGGACATTTCTTGTCCTGCTTCGTTAGTGCCTTTTACGTTTAATGCGTTGTAGATTGCGGGCATTTTTCCGTTAGGAAATTTTACGTCTACAACCGGACCAATAATTTGAGTAATGTAACCAGTGTTTGTTTTTTCTGCGGTGGAAACCATGCTGAGCCTAAATTACGAAGCTATATTTTCACTATTAGAGTCGTAGAGACTTTAAAATTAAGCGATGTCATCTTCAAGATTAGCACCGAACGACACGATTTTTGGGCTTAATTTAACCAACAATCGGAACTGAAACGAGAGAAGATAGTGCCAGAATGGGAAGAAGGCCAATGAGGAGGCATTCTCAAACTAAGGGGTCGCTAATGGAAGGTTTATAGGAATACGGTGTAACAATAACTCAAAATTAACAGCTTAATTTTTGCTTATTTAAAATTCCCAGTTGTTTGCTGCTAACTGCCACCGGTCGCTTTAAATGAAAGATGGGGGTATTCTAATTTGAGTAAATAATTAACGAGACTGGATATTTTTGAAATAATGAATCGTAAAATACAAATTATTTCAATTCATAATAATTAAAGTAATTAATTGCAGACATGTAATTTGATAATTGACTTTCTGACAATTTTTAATGGCAACCCCGTGATACTTTGACTTACTTGGAACGTAGAATAATGGCTTTTGGGTGTCACGCGCCACTTAAGTTTTGTGAAATTTGCGACCATTCCTGTTTTTATTCAACAACGCCAAATGTTTAATCTACTTTTTTGTAAGTTGAGTAATTCTTGAGCAATTATTGAGTATTTATATATAGAAATAAAATTACAGAAAGAATTACAAAAAGAAAATAGCTCCCTTTGCTATATCTCAAAGAGAGCGTGTGCCATGCCATTTCACTACTTATTTAAATCACATCATCGGAGTAGGATTCCGTAAAATAACAGCGCTAATAATTTTTTTCTCAAAAATTATTTTTTCGTGTTTTAGTAATAAAATGCCTATCAAGGTTGTTGTAATGAGTCTCTACTAATACAGGAAGCTAAGCAGCAAGGGTTTTAAACAAAGATAACATTAAGTTAAATTAAGTTTGGTGCTATAGATACTAGTTTATTAAAGCTAACTTAAGACATAGCTAAGAAATTATTAACAAAGAGGATTTAAGTGAAAAACTAAATTGAAAACTAATAATGAACTTAAATATGAGAGAAATCGATTTACTCGAATTGCCAGGTTTGCTATATTAATATGTTAGTGAATAATTTACCTCTTGAATATCTAATTAGGTCAGATAGCTCTAACGAGTTTAAGATTAAAAATACTAAATTCCAAAGACAAAATTAAATTAAAACTAAAACAAAGCCTGTTTCACAACTTTATAAAAAAGCAGAAAAGATTTGACAGTAAAGATTACCTATTCATCAAGTTTAATTTTTTTTTAATTATGGTGGCGCTATCCGCGCTCTGGTTAATACTGCAACGGAAATTAATCCTCGACATTATTGCAGCATTCAATAATCCAATAGCAGTATCAACCTTCTCAATTTTAGAAATTCTTTGTCTGAAGAGTTTGTTAAAATCGAAGTCTATTAAGTAAATGAACAAAAATATTTACCGTCATTATTTGCCATGCCTTCACCGTAGGTGTTCCCGAAGGGTAGTATTCAGAGTTCGCCTTTACGTGCGGCTCAGTTGTTGTGCATTGCAGCATTTGCAGTTGCTATCTTTCTCCTAGAGATATTACGGAGATTTTTTAAGCTTGGGTAGAAAGTATAATTTTATAATTGGTTTAGAAATGAATTAAGCAAAGAAATAACTGTATAAACAAAAGACTTAAGGTTTACCCTTGCAAAGAAAAATTTAAAGCAATCTCAAAAGCCATTCAATCGGAAAATCATCATTATGAACGTTTTGATAACTGGAGTCGCTGGTTTTATTGGATATCATTTAGCACAAAGATTATTAGCTGATGGAGAACAAGTATACGGAATTGATAATCTTAATGATTATTACGATGTTAATTTGAAAAAAGCTCGTTTAGCTCAATTAGTTCCGCATACTAATTTTCGATTTCAACAATTAGACTTAAACAATCGCCATGAAATACTAAAACTTTTTCAAGAGCAAAATTTTAACTATGTAGTTAATCTTGCTGCTCAAGCAGGAGTACGCTATTCTCTAGAAAATCCTTTTGCTTACGTTGATACTAATTTAGTTGGATTTGCCAATATCCTCGAGGCTTGTCGTCACAGCCAACCGCAACATCTGGTGTTCGCTTCATCTAGTTCGGTTTATGGTACGAATACTAAAATTCCTTTTTCTGTCAGCGATAATGTAGATAATCCGGTTTCTCTCTACGCCGCAACTAAAAAAGCAAACGAATTGATGGCCCATTCTTACAGCCATTTATACAGTTTACCTGTTACAGGTTTGCGCTTTTTTACAGTATACGGTCCTTGGGGCAGACCTGATATGGCTTATTTCAAATTTGTTCGAGCGATTGAAGAAAATGAGCCAATTAATATATTCAATTACGGTAAAATGCAGCGAGATTTTACTTATATTGATGATGTAATTGAAGGCGTTGTCAGAGTAATGCATAAACCTCCAAAACCAAATGTTGACAAAGCCCATAAAAATGCTCGCTACAAAATATATAACATTGGTAATAATAAACCTGTTGAGTTATTGGAATTTATTAAAGTAATCGAAAAAACATTGGGCAAAGAAGCCCAAAAAAATCTTTTACCCATGCAGCCTGGTGATGTTCCTCGTACTTATGCAGATGTTGATGAGTTAATGCAGGATGTCGGATTTAAACCAACTACGACTATTGAGGAAGGAATTGAAAAATTTGTCCGATGGTACAAAGATTTTTATCCTCGTCCAAACCCAAAATTTTCTCAAATTGTATTGTAGACTTTGTTGCTAAAAGTTATGACTAGAATATTTGGACAAATTTTCCTACAAAAATAAATTTTGGGGGAACAATAAAAAACAAACAGCGCTAAAAATAACTTCAACTTATATTTGTTTTTCCATTTCTAGAAGTTCGGGAATAGTAACAAAGCTATAACCCTGCTGCTTTAACTTATTTATTATCTGAGGTAAAGCTTTGATTGTATTTGTGCGATCGCCGCCACCATCATGAAGCAATACGATACCGCCCGGACGTGCGTTTTTTAACACGGTGTTGACCATTGTAGCGGGTGCGGGTTTTTGGAAATCGCGAGAATCAGCAGACCACATTAATATGGCATACTTTTTACTTTTAGCATGAGCAACTAGACCATTGCTCAAATGTCCACCGGGAGGACGAAATAAATTTGTTTTAATTCCCGTCACTTTATAAATTAATTCTGTAGTTTTATCAACTTCAAAAGCAGCAACCTGGGGGTTCATAAAATGATACCAGTGATTCCAAGTATGATTGGCGATCGCATGACCATCAGCTACAATCTGCTTACCTATTTGAGGATTGTTTTGCAGTGCTTTACCAACTACAAAAAATGTAGCTTTGATATTATTTTTTTTCAATATATCTAATGTTTGTTGAGTGGTCTTTTCCCAAGGTCCATCATCAAAGGTTAAAGCAATAATTTTTTTATTTTTTATCGGCTTTATCTCATAAATAACTTTGCTACCAAAACTAGAAGGTGCCGCAGAAAGCAAACTTTGTCTTTTTAATTGCTCGTTTAAAGTAGCTGACATTGCATTTTGGAATTCTGCCACTAATTGCTGATTGTTTGTTTGGGCACTGACAATTTTTTCTTTAGGTTTATTTAAGCCGATAAATTGAGCAATTTTTAAATTTGCAGGCAATATTAAACTGATGCACAAAGTACCAGTAACAAGAAGTAATATAATAAATATTTTGTGCGATAAAAGAAAAGACTTACTATTTTCCACTTTATATTTCTCTCAACAATATAATTGTGTTTTTTCACTAGCTCTATTCATTGAACATTTATAAGTACTTACTGATGATTAAATTTGGCGGCATGATTCCTACCGCGATAAAATTTAACCCTTTACAAGTAAAAATTTTAGCTATGTAGATTGCGTTTGATTATCCTTATATTTATGTATGTAGAAGGAATAATTTCAGCTTTGCACTACAACTGAATTAAAATAAACCGTTGTTGACATTCAGCGTCACTATTTTTATAGCTTCATTCCATTACAAGTGCTTGAAGCAATATTTGATATAGAATAGATTCAGGAATATTGAATTATTTTTGCTTTTAATTACTCGAATCAATCAAATACAAAGCACTTAAATCAACCTAATTTAATCGAATTAAATCGGTGCTTAAATACTATTTATCTCTTCAGTTATTTGCAGCGCTATATAGTTTTTTTGATTGATTAGAGAAGCAAACTACTCTACTGCTCCTATCTTCTATGGTTTAAAATCTAGAGAGAGACATGTATTGTATTCAACTGAAAACCGCAATAGCATGAGACATTGCTTAATTTTGCAATTTAAAGTGAATTTGTTTAGAAATAACTTCTCATTATTTTAATTAACTTTCTTGCTCATCACTTCAAACGTATCAAAACAGAGGAACATCTGAGAATATGTAAATACTCTCGTTCAAAAATATTAGTCAGAAACTAGTCAAGCTTTAATAATAAAATTTAGAGATAGAAGTAGGTTTATATTTCACCTACAAAAAATAATACATAATTTCATTTATGCACCTATTATTCATACTTCCCTAATCAATCTTAATAAAGATTTACCGAAAGTCAAGTTATTTATAATACTCAGACATAAATGGTTTTGAGCTTAATTATATATGTAGGGTTGATGTCACACAAAAAATCAGCCAGTCATCCTTAAGGCAGAGAATTTGTACCACTTGTGTGAATTAAAATATTTTTCTATTATTTGAAAAATAGCTTCAGACACTTCACTGCTGAAGCTCTTATCAAATATATAATTTATTTTTATAGATTTGATAGCAAAGTATTATCAGTTTATTATAATTAAGATTTATGAATTCATCGTCAGCGCGACATTTTTTTCATCAAGAGATTCAACAGTCTGACGAGTATATTGACTTAGGAAAGACAGCTTTATATATAGCTCAAGAAGAATATGTCCAATTAGATATTGAAGAATATTTAAATGCACTTGATGCGATGGCAATCGAATTAGAAGAGCGTTTGCCATTAGAAAAATATCCTTTAAAAATTATTCAGTGTATTAATCAATATCTGTATGATGACTTAAAATTTACGGGCAATATCCGAAATTACTACGACCCCAGAAATAGTTTTTTAAATGATGTAATAGAGCGTAGGATTGGAATTCCAATTACATTAGCATTGCTTTACATCGAAGTAGCTCGGCGTATTGATTTTCCCATGATAGGGATAGGAATGCCGGGACATTTTCTGATTCGTCCAGATATTTCGGAAATAGGCATATTTGTTGACGCTTTTAATAATGGTGAAATTATGTTTCCCCAAGATTGTCAGGAGCGATTAAGTCAAATTTATCAGCAAAACGTGACATTGCAGCCGGAATTTTTAGCTCCAGTTACTAAAAAGCAATTTTTAGCAAGAATGCTGACTAATCTTAAATATATTTATATTAAGCAGCAGGAGCTAGAAAAAGCTTTATTATGCGTCGAACGAATCTTATTATTATTTCCTAGTGCAGCATTAGAATTACGCGATCGCGGATTATTATCCTATCAAATCGGACGCTTTAATCAAGCAGCAGAAGACTTGCAAGCTTATTTACTTCAAGTACCCGATGCTCAAGACGCTTCTACCATCGTGCGCTTGCTGGAAAAATTAGGCAAAAGTCAGTGAACAGCAATGAGTCGCAAGTGGCGAGTAGTAAGTAGTAAGTAGTAAGTAGCAACTAACAACTAACAACTAACAACTAACAAGTATCAAAAATGTAGTGGTAGCGTCTCGCTCCCTAAAAATCTTCTTCCCCCCTCTCTCCCTCTCTCCCCCTCTCCCTCTCTCCCCCTCTCCCTCTACCTTTCTCCTATCTACCCAAGACTTTCTGCAACATGCTTAAGACGACGTAGTTGTGCTTGCATGTCTTGCTTTGTAAATTTTTCAGCGAAGATTTTAAAACCCAAAGAAACTACAGGATTAGGAATCCGAAATTCAAAACGATTCACTAAGCAAGTACCATTATCTGTTGGTTGACATTCCCAACGGTCGCATCCTTTGAAATAACCGTCAAAACCCCACACTATCAGACCTGGTTCTCTTTCCACAACTGTACTAATCAATGTTGGCTTGATTACTGGTATTTGAATAATAAACTTGCTTTTAGAGCCTATATCCGTACTCCAATCTCCAACCGGCTCGCAGCGTAAAGCCGGATTTAACCATCGATGCATTAAAACACGCTCTGTGATACATTGTTCTACTACTGCGGATGTAGCATTAATTTCAATTGATTGCTCAAAAACTTCTAATGTCGGCATTTCAAATTGTTAATGTTATCTACGCAATCAGACTAACTTAAAACCAGCAGTTATTAGTAAGCCTTCGAGCAACATAATCGCTGTTTTTCGTATTTAATTTCAAGGTATACTTAAATACATTGTTTTCAGTAATTGTCAAGTATTTAAATTTGGTTTTGGGGAAAAAAAGAAAATAAAAATAAAAAAAGTAAAAATTAACCTTGATATTAATTATTTGTGAGATTTACTGGTAAATTAAATTGCAAAACACCAATTAAGTTGTCAGGGTGTGGTATTGTTTCAGGCAATAAACCACCATTACATTAAAGGTGTTTTTCGCGATAACACTAAACTTTAAAACTGGAAAACCATGATTTCAACTTGGCAAGATATAACCCAAATGATGGGTGCGGATCTGTCAATAAGAATAGGGACAATTTTGGCACAATCTTCACCAGCTTTGCCTGCGGATGGAGTTGGAGGATTTCAGACTTATGCTCAAAATGCTCTTTCACAGGTAGTGGAGTTATTGCCTCGCTTGTTGGGTGCAGTTCTGATATTGGTTGTTGGCTATCTGGTTGCGGCTATAGCCAAGGCCATAGTTCAAGGACTTCTCAACCGTACCAATATCGACAACCGCATTGCTTCTGGGTTAACTGGTAATGACTCAATAGAAGTAGAGAAATTCATCTCTGGTCTGGTATTTTGGGGTATTCTCCTGATTACCATAGTTGCGGTTTTAGATACGTTGCAGCTGAGGGTAGCTTCTCAACCCCTGAATTCTTTTCTCAATCAAATTGGGGAATTCTTACCTAAGTTGTTGGCAGCAGGCATCCTTTTAGGGGTAGCTTGGGTTGTAGCAACTTTGGTTAAGACATTGGTGGTAAATGGTCTCAATGCTTTAAACCTAGACGAAAGATTAAACGCGCAACAGGATGCTACGAGTAGCAATCAGCTTTCGATTTCTCAGACTATTGGTAGTGCGCTTTACTGGTTTATCTTTTTACTATTCTTGATGCCTGTACTAGATACTCTAGGCTTGCAACAGGCTTTAGGTCCGGTAAACACTTTAGTCTCGGAAATTTTAGCGATTCTGCCCAATATTTTAGGAGCAGTAATTATCGCTGCTGTTGGCTGGTTTGTGGCTAACATCGTTCGTCGAATTGTAACTAATCTGCTGGCTACAACTGGAATCGATCATATAGGAAGTCGATTTGGACTTTCCCAAGCTTCTGCAAGCGGACAATCTTTATCTTCGATTTTAGGTACGATTGTTTACGTTTTAATCTTGATTCCTGTAGCGATCGCAGCGCTCAACACTTTGCAAATTCAGGCTATCTCGGTACCTGCAATTGCAATGCTGCAACAGATTCTCAATGCTATTCCTTTAATCTTCACCGCTGGAGCAATTCTAGCCGTTGCCTATTTCTTAGGAAGATTTATCTCGGAACTAGTTACCAATATCCTCACCAGTATTGGCTTCAACAATATTTTCTCTGTTCTGGGTTTACCTACACCTGCTAGAAGAACAACTGTTACACCAGAAGGAGAAGTTCCTTCACCAACATCTCGTACCCCATCAGAAATCGTCGGCTTCATTGCCTTCGTCGGCATTATGCTTTTCGCTGCGATCGCGGCGATTAATATCCTGAATATTCCAGCTTTGACAGCATTGGTGACAGGAATCACGATTATATTGGGAAGAATTTTAGCTGGATTGGTAGTATTTGCGGTTGGTTTATTCTTAGCGAATTTAGCCTTCAGCATCATTACCAGTTCCGGTAATGCTCAAGCTCGAATTTTAGGTCAAGTAGCTAGAATTGCGATTATCGTTTTAGTTTCGGCAATGGCACTACAGCAAATTGGCGTTGCTCCGGACATCGTTAATTTAGCTTTTGGTTTGTTGTTGGGTGCTTTAGCAGTCGCTCTTGCCCTTTCTTTCGGACTTGGTTCTCGCGATATTGCCAGAGCTCAAGTACAGCAATGGCTAAATTCTTTTAAGACCAAACAGTAGTACATAGCTATATTGCAATAGCTATATAAGCATTAAGTGTGGAGTGTGGAGAATGAAATCAACAGGAAACAATATACTGTTCCCTATTTCCCGTTTCCTTTTCTCTCCACCTCTGGTGAACAGTGAACAGTGAACAGTGAACAGTGAACAGTTAGCAATTACCAATTACCAATTACCAATTCAGATTTTTTTCAGCTTAATTTGTAATTCGCTTTTGATGCGATTTAAGATCGAAGTCTCATCAAGATTAGCCAAGATTTTTCCTATAACCGCTTTTGGCCCATCTGGTCCCCAAGTAGCTCCTGCCTGTAAGTATGCTTTGGTAACTTGTCCGATACCATAAGAAGAAACACCAGCAACACTAGCCTGAGTCAGTGCAACCGATACATAAGCACTGAGGCTTACTCCACCAGTAGCTGGCGTAGAAATACCAAGTAAAGTCTTTAAAGAACCCAATCCTAAATTTGCTAGTAGTTCGCTGGCACTGATACCACCCATACTAAGAGCAATTTTTTGTAGCAATTTTATCGCTCCGGCTTCTGTCATCGGAATGCCATACAGCCGAGACAAGCCTAAAACTAAAAAAACATCGACAGTGGCAGCACTGAGTATATCTAATACAGTGATAGGGTTAAGAGCAACAGCTAAAGCTTTGGTCATGACGGATTTCCAAATTAACCGTTCGGCGGCAGTTTCGCGCAGTTCTAACTTACGCTTTACCAATTGATCGTTAACATCGTCAGCGTAAAGCATAGTATTAAGAGCCACCAAAGCTTTACCTTCGCGCTGTAAAATCTCTAATATTTTCAGTTTCAGTTCTTCAACTTGGGGTTTGCCCTTGCGTAACTGTACTCCCTTGCTACCATCAGGACGATGAACTAATGTTCTGACTAAAGGTGAAGCAGCAGCAGTAACAATTTCTGAAGGTAAGAGCAATTCTTTGACGCGCTCATCACGAATCTTTTCGTAAACTGCAATCCTATCAGCTTTAGGATATTGGTCTACCTTATTAAATACTAATAAAATTGGCTTGCGAGCTTCTCGCAACTGGGAAAGAGCTTCATGCTCAAGTTTTGTCATATCCCCAGAAATAACAAACAAAATTAAATCTGCTTGTTGTGCAATCTGCTCGGCTAATGCAGTTCGAGTTTCCCCATCAACTTCATCCAAACCAGGGGTATCAATTAACTCTACCTGCGATTGTCCGCTGCTGCTTCTTAAAGTCGCTCGCAGGGCACCACGTTCGGATTCTCCAATAGTTTCTTCATTAATAGTCCAATTAACCGTTTGGGCATCGCGAGTTACACCATGCAAAGGCCCAGTTTCAAAGACTTCTTGTCCAACCATTGCATTTAATAAAGAAGACTTGCCCCTTCCTACCATACCGAAAGCAGCAATCTGAATAACCATACTCTCCAATTTAGTCAGCATAGTTTCCAAATCGGCAATTTCCATTTCCAGCCCTTGAGTTTCCGATGCACTCAAATCAAGATTCGTCACCATTTCACGTAAAGCCGTTTGTGCCTGCTTATAGTGCAGTTCCGTTTGAATCTCTTCAAAAGTAAAAATTGCTTTATCTAATTCTTCAGTACTATAAGAATTACTGCTATGGAATTCACTCATTTAGATTTTGGATTTTAGATTAAAGACTTGAGATTATAAATTTTGTTACATCTTCTTCCATCCTAATGATTTTGGAATAAATATTGACGATTGGGAATGGAGCATTAGAAGAAATTTAAACTAATTAATCGCTACTCATAACTCGTAACTCCTAACTTTTGACCCTTAACCTTTAACCTTTAACCTTTAACCTTACAATTGGTTGCGAAAAAGTCATAAACTAAAAAATGCATTAAGTAGCGATTATGGACTTGACTGAATAACCTGTGCGAAAAATTGTAATAGCTGGCAACTGGAAAATGTTTAAAACCAGGGCAGAATCCGAGGAATTTTTACAAGGATTTATGCCCTTACTACAAGAGACTTCCGACGATAGAGAGGCGGTACTGTGCGTTCCTTTTACAGATTTAAATGTTTTGTCAAAGAATTTGCACGGTAGTCGCGTCATGTTGGGGGCGCAAAACGTTCATTGGGAAGAAACGGGAGCTTATACGGGTGAAATCTCCGGCTTAATGCTCTCAGAAATCGGTGTACGTTATGTAATTATCGGTCATAGCGAACGACGGCAATATTTTGGTGAAACGGATGAAACCGTAAATCAACGCCTCAAAGCCGCTCAGAAATACGGAATGACACCTATTCTTTGCGTCGGAGAAACCAAACAACAAAGAGATGCAGGAGAAACCGAATCGATAATTACTAACCAAATCAAACAAGACTTAGTAGATGTTGACCAGAATAACCTGGTAATCGCTTACGAACCGATTTGGGCAATTGGCACCGGAGATACTTGTGAAGTAACCGAAGCAAATCGTGTTATAGGTTTAATCCGCAGCCTTCTGACTAATAAAAATGTAACTATCCAATACGGAGGTTCTGTAAAACCATCAAATGTCGATGAAATTATGGCTCAACCCGAAATCGATGGTGCTTTAGTTGGTGGAGCAAGTTTGGAATCACAAAGTTTCGCTCGAATTGTCAATTTTAAGTGAAAACTTGGGAATGGGGAATTGGGCATAGGGCATTATAAGAAGGTTAAAGGTCTGCATGTTAAAGGTCAAAGGTTTAAACTTATAACTCTTAACTTTTCCTCATCTCCTTGTCTCCCCGCTCTTCCCCCTTCCCCTTTCCCCATTTCCCTAACTTTTTGCAAATTGTAAAAAATAGTAAAGATGCTCAATTTCAACTGGGGTACGCGAACTTATCTAATGGGCGTTTTAAATGTTACGCCTGATAGTTTTAGTGATGGTGGGGAATTCAATAAACCCGCTGCTGCCTTAAATCAAGCCCAGGCTTTAGCAGCTGCTGGTGCGGATATCATCGATGTGGGCGGGCAGTCAACTCGTCCGGGTGCCCAACAGATATCTGTAGAGGAAGAACTTGAGCGAGTGCTTTCGGTTATAGAAATCATTCGTCCAAAAATTAACATACCTATTTCAGTAGACACCACTTCATCAATTGTGGCGAAGAAAGCGATTAATAGTGGTGCGGATATAGTTAATGATATTTCTGGAGGCACTTTTGATACTTCTATGTTTTCAACGATTGCGAGTTTAAATGTGCCTCTAGTGTTAATGCATATCCGAGGAAATCCTCAGACAATGCAGAAAATGACCGATTATCAAGACGTAATCAAAGAGATATCAAGTTTTTTATCCCAACAAATAACCGCAGCAACAACTGCGGGTATTAAAAGAGAAAACATTATTATCGACCCCGGTATTGGCTTCGCTAAAAATTTAGAGCAAAATTTAGAAATTTTCCGCCGCTTAACAGAATTAAAAGAGCTTGATTGTCCGATTTTAGTCGGTGCATCTCGTAAAAGCTTCATCGGTAGTATTTTGAAGCAACCAGACCCCAAAGCGCGAGTTTGGGGAACTGCTGCGGCTTGTTGTGCTGCTATTTTTAATGGTGCCGATATATTGAGAGTTCACGATGTAGAACAAATGCGCGAGGTTTCAATGGTCGCTGATGCTATTCATAGGCAGCGCGAAACCAAAGAAATGAATTAAAAAGTAAACTCAAAATTGGGAAAAATGGTAAAGGTCAAGCTTGATTTACCAATTCCCCAAATAGATTTATTGAGTTTCAATTGTGACCTATAACTAAATTGTTTTGTCGATCGATGCAACGCTGCTTAAGATTCAGAACCATTGCCATTTTCAGGTCTTCTTGCAGTATCTTCTGCTACTGTTTCAGCGCTTATTTGTTCGATAATCTCATTTTGACTGGAACCGGGATCTACAAAGATAACTTTGGAATTGGGACTTTCACCTAATCTATAGCTGGCGTTGATATAATCTTGAGCTACTAGATATCGGAGAATTTCTTTGTTTTCAGGGGTACTACGCAAAGCTTCGGAAAGAATCTGCATACTGGTACTGGTACCTTCAGCTTTCTTGATTGCAGCTTGACGTTCTCCTTCTGCTTCCAAAATTGCAGCACGGCTTTTAATTTCAGCAGCGCGTTGATCTTCCAT
Organism: Rivularia sp. MS3; assembly: GCA_019192545.1. Lineage (GTDB taxonomy): Bacteria > Cyanobacteriota > Cyanobacteriia > Cyanobacteriales > Nostocaceae > Rivularia. The sequence goes on along the minus strand of JAHCMI010000037.1, from coordinate 42,643 downwards.
TGATAACCGCACGCTTTCAGGTGGTGTAATTGATTGAATATCTACTCTTTGAATTTCAACTCCCCAATCGGCGGTTGTTTCGTTTAACCTATCCAACAGTTCTTTATCCATATCAACTCTGGAGACGTTGGTTTCCTCTAGAGTATTTTGAGCGATAATTTCTCGAAGAGAAGTTGTAGTAATTTGATTCAAACCTTGCGCTAAATCATCGATTTGGTAAAAGCTTTTCTCCATATCTTTGATGCGCCAATAAACAACTCCATCAATTTCTAAGTAGATATTATCTTTGGTAATTACATTTTGCGGTTTAATATCGAGTATCTGTTCCCTTGTAGTATCTTCCATGACAATTTGGTCGATAAGGGGAACAATAAAATTGAGTCCGGGCCGCAATTTACGATGATATTGCCCCAAGCGCTCTACTAAAGCTTCATTACCTTGGTTAACAATCTTTGCTGACCCAAACCCATAACCTATAAGCGCTACAAATATACCAACAACAATTGACTCCATTTATGCTCCTTATAAAGCAATAGGGAAATTTACTTTAAGGAAGTAGTAGTTATACAGGTGATATTACTACTTCTTGTCTTTAGTCTAATTAAAAGCAACGTGTAATTTTATTATCACGTTCGATAGACTTCAGACAAGATATTACACCAGCCCATATCATACAGGTATTATAAAATTTCGTTGTAAATATCTTATTCTTATGACACGCTTGATTATTGCATCATTTTTGCAGCAGCGAACAATTAGGAGTTAGGAGTTAAGAGTTAGGAGTTAGGAGTCTTTCATCCCTATTACCAATTACCTATTAGTCAATTTTAACCAAGGTCTAACGCTTGCAGGTAATTCAGAATTTAAGCGCAATTTAATTTGCGGTGTAGAAAAAGATTGAGCGTAAGCAGAGGTTAAAAATGGTTGATAGTTTTTTGCATCGGGGGCTAGCTGTTTGACAAAGGCGACACTCACCCCTTGAACCAACTCCCGCAAAGCTCTAGCTTCTATTCCTCGTCGCTCTTTAATCATTTGTGTAGCTGAGTTAGCAGGCAGCCTATCGTCACTTATACTTAAATGCGTCCCGCCAATCGCTGCTAATAAATACTTCTTTCCACCTAATTTATCAAAAGGCTGTATTTGATGAGTCAGCGCTGGTGTGAGCGAGTCATCGGTTCCGCTTAATATTAAAACTGGCCGATTTATTTGACTTAAACCCTTTTCACCAAAAAGTTTACCTACCATCGGATTAAGGGCGATCGCGCTTTTTACTCGTGGATCTTGAAGTTGTAGTTTTCTCTGTGGCAAAGAAGCAGCAGCACATTTCAACCAGTCACCTGGTGCAGAAGATATATTCAAAGACTTATTGCAAAATATCCGCAGTTGTTCGATATTTACTTCTCCTCCAACTACAGCTAAAGCCGTGTAGCCTCCCAAAGAATGACCGATAACGCTTACTTTTTCGGTATTTAATTTGCCTTGCAGTCTTCCCGGTTGATTGTTAAATTTTGCTAATTCATCAAGCAAAAAGCTAATATCTTTCGGTCGATTGATAAATTCTTCGGGACTGATTAAATTTTTTAAATCCGCTGCATTTGCGGCTTGATTAATAGCGCTGATGTTGCTTCCTGGATGTTCGATAGCTGCGACGGTAATACCGTAGGAAGCTAAATGACGCGCCAGATAACTCAAGTTTCTCCGACTGGCACCAAAACCATGAGAAACAACTACCAGTGGCTGTTGGGGCTGTCTAACTCTACTTGAGTAAATATCTATGGGAATAGTACGATTACGCTTTTTATCTTGCAAGGTAATTGATTGTTTTTCGACTGCAAGATTTCCAGTAATTGCTGGATTAAAATTTCTTAAGTTTTGAGAAGAATATGTTTGATTGTTTACATATAATTCCCGCGCCAGCAAAGAACCAAAGGCTTTACTTTGCAAGCGGTTGGGGTTAAATCTAACTGCTAGACTAATCGCTTTTGTAGCATCGATAGTAACGTTTTCTTGGGGATATGCCTGTAAAAAACCGACGACACTCAAACCGTTAACTTGTCTTAATGCCAAACTAATAGCACCTTGAACGCTTTCAATGCTAGAACCGGGTAAAGCTGTTCTTAACGAACTGATAAATTCTCTACCGAAGGAAGTTTTTTGTAATTCGTCTGTAAAGTTATCCGCTGCTTGAGGATCTATCTGTAAACGTTTTTGCAAAAATCCTCGCAATTCCTTTGGTAATACTGGCGATAAACCTTGTAGCGATAGCGGTAATTTTCCAGTGTTAGCAAATTCTTCTAAATCGGATATTTTTACTAATTGCTCGTAAGGGCCAAAGCGAATGGTTATGGTTTGAGCCGCAGTTGCCGAAGGTATACCCAGATTCATGCAGCAAGAAAAGGTTAAGCCATACAACAAACCTTTTACACCGAATATTCTTTGGAAGAATCTTTGCTTGGCTTTGAATAATATATTACTCATTTATTAGTATTTATACTGCTTGTATTTAGTTCAATTCGCTTAAAAAACTTCCTTTTTAGCAGAAGCAGTTAAATGAAAACACTCAAAAAAAAATTGGTCGCAGATAGATTGTGAAATTAAATAGTTTTATGTAGTCGTTTCAATCGATTGACAATCATAAAAGCATTTTGTTCCCTTAGAGCAAGCAAACTACGATGGATCGAGTAGCTGATTGTATAGCAGTTTTCGGTTGAGTAGAATACAAAGAATGACCTCACCCCGTCCTTTGGACACCCCTCTCTTTAGTAAGGAGAGGGGAAGGGGTGAGGTTCAAACTGTATTTCATTCAAGTGAAAACCGCTACAAGCAATAAAAAAAGACGCTGCAATGCAACGTCTCTATATATTTCTGTTTCTTATATCAGTTAAAAACCAATTCCGAAGAATCTTAGAACGCCTAAAATACTACCTAAAGGTCCACCAATGGTATTTATAGTATCACCAGTTTTTGCGATACCAGAACGGCTGACCAAGACTACATCATTACTACGGAGTATGGGATTAGTTTGCTCGTTAATTCCTGCCTTCAAGTCCACTTTTACCAAACGTTTGGTAACCGAACCGTCAGGATTCAAACGAATTAAGTCAACTTTACCATCGCTAGCTCTAGCATCGTTAAATCCACCCGCTGCTAACAAGGCTTGGTTAAGGGAACTGTTAGGTCTAATCTGTATTGCTCCCGGATTTTTAACTTCTCCCACTACGTTGACCTGAATTTGTGAAGGAGACAAAGTAGTTGAAGCTAACTGCGTCGCTTCTGCTGGATTCACCTCAGTTGCGGTTGGGAATACAATTGTATCTCCATCTTGGACAATCACGTCTTGATCGACATCGCCGCTTGTTAATAATCTCCACAAATCAATATTAATAATTTGTTCGCCACCAGTTCTTGTTGGTCGTCTGATGATAACGTTGCGAACATTCGCTTGCGGTGTAATTCCTCCGGCTAATTGCAGCGCTCTGGTTACGGTGGGTTGACCGCTGATGTTTGGCACACCAGTATCTTGAGTTCCACCAGCTTGTGTTTCTCCGGAAGTAACTAAATAAGACCCAGGACGTTGAACTTCACCAACCACCGCTACAGTACGAGGTCTGGTGGGGTCGGCTGCAAAGTTTGCTGCTGCTATATTTCGTGCTGTGGCAATATTAAAGTTCTGGCTGGTAGGCACAAAAACTGTGTCACCGTCACGTAAAGTAATATCTTGAAAACTTCTACCTGTTTTTATCAGATCGTCTAAATTGAGGGTGACTGTTTGCTGTCTGCCATTAGCGAGCTTGCGACGTAACTGTACTTCGGTGATATCAGCGCTAAGAGTAACGCCCTGAGCGGTAGTTAAAGCGGCTAAAACTGTTGGATATTGAATACCTGGGTCTTGCCCCGCACCACCTTGTAAGCTAAGAGTATAAGCTCCCGGACGAGTTACTTCCCCAGCAACAAACACGTTGATAGGACGAGGAGATAACAAATTTACAGAAATAATCGGTCGTCTGAGAAAGCGAGCATATCGTCTTGCAATTGCATCAGCAGCTTGCTCGGTTGTTAGCCCATCAACGGAGACGCTACCGATTAAAGGTAAGTTAACTGCTCCACCGGGAGGAATTACATACTCACCTGAATATTCGGGCACTTCAAATACATTTACCTTGATGCGGTCGCCTCCACCCAATGCGTAACTTGAGCGAATTCGTTGTTGTGCAACAACTGGATTAACTGGTTCTAAAGCAACGCTAACGGTAGTTAATAACATTACACCCACTAATGGCTGGGCAAAGAATTTTAATAGACCTGTTTTAAGCATATTCACGTTCTAGAATCTAATTTGTAAACCGCCGCTTTAACATTTATTCTTGACTATACTTAAGTATTCAAGTTCCATTACACTTTTATTTTCTAAAATAACCGGAACTTAACAATAAGAAATTGTTTATTAAATTTGAATTTTTAGTAAAGTTAACATAAAGTTTAACTCCTCCTTATACAGAATAATTACTGATAAGTGACAATAAATACATTATATTGCTTTGAGATTGATGTGTTAATTACACGTTCTTCAAATATACAAGTTACTCTGTCATCTCTTTAATAAGATTCAATCATAATACTAAGCCAGTTTTAAGATTTAAATGAAGATAAATGCTGATTTTGACAGCCGCCTAATAAATAGAAAATCATTTAATATTTATTTTTTATCAGTTTGTATAACAATTACGTAATTTTACCCCACAATTCAAAACCAATAGAAAATTTCAGATAGAACCTATATATCGTCAAATTGTCAAGTCTAGCAAATCATCAAATTTCTGACTTGATTTTTTGCATAAAAAACTCTTCTAATGAAGGTCGATAGGCATTTAAACTTAGTAAATATCCTCCCATTAAACGAAGGCTTGCTAGAAAATCGTACATTTCACCTTCCAACTCACCTTGCCAGCAGCCATCGGACAAAGATTCCAGCGACGGCATCCATTTTTGCAAACTTTCCCAATCGCCGCCTTTACCTTTAACTCGATATGTGTTGGGATTTCCTAATAATTGGGAAACATTTCCAGAACAAATTAACTCACCTTTATGAAGAATTGCAATCCGATCGCAAATCAATTCGACTTCGTTGAGAATGTGGCTGTTGAAAAAAATTGTTTTACCTTGCTGCTTCAGGTTTAAAATAATTTCACGCATCTGGTAGCGCCCTACTGGATCTAAACCAGACATTGGTTCATCGAGAAATATCAAATCTGGATCGTTGATTAAAGTTTGCGCCATTGCAACCCGCTGTTGCATTCCTTTACTGTAGCGACGCATCAATTTTTTACGAGCATCAAATTTAGACAACCCAACTAATTCCAATAATTGAGGAATGCGTTGTTTTTGTACCTTTTTAGGAATTTGGAATAATTGGGCGCTCCAAGTTAAAAATTCCCAGCCAGTCAGGAAATCGTAAAGATAGGTATTTTCCGGTAAATAGCCGATGTTTTCTTTGGCAGTGCGATCGCCTAGTGGTTTACCTAATAATAAACCTCGTCCGGAAGTTGCACGGATAATCCCCAACAGTAGTTTGAGTAAAGTAGTTTTACCAGCACCATTTTGTCCGAGCAAGCCAAAAGTCTCTCCCCGGTAGACTTTCAAAGAACATTTCTTCAGAGATACAACTTTTTGGTTCATCCAAAAACCAGTGCGGTAAACTTTTCGCAGTTCCGAAGTGAGAACTACTGGAGAATCTTGAGTTGTATCAGTAGAAAACGCGGCTTCTTCAATAGACTTCATCTGAACACACAGAACGGTAAACTAATTACAAGATACCCAGTAGTGTGCCAAGAATAACAATTTAATTTAAGAAAAGTTTAAATGAGAGTTAGAAGTTAGGAGTCAGGAGTTCAAATTTTTGAGCTTTGAGCTTTAACCTTTAACTTTTACAAAGCTCGGCATAAATAACAATCCGTAAACGTATAGAGAATGTAGGTCGGTAATGTACGAAGGCATTGCTAAAATTGGAAATGCTTAATTCTCGTGCTGTATCTTAACATTGCTATGAACCAGGGATGAATTTATGCTTCAAATGACTGATAGTTTATCTAATATAAAAGTGAATATTAATTCTATTTCTGATTTTGATTGGAGCGATGTAAAAAAAGTTGCAGATAGTGCTTTATTTAAGACTACGGGTAAATATCTCAGCGATATTGAAGTTAAGGTGCTTCAAGCTTCGTGGATGCAACAAACTTATGATGAAATGGCAATTAGTTATGGTTATAGCGCTGAATATTTAAATAAAGATGTAGGTAATAAATTATGGCACAAACTTACTACAGCTTTAGGAGAAAAAGTTACTAAGAAAAATTTCAAAGCCGCATTGAGGAGAGTTTGGGAGAAACAATATAATTCTGTTGTAAGCGAAGTTAATCAAGAACTACAAATCACGAAACAAATTAAACAAATACCTTTTCCAGAAAGTTTTGTGCCACCGGATTCTGACTTTTACATTGAAAGAAATAATCTCGAAAATATTTGTTTTGAGACAATTATTAAACCTGGTTCTTTGATTAGAATTAAAGCACCGAAGTTAATGGGTAAGACTTCTTTAACAAATAGAATTATCGCTAATGCTAAGAATAGAAGTTATCAAACTGTTTATTTAGATTTAAGTAGCGTCGAGCGGAAAATTTTAACAGATTTAGATAAATTTCTGCGCTGGCTTTGCTGTATGATTGGCAGACAATTAAAATTAGAAAATCAATTAAATGATTATTGGGATTCTGAAATTTTAGGTAGTAATGATAACTGTACTGTTTATTTTGAAGAATATTTACTGACAGAAATAGATTTTCCTATAGTATTAGCTTTGGATAATGTAGATAAAATATTTGCTTATACAGAAGTTATTGAAGACTTTTTTGGAATGCTGCGGAGTTGGCATGAAAAAGCGAAGATTTCAGAGATTTGGCAGCAATTGCGTTTAGTATTAGCTCATTCAACAGAAGTTTATGTTCCCTTAGATATCAATCAATCTCCGTTTAATGCTGGAGTTCCTATAGAATTAATAGAATTTAATCAACAGCAAGTAGAAAAACTAGCTGCAATACACGGTTTAAATTGGAATGAAGTCCAGATACAACAGTTAATGAAATTAGTAGGAGGTCATCCCTTTTTACTAAGGTTAGCAATGTATCAGGTAGCTACAAAAAAAACAAATCTAGAGAAATTATTGCAAGAAGCATCTACAGAAGCAGGAATTTATAGCAATCATTTACGAGGATATTTAGAAGTTTTACAAGATTCTTCCGAACTAGCTGATGCTTTTAGATTAGTTGTAAATTCATCATCACCAGTTGAATTAAATTCAATTTTGATTTATAAATTACACAGCATGGGTTTAGTTGAAAAGTTGGATAATTGTGTTAAACCTAGCTGTAATTTATATCGAGATTATTTTCAAAGGGTTCTGGTTTAATATTGGTAATTGGTAATTGGTAATTGGTTAGTTTATATCTAAAACTAATGTAGAGACGTAACAATGTTACGTCTCCAGCAATATGAAACTATAATTTCGCATTATTATTTATTATTCAGTAACAACAAAATATTATGGCGTTTCTCAGTCTCCGCAAGATACATCTAAAAACCTCACCCCTAAGCTCTCCCCTTATTAAGGAGAGGGGGATATAAAGCTGTATCTCAGTTGCTTACGAAAACGCTATATCAGGTTTCTGAATTCAATAAATCGTAATTTTGAGGAATATTTACCGCTCCTAATTTACGAGCAATATCATCTGCTAGCTTTCTAAGATTACTACTTTTACCGAAGTTAGTAGCAATCGCGATATTGATTCCGCTGACATCAATATTATCAAGTTCATAATTCTTGAATTTGGTCATATAAGCAGTTCCCCCCCCAGTTTTTCCATTATGAGCAAGTTTGCTTTGGTTACAAGCGCTATCTTGACAGTTTATGTGCCATCCATGAGCTACTCTGGGAGCGGTATTAGGAAATAGCCGCGATTCCATTAAGTCAATAGTTTCTGGTTTAAGAATATCGCTATGGTTTGGTAATTTATCGGTTGCTAGCATGAATCGAACTAAATCCCCTGCGGTTGCTTTAAGGGAACCCGCTGCACTACCGGGGTGGTTTGTAGGATGAATTTTTTTAGTAACGATTTTTCCCTTGCTCCAACCATGAGGATTTGCATCAAGATTCTCATCGATGACAGTTCCTTTAGGAATTACTTTACCAAGACCAATGGGGTTTAAAATATTATTTTTTAGGAAAACATCGTAGGAATCTCCACTTATTTGTTGAATTAAAAATCCTACGAGTCCCAAACCATGATTGGAGTATTTATAACGACTTCCGGGAGTAAATAAACGTTTGCGAGTACTTAAGACGTAGAGATGCGACAATCTGTAGGGAAGAGGATTCGTGTATTTATCAAAAGATTTATTGTATTTAATTGCAGCTTGTTCTATTTTTCCGCTTCTAGTAAAACCAGAGGTATGGCTAAGTAAATGTCGAACTTGGACATTGTTATATTCATTCAGCCAGCTACTAATTGAACCTTGAATATTGCGACGTTGGTAGTCGTACAAACCTTTTATTGAACTCAAATTCGTCGCGCTACCTTTACTGGCTTTTTTGTCACTATACCAAGCAAGTTTGACATTATTGCCAGAAACAGCAGTACCGACAATATTGTAACGTCTTGAAGTATTACCAGGAACGGTATATTTTTTTATCCATCGGCTCTTAAGATTGGTGATAGAACCAGAACTTACCGTACCATCATGGTACCAAGTGTAGGTAATTTCTTTATTAGTATCCATGCCAATTCCGACAATATTATCTCTTTGATTATTGTTAGGTATTTTGTATCCCTTGAATTGACCTTTTTTCTGTTTTCTATATTTAAAAGCAGCTAAATCAGTTGGAGTACCCACACTGTAACTGCCATTATCGTACCAAGTATAAACGCGATTTTGCTTTCCTCCTCTGGCTATTGCAACAATACTATTAAAACTTTGTCCCGGTGGTACTGTAAATGTTTTTGGCTGAGAATGCTTATCTAAATCTTCAGAACTACCTTCAGTCACCTTGCCATCAACATACCAAGTAAAAACCCGGTTATTTTTACCAACAGCCATATCGATAATTGGACGATGACGACGGGTACCCTGACGCATTGCTTTTTGATAAGCTGCACCTTTTAAGATACCATTTTCACCGTAAATAGGTGTCTGTAAAGAAACCGCACCTTGTTCGACAAGTTTCATCATCCCTGCGGCAACAATAACTTTGGAAACGCTACCAATTTGGGAACGAGAACGAGGTGTCATAGGAGTTTTCTTCTTCCAATTAGCATAACCGTAACCCTTATCACAAACCATCCGACCATCTTTTGAAACCGATACTGTTAGTCCTGGAATTTTATGTTTAGCTATTGCATCTTCTACTAATTTATCTATAGCAGCATCAATAGAAGTATGACAAAGACCTTCGTGTTTGGGAACTGGATTAGTTCTGATTGAATTGGACTGTAAAACCGGACGAGCGGAAACAGTAGTAGATAGAGAAAGGCTAGTAAAAGAAATAAAAAATATTAATTTAGTAACAAGTTTCATGTGTTTTAGTTATTTTTATAATTAACGATTATGCCAATAAACATTATTATTTTCATTTTTCTCTTTAATAACTTTACTAGCATCAACATTTACGCTGAATTTTGTATTTATAATTCTAACTTTATTAGGTAGAATATTTCGAGCTTTTACTGTAATCCACTTCGACTGATTTTTTCGCAAACTAGGAATAACTACTTCTATTTTTCGTCTGACATTTTTACCTTTAATTCTTCGAATAGTAAGCCTTAAAATATTTGCTTTCGCACGAGCATTACCAACATTAGAAACTAAAACCCGTATATTTCTCGGTCTTGCTTTGGGAAAAGTAATTTTTCTGATTAATAAATCTGGTTTTCTTCTTGATTTGCTATCATCTCGATTGGAAGAATTATTGTTACGACATTGAGAAATCGAAAATAAATCCCCAAATTTTGCATCTATACAATCTTGTTCTCCCGAGCGATTCATCCAATCAGAAATGCATGTTCCAAATCTGGGATGAGGAGATTTTCCTTCGGGACAACTATTAGAAGACTCTTCAACTACTTCTGTTTCCTCTAGATTGTCCTCAGAATCGGGATTTTGATTTTGTGATTCATCTGTATCAGGGCTTTCTTCAAGAACCTCAGTCTCGTTAGAAACTTCTTCGGTATTAGGTTCTTCGGAAACTTCAGTATCATTGGGAGTTTCTTCGTTTTGAGAGTCTTCATTTGCATCCATTGCTAGATAGAAAGCTGACTTGGCAACGGGAGCATTAACGTTTTTAGCATTAGCATGTGAATTGATTAGAGGAAAACTACCTATTATTAATCCGAAAGTAATTGGTGCTGAAATTAGACTTTGTAGCTTCATTTTTTATTTGTAATTGGGGTAGCGTTTACTCAGATGATTTATAAAGTTTATAGAGACGTAAATGATGAGCATCTCTAAAATATTTTACGGATAGATTAATTAGAATTAAGTAAATGCACCATTTATATATTTAATTTTGATTTTAATTTCGGTTTTAATTCTGCGTACCTATTTAATCAAACTTTATTTACTCAGCTTCAATATGTATTTGTTACCCTTACTCTTAATTGAAACTATTTTCCAATTATTGTATTTTCCTAAATTACTTTTAAGTGATTTTTTCACAGAGCTTGCTACTTTAGCTCTTACATTTGAATTATTCAGACCTTTAGCAAGACGAGTTTCAATATTGTTGGTTAATTCGTTTTTAATTCTACCTTCAATATTTTTGCAAATACCTTTGAAACTCTGACATAGCTTACTAGCAATTCTTAAATCAGTTTTAAAGTCTACTGCTGAATTCGCATAGGAAATAGAACCTTTATAAGCAATAGGTGTCAAAGACATAGAAATAACTGAATTATTCAAATGAATATCTCGTTCCATTTTGAGAGAACATTCATTCCACTTTTTGAATCTTCTACGAATACATTTAGCTTTTACTTCCTCACCTTGACTTTCAAAATAGAGAGTAGTTTTAATTCGGCTACCATTAATAGTGCTTTTAATAGATGAGGTATTCATATCATCTATGTAGTACTTTAACTGCCGATATCTTGTTACCTTGAACGGGTATTCAGGAATCGGGAATGATTGTTTAGCTCCATTAGGAAATAAAATATAGCTACTGTCTTGATGCCAACTAGTTCTTCCTTGTTTTTTTCCATAATTATCCAGATGAATTTTAGTTGAACTTAAAGCTGCATTAAATGCTGTACTAACAACAGCTTTAGGAACAGAAACTTTCACAGTTTTCGCATAAGCAGGTGAACTTAGTAAAGGAAAGCTAGCGATGGTTAATCCGAGAGAAACTGGTGCTGCAATTATTTTTTTTAATTTCATTGTTATTCTTTATAATTTAGTCTTCTTTCTTGAATACGTTTGTGTATAGAGATTTATGCATCCAGTAAATAATCTTTCAAAAAAACCACCTGGTTTGTTAAATTGATTCAGATGATATTGCTTATTGTGTATTGCATTCCAAGGAAGTTCTATAGGAATAAGTCAGGAACTATTAAATCTAAAAAATAGGGAAAAATCAGGTGTTGAATTTCAACTGAAAGAATCTAGCAATAAATTGACTATACTCAAAAATAATCATCATTTTTCTCTCATCATGAGCAAATTACCTTCAAACTATGAATATCAAATTGGTGGAAGTCTCTCTGCTCAAGCTTCAAGTTATGTTACCCGTAAAGCAGATTTAGAATTTTATCAAGCTTTGAAAGCTGGTGAATTTTGTTATGTACTTAATTCGCGTCAGATGGGTAAATCCAGTTTGCGAGTTCAAACAATGCAAAAATTACAAGCGTCAGGTATAGTATGTGCTTTTATTGATTTAACCGGAATTGGTAAGGAAGATGTGACAGCGGAAAAGTGGTACGCTGGAATCGTTCAATCTTTAATTAGTAGCACTCAACTTAGTAAAAAAATAAACTGGCGTAAATGGTGGAAGGAAAGAAGAGATTTACTGTCACCAGTTCAAAGATTAAATTTATTTATTGATGAAATATTATTAGTAGAAATTCAGCAAAGAATTGTTATTTTCGTAGATGAAATTGACAGAGTTTTAAGTCAAAGTTTTTCTTTAGATGATTTTTTCGGTTTAATTAGATTTTTTTACAATAAACGTGTTGATAATCCAGAATATAAACGTTTGACTTTTGCACTTCTGGGAGTTGCGACACCAAGCGATTTAATTGCTGATAAAACTCAAACACCTTTTAATATTGGTAAAGCTATAGAATTACAGGGATTTAAAGTTGATGAAGTGGAACCTTTAGCAAAGGGATTAACTGGAGTTGATAATCCTCAGGCTGTAATCGAGGAAATATTAAATTGGACTGGAGGACAACCATTTCTCACGCAAAAGTTATGTCAAATTGTTAGCAATTATGCTCGTCGATATAATCTTGTTAATTCTAAATTAATTCCGGAGATAGTTGAGAATAATATTATTTATAACTGGGAAAGTAAAGATGAGCCAGAGCATTTAAAGACCATTCGTGACAGAATTTTAAGAAACGAAAACAAAGCCGGAATATTATTAGGAATATATCAAGAGATATTAGATAAAAATGTATTAGCTGATGGTAGTTTAGAACAAACTGATTTAAGATTATCTGGTTTAGTAATCCAGAATCAAGGTAAATTAAAAGTATATAATTCTATTTATAAAAGTATTTTTAATCAAAATTGGGTTGAGAAGCAATTAGAAAGTTTACGTCCCTATTATCAAAGTTTTAATACTTGGGTAGCTTCTAACTATCAAGATGAATCCCGACTATTGCAGGGACAAGCTTTAAAAGATGCTCTATCTTGGGCAAATAATCAACAGTTAAGTCCACTAGATTATCGATTTTTATCTGCTAGTCAAGAATTAGAACAGCGTCAGATAAAACTGCATTTAACTGTTAAAGAAGAAGAAAGTCAAATATTAGCTCAAGCAAACGATACTTTAACTTATGCTCAGAAAAAAGCAAAAAAGATTATAATTTTTGGTAGTATATTTTTTGCTATATCTCTGATTTCGGCATTATTTACAGGTTTAGAATTAATCAGAGCTAGGAGAGAAAGAGTAGAAGCTAATCTTTCCTTTCAAAGTGCAGCTATCGAAAACACACTTTACGAGCAACCATTTGATGGACTAATAGAAGCATTAAAAGTAGCAAAACAAATACAAGTTTTAGCAACACCAATCTCAGTAGATAAAAAAACGCGAAAACAGATAAAAAAGACTTTAAATCAAGCAATATCTCTTGTAAGAGAACAGAATCGTGTAGAAGTTAACAACAGTCAACTTACAGATGTTAGTGTTAGCCCCGACGGTCAATTTATTGCAACTGGTGCTAGCGATTCTAAAGTCAAAGTTTGGGATATCAAAGGAAATTTCATTAAAACCTTTATGGGTCATAGTGGTGAGATTTGGAACGTGAGATTTAGCCCCGACGGAAACACTTTGGCTTCTAGTAGTAGGGACGGTACGATTAGGTTGTGGAATGTAAAAACTGGTAAATTAAAAAAAACTATTCTCGCTCATAACAATACCTGGGTAAGAAGCATTAGTTTTAGTCCGGATGGTAAATTGCTCGTTTCTTCTGGTTCTAAAGGTTGGGTGAAATTGTGGAATGTTGCAGATGGTAAATTAATCCAAGAAATTCCCGCTCACCGTAATCCAGTTCGCTGGGTAACATATGTAAAATTTAGTCCAGACGGTAAAACAATTGCTTCTACAAGTACGGATAGAACAATCAAACTTTGGCAACTTGAAGACGGTAAATTACTTACAATCCCTAAAATTTTCAGAGGTCATAAAACAAGTGTCAGAACTGTTGATTTTAGCCCCGATGGAAAAACTATCGCTTCAACTGGTGCAGATAGCACGGTAAGGTTATGGAATATTGACAATGGTAAACAAATACAAAACTTCCTCGGACATCGTGGTGAAGTTTGGGGAGTAAACTTTAGTTCAGATGGTAGACAATTAGTGTCTTCCGGAACTGATGGTACCTTGAAACTGTGGAATTTGAATACTCCAGATACTCAACCACAAACTCTTAAAGGTCATCTTGGCGTGATTCGTGGCGTTACTTTTAGTCCCGACGGTAAAAAACTTTTTTCAGTTGCTAACAGTACTCTGAGAATATGGTCTCTTAAAGACATAGAACCGCAAACTTTATTAGCAAATGATGGTGGAGTTTTAGCGGTTAGTTTTAGTCCCGTAGATAATATTATCGCTTCTGCCGGTATCGATAAAAATATTAAACTGTGGAATGTCAAAGACCGCAAATTACAAGCAACTTTCAAAGGTCATACAAAAGATATTTTAGATATTAGCTTTAGTCCCGATGGTAAATTATTAGCTTCTGCTAGCTCTGATAAAACAATTAAGCTGTGGAATTTAGAAAACGGAACAGAAATATATTCCCGTAAAGGTCATACGGGAAAGGTTTATAGTGTTAGCTTTAGCCCAGATGGTACAAAATTTGCTTCCGCTAGTAATGACCGCATGGTAAAAATATGGAGCGTTGCAGACGGAGATTTATTACAAACTCTTAAAGGTCACGTTCATACTGTTAAAGCTGTTAGTTTTAGTCCCGACGGTACAAAATTTGCTTCTGCAAGTTCGGATGGTAGAGTAATATTTTGGAATGTAAATAACGGTCGAATGTCCCAGGTTTTTGATACTGGTATGGGCTACTTACACGCTTTGGCTTTTAGCCCGGATAATAAATTAATTGCGACTGGTGGCAATCAAGGTATTATTAAAACCTGGGATATAGAAAATGAGAAAGAATTGCAACCCTTTAAAGCTCATCGTGAATGGATTAGAAGTATTCGTTTTAGTCCAGATGGGAAAATATTAGCTTCCGGTAGTTTTGACGATACGATAAAGCTTTGGAATGTAAAAGATGCTCAACTGTTAAAAACAATGTCAGGTCATTTAAATAAAGTCGATCAAATTAGCTTTAGTCCAGATGGAAAAACCATAGCTTCCGCAAGTAGAGATGGTACCGTGAAACTATGGAAATTAGATTTGGATTTAGATGATTTAACAAAATTGGGTTGCGCTTGGTTGCAAGATTACTTAGCAATTCATCCTAAAGAAAAGGAATTAAAAGAAATATGCAATCAACAAAGTTAAATTACAAACTAAAATTAATTAGTAATTCTCAAGATGCAACCATTCCACTTTAATTTACTCGCCATATTGATACCATTTTCAAACACTGACGAACCCGAACCAATTACTTTCTTCTTGCCTTGGTTGCAAGATAGCTTCGCTTTATTTAAACCATTAGCTTTATAGTAACTCTTCCAAACTCTATTTACATTTTGACCCATTCCTTTAACTTTAGAACGTGCAGTCTTACAAGATTGATTAATAGTAGATTGAGTCCATGTCCACCAAAATCCACCTTGATTGGAAGCTACGGTACAATAAGGCTTTTTAGAAGAAGGATTTGCTGTCAATGAAGAAGGACCTTCAGGTCTTGCGGAAACTTCCTTAATATTAATAGCAGGAGATAAAGCAACAACACCTAACAATAAAGCTGAAGATACAAATGATTTAACTCGCATTTTTCTTACCTTTTGGTTTGAGAATTAATGTGTTTTTTTTGAAAGCAAAACTTTATTTGCTTTATGTCCTAATGTTGGCTCAAATCAATCTCAATCCCAATAGGAGAAAATCAGGTGTTTCTTGAATATAAAAAATCAGATTAAATCAGGTTACCGTTACTCCGCCGTGCAACGACGCAGCCTGCGGTAACTGGCGTTCCCCAGTCACGTCACGCCTCCCTGCTTCTTGTAACTTGTAAGTTGGGCAGTAGGCAGTAGAAAAGAAGTAATAAGACTTAGATTATTGGTGGTAACATTTTTTTCATTTATGATTGATAAGTCTCTTTCTCTTTAACTTTCCAAACAGCAACAATTCCGCTGATTACTGCTTTGGTAATAGTTTCTCCAAATATTATTGACACAAGTTCTATATTTGAAAAAACCCCAGCAAATGCCATACAGTTAAAAATTATGGTGTCAAGGGGAATTGAAACTGCATTAGAACGAATCACCCTTTCTAACCAAGGACGTTGAATCGCATTTTGATAAATCTCTGTATCTGCTGCTTCTGCTATCACAATTGCAATTAAAGAAGCTAAAATTATTCGTGCTGGAACCCCCAAAAAATAAGATTCTAATACAGCTAAAAAAGCAGTAATAGCTACTGTCAAATAAACCGCTTTTCTTCCCCGATAGTGATGAAGTCTATCGCGTTGGTCAAATGTTACCCCGAATACTAAAGTTCCAACTGCTACCTTTCCAAAAATCGGCAAAGGTATAAACCAGGTAGCAGTATAATTTGCAATCAGTACTGCAATGATATAAATAATTGCTGGAATCATAAATTATCGGAACCTGGTTTATTACTCGTTACTTTCCAACTGCTTCAAAGACGTAGCAATGCTACGTCTCTACAATTTTCTATATAAAATCCAAAATTATTTAACCTTTGACCTTTAACCTTTGACCTCTACAGCACTCCCTTAGAACTAGGAATAGTACTAGCACGTCTGGGGTCAATTTCGGTTGCCATCCGCATGGCTCTAGCAAATGCTTTGAATGTCGCTTCAATAATGTGATGGGAATTAATACCGTCAAGTTGACGAATATGTAATGTCATTTGACTGTTATTAGCAACTGCAACAAAAAATTCTCTGACTAACTGAGTGTCGTAAGTCCCAACTCTTTGGGTAGGAATTTCCAAACCGTAAGTTAAATGAGGTCTTCCCGAAAAATCTAAAGCTATTTGCACCAAAGCTTCATCAAGGGGAGCGATAAAGTGACCAAAACGAACTATTCCTTTACGATTACCGAGTGCTTTAGCTAAAGCTTGTCCCAAGGTAATTCCTACATCTTCATTAGTGTGGTGGTCGTCAATTTCAATGTCTCCCGTAGCTTGGACATCTAAGTCAATCAATCCGTGGGAAGAAATTTGATGCAGCATGTGGTCTAAAAATGGAATTCCGGTTTGAGCGTTACAGTTACCAGTACCATCCAAATTTAGAGTAACTTTTACGTCCGTTTCCCCGGTAGTACGGCTAACGGTAGCGATGCGAGGATTAAAACTAAAATTGCTATTAGTTGAATTTTGACCAGAAGAGATTTCAGGATGTTCGATTGAGCGCATGATAGCCGTACTTATAAACAGACTTTGATTATATTATCTCAATGATTGGAGGATTTTGGATTTTATATTTGAAAATACAGCACTACGTAATTAGGTAAGGATATTAATCGAAACTCAAACCTCTAACCTTTAACCTTTAACCTTTAACCTCTAACCTTTAACCTCTAACCTTCTAACACTACCAGATAATTCTAAATTCTCAATCTCCCGCAATCGGAAACCTAATACAAAACATAACCTGCTCGTTTTTACTTTCTACATCAATAGTTGCTTGTAAAATCTCTGCAAGTTTCTTAACTAATGCTAATCCCAAACCCGTACCTGCATATTTCCAAGGGTCATTATTAGGAATGCGATAAAACTGATTGAAAATTAATTCTTGTTGTTCTACAGGGATTTCTACACCAGTATTAATTACGCAAACGGAAACGTTTGATTTGTCTGCTTCTGTCTGAATGGTAATTATTTCACCTGATGGAGTGTATTTATAAGCATTGTGTAATAGTTCTTTAAGAATTCTTTCTAACATTATTGGATCTGTCGAAATATGTAATTCTTCTTTTGCTAAATTTAAAATTAATTGCTGCTGTTGTTCTGTAGCACGTGCTAAATATAACTTTACTAAGTCGGGAATCCACAGATGAAGATTGATTGGTTGTAGCTTTACGTTACTAGATTTTGCATCTACATAGCAAAGAGTTAATAAATCGTCGATTAGCTGTTTTTGTCGGTTATATGAATCGTGAAAAATTTTGATAACTCGTTTAAAAGTAGGAGATTTATGAGGATTTTTTTGGGTAGCTAACAAGTTATCCATTGTTTCAGCAGCTAAATGAATGCTGCTTAAAGGAGTCTTCAATTCGTGAGTAATAGTTTTGAGAAAATCATCTTTGAGCCGATTAACTCTAGCTAATTCTGCTACTTGCTGACTGGAAGCTTGATATAGTCGCGCTTGACGAATAGCGATCGCACATTGAGAGGCGACTTGCTGTATCAACTCGATTTCTAAATTTGTAAATACTTCTGCGGGTGGTTTGAGTCCCCAAATATTACCAATAATGCCACTATCGTCGAAAATTGGACAAGCTAAACGAGTCACTTGAATATCTTGAGGACTAAATTGAGGAGTTTTTTCTACTAACTGAACGGGATGTTTCTCTAATAGCTGTTTGTAAACTTCGGGAAAATCTGGAATATTTCTAATTGTTCCCTCAGATTGAGGTAGAGTTATGGTTTTTTCGTAAGCAATAGTTGCTGTTTCCTGTTTTAAGTCGTAAAGCTCGATTTGACAGCTACCGAGTTCGAGAAGTTGAGCTAATTCCTTAGTAACAGTTTGCAATATTTGGTTTTCGTTAAGACTGTCACGCAACTTATCGGTAATACGGCGTAATAAAGCTTCAAAATCTAACTTTTGTTTCAACTCTTGATTTTTTTTAGCTAGGGTAGAGCGCATTCTTTGCAAACTTAAATGAGTTTCAATGCGTACTAAAACTTCTTCTTGCTCGCTCGGTTTAGTGATGTAGTCTACCCCTCCCAACCTGAACCCTTGAACTTTATTTACAGTTTCTGAAAGTGCAGTCAAAAAAATCACCGGTATGTCTTTTGTTAATGGTTTCTCTTTCAACCTCCGACAGGTTTCAAAACCATCAATTTCTGGCATTAATACATCTAATAGAATTAAATCTGGCGCTTTAGATTGGGCAATTTGTAAGGCGCTCTCTCCATCTTCAGCTAACAAGACTTTGAACCCTCTTTCTTCTAAAAAAGAAAACAATACTAATAGGTTTTCGGGGGTATCATCTACTATTAAAATGACTTCTGATTTTTTTTCTTTGCTTTCTAATTCTGCTGTTAATACGCACTCTTGAGACTTAGCTACAAAATTATCACCCTTGTGGTAAAACTTTTTTTGCCCGTTACTCTGCTGGTTTTGTTCGCCAGAATCTTTTCTCGATGAACTCCCCATTAGCTTGAATAAAGTTTTAGTTGATTTGGACAACAAATGCTGATGATAACTCATGTTCTTAATAGCAAAAGTCTGGATTGAAAACTTTTTTGTTAAATATCTGTATTTCTTAATATTCAATCATAATATAATACTTTTGTTTTGGCGGGATATTATCATACACCTTTAAAAGTTGATGCAAATCTAAATCCAAATCTATAAAACTTTGTTTAATTATTTGCTGCTCTCAAAACGCTGTAAAATTACCTACAATAATTTTCTTCTTCCCCCTCTTGCCTCAAATAATTTATATAAGCCTATATAAGCCTCATTTTCATCCGATTATGATAAAAATATATCTTTAGACAGATAATAATTTATCCCCTGAGCTAGATATTACCTGTTTTTTATCAATAACAATTTAGATGAATGTATTGTTTTAATAACTTTCAGATATTATCGCTGACTATATTTTTGTTACTCTAGGTTGCACAAATGGATTTAGACGCGAAAACCATCCGTATGATATGGGCTTTAGTAGAGACGTTAAATCCTATTAGTCTTTTAAAGCTTTCAGATGGCGAGCTAATCCAAAAATTAATTGATGAGATAGAAAAAGTATCTTTTCTAAGTCAGGAAGATAGTCAAGCTCTGTCTAAATATATTCGTTCAAAAACAGCATTAATTAGAGACTTAGCTGATACAAAATTTTAATTATAATTTTAGTAAATTACTGGCTCTGTTTAAGATATTGTTTAAGTAATTCTTTGAGTTTTCTTAACTGACAAGCTTCAGCTAAATATTGTATTTGTTGGATAAAAGGCATTAATTGGGGTTTATTTTGTTGCCAGGTTTCTACTTGGGATAATACCTCTCGGATATCTCCTAACATAGTCAATTCTAATAGTTGTTTCAATTGTGCTGGTGTAGGAATAACTATTGATTCCGAATCAGTAGGAGCTTGGATTTTAGAAGTTTCAGAATTTCGAGACAAGCGTGTAAAATCATCTTGAGTTTTCCATTCAAGTTTAAGATGCTGCTGTATTATTTTTAATAATTGTTTAAAGTTTAAAGGTTTTGCAAGAAAAGAATTTGCTCCTGCTCGATAACATTCAGATTCATCGATAGTGAAAGTACTAGCAGAAACAATGATAATTGGTAAATTCTTATAAGTTGATTCTTGTCTCAAAATTTGGGTTACTTCCCAACCATCCATTTCAGGCATGATTAAGTCTAAAATAATTAAATCTGGCTGATATTCTTCGGTTTTAGTAATAGCTTCTCTTCCCGAACTAGCTTCCATAACTTCAAAACCCAGAGGTGTGAGAAAATTTACCAAAATCTCTCGGTTATTATCTAAATCATCTACAATTAAAATCTTCCGCTTTGCTCCTTGATAGCCGGTAATTTTTTGGTTATTGTTCTCAACAGGAAAGGACTCTATAGAAGATTCTGGATTGGGAAAATCTATATCAAACCAAAATTCACTTCCTTCCCCAAAAGTACTGTTAACAAAAATTTTGCTACCCATTTGCTCGACAATACTTTCGCTAATACTTAAACCTAATCCCGTACCTTCTTGAGAAGATTGATGAGAATTTAATTGCTGAAAAGGTAGAAATATTTCTGATAATTTATCTGCGGGAATACCGATTCCCGTGTCTGCAACGTGAAAACGAATTTTATTCGCGTCTAAAAGTTCTATACTATCTTGTTCGTTGTTGATAAAATCACGAACATAACCGATGCTAAAAGTGACTTTTCCTTTAGGAGTAAATTTAACTGCATTACTCAAAAGATTAAGTAAAAGTTGACGTAAACGAGTTTCATCTCCTCTTACTATTAAAGGTAAATCGGAAAGAATCCGATGCTCGAATTCAATTCCCTTTTGCTGAGTGCGAATCCGAATCATCGCTTCTAAATTTTCTAAAAACGAAGACAAAATAAAGTCTGTAAATTCTAAATTGAGTTTTCCGGCTTCGATTTTAGCAACATAGAGAATATCATTAATCAAAGTCAGCAAATGTTGCCCGGAACGTTGAATTACTTCAATTTCTCGCTGTTGTTTTGCACTCAAACCAGTTTCTTGTTGAAGAAGTTGAGCAAATCCTAAAATTGCATTTAAAGGAGTACGTAATTCATGACTTGTATGAGCAATAAAAGCGCTTTTAGCTTGATTTGCAGCTTCAGCAGTTTCTTTAGCTTGCTGTAATTGCAATGATTGATTTTGAATTTGGGTAAATAAATCAACCTGAGCAATAGAAATACCTAACTGAATACCTGTTTGAGTTAATAAACTAATTTCTCCCTCTTTCCAGTTACGGGAATGTTCGTTTTGATAAACAGCAAGTAAGCCCCAAAGTTTATCGCTTTGAAAAACAGGAGCAATACAAAAAGCTTTTACATTTAATTTATGATAAATTTTAAGGTGACAATCGCTAAAATTAGCTTTATCAACATCGCTAATAGCTAAAGTTTGATGGTTCTTATATCTACCCCCTTTATTTTCCTGCAAACAGGTATCGTCCCAACCACCTTGTAGTTGTGTACCTATAGCCGGAGTCCAAGGTTTTGCTATTGATTCGGATACAAATTTCCCACTCCAATCTGAGTTAAATTGATAGACAACAACGCGATCGCACTTCAAGTTTTCTCTTAGTTTTTCAGTAGCAGTCTGAAATATTTCTTGTAAATCTAGAGTTTCGCGGATTTTTTCGACGATATTAAGTAAAGTTCTTTCTCTAGCTGCACTGTTGATAAATTCTGCTTCGGTTTCTTTTAATTCGCTGATATCAGTAGAAATACCGCAAATAGCATAAACTTCTTTACTATCGTTAATTAAAGGTGCTTTGGTTGAAATATAGGTGCGTAATTTGCCGTCAATAGTCCTAGCTTGTTCTTCAAATCTTAAAACTGACTTATCAGTTAATACTTGTCTATCGTTATTGAGGTATATATCGGCCATTTGTTCTGGAAAAATATCGCGATCGCGTTTTCCTAAAACATCTTGTTCGTTTAAATTAAATGATTCTAAATATTGTCTGTTAACCAGTAGATAACGCCCTTCTATGTCTTTGAGATAAATGACTGAACTTGTTGTGGATAAAATTGCTCTTAATCTAGCTTCCGATTTTTGTAAAGCCTGGGTGCGTTCTGCGACTCGTGTTTCTAACTCTTGATTAAGCTGACGTAGTTCAAATTGAGAAGCTTTTAATTCTTGATTAACTATATAAAATTGTTGCTGAATAGTTTTAACTTCGTCAATATCAATAAAAGAAATTACGACTCCATCTAAATTACCATCTTCGAGCAGATAAGGATTAATTCGCATCAACAAATGGAAATCTTTTTCCATCAATTTAACTTCTTTATCTACACCTCTTTGACTTTCAATTACTGCTTTGAGTAATTCGATTAAATTGCTACAGTTAAGATTGTGGGTAATATGTTTTAAAGGACGATTAATATCGGAATCAACTAAATTAATCGCAATAGTAGCTGCGGGGGTAAACTTACGGATATTTAAATCTCGATCTAAAAATACAACTCCGATATCGGTGCTTGCCAGCAAGTTGTCAATATCATTATTTAATTCGGTTAGTTGACCTATTTTTGATTGATATTCTGTATTAACTGTATATAGTTCCTCATTTACAGAATGTAGTTCTTCATTTGTGCTTTGCAATTCTTCATTTGAAGCCGTCAATTCTTCATTGGTAGCCTGTTGTTCTTCGTTAGTAGTTTCTAATTCTTCAATTACTGCTTGTAGATTCTCACGAGTTTGCTGTAGCTCGTACTCTAGCTGCACAATTCTTTGGGAAGCTTCAGCATCAGCCTCAAATTTTTCTCCTGAAGCTTGATGCGGAACAACATTTTCTTGAATCACAATCGTAAATAAATCTGAAGCTAATTTATTGCTTTCGTGGTAGGTAACTTCTAGATTGAGATTGCATTCCTTGTGTTCTAATTCTACTTTTATACCCGTATAAGAAACTGGAGAACGCTCTTGTTTAGCGCGATGAAGCGCGGTAATCAAAGGTAGCTGCAACTCGGCAACAATCATTTTAGTAATATCGGTTGTCGTTCTACCGAAAGGTACTTTTAAAATGTTAATGCGGTCGTTAAAGCTATGAAAAAGTTTATATTCTCTATCTACTAAAAAACAGCTAGCCTTGTATTTAGCCAGAAAATTACTAAAGGCTTTATCCAGCATTGGTTCGAGATGATTTTCCGCTTGTTTTTTTGATGGTAGTTCCGAAAGTATCTGATAAGAAGTTTTTTCAATGCCTTTTAGAGAAATATTTAATTTAACATCTCGCCGTTTTTGATAAATTTTATTTTTTGCATCTAGATGCTGGAATTCTGGTTCGATATGACCTAAATTTTCTGCTTCTCCTAGAAATAAAATACCTTTAGATGATAAAGAAAAATGCAGATTGCCCAATACCTGCTGCTGTAAATTAGACTGCAAATAAATCAACACATTACGGCAGCTAATTAAATCCATGCGGGTAAAACCAGCATCTTTAGTTAAATCGTGAGATGCAAATAATATTTTTTCTCTGAGTTTACGAATTACCTGCAAGCAATTATCTTTGCGTACAAAATAACGTTCTAACCGTTCGGGAACAATATTTTTAATAATAGTTAGAGGATAAATACCTTGAGTTGCTTTTTCTAACGCTGCTTTATCGATATCGGTAGCAAAGATTTTAAATCTGATTGGCTTATCGGATTTTGTTACCGCTTCATCAAGTAACATTGCTAAAGAATAAGCTTCCTCTCCCGTAGCGCAAGCAGTTACCCAACAGCGTAATTCTTCTTGAGAATTAGCTTTGGCAATTAATTGAGGAATTACCCGAGTTTCTAATACATCCCAAGCCAATGGATCGCGAAAAAACTGAGTCACGCCGATTAGCAAATCCTGACGTAAAATAGCTCGTTCTTGGGAAGAAGTTTCTAACAAATGGATAAATTCATCTAAGCTACTGCAACCACGAATCAAATAGCGACGGTGGATGCGTCGGGAAAGAGTAGTAGTTTTGTAATGCGAAAAATCGGTTTGCCCGTGAATAGCTAAAATGCTGGCAATACGCTGTAAATTATCGGTTTTGAATAGCTCTAGTTGATTATTTTCATTACTTTCTGAAGGTAAGTTTGGCGATTGTACCAAATGAGTAATTGTCCGAGCTAATTCCTGGGGTGATAAAATTCTATCAACTATTCCCGTAGCAATGGCATTTCTAGGCATCCCGTCAAATTCAGCCGTTGTGGGTTCTTGCACCATTGCAAATCCCCCCGCTTCATGAATTGCCCTCAAACCATTGGTTCCGTCGCTTCCAGTCCCCGATAAAATTATACCAATAGCTTTTTCTAAATAGTTTTGAGCTAAAGATTCTAAAAAAATGTCGATGGGCAAATTCAGCCCGTGACGGCTGCGCTCTTCTTGCTCTAATAAATATAGCTTGCGATTTTCCAAGACTAAATTTTTACCCGGAGGAATCAAATACACCGAATTTGGTTGTAGTTCCATTCCTTGGGTTACCCGATATATTGCCATTCGGGTACGCCGCTCTAGCAACTCCTTCATCAAGCTTTTGAAATCTGGTGAAAGATGTTGAATCACCACAAAAGCAGCCGAGTTATCAGTTGGCATATGCTCGAAAAATTCTTCTAAAGCGCGTAGTCCCCCTGCGGATGCACCAATACCAACCACAAAAAAATTTTGCTCTTGTTCGGAAATAGGTGAATTTACACTACTATTCATTTTTTTACATAATTCACAAATTTAAAGAAGTAAATGCTATCGCTATAGTATTAGTGTATTATTGTGCTGCTTCAATTTCATAATCAGTTGACTTATCTTAGTATTTGCACAAACTGCATTAGCCCACCATTAACTTTCATCTTGCAGCATTCTCCATAAACCCGAAGAAACCGGATTTATGTCACTAGCGCAAGTTTTAATTAAGGTGGGCTTCGGACAGTCCAACCACAGATTGTAAATCTGATGGCTATTAAAACGAAGGAAGAGGGTTTGAGCGGAAGAAGCAAGAAGGCTGGAATTGCAAAGGGCACTTACCCCAACTTAATTCTTTCACCGTGTGACGGTGGGGTATTTAACTCAACATAGCTAAAAGCTAAAAGCCAAAATCTAGATAATTCCGCATAAAGCAAATAAGAAAGAAAATATTAAAAATTCGGGAAATTCTGCCGACTTACATTCCTGTAATTTCGTATCCTGCATCAACGTACAAAACTTGTCCTGTAATTCCACTTGCTAAATCGCTACATAGAAAAGCTGCTGCATTTCCCACTTCTAACTGGGTGACGGTGCGTTTTAAGGGTGCTACTTGCTCTACATGATGAATCATATCTAAAATGCCACCCACCGCGCTTGAAGCTAAAGTACGGATGGGACCAGCAGAAATTGCATTGACGCGAATATTTTGCTCTCCGAGTTCTGCTGCTAAATAACGCACGCTCGATTCTAACGCTGCTTTAGCAACTCCCATAACATTGTAATTAGGAATTGCCCTCACACCACCTAAATATGTGAGAGTCACAATGCTGCCTCCTTCAGACATCAAAGGCTTAGCTGCACCGGCTAATAGAGCTAAAGAATAAGCACTGATTTCCAACGCCAAACTAAAGCCTTCGCGAGAAGTTTCGCTAAAACCTCCGGTTAAGTCGTCTTTTTTCGCGAAAGCAAGACAATGAATCAAAATATCTATAGAACCCCATTTGTCCTTGATGGTATCAAAAGTAGATTTTACTTGCTCGTCATCTTGGACATTACATGGCAAAAACAAACTAGGTTTAATGGGTTCAACTAAATCCTTTACCTTTTTCTCCATTTTTCCTTTCTCGTCAGGTAAATAAGTAACACCAATATTTGCTCCTGCTTTATGCAGCTGCTGAGCTATACCCCAAGCAATAGAACGGTTGTTAGCAATACCTGTAACGAGCGCATTTTTCCCAGTCAGATCCAGCATAAAAATGACCTATTTATTCAATGGTTCATGGTTGAGCATACTAGATATTAGACCCATCGCTCTAAATTTTAAATACTATTTGCTCGGTACTAATAATAAATGTTGTTAAAAATCTGCTAATTTAATCACCATTTTTTTTATGATATTTTAAATATTTCTTCATCGAAATAAATTACTTCTATGAACTAACTCAATAGTGTTAAAAATTAGTAGCTGTCTTGAGCTAAAATTTATGTATCGTCATGAACAAATAGTAAGAAGGAAAGGAGGTTAAGTATAGGAAAGTACAAAAAGGTTCGCAATGCAATCTTGATTTTTCAAGTGTAATATACGGTAATCTGTTTTAATTATTCCGGCATTGGGTAGGGGAAGGGAGATGATTGTGACACAAGATAAAGCCCTAGCAAATGTGTTTCGACAAATGGCAACTGGAGCTTTTCCACCAGTTGTAGAAACATTTGAACGCAACAAAACTATATTTTTTCCGGGCGATCCAGCAGAACGAGTTTATTTTCTTCTCAAAGGTGCCGTGAAGCTCTCCAGGGTGTATGAGGCAGGAGAAGAAATAACAGTGGCATTGCTACGAGAAAATAGTGTTTTTGGAGTTTTATCCTTATTAACAGGAAACAAATCCGATCGGTTTTATCATGCGGTAGCATTCACGCCAGTAGAATTACTCTCGGCTCCAATTGAACAAGTAGAGCAAGCACTCAAAGAAAATCCCGAATTATCTATGTTGATGCTGCGAGGACTTTCTTCGCGGATATTACAAACTGAGATGATGATTGAAACTCTTGCTCACCGAGATATGGGTTCTAGATTAGTAAGTTTTTTACTAATTCTGTGTCGAGATTTTGGAGTACCTTGTGCTGATGGAATAACTATTGATTTAAAGTTATCTCATCAAGCAATTGCTGAAGCAATTGGTTCTACTCGCGTTACCGTTACAAGATTATTAGGTGACTTACGAGAAAAAAAGATGATTTCAATACACAAGAAGAAAATTACCGTACACAAACCAGTTAGTTTGAGTCGGCAATTTACTTAAAGCATCGCCATGTTGATTAAACTTGAAATCCTGTTAATAGTCTAATAACAGGAGGTCATAAAAAGCGTTTGTTGAATGACATTGTTGAAAAAAACACATCTGAAACAATCGAAACAACATCTTCGGATAACTAAATTATCCGGCTAACATTACAAATGCTTTTATTTTGGTAGCAGATGAATGATAATTAAGGCTGCTACCAATTTATTTAGAATTGACTAGGTAATTTTTTCTGCTTAGTTAGATAGAGCAGAGTCTAAATTGGCTTATTTTGTCAGCTTTTAGCAATTTAAGTCAGGTACGCTGGAGAATAAAGTATATTTAGCTCTTGCCTTATTTGCTTTTTCTCACACACAATAACTGAAAATAGTAAACAGTATGTGTAAGGATGAATTCGGCACGATTATATGACTACCGCGTTTATCCTGATAACCGCAATTCTTATTTTGGGAGGCGTAATTGCCACCGTCGGCGATCGCATTGGCACGCGGGTGGGCAAAAAAAGGCTCTCACTTTTCAACCTGCGTCCTAAAAAGACTGCCGTTGTGGTGACGATTTTAACGGGAATCGGTATTTCTGCTTCAACTTTAGCGAGTTTGTTTTTAGTTGATGAAGGATTGCGTAAAGGTGTTTTTGAGCTTGAGGACATTCAAAAAGATTTGCGAAGGAAGCGAGAGCAGCTTGAAGGTACTGCCACAAATCTTGAGATTACCAAAAGAGAGTTGGCAGAAGCTAGAAACCAACGGGCGCAAGCTCAGAACAGATTAGAAGCAATCAACCGCTCCCTGCAAGCAGCAAACACCAAACAACGGCAAACCCAAGCCCAACTCAATCAAACTATCAAACAGCAAGCTCGCACTCAGGCTTTGTTGCAAGATACTCAAAAGAAACTCAATCAAGTTGCAACTCGCTATAAAAAAGCTATTGACGAATTGCAAAGCATAATCGATCAAAGAGACAATAAAATTGAGGAAATTAAGCAGTTAAAAGCAGAAAGCTTACAGCTTAAAGAAGATAGAAAACGATTAATTGCAGATGCCAAAAAAGCTCTAGCTCAAGCTGAAGCCGCAATTAACAAGCGCGATCGCGAATTAGCTAAACGTCAAGAAGCTATTGAAAAGCGGGATGAAAAAATTGTTCAACTTGATAAACAAATTCAACAGCGTAATTCGGAGATTACAGCTCGCGAGCAGATGATTGCTCAACGACAAAAAGTGATTAACGAAAAGCAAGCGCGGCTTTCGGAGTTGGAAAGACAGCAATCTTCCCTAGAGCAGCAACTAGCAAAATTGGGACAATCCAATCGAGATTTACGATTGGGTAAGTTAGCTTTAGTAAGAGGACAAGTTATTGCTGAAGCTGTTGTTCGTGTAGAAAAACCCGCAGCAGCAAAACAAGCGGTAATTAAGCTATTGCAAGAAGCAAACCGTTCGGCTCTTAATAAATTAAGCGAACCTGGAAGCAATTTGTCAAAAGATGGAAAATCATCAATTCTTTTTGCGACTGCAAAACAAATTGAACAATTAAGCAAGCAGATTGATGATGGCAGAGAATACGTGATCAGAATTTTTTCCGCAGGCAATTACGTGCGGGGAGAAAAACGTATCGAATTTTTTGCCGATGCAGCCCCCAATCAAGTAGTTTTTCAAAAAGGTGAAGTACTAGCAACTACCACAGCAGATCCTCAAAATATGACACCAAATCAACTCAAGCAGCGACTGGAGTTATTAATTTCTGCTTCTCAATTTCGTGCCCGTAATGCTGGTATTTTAGAAAGTATTCAAATAGACCGTACTTTTATTAAATTTGCATCTTTATTAAGACAGTACAATCAATCATTAGATATTAAAGCTGTTGCGGCAAATGATACTTATAGAGCCGGACCTTTAAGAGTAAAACTGGTAGCAATCTTAAATGGGCAAATCATTTTTAGTACTTAGAAATAATCAATTTGAGAATAATTTGATTGTAATGAATAATATATTGTCAACAAAATTAAACATTATACGTATAAAATCCAAAGTGGATATAGCAGTTTTCAGTTGAATAGAATACACCCCTCTAACTCGATAAGGAGAGGGAAAGGGGGTGAGGTTTCTTAAACTGTATTGCATTTAAATCAAAAGCGCTATAAACATTTTAGTAGGCTGACATTATGTTAGCTCCAACATTTATCATATTTGTAAGAGGATGTAATGATGCGCTATAAATGATACTTGAAACTTTTGAGATCCCCCTAAATCTCCCGCTAAATTGGGGGACTTTTACCCCCCTTTTTAAGGGGGGAAGGGGGGATCATCCGAGAATTATGATAAAAACTATACTTTTTAAACATCCTCTAAGGATGAGTAATGGACAATTAGTAGTTGGTAACTAGAAATAATTTAAGTCCTAATAGCATTACGAAGCTTAAATAGTCTTCGGTGATTGCTAAAATTCCATCGCTTTTTTAATATTAGTTTTAAGTTAAGAGTAAAACTTGTATAAGTAAAATTAGCAGCATTCTATATGACTTCCCGTAACTTTTCACCTTCCGATTCGGTGATTTTAGGTTTCGATCCTGGAAAAGATAAATGTGGTGTAGCTGTAATGGGGCTTGATAGACAACTTCAATACCACGAAGTTGTTTCCTCAACTGAGGCAATAGGCATTATTGGGGATTTGTATCAAAAATACCCCATTTCTTTATTAGTAATGGGCAACCAAACTACATCAAAGCGCTGGAAGCAGCAAATACAAGAAGAATTATCCGCAACGGTAAATATTGTTTTAGTAGATGAGCGTTATTCAACTTTAGAAGCACGCGATCGCTACTGGGTAATGTACCCACCAAAAGGATTGACTAAGCTATTGCCCAAAGGAATGCGGACTCCACCACGTCCAATTGACGATATTGTTGCAATTTTGCTGATCGAAAGATACCTCAATCGTTTAACCCAGTAGCAAGCCCATACACTCCTTATCGTTAAACTACTACTACCGATCTAAAATCTACAATCTAAAATCTAAAATTCTATAACCTCTAATTCCTCACTTATAAATTTTAATTATTAACTATTTGCTATTGACTAATTTAAATTTCGGCTCGGATAGTAAAAGCATAATCCCCTCCCGGTTCTAGTTGATAGTCTTTTTGCTCTAGAAATCGGCTAAGAGGCTCTTTGATTAAAGCTCTACCTTGAGAAGGTGTTATCAACAAATCTCCTTGACGAAAATGCCATTGAAATTGCCATTGAAATTCACCTGCCCTTACTTCTCCTTTGAGTAAACCGTCTTCCCACGATTGTCGGGTAATCCGCACGTGGGCTGTAGTTTTCGGTAGTCGTTTAGAACTCACGATTTATGCAATACCGCAGTGTTGATTATTTTTACTGTTACCTATGATTTACGCAGTGCATCTTTACAAGCTGACTTAGTCTTCATCGTTCCAAACGATTCGGAGCGACAACCGAGGTTATCGCCGAAATCGACTAGACGCTGCGATTAATCAGGGGTAGCACCACCCGAAGCAGATAACGCTAACCTAGTTTTTCCCAGACAAAGATACCCGTAAAGGATTTTATTTATATTGCGTAAGTCCTATACTTAACATAACTTAAATTTAAATTAGGTCAAATTGGTATATGAAGATTTCTATTTTTGCCTGGTAAATCGCCTGTTTTGGTAGTGAAGGGATTCTGACTGTATTTAGTTTAAGTAATTGCTAATAAAAAAATTGTCATTGTTCTGGGTTATATAGTAAGTAATCAACCAGAATTGGTATTAGTTAATTTTTTATAATTAATTCTTTAAGTTGAACCACCAAGCAATAAATACATTAGAGAGCATATAAAGAGTAATTATTTAACTCAAAAACTTCTCAATGTCCCTGGTGGCTAATCTCAGTGAATATTCATTTTTGAAATAGAAACGCGGATTTTAGATTTGTGAATTCATAATCCCGGACACTTGTTACAACGCAGGCAAACTGCTTGCGAGTAAGCGTGTCCTTTAAATCTAAAATCCTGATAATTTAGGCGTTAGAAGCTGCTTCTCGCGCCGCAGCGGCTTGTTCTGGGTGAATTCCTAAACGGGTAAGATTTATTCTACCTTTGTTGTCAATTTCCCGAACTTTAACGATTACTTCGTCGCTAACTGCAACTTCATCTTCAACTTTGCCAACTCGATAATCAGCTAGCTGGGAGATATGAATCATCCCTTCTTTTCCTGGTAAAAACTCCACGAAGGCACCGATGGGTATAATTCGAGTTACTCTACCGACATAAACGTCACCTTCATTGAGCTTGCGCGTCATTGATTGGATAATGAAGCGGGCTTTCTTAGCTTTACTTTCATCCAATGCAGCAATTGTTACAGTACCATCATCTTCAATATCAACTGTGGCACCTGTTTCTTCAGTAATTCCTTTGATGGTTTTACCTCCGGGACCAATCACCAAACCAATCATATCCGGATCGATCTTGATTGTTAATAAACGTGGAGCATAAGGTGACATTTCCTCACGCGGTTTTTCGATGCAAGCAACCATCTTTTCTAAGATATGTAATCTAGCACTTTTGGCTTGATGAACTGCTTGGGCAACAACCTCCAAGGATAAGCCAGTGATTTTCATATCCATTTGCAGGGCTGTGATGCCTGTATCGGTACCGGCAACTTTGAAATCCATGTCGCCTAAGAAGTCTTCGATACCTTGGATATCAGTTAAAACGCGGACTTCGTCTTCTTCTCTAATTAAACCCATTGCCGCACCGCTAACAGGTTTTTCTATTGGTACCCCTGCATCCATCAACGCTAATGTGGAAGCACATACCGAACCCATTGATGTAGAGCCGTTAGATGAAAGTACTTCAGATACGACTCTAAGTACGTAGGGAAATTCGTTTCTTGGTGGCAATACAGCTAATATGGCTCGCTCTGCTAAAGCACCGTGACCAATTTCTCTTCGTCCCGGCGCACGTAAAGGCTTAGTTTCTCCAACAGAAAATGGTGGAAAATTATAATGGTGGAGATAATGTTTTTGCTGGTCCGATTGCAAATCATCGTTTAAATTTTGAGCGTCTCCGGGAGTTCCCAAAGTACAAATAGAAAGTACTTGAGTCAGTCCTCGGTTAAATAAACCGCTACCGTGAACTCGTTTCGGTAAAAGCCCTACATCACAAGATACCGGACGAACTTCATCGAGCTTGCGACCATCAACGCGAACCTCGTCTTCAACAATTTGACGGCGCATCAGCTTCTTAGTAATACTTTTGAAAGTGTTGCCAAGAGCTTTACCGTTCTCTTCTGCTGCAACTCGGATGGGATCTTCTTCCGATAGCTCCTCAATCGCTGCGGAAACTTCCTCTTTTATGATATCTAAAGCCTCATCGCGTTCGGCTTTAGTAAACTCAAACTGCGATAAAACTTTTTTGATTTTATCGGTAGAGCGTTCCTGAATAAAGTTTTCCAGAGTGGTATCTACTTCCGGTGGTTCTTCCGAAACAATTTCAATACCTAATTCTTTAATTAAATCGAGCTGTGCTTGAATTAAATCCTGTACGGCTTCGTAACCAAATTCAATCGCTTCGATAATATCTTGTTCTGGTAGTTGATTAGCTCCAGCTTCTACCATGATTACACCGTCTGGCGAACCTGCAACAACCAGATCCAAATCCCCAGCAGTGACTTCTGCATGGGTGGGATTAATAATAAAATCATCTCCCACTAAGCCAACTCTTACCGCAGCCATCGGTCCGTTAAAAGGAATTTTCGCCATCAAAGTAGCGATACTTGCCCCAGTAACCGCTAGCACATCCGGCGGTACTTGTTCATCTACCGAAAGAGTTGTAGCAATAATTTGCAAATCGTCTCGCAACCATGAAGGAAACAGAGGGCGCATCGGTCGGTCAATCAAACGACTTGTAAGAATCGCTTTTTCTGGAGGTCTTCCTTCTCTTCTTAAAATACCCCCCGGAATCCTACCTGCTGCATATAATCTCTCTTCGTAATCTACCGTCAAAGGTAAAAAATCAATTCCTTCTCTTGCTTGCGATCGCGTCGCCGTTACCAATACTGCTGTGTCCCCAGATTGTATCATTACAGACCCGCCAGCCTGGGGAGCTAACACGCCTACTTTCAGCCGAATATCCCTTCCGTCAAAGGATATTGACTTTTCAAATTCTTCCATTCAGTTCTTTTTCCTTCTATGCACTATTCGCTCTCAGTGGCAATCCTAACATTTATGCCTTATGGCTTGCCGCTTATTGTTTGTAAATCAGTTACCAGTTAACAAGCACCTGCGACTATTGTTTAATTTCTTTTATTTTTATTTATAATTCTTAACTCTAAGAAACAGTTATCAGTCATCAGTAGCTAAGATTAAATTTATAACTTCTAACTCCTAACTTTTGACTTCTAATTGACGATACATAACCAAAGCATCTATATATGTACTATCTTCTAACTCCACTGCTGCGGGAATAGAGCCAATAGTTTGAAATCCTAAAGATTGCCACAGTCGAATTGAAGGTATATTAGTTTCAAACACCAAATTAAATATTACTGCTTGATAACCAAGAGCCTGAGCTATTCCAAGCATGGTTTCACCCATAAATCGCCCAATTCCCTGACCCCGCATTTGTGGTTGTACAATAAATCCAGCGTTGCAAATATGGCTGCACTTTCCAGGAAAGTTCGGTTTGATATAAAAAGCAGCTAATATTTTTGGTAAGGGAGATTGATTGCTTTGATTCACTGCCTTCACTACAAAGGAATCACCCACGAGCCAATAAGCCTTAAATTCTAATTCTGTTAAAGATTGCTGTTGCGGATATGATTTTCCTTCTAGAATTATGCGATTAAGCAATTTTCTTACATCTTCTGTTTCGTGAGAATGCATATAATCTAGTTCTATTTGTATCCCACTTTTTAAATTTGTATAAACTGGTAACTGCATTTTTGTTAATCTTGATTAAGTTATATTTTACAATTGCCGATAAATTTGAAAAATCAGACAAAATAAATTTTTTAGCAAGCTTTGCAATCGAGGCAGGAGGATATAGAATTCATTGGCTTTGAAAATAATCAAAGATAATCGGTACTTAGGCAAGCGGCAAATTGTTTATTATAAGGGAGGCAATAAAGCGAAGACACTGCATTTAGCGGTGAAATACTCGGGCATTATTAAGGCAGTCCTACAGGGTGTAGATGTTCTTCCCCCATTATTACCGTGTCGTTTTTGTGATATTTGGATTAATCTTGAATGTAGTAATAGGGTTTATAGTGTCACCGACCATCCGGGTATTATGACAATCGCCTAATTATTGATAATATAAAGAGAAAATTTAGAAAGATATCTCAAAATATACTAAAAGTGTAATGCTTTAATACTATTTATAGTAAAATATAATTTTTAATTAGTTATTATCAGTTTATTGCTATTTATTGCTAAAAATTTTATCTTTAATCAGTTTTTCTTGACTCTAATACGTATAAACATAAACTCGAAACAATATTTTATGCAAAATAAAGTAGTCGAGAATTAAAGTTCTACAAAAAATAAGAGTGTAGTTGACATATGGCAATTTTACACGGTAGTTGGTTACTACAAGGTCAAAGCAGTTGTTTTTTTATATGGGGAGAAACTTGGCGTTCTATAAGTAGCGATTCGGCTGAAGATGAATTATTAAAAGTACAGCCCCATCCTTTCGGTATGACACCGTTAGAGTTATTAGAATTATTGCAAAAACGCAATCTTAAAATTCCGCAAGAGTGGGAAAAATTATTAGCCGATAATTCAACCACTAAATCTGGGAAGAAAGCTAAAACTACTAAAGAAGAAATTAATTTACCTTCTTCCTCCTTCGCGATCGCTTTACCTACCTATATTCCTCAAGAAAATAAACAGAAAAAAAAGAAAAAGAAAAAGGATATTGAATCCATACATCCCCTACATTCAGGAGTTATTAACGAAGACACAGGGGAGCAATATTTATATTCTTGGCAAGTTGAAGGTTTTTGCTTGAACTCTACAGAAGCAGTAAATTTTTTAACTTCCTTACCAATGAGCGTTACTAACGATGAACAAGCTTTTATTGGAGGAGATATACGTTTTTGGTCGCAAATTGCCCGCTGGGGTTTAGATTTAGTTGCAAGATGCAAGTTTCTGCCTGGAATTGAGAGTTTACCGGATAATTTAAAAATTGCTAGTTGGCAAGCGCTGTTAGATAGTGCTGTTGACGGCAGTCGTTTGGATAAATATTCGCGATTGATGCCTTTATCTTGTCGCCTTTATCAAGAACAAATTCAAGAAGATATTCAAGACTATTACCAATCAATTAATTTACCTTTTGAATCCGAGCAACTACTGCTAGATTTTTTAAATAAAACTATAGATGCTCAAGTGCGAGAAATGGTAAATTCTCTCGATGCAGCAGAAACTAGGTTGCTAGCATCTTTACCATCTGTAGTCAGACAGTGGTTGCATTCTTTAACAAGCAAAAAAAATTCACTTGGTGCAAATAACCAGGAAGTTGAAAGGTTAGAAGCTGCTTTAAATTCTTGGACTTTACCTTTACAAAATCAACTTGGAGCTAGAAGTCTTTTTCGTACTTGTTTTGTACTGCGTACTCCAGAAGCCGGTGAGACAGAATGGCTTTTGGAATATTATCTACAGGCAATTGACGACGATCAATTTTTGGTAGATGCACAAACAATTTGGAATCATCCCTTTGAACAATTTGTTTATCAAAATCGCACGATTAACAAACCGCAAGAAACTTTTTTAAGGGGTTTGGGTTTAGCTTCGCGGCTTTATCCAATTATTGCACCAAGTCTAGATACTGCTTTACCTCAATCTTGCCGTCTTGAACCGATGCAGGCTTATGATTTTATCAAGTCGGTAACTTGGAGATTAGAAGATAGCGGATTAGGTGTGGTTTTACCCGATTCTTTAGCGAATCGCGATGGTTGGGCTAATCGTTTGGGCTTGAAAGTCAGCGCTCAAACCCCCAAGAAAAAAACCGAACGCTTGGGTTTACAAAGTTTACTTAATTTTAAATGGGAATTAGCAATTGGAGGACAAACTCTTTCCAAGCAGCAGTTTGACAAACTTGTAGCTTTAAATAGTCCCTTAGTGCAAATTAATGATGAATGGGTAGAATTACGTCCCCAAGATATCAAGACTGCACAAACATTTTTTGCGGGTAGAAAAGAAAAGATGTCTTTATCACTAGAAGACGCTTTAAGATTGGGTTCTGGTGATACTCAGACAATCGAAAAATTACCCGTAGTCAGCTTTGAAGCTTCGGGGGCTTTGCAGGAATTAATTACAAATCTCACAGATAATCAAGATTTAGAATTATTACCCACTCCTGAAAGTTTTCATGGAGAATTGCGCTCCTATCAAAAACGAGGAATGTCTTGGCTGGCATTTCTAGAGCGTTGGGGTTTGGGTGCTTGTTTGGCTGATGACATGGGTTTGGGGAAATGCGTTGCACCAGATACCGAAATTTACATCAATGGTTGTTTGAATACTGCTCGGGATATTTGGCACAGCTATGCAGGGGAAACAGAATTTGACGGTGAAGGATTTTGGGCAGAATCTACCGAGGAATTGATAGTTAATTCCCTAAATGAGTCAACCGGTGAAATTATCCAAGCTCCAATTCGACGACTTTACCGACAAAAAGTTGAAGAAAAGTTAAGAAAAATCAATTTACAAGATGGTAGCAGTATTACTATTACTTATCGTCACAAGTTATTGACAAATAAAGGTTGGACAAATCAGCTTAAAATTGGAGAATCAGTCGCTATACCTACTAATAAACTCTCAGCGAACCTCCGCGAAAACCTCCGCGAACCTTTGCGTTTCAAAACTAATACTGCTTTAAAAGAAAAACCAAAAATCAGTAAAGAAATCTTCTACTGTCAAATAGAAAGTATAGAAGAAATAAATTATCAAGGATGGGTTTACGACTTTGAAGTTGAAAAACATCATAACTTTGTTGCTAACAATATTATTTGTCACAACACCGTTCAATTCATAGCCTTTTTACTTCATTTGCAAGAAGAAGCAGCCTTAGAAAAACCAACTTTATTGGTTTGTCCGACTTCCGTATTAGGAAACTGGGAACGAGAAGTTAAAAAGTTTGGTCCTAAACTTAAAGTTTTACAGCATCACGGTGATAAACGTCCCAAAGGTAAGGCTTTCCAAACTGCTGTTAAAAACAAAAATATTGTAATTACAAGTTACTCGTTGGTTCATCGCGATTTAAGTTTATTGCAGGACGTTTCTTGGCAGATAATCGCTTTAGATGAAGCCCAAAATATTAAAAATGCTGCATCAAAGCAATCACAAGCAGTACGGCAGTTAGAACCAGATTTTCGTATTGCTTTAACAGGTACCCCGGTAGAAAATAGACTGCAAGAATTGTGGTCGATTATGGACTTTTTAAATCCTGGATATTTAGGAAACAAACAGTTTTTCCAGCGACGGTTTGCAATGCCGATTGAAAAATACGGCGATACTTCTTCACTATCGCAATTGCGCTCCTTAGTCCAACCGTTTATTTTACGACGCTTGAAAACAGATAGAGATATTATTCAAGACTTACCAGAAAAACAGGAAATGACCGTTTTTTGCGGTTTAACTCCCGCACAAGCAAAGCTTTATCAACAAGTTGTAGAAGATTCTTTATCAGAAATTGACGATGCCGAAGGATTGCAGCGTCGGGGAATGATTTTGAGTCTACTTGTGAAATTAAAACAAATTTGCAATCACCCAGCACAGTATTTAAAGAAAAAGAAGTTAGAGCAATACGATTCAGCCAAACTTCAGCGCTTAGACGAAATGTTAGAAGAGGTTGTATTAAACGGCGATCGCGCTTTAATTTTCACTCAATTTGCAGAGTGGGGTAAGTTACTCAAACCCCATCTAGAAGAGAAGTTAAGCCGAGAAACAATGTTTTTATATGGAAGTACCACCAAAAAGCAGCGTGAGGAAATGATAGACCGTTTTCAACACGATCCACAAGCTCCACCTGTAATGATTCTTTCCTTAAAAGCTGGCGGTGTCGGATTAAATCTAACGAAAGCAAATCATGTATTCCACTTTGATAGATGGTGGAATCCCGCAGTAGAAAATCAAGCTACTGATAGGGTATTTCGTATTGGTCAAACAAAAAATGTTCAGGTACACAAATTTGTTTGTACCGGTACTTTAGAAGAAAAAATTCATGACATGATAGAAAGTAAAAAGCAACTCGCAGAGCAAGTTGTAGGTGCGGGTGAAGAATGGTTAACCGAAATGGACACCGACCAACTTCGTAACTTATTAATATTAGATAGAGATGCGGTTATTGAAGAGAGTTAGGAGTTAAGAGTTAGGAGTTAAGAGTTAGTTGTTAGTTGTGGGTTGTTAGTGGTTAAAGGTTAGAGACTAAAACATTTCTAATCTTAAACCTGTGATTATTTTACAATGCCCTATACCCTATGCCCAATCTATAATTAATGATCCACACCCTTTGGGTGAAAATTAATAATTGATAATTGAAATTATGCAAGCAAATTACGATTTACAAGCATCAAGAGAATGGTGGTCGCAAAGATGGTTAGAACTATTAGATTCTTACCGTTTTAAAAAGCGTTTGGAACGTGGGAGAAATTATGCTCGTCAAGGAAATATTCTCAGCATCGAATTCGCAAATGCTAAAGTATTGGCTAAAGTGCAGGGAAGCGAACCAGAACCTTATAGTCTTTCTCTTTCTCTGGATTCCTTCACCGATGAAGAATGGGGTTTTGTTGTTGAAACAATGTCCCAAAAAGCAATATTTGCAGCAAAATTATTAGCGGGTGAAATGCCGCAAAATATAGAAGAAGTATTTACAGCAAACGGTTTATCGCTATTTCCTTTCACCTTATCTGAAGTACATAGTAAATGTTCCTGTCCCGATAAAGCTAATCCCTGTAAACATATTGCTGCGGTTTACTATCAATTAGCCGACCGTTTTAGTGAAGACCCATTTGTGCTATTTCAATTACGAGGACGCAGTAAGGAAACCATTATTAATGATTTAAGAAAATTACGCAGTCTGAATACAGAAGCTGAAGTTTCCAACGCTAAAGAACCAGTACCAGAACAAAATAAATCCTTACAATTAGATAATTTCTGGCAATACAATCAGCCTTTAGAATCATCTTTAGTAGTTATTGCACCATCAACCGGCGAAACCGTTTTAGATGTATTGGGTTCTATTCCCTTAGCAAAAGAAGATGAAAATATTGCCAACATTAATTCTACAGATATCGTCATGAAATATCTGAATTCGCTTTATAAAGATGCCAGTCAGAAAGCATTTTTAGCCGCGATGAATCAGTAAACAGTTGTTCACCGGTCGGGTGTAGATCATCAGTGAACAGTGAACAGTTATAGTGAACAGTTATCAGGAGTTAGCTTTTAACTAAAACTTAATAAATTTTATTTAATCCAAAAAATTCGATGCAATTAACTGGTCATAGAAGATAATATAGCTAATTTCCGAAAGAGAGAGAAAAGGGTGAGGTTTCCTTATGTATTACGCTCAACTGAAAATTGGCTACTGCTCACTGTTCACTGTTAACTGCTCACTGTTCACTGTTCGCTGCTCGCTGTTCACTGGTATTCTATTACGGCAGGGTCATCCAGTTAAATAAGAATGGAACTTCAAACAAAAATTATTACTGTAGAGTTGAGTGATGGAACAAATGTAAGAGTTGAAGCTACTCTTATTGGTGACCGCAAACTAACTTTTCAAACGCGACCATTTAGTGAAGCAGCTTGTGCTATAGAGTCTTTGACAAAGGAAATTGCGGAAACAGTGCAAAAAGTTAAACCAGATAAAGCTTGTGTCAGATTTGGTATAGATATCGGCATTGAATCTGGTAAACTCACGCCTTTACTTGTGAAAGATTCTTCTACAGGTAATATTGAGATTACTTTGGAATGGGGTAGTTAATCAGCTATATGGTTTAGTATTTAGATAAATATTCAATTGTGGGTGAACAGAAATATTTTGTTTAAAAGTGTTTCAACTCTTAATCTTTAACTGTAAATTACTCAAATAGATTATTGATTATTTACTCTGCCCAAGGAAGTAAATAATCAACTATGTCTTGATATCCCCAATACCTGGCTTTATCTAAAGCTGTTTCCCCATCTTCATTTTTAACATTAATATAAACAACTCCTGTATCTACTAAAAATTTCACAATTTCAAATTTTCCATTATTAGCAGCATATATAAAACTTTCGTTTTTATGATTTAAATCTGCTTCTGCATCAATCAAAATTTTAATGATATCAATACGTTCTATATCAATTGCTCTTTTAAGAGCAGAACTACCTACACCACAAAAATTTGGATTCGCACCCGCTCTAATCAAAAGTTCAATTAGTTCAATATTCTCTATCGAAATTGCTAAATCTAATGGTGTTGCGTAAACATCTTGACATAAATTTGGGTCTGCTCCTGCTTCAAGAAAAATCTTAATAATTTCTAATCGACGCAAATTGATTGCTTGGATTAATGGAGTTAATTGTATTTGCGGGTGTTTTTGATTAATATTAATTCCACTTTTAATAATTGCTATTACCCTAGCTAAATCATTATCAATAGTTGCCTGAAAAATATTATTAATATGCCCTGAGTCGTGCATTTTATAATGAAAGTCAGCTAAAAAACTATTACCAACTACCTATTTCCAATGATAAAAAAAGCCCCCGCTTTTACACGGGAGCAATTGATTGTCAGTAATAAAACTTTGCGAACTAGATAAAACTAGTCTAAGTCAGGCATAAACATTACTGGTTCGGTTTCGCGGTCGATACCTCTCTCGAAACCACCAGCAGCCGCACGAGCGCGACCTGCGTGCCATAAGTGACCGATTAGGAAGAAGAATCCTAATACGAAGTGAGATGTTGCCAACCACGCACGAGGAGACACGTAGTTAAAGGAGTTAATCTCAGTCGCAACACCACCCACAGAGTTCAATGAACCCAAA
Organism: Rivularia sp. MS3; assembly: GCA_019192545.1. Taxonomy (GTDB): domain Bacteria; phylum Cyanobacteriota; class Cyanobacteriia; order Cyanobacteriales; family Nostocaceae; genus Rivularia. Next base: position 1,316 of record JAHCMI010000037.1, on the reverse strand, counting down.
GGTGCGTGGGTCATATATTCAGCAGCACGACGAGCCTGCCAAGGCTGAATGTCATTCTTAACTTTTTCTAAGTCAAGACCGTTAGGACCGCGTAAAGGCTCCAACCAAGGACCACGGAAATCCCAGAAGCGCATGGTTTCACCACCGAAGATGATTTCACCACTAGGAGAGCGCATCAAGTATTTACCAAGACCTGTAGGACCTTGTGCAGAACCTACGTTAGCACCTAAGCGTTGGTCGCGAATTAAGAAAGTTAAAGCTTGAGCTTGAGAAGCTTCGGGACCTGTAGGACCGAAGAATTCACTGGGGTAAGCAGTGTTGTTGTACCAAACCATTACGGAAGCAATGAAGCCCATTAAGGACAATGCACCCAAACTGTAGGAAAGATATGCTTCTCCAGACCAGATGAAAGCACGACGTGCCCAACCGAAAGGCTTAGTCAAAATGTGGAATATACCACCGGAAATACACATGATGGCAACCCAAATGTGACCGCCAACGATATCTTCGAGGTTATCAACACTAGCAATCCAACCTTCGCCACCGAAGGGAGACTTAAGGATATAACCAAAGATTACCGCAGGGTTCAAAGTGGGGTTAGTTACCATCCGGACATCACCACCACCGGGTGCCCAGGTATCGTATAAACCACCAAAGAACATTGCTTTGAGTACCAACAACAAGGCTCCACATCCCAAGATGATTAAGTGGAAACCAATGATGGTGGTCATCTTGTTCTTATCTTTCCAGTCATAACCGAAGAAAGAAGAATACTCTTCTAAGGTTTCTGGACCGCGAACTGCGTGATAAATTCCACCGAAACCTAGTACGGCAGAAGAAATTAAGTGAAGTACGCCAACAACAAAGTAAGGGAAAGTATCGATAACTTCACCACCTGCACCTACACCCCAACCAAGAGTTGCGATGTGAGGTAACAAGATTAAACCTTGCTCGTACATTGGCTTTTCAGGGATAAAGTGAGCAACCTCAAACAAGGTCATTGCTCCAGCCCAGAAAACGATTAAACCAGCATGAGCGACGTGAGCGCCAAGTAGTTTACCGGAAAGATTGATTAAGCGAGCGTTACCAGACCACCAAGCAAAGCCAGTACTTTGTTGGTCGCGTCCACCCGCTGCAATTGCTTGATTAGAGAGCGTTACCACGTGGGAGAACCTCCTCGGGGAATACAAATTGTTCGTGGGGCTGATCTTGAGGAGCCATCCATGCACGGATACCCTCATTCAGCAAAATGTTTTTCGTATAGAAAGTTTCAAATTCTGGGTCTTCTGCCGCTCTCAATTCTTGAGATACGAAGT
>JAHCMI010000036.1 GCA_019192545.1 Rivularia sp. MS3 | reverse complement strand
CATCTCCCCATCTCCCCATCTCCCCATCTCCCCATCTCCCCATCTCCCCATCTCCTTCTTTCCCCTCCCAATTTTCCGTACTTCTTCTACAATAACTTTGGGTAAAAGTAATCGGGAATATTCCAATACATGAAAATAGAATTCCGCGAGATTAATCCTTTTGACATCTGGATTTGGCTGAGGTTTAGTACGGTTCCTTCCGAACGAGAGAAGCAGTTTGTAGAAGAACTTTTTGATTCCTGGTTTTACTTGGGTAAATTAGGTGCTTTTAATGCCGAAAATCTTCAAGTTCAGGAAACCGGGCTTGATATTAGCTATTTACATTATGACCAAGATGGTTATCAAAATAGTTTGCTGGCTTTAATGCACAATATGGGCGAATTTGAATACAACGGAGATTGGGGAAGATGCTGGTTTGACTTAGGAACTTCCGACGCGATCGCGCTTGATATTCTCATCAACGCTTTGACTCAGTTAGGTCAAGAATACGTCACCATTGATGAAGTCTACATTGGCGGCGAAAATGCAGATTGGCCAGTTGAAGATAGCGATAGTCGCCCTTCATTTATTCATGATAACTAGGGAAATATAGGAAAATTAAATGTATAAAGAAGGTAAAATCCGCGTTTTAGCCCTAGGAATTATTCGCGATCGCAACAATCGTACTTTTGTTTCCGAAGGCTACGATCCAGTCAAAAATGATAAATTTTATCGCGCATTAGGCGGTGGTGTAGAATTTGGCGAAACCAGTAAACAAGCCCTGCAACGCGAATTTCAAGAAGAAATCCAAGCAGAAATCACCAACATCCGTTATTTAGCTTGCTTAGAAAATATATTTACCTTCCAAGGAAAACCAGGCCACGAAATCATTCAACTTTACGAATGCGATTTTGTTGAACCTAAATTTTACCAGCAAGAAACAATCGCATTCAATGAAGGGGAAAGAGAAAAAACAGCACTTTGGATGGATATCAAAACTTTGAAATCTGGCAGCGTTAGATTAGTCCCCGAGGGATTTGTGGAGTATCTGGGATAGCGAGAGGGGAAGAGGGGGAAGAGGGGGGAGATGGGGAGATGGGGAGATGGGGAGATGGGGAGATGGGGAGACAAGGAGAAGTTAGGAGTTTAAAGCTCTTTAATATATTACCTTTGACCTTTGACCTTTAACCTTAGACCTTAACAACTCCTAACTCTTAACTCCTAACTCCTAACTCCTAACTTACTTGTAGTGCAGTTAAAATCGTCCAACCATCAACTAAAAACATTAATAACGTAAACGATAGCAAAATTAAATACATCCACGGCTGGGATAATGGGTAAACATCGGTAGTATCAATACCCGTTTTTTCCTGTACAATTCTCACCAAACGAGCAAATCCCGCTACACGCATCGGCAGCAAATAACCTTTCTTTTGCTTGCTAACAAAATAATAAACAATACCTCCTTGTCCGGTTGTACGCGGTTTCAAATCCTCTACATCCTCCCAAGCCAAAAACCAACCTTTACGAAAAAACTTTGGTACCAAAGGAGGATAAACAACCTGAATTCCTGATTCGTTTAAAATTACTCGTTCGGTTAAAACGGCGTACAAAATTATAAAACCAATACCGATACCAACCCAAAGTAGTGTCGGTGGTACGGGTGCATTTGTAAAGTCAGCAAGAAAAGGTAACGGTAAAGTCAGCGCTGTATACAAACTTAAAAGCGTAATCCTAATCAAAGGAGATAGCCGAAAAACAGTAGAATTTTCCATAATTAATTAACAATTATCAGTTACAAATTGGGCATATCATAACCAACGCAAACAAATACTTTTCTTGCTCTTGCTACGTATATTAATTAAATAACTGCTTGCTGTTCGCTGTTCGCTGTTCGCTGTTCACTGTTCGCTGACTAAGGTAAATACTTTTGCACCACACTCCAACCACTCAGCGAAACCCAGATAAAAACAATAAATAAAGCAATATTTGTACTAATGTGAATGCGTCTAGCCCAAACCCAACCAGTACGAATCGAAATCGCACTTCCAGCAGATACTAAAACTAATACCACCGTGGTTAATCCAGCACCTAGATGTTGCGAATGTCCCAAAGAACCATATTCACCCAAAGTACCGACAATGCCAATTGCCAGTAGCAGTATCACTAAAGTAACCATAGTGATACCCATTACATAGTGGAGTATGCGTAGTCCGCCATAACCTCCCGGTAACAACGCTGCAAAGTTGGGATTTCCAGATGCTCTAGTACGAAACATCCAAATACCCGTTACCGCCAGCAAAAAATAAGCGAGTAACGACAATCCCATCGACCAAGCAGCGATTTTCCACAACCAAATAAATGAAGGTAAATCCATATTTAGGATTGTAGATTGAAGTGGGACATATGGGGAGAGTTGTCAGTGAGCAGTGAGCAGTTATTAATTATCAGTAAACAGTTATCTACCTGTCGGGTATCGGTTATCAGCTAATATCCGTTCACTGTTGACTGCTCGCTGTTTGCTGTTAACTGAAAATGGGTTGCTAACGGTAGCAACCCAAAAATAGAGAAAAAAATTTTGAATTAATAAAGGCTTTAAAGACTTTAGAGGCTTTAGCCAACGATTATTAACGGTTTTGTTATATCTCCTTTTTTTGAATCAATTGAGGATACGAGAGAATTTTCATCTCTAGAATCGTCATTGCTGTTATCTGAATTTAGTTTAAATTCAGTTATATTTGCTTCGTCAATTGCAAGGCGATCGCACGGAATTGTATCCGATAAAATTGCACTTGCCATCATCCCGGTATGAATCTCTAATTGAGCTTCTCCGGGTGCTTCAAACACTAATCTTTGACCGGGAAAAACAACCCGTTCAAAGTACCAATTAGCGATATTGGAGATGCGAGCCACCTGTATTTTGGACGTGGCATTAACGTAGCAGCACAGAGATTTCCCTGATTGCTCAGGAGGTAGGGGATCTAATATTTGAGCCATAACTGAGGCCGGAGCTTATCGCCACAATTGTATCTTACATTTATAAAATTAGCACTGCACGATCCCCGCCTGCTGTAACTCTCAATACCAACTGGCTATTTGTATGCTATTTCTACCTTAAGATATGTTCCAGATATGAAATTTTTATAAAAATCTATGCCTTTTTTGCAATTATACATTATGCACAAATCGAAAAAATATTTTTGTCAAAATTCTAGAATTGTTTAATGCATTTTAATCAGTTTTGTACTATCGATTTATCAAATGTTGAATTTACTTTAGTATTGATTCAGAAGCAATTATTTGTCATTAGCACAAAAAGGTCAAAATTGATAATTAGAAGGGCAGAAAATTAATAATAATCATGAGTTAGGAAAATCCAAAGTCAAAATAGGGATTTTTTAACTAAAGTTTTAGAGAATGCATCCGAAAGTGATTAATAAAACCTTGAATTTCTCCAATTCTCCTAAATTATCTTTGAGAAAAGCACTTACCCTTCTCATAGGTCAATACCGTTCACTTAAGCTAGAAAACTAAGTATAGCTTCGGTTGGTTTGAGGAACGCTCTTCGCGACGCTAACGCTATCTTTCAACCGAAGCTGCAATTTTCCTTAAAAGTCTTGCTTCAGGCTATGGAATAGGCATTTATTCCTTATCCTCCACCTCTTATCTGGTAGATTAGCCAATCAAATGAGTTTTATAAAGGAAGTGGATGTTATCGTAAAGGTATATGAAGTAAATTTTCATAAAAGATATATGAACATGATTGTGATATCTCTCACTTACAGGGGTTTTTATTTGTTGGCACTGGGTTTTAGGTCGATCCTGGTTTATTAAAGATTGAGCAAAAACTCAAGTACGATTGTCATACAGGACAAAAATTCATTTAAGTACGTTATTAAAAAGCGGATATATAAATCTCTTTTTTCTTTGATAACAGCAAGATGGAAGTTGAAACACTCTCTATGGAAAACAAAATTCTTTACGTTCGCCTTCCTTGTAATCCCATTTTTCCGATTGGTGTTGTTTACCTTGCAGATCACGTCCACAAACTGTTCCCGAATGTAGAACAGCGGATTTTTGATTTGGGAACGGTACCACCTCTAGACTATAAGTCGGCTCTCGATGCCTGTATTGATGAATTTCAGCCGACGCTATTAATTTATTCTTGGCGCGATATTCATATTTTTGCTCCAGTTGGTGGAAGAGGTGGAAATCCTTTACAGTATTCCTTTGAAATTTTTTACGCCAAAAATCCTTTTGTGAAATTGCATGGGGCTTTAGGTGGCGTGCAAATGCTCAAAGGCTTCTACACGGAACTTTGGCGTAATTCCGCGTTGATTAAGCGTGGATTGAAACGCGCTCGTAAATACAACAAAGACGTGCGCGTTATTGTCGGTGGTGGTGCGGTTAGCGTTTATTACGAACAATTAAGCAGCAGTTTACCGTCGGGTTCTATTGTTTCCGTCGGTGAAGGAGAAACTTTACTAGAAAAACTCTTGAATGGTAAAGAATTTAGGGACGAACGCTGTTATGTCGTAGGAGAAACTCAACCGCGCGATCGCCTAATTCACGAACAACCTACTCCTATCGAGAAAAGCGCCTGTAATTACGACTATATCGAAACAATTTGGTCGGAATTTAGCTATTATCTCCAAGAGCAAGACTTTTATATTGGGGTACAAACCAAACGCGGTTGTCCTCATAATTGCTGCTACTGCGTTTACACGGTGGTGGAAGGTAAGCAAGTGCGAATTAATCCGGCGGATGAAGTAGTTGCAGAAATGCGACAACTTTACGATAGAGGAATTCGTAAATTCTGGTTTACCGATGCTCAATTTATCCCAGCACGAAAGTTTATGGATGATGCTGTGGAATTATTGGAAAAAATCGTTGATTCCGGAATGACGGATATTAATTGGGCAGCATATATTCGTGCTGATAACCTGACTCCGAAACTGTGCGATTTAATGGTAAAAACCGGAATGAATTATTTTGAAATCGGTATTACCAGCGGTTCTCAAGAACTAGTACGCAAAATGCGGATGGGTTACAATTTACGAACCGTTTTACAAAACTGTCGCGATTTAAAAGCAGCCGGTTTTAACGATTTAGTTTCGGTTAATTATTCCTTTAATGTAATAGACGAGCGTCCCGAAACTATCCGCCAAACTATCGCTTACCATCGCGAATTAGAAAGAATTTTCGGGGTAGATAAAGTTGAACCTGCGATTTTCTTTATTGGATTGCAACCCCATACTCACTTAGAAGAATACGCTTTTAAAGAAGGTATTCTCAATAAAAGTTACAATCCCATGCTTCTAGCTCCGTGGAATGCTAGAAAATTACTATGGAATCCCGAACCCCTAGGTTCCTTTTTTGGTGAAGTTTGCCTGCAAGCCACCCGACAAAACCCGAATGATTTCGGACGTGAAGTCATGAAAATTTTAGAAGAAAAACTTGGCTGTGCCGATTTAGAAGAAGCGCTGACGGCACCAATTGAAACAAAACCGAAACAGCTAGTTAATGTATCATAAATGACATCTAGGGCGATATTCTTCGCCCTAACATCAGTAATGTAAGGGGGAGCAAACAAAACAAAGGAGGCTGAACAAGCAAAGCACTATAGGAAATTTAAATTCAAAGCAATGCACTGGCTATTTAAACAGATTTTCGGGAGTTTTCAAGAATAATTAATAATTTTAATGATAAAACCCCTTTATACATGTAGCGGTGTTAAAATTGCTCGCAATTCATTCGAGATTACTTATAATAAAATCAAATGTTAGAAGGTTCAATACTTCAAAGGCTACAGAAAGCCCATCAAGATAGTAAAAGACCGATTCGATACGGCGTTTACTTCAAAAATACTTTGGTGGCTCTTTGCCACGCTTTAGAAGACCATATATTAAATGACGATAGTCAACCTTTAGTTATCACTGCTTTTCAACAAGGTAAATGGTATTTAGAGGAAGCCGAGCGTTATGCAGATATTGCTAAGTGTTCCCAACAAATAGCGATTATGGCAGCCCCTGATAGTGCTTGGCTCGAACATCCTACCAGTCAACTATCTAATGTCGATTTAGTTTCAATAGATCCAAAAGACCCGGTAGCCGAAGAATGGCATTTAATTATTTTATCGCCGAGATACACGGCTATGGTGATTTGTCAAGAACTATCTGAGGAAGATTACGGTGCGTCGGGGCAGCCAGAATCAGATTTAGAGCGTAAATTTTATGGATTGTGGACGTTTGAGCCAGATTTAGTTAGAGAAACGGCTCAATTAGCTATCAGTCATATCCGAAATTACAATCCTCAATTAGCGAACAAGCTGCACGAATACGAACAGAAAATTAACCCAACTGTTGCCACATCAGAAGAATTAGCGACTGTAGTTTCTAGAGTTGTAGACTATTTGCAGGAAGGACAAACTAGTATTTCCGTTCCTGCTGGTAATCGTCATAGAATTTTAGATAGAAACTTATTTTCTAACGAAATTCAGGCGTTTTTGCGAATGGCACAACTGCTTGATGCTGCCGATGTTACCAATCCAATGGCAGCAACAGAGGTTGTAGCATTATCAGAAACAATGGGGCAACTTTTAGATTTGCCTGCATGGCAACTTAAAAGATTGCGACTCGCGGGTTTTCTACATCGCATACATCCGTTACAAAATGCCGAAAGCGTTTTTACTCCCGTCACATCAACGAAGTATAAAGAAGACGCACCTAGTTGTCCTTTAACTTGTCCTTTGGTGCCGGGAACGCAGGTTTTACGCACTATGCCAAGACTGCGAGCGGTAGCGCAAATTATTACCCATCAATCGGAATGGTGGGATGGTACTGGTGAACCAGCAGGATTAGGTGGAGACGAAATACCTTTAGAGTCGAGAATTTTAGCTTTAGTGACAGATTTTCAATCTAAAGTAAATAAAAAGTTGTCTTCCGGATTAAGTAAGGAGGAAACATTTACTCAAGCTTTAGAAGAATGCACTCAACAACAATCAACTCGTTTCGATCCTAAACTAATAGAAACTTTGACTTTATTAGTTATGGGTTTTCATCAAGGGTTAGAACTACCAGTAATTTCACCCAAGTTAAGCGCTGGAGTGTGGTTAGTCGATAGCAAGCAAGGAGAAATTAGCGAGCCAAGTGTAATGAAAAGTTACCTTAAATAATTCAGTTTTGCTTGCAATTTAAATGGATAATACATTTAAGTGCGGACGTAAGGAGAAGCATTAGTCTAGCTCTTTGCGTCCGATGATTTTCATTTAAATAAAACTTTGTTTAGATAAATTTAGTATCAATAAATATATACATGAGTATTGAAGCTATTAAATCAGGTGAATTAAAGCAGTTAGCTGGAGTGAATTTAGAAGATGAAAATTTATCTCAGACTGACTTAAGTCGAGCTAATCTGGCTGGTGCAAATCTTGTAGGTACGAATTTTGCTGGCTCCAAATTTGAAGGTGCCCATTTAGAAGGAGCGAATTTGATGGGCGCAAATCTTAAAGAAACTGACTTGCGAGCTAACTTAATGGGAGCTAACTTGATGCAAGCAGATTTAACTGGAGCAGATGTACGAGGTAGTAATTTACGCGGTGCGAACTTAATGGGCGCTGTAATCAACGAAGTCTCTTTTGCTGGTGCTTTTTTAAGCGGTAGTAATTTAATTAATGTTGACTTGCAAGGTGTAGATTTACGCAGTGCTGATTTACGCGGCGCAAATCTTACTGGTGCAAACCTCAAAGGTGCAGACTTAAGTCGTGCAGATTTACAGGGTGCATTATTAAGCGAAGCTAATTTAGAAGAAGCTGATTTACGCAAGGCTAATCTTTCTGGTGCTAATTTAGCAGGCGCAAATTTATTATGTGCGGAATTAGAAGGTGCTAATATCAACGGCGTTGATTTTAATAGGGCTTGTTTGGTAGGAACAATAGCCCAAAAGTTGCCTAAATAAATTCAAAATTGAGTGTTGCTGATTCTGTGTATAAATTTGAATTTAGAAACATGTGAAGTAAGCATAACAGCAGGTTATAATCTCACATCTCTACAATAGTTTCGCATATCTAAAAAATTAATTACATACATCAAATCAGCAACGCTAAAATTTATTCTATTAGTATATTAGGATACGAAGTAAATATTTTTCGTAATCCCTTTTACAAAATATCGCGAAGGGCTGTTTGGCAGAAAGGGTAAGGTTTAAATCGTGTTGTATGCAAGTGAAACCGCGATATACAGTCAATAATCGATTTAAACAAACTGACAATCGCTACAGGCAAATCAAATAAAACTAACTAAAAACTAACTAAAAACTAACTAAAAACTAACTGCGAATACAATCTATTCTCAGAATAAATGCTGGTAACTAATAAAGGAACATTTAAACCACTTCAGACGTTATCAAACTAGGTTAAAGAATTTTATTTGAAAGTATAAAAATTTATTAACCTGCGTCTAACTGGTCAGTACTAGTATTAAAATTTATAAAAATTGTCACAATTATATGGTTGTATCACCCAAGGTAGCTTTATCAGTAACTTGTAAGCGATTAGCAGCTATTTCTGCTGTATTCTTCGTAACTCTTCCCTGGTTGATATCCCCTACACCAGGCTTTTCTCTAGATAACACCTTCATAAGCAAACGTTTAAAAAGTAGTAAAAATTCCCAATATACTTTTGTCATTCAGCCAAAATTTACATCGGTAAACGAATTTTCTGAAGGATTGGCTTCGGTATATATTGGCTACCGTAAAGGATATGTTAATAATGCTGGAAAACTAGTTATTCCACCCATTTTCGATGGTGCTGGAGAATTTTCTGAAGGCTTAGCATGGATAAATATCAGGGGTAAATGGGGATATATAAATAAAAAAGGTCAGTTAGCTATTAACTTAAACTTTGATACGGCTCGGGAATTTACTCAGGGATTGGCACTTGTAAAGTCGGGTGACAAATGGGGTTACATTAATAAAGCCGGTGAGTTTGTTATTAAACCGCAATTTGACAATGCGATGTCTTTTACAGTAGACAAGCAAAGCAAAGTTGCAAACAAAGTAGTATTAGCTCCTGTAAAAGTAGGTGAAAAATGGGGCTATATCAATAAAAGTGGAAATTTAGTTATTAAGCCTCAATTTAACAATGCTGCTGCTTTTAATGAAGATATGGCACCAGTCAAAATTGGGGATAAGTGGGGTTACATAAATCATCACGGAAAATTAGCGATCGCACCAAAATTTGAACGAGTATGGAAATTTTCCGAAGGGTTGGCATTAGCAAGCAAAGATAGCAAATGGGGATATATAAATACCAAAGGGAAATTTCAGATCGAGCCATCTTATTTTGAAGCCAGTAATTTTTCCAACGGGCTGGCATCAGTATGGATAGATGGTAAATACGGCTATATCAACAAGAAGGGTAAACTTGTTATTGAGCCGCAATTTGAAGATGTTGGTAAATTTTCCCAAGGTTTAGCAAAGGTAAACATTAACAATAAATGGGGCTATATCAACAAAAGCGGTGAAATTGTCATCCCCCCACAATTCGATCATGCCGGAGATGTATTGTCATATCCAACAAATCGAGGTTATCCAAAAGTTGGAAAAGCATGGGTGAAAGTTGGCGATAAATGGGGTTATATTAGCTTACCTTTGAACGAATAAAACTTAGCTAAATAAGCTGTTGCGTATTTGATTGGTATATAAGAAGCGGGCTATTCGTTCGGCACTACAATAACTTCAATATTTTTGTTTGTATAATGAACGCTGCTCGCTGCTCACTGCTTACTGCTGAGTGTTAACTGTTTTCGACGCATCCACAAAGCTAATAAAGTTAAACTCAACAAGCCCATTACCCCAGCCAAGGGATTATTATCTACACCAGTAACCCATTGAGGAACAGTACCAGAATAGTTAATTAATTTTCCTACTTCAATTATGTAGTTACCCCAAACCAAGCCTCCATGAAGTCCAATGGGTAAGCCCAAACGTTCCCGGCAACTGCCTTTAGCCCAAACGCAGGTTAAGCCTAATAATAATAATCCTAAAAATTGTGGCGATGTACTTATGATTACCGGCAATGGTTTGATAAAGTGCAGCACGGCAAAAATAATCGCAGTTGCTGGTACCACCACCCTAAAATTGTAATCTCGCTGCAATTCATCATATATGAACCCCCGAAAAAACAATTCTTCTGCAAAAGCCACACCCAAACCTGTTAACAATCCTTCCAAAACTAATTGCAGCATTGAAAAACTAGGTGGCTGCCAAACTAACCAACCGAAGATTCCTTGTACAACGAATAATGCTAAAACACTAATCAGCCCAATTGCCACACCACGCAACAACTCCACACCATTTTTTCGGGTAAACTCTAAACCATAGTGACGAAATGCTTGGGGTTGCTGATGGATGTATTTACTCCACCAAGGAAGTAAAAATAAAAACTCGATTGCTAAAATACCCATCGTTAAAATAGTCCGAGTATTTTCGTCTTTGACTGAAATATAAACTGCTGCGGCATAAGGCAACCACGGCAATAATAAGCTCAAAATAAAGCAGCCCAACCTTATAGGGGCAGGGCGCACAGATAAACTAAATAAGTTAATTTTCATACCAAGTCGTTTGTATTAGTCAATATCAGGTAACAGCAACAGATTTATATTATCTGGTGTTGCTCTACCACGCTTGTCAAACCGACGGCAACTTGGTGTTTGCAGTTTCTTTTTTAGACAATTTTAGTCTTCCGGTTCTATAGTGCTGCTTAACCCATGATTTTTGAGGGTTTCGCTATAAAATTCGGCATGTTCCTGAGCGCAAGTAATAACCAAAGCAAAGCCATTTGTATGAGCTTCCATCATGATGCTTACAGCCTGGGGTTGGCTGAGACTCGGCACTGTGGTGATTAGTGTCTGCACCACATACTCCATAGCGTTGTAGTCATCATTATGGAGCAAAACACGGTACCGAGGCGCGTGCTTACGGGTTGTTGAACGCTTCTCTATAGTTTCGACTGACACGGTTAGTACGCTTCTTTTCGTTTGTTTACTACAGCAGACTGTTTCTATACTTTACTTAACACTTATTCATAATATTGTATCGCATCTGATTATCATGCCCAAACATATGATAAGTTTTCTGCGGTCGATTGCGGTCGATTAATTATTACATTGTGAATCAATCATTACTAGAGTACTGGCTTACATGACTGGGCTTAGTTGCATTTCCATAAGTAAAATAGATGAAAATACAGCATTATATTATAAAACTCTTGTGGTACGGAGATAATTTAACGGGGAGATGAACTTCTAGTCACCTTCGTAAGCCTCACCCTTCGGGTGTTAACCGCACCTTACAAAAATCTTGCTCATAATCCTTTTCGCCCCATTCATTCATAAATATGGAGATGAAAGCAAATTTTCAAGCCGGACAAATAGTTTTTCTAGAAAACAACGATAGCAGGCTATATACGGAAGTTATTCAAGTAGTAGTTGAACGCAATTTATGCTGGGTGCGTCCGTTACTGCTTGTGAATCAACAATACTCAGAAGCGGCGCAAGTAAATGATTTGCGCTCTACTTCCGACTTGCTCTGGCCAATAAATTTGTTTCAACCAGCTTTGGATACTCAAGTGATTGAACTGTACGCTCAAATTTTAATAAAAGAGCCAAAACCAGAATTATCTCAAACCGCTAGACAAAAGCTTCATCAGTTTATTCAGGAACTTTGGCAAGCGAATCGGAACGAAGAGTGATAAGACTATAGATTTTAGGCTTTTGAGAAAATAGGATTATGTAAAAGAATAATGCGTTACGACTACAATTATATTTATCGCTAACTTTAAAACTAGTAACGTCGTAACGCACGCAGCTTTGAAAGTATTCGTTGTTTTAAGCAATCTGAGAATAATTTGGATTCCTTTGAGGTACTTGAGGTGTACGATAGGGGTGATTAATTTCAAATTCACTGGGATCGGAACAGCCAGTTTCTGCCATAAAAGTTTGTACTAATTCACGGTATACAAACCATTGCTTGTGAAGATGACGAATTAATTCCGGTTCCATTTTAAAAACATCCGAATTTTTGAATCCGGCTCTAGATAACCATTCGTAAATTGAAAGAGTTTCGCCATTATTGTTGTGAAGCATTTTTCCTCCTAGTAATACTTGTATTGAGGGTAAAATACGCTTCAAAGATGCTATCCGAAGCGCTTACGAGTTATTTCAAGTGATGGCTATAAATGGGAACTAATAAATTAAATAGTTGATACAACTACTTTTCTATATAAAAAAGCAGTATGGAAGCCCTTTTCACCCATATTTGGACAAGAGTCTAAATTAAAGTATTTTTAACCAACAGATTTGCTGATTCAACTTAAGTATCAATATCTATCCGAGTCTAACTTGGAGAGCATGAAAAGAAAATCCGAAATATCACCCTATTAAGCAGTTGATACTTTTACCATAAAAATTTAGCTAGATGAATCTTAGTTTTGTTCAAAAAGAGGTACACCTACCGTCACGAGTATCCACTCGAAGCAAGTATTTACTGTTATTTTCCTAAAAAAAGAAAAATCAATCTATCCTTCTAAAGTTGTATATTTCAGTGTTTGACCCATATGATTAATTGAAACTTAATACTTTCCGTTTTATTTTTCTAGAATCCTAATAATACATCATTCAAAAGTACATTTTTCATCAAAGTTCGGGGATTCCCCCAGGTTAAATCGTTTCCCCCAGCCATGTAATGCTGATGTCAAAGGGTTTTGCGAATATTTTTATTCTTATTAGCTCGAGGGAATTATCTGCGAATATAGTTTATTTAACAGATAAACAAATAAATGTTTAACTACTTTCTGTTTTTTTAATTTTTTTCACTTTTTATGTAAAAAAGTTACTATGTTAAAAATTATCTATGCCGACGATAACTTAAACGTAGATTACTTAGATGTATGTTTAGAAGATTGGATAAATACAAGAGTAACTATCAGTGTACGTAGCGCTACGGGCATTCATATTGAATTTAGCACGGCTGCTTTTTTATTACCGGCAGACTCATCTACCATAGCCCAGCTAGAAAATATACAAGACGAAAATTTAGTAGAATTCTGCCGTTGCGATGCCGAATCACTTGAAGTTGTGTTAAAAGGTATCTGGTTAACATCAGATCTAGAAAGTGAAACAGGTGTATTCGCCACCGAACTAAAGTATGAAACTGAATATTTACTGCACAATATGTTTAAACCTAAATTTTGCCCGGTTTAACTAACTTTATAGTCTAATTTTAGAATTAATCGTTAGAAATCATTAAAAATCATTTACAGTCTTGCTGTTCGCGGGACTATGGTACGACTTCCGAACCCCACTTTCAAACTGGTACTAGTCAGTCGTGCCGCCTTTCCCCGAACAGCATCCCCTCTTCAATTTTAGATTTTAGATTGATAGTTAAAAGTTAAAACTTAAGAGTACTTATAGCAATTAGACTCTCAAGGATTTATTTTCATAAGTATTTACTCGCTACTTACTACTTGCTACTTTAACAACGTCTTTCTCCCTTATTTGCGATGAATACTACTTTAAGTAACCGTGCCCGAGAAGTAGCGCGGGAAGATTTAGTCATGTTTATTAATGCTTGTTTGTCCTGTACGGGACAGCGAGAATTCTATGATGATGCTTACGGACAAAAGATTTCAATTGACTTTTTACATCAATATATTTTAGGTAATTACCGATTGCTGTACGCTCGTACTTTGGCACTCGGAATTAATCATTTTAATCAAGCACAAATAATTTTAAATTTATTAGCTACAGGAAAAAATACATTTGAGCAACATCGAAAAGAAGAAGGTGCATTAATTGCTTGGGCACTTCAACAATTACCCCCCCAGCGGGCTTGGGGAATATTACAGCAGTTAAGACAGCGGAAAATAAACAACCGTCGCAGTCGTGCAATTGCTCGCGATTACCTACAATATCGTCGCAATCTTGATTTTGATGCAGTTAAGTATCGTTCTAAGTTAAGAGCCATCGTGACTCACGCGCATCTCAAACTTCAAGGTGAATTGGGTAATTTCCTCTTTCGTAATTGGAAGCAGAAGGTATATGAAACAGAATTATTTGAAAACTTCCGTCAAGCTCATTTTAGTAAAGAAGCTGTTTACAAGTTACCTTTTACCGTTGCCGAAGGTTTAGCGGTAAAACACAAAATTAAACGCGAAGTTTTCTTATCACGCATCCAAGAAAGGATGACTTTAAACGAAAAACTACGTTTTCAAAATGCCGGTGAAGGCGCAAAAATTAATATTGAGGTGGATTTAGGTCGTCTATATTTAACTAAATTAGCATTATATATACTTTCCTTACCTGTAGAAACTCGAAAACAGAAGCGGGATATTTTCGATTTAGCTCTTGAAAAATCGGCTCGCAAAACATTAAATAAAGCACCGATGAAATTGGAGCGAGTTGCGGCAGTCTTGGATTGTAGCTATTCTAGCTATGGTTCTTCCGAAAAGCGTCGTCGTCCTTTGGGTGTGGCTTTAGCTACTCATTATTTGTTAAAAGCCGCATCTCAAGAATATCGAGATTTTTGGACTCTACCACCCTCAGATGTATTGCAAGTACGCCCGAAAGGACAATCCGATTTAGCAACACCTGTATTAGACGCATTAGAGTGGGGTGCAGATTTAATAGTTATTGTTTCCGATGGCTGCGAAAACGATCCACCATGCGGTGCGGCTCAGGTATTACGTATTTTTCGGCAGCGTTTAGATTTAAATAATCGTACATCTATAGTTCACTGCAATCCGGTTTTCAACTCGGATGATTTTTCTGTACGCTCTTTATGTGCTGATATTCCTACTGTAGGGTTACGAGATGCTGAAGATTTACCAACCATGTTGAGTTTTGCTCAATTTGCCAACGGTTCGGCTTCTTTATCCGATTTGGAAAATTATTTAGCCAATAGAGTCAGCAATCAATGCTTCTTAACTTCTAACTCCTAATTCCTAACTCTTAACTTTACTTTTGAAAATGGCACAAAAGAAAAACATATTAACTAATATTTCTTTAAAGGGATTAGATATTGCACCTTCTCAAGTACGCGGTGCGGTGAGAATTGTACCATTATTAAGACGTAATGTACGAAACGACTTACGTTTGATGAAACGCTCTTATAATCAAGATTTAGCTGTCGTGTCTGTAGATAAAAATACTAATTATTATGCTTATATTCCTCATGGATTAGTGATGTCTTGGACTGATGATGGTAGTCCGGTGGCAGCTTTAGGAGGACAAATAAAAAAAACCAAACAACAAACAAAAACTGATGCTAAAAACTTAGATTGCGGTTGTACGAGCGTGCATTTAATGCATCGCATGAGCAAAAAAGAATCTGAAAATAAATTAAGGTTTTTACCACTGCATTTAGCAATGGAAGGTTTTCTTTCTATGTTTTTTTCTGGCCCGAATATTGCTTGGAGCGAATACTCTAAATATGCTCTTGCAAATGGTTTGGGTTGTCGCTACGAAAATGCCGTACAAGGACGTTATATTGCTCAATTGGAAGATGCTTTGCGAGTATTTGAAATTCACCCCAAACAAGTGGGGGTATTAATATTTGTAGCAGAAGCTTTAGCATCAGCTTTCGTGGTTCCTAACCCAGAAGATTATCGTCTGCTGCATACTAGTTTATTAGAAGACTTTTATGGTGAATTAATTTATCAATATGGTTTGCTTCACGATACAACTTTTCCTATGGATGTATCAGTGAATGAATCAGAAATTAATAGTTTAGAGAATTTGAGAACTGCTATTAATAAAATGCGAATGGATTGGGCTTCTTTTCAAGGTTTTATGGCGAATGGAATTTTAGAACGTCCATGTCAATCAAAAATAGTTTATAACGCCGGGCCATTTAAATTGCAGCGGTTTATTACCAATATAGAGCTTAAAGATGAAAATCATATTGGAGAAGTTATTACTAGAGAGAACGGAGAATTAGAATATTTAAAATCTTTTCGTTTATCTGCCGCACAAACAAAAAGAGTTTACTTACTAAGTAAATTAGCCGAACACAATTGGAATATTAACGCGACAGCCGCCGCACTCGGAAATAATTATGATAGTTTTGTCCATCGTTTAGAAAAAGCTGGTTTTGGTTATTTATTAAATCAGCAAGTACGCGAACAAGTTCTTAAGAGAAGACGGAAGAAGTAGAATTTGGTAATTGGTAATAGGGCTGTACGATACGAATGCCACTAGCTATAGCAGTTTTCAGTTGAATAGAACACACCCTTCTCCTTAACAAGGATACTGTTGGCGAATAGTAGGTCAGACCCCTCATCCCAACGAATTAATAGGGATTTTAAGTTATCAGCAGGAGTGCGATCGCACTCCTCAAACCCTCATTTTTTTGGTTATTCAGGGGTGTCACCCCTGAATAACCAGCAGTATCCTTAACAAGGAGAGGGGAAGGGGGTGAGGTTGATCGGAATGTATTGCGCCCAAATGAAAAGCGCTATTTTTAATAAAAAAATGCCAGAGATTCTATTTTCTCTGACAATTTTATTTGTCTCCTGATATAGATCCTGGAAACATCAAAATAACGTTAACCTTTGAGCGCTTTTGTAAAATTTCTACGATAAGATTTACTACCAACAAAGCAAGCTGGCCACAACAAAGATAAAACAAGACGATTTGTTAAGCTGTTGCTGAAATTAGTTCTTCTAAATCCAGTCCAAAACTTCCAAACACCGCCTACGTAAGCGACAATTAGTAAACCAGCAATGAACCCAGGCATTTTTATCTACTCCTAAAAAGAATACTTAAATATCATGACTTGGCATCAGAGTCAATAATTACACTCTCATACACTAGTTTAAGGTAGGCTTCCCTTTTCTATCCAGTTATATAGAGATACAAAGATGGAGAAAAGGCAAGATGAAAGAATAATTTTTTCATACTCATAATTATTCCCGATGCCCAATTACCAATTACAAATTCCTATTGAAAAATTAAACAATGTCTTTACGCTTGAGTAATATTAACGCCACAATCCAATAAACTACTGTGTGTAAACCGAGAATTCCCCAATTTAATGCCAAGTTGTTGAAAGTCGCGTCATACACTGAAGATGCGGCAAAAATATCATCTAATGAAGGTGCCCCAGGAGTGGCAGCCGGTACCATTTGATTAACGTTAACTAAAGCACCGTAAGCACCCATAGACCAACGACTAATAGTCAACCAGCCGAGTTTTCCCGATAACCCTTCTAATTCAAATAAAACCCCCGAAAGAATTATTTGAGGAATCATAATTAAAGGAAGTATGCTATTAGCTTCGTTTTCGTTTTTGACTGCTGCGGAAATCATTAAGCTCAAACTAACGCTTGCAAGCAAGGTTAAAAAAGTTGTGATTCCTAAACCCACACTCCAAGGTATAATCTCGGATTCTGGCGATTCAAATCCAATTACAACAGTTATAACTATCAACAAGGCTTGTAAAAAAGTTAAGCCAGCACGAATCAAGACTTTGGAAGTTAAATAAGGCAGTAAACCCAGATTAATCAGCCTTTCCCTAGCGTAAATAGCCGATTCTTTGACAATTTCTCTAACCGAACTCGAAAGTCCTACCCAAATACCAATACAGGCAAATATAAACAATACTTTGAGCGCTAAAGGACCTTGAGTAATTTTCAAAGGTTCTAACTTACGTAGAGGAGTTTCGTTTCTTAATATCCAACCTGTTAAAGCGATCGCAATTGGTCCGGATATCAAAGCAAATACCCAACTAGCAACATCTCTAACAACTAATTGCAAATATCGCTGACTCAGTAATATTAACTGTTTGAAGGGAGATATTCCAGTATGAATTTTATCATTGGTTTTCTTTTTGGTATCTGTACCGGGCTTGAGTAAATTGCCAACATATTTCTGAAAATAATTAGAATGCTTGTATCTGTTCGACCAATAATCTACTGTTTCAACTACTTCTTTAGGACTTCCACCTTGGTCTAATTTAATATAAATATCGGAAAAATATTTCAACTGATTCGACGGCATTTCAAAGTACTTCAAGGCTTCTCCCGGTGGCCCGTAGTAACATAATTTGCCGCCCCTACCCATAAAAGTAATTCTGTCGCAAACTTCAATATTGGCTGTAGCATGAGTAACTAATATCACCGTTCGACCCTGGTCTGCTAACTCCCGCAGCAACCGCATCATCTCTTTATCTAAACCAGGATCGAGTCCAGAAGTAGGTTCGTCAAGAAAGAATAATTTTGGATCGGCTAATAGCTCTACGCCAATGCTTACACGCTTGCGCTGCCCTCCGCTCAGGTTGCGAATAAAGTTGGTTCTAACGTGAGTCAATTTAATTTGATCGAGAGTTCTTTCTACCACTGCTTTCACGTCAGTATCGGGAGGAAGTCGTAATTTACAGGCATAAGCTAAAACTTCCTCTACTCTTAAATCTGGATGTACGATATCATCCTGGGGTACGTAACCAATCTGAGAACGATACACCGCCCAATTTCGTCGTAGGTTATCTCCATTGAGATATACCGAACCCGATGTCACGGGGGCAATTCCCAATAAAGATTTCATCAAAGTAGATTTACCAGCACCGCTTCCACCAACTAAAGCTACTAACTGCCCGGTTTCGATTACCAAAGAAACATCATCAAGAATTGCCTTTTGAGCGCCGCCTTTAACTTTAACAAGTCGCCGTAACTGCTCAACATCGAGGCGAACTTGACTACCGTTATTTAATAATTCTAAATATTCTCTTGTATAAAGCAACGAAAACGGACCGATTTGTATTTTACTGCCGTCGGTTAATTTAACTCGTTTAAAAATTCGCTCGCCATTAACAAAAGTACCGTTGCTGCTGGAATCTTGGATAAAATAACCACCTTGCCCGTCTGGTAAAAGCGTTGCGTGTATGCGAGATACAGTAGGTGCATCCAGCTGCATCGAAGCATAATCATCCAGTTTCGTCGCACGTCCTAACTGTATGGGGGATTGCTTCAAACCTTTGAAAACCAAACGCCGATTGCTGGGTATAGCTGCCGGAATATCTGTCGGATGAAAATAGGTTAATTGAATGCGGTTGTAAATCGATTGTCCGATTTCAAACTGCAATCCATCTTTTAATAAGTAGCCCGAAGCATCAATTCGATTTCCATTAATAAAAATACCGTTACGGCTTGGTTTTGTACCCTCACCATCAAACAACCGATACTCTTTTGCTTCTTTTTTTAAAATTGCTTGTTTTCTAGACACTACTTCCCAACCAATAGGAACATCTAGATCGGCCCACTCAAGCCCGCGTCCCAAGCGATGCTCATTTTCCTTTAAATAAAGCCGTAAAATTTGACCTTGCTTATTCAATTCTAAATAAGGTTGAGGACTTACAAGCGTTGGTTTGTCAAAGCTATGAGTCATTTTAATCTTAGATTTTAGATTTTAGATTTTGGATTAACACGCTCGAATGGAATCCGAACTCAAAAAGCATAAGCAAACCGCATAACATAAATGCTATTTGCTTATTCCCGGTTTCTTATTTGCGGCGCTAAATGTAGATTGTTTGAGTTAACGATGAATTATTAGAACATGCTTGAAAAGTATTATGTTTTACATCCAAATGAAGGAAAATCTAACCCCCTACCCCATCTCCTGTGAGGGAAAGGGGTTTTAAAGCCTCTTTTCTTGCAGGAGAGAGGTACTTTACGAAAAAAGGCTCCGCGTTGATGGAGAGAGGTCACGAGTATACTTATTAGCTTTTTAAACATCCTCTTAATTTCAGGTAACATTAATATATAAAAATACTTCTGAAAACAAGGTAAATAAAAAACCTGCATCCCCATAAATTTGTTTTATTTAAAGCTACTAAAAATCGGTTGTTTAGTTTTGAACTATTTTCTTAAATTATTTGTATGTATTTACTTAAAAAAGCAGATATCGCCTATGTTAGTCAATAGGTATCTTAAGTAAATAGCAGATATATTATGAAATATAAACTTTTATAAGCATTTGTAATACTCAATTGGTAAAGAAGTAGTTATTTAAGTAAATTTAAAAAGTATGTTTGTACGCTTGGGATTTTTAATATTAATTGCAATATTTGGGGTAGGATGCAATTCTTCAAAAATAACTCCAGAAAAAGTGACGGTAGGTGTAGTCAGCTATGGAGAAGAAAACGTTTCACTCGATAAATACGAGGACTTTAAAAACTACGTGGCAGCGCAAACAAAGTCAATTGTAGAATTAGAGCCAGCTTACAATGAATTGCAAGCTATCGAGCAAATTAACCGCAGGCAATGGGAAATCGTTTTTGCACCTCCAGGTTTAGCGGCGATCGCCATAGATAGACAACTTTACGAACCCCTGTTTTCAATGGGTGAAGTTAGTAGCAGACAGCGTTCTTTACTGATAGTCCGAGACGATAGCTCAATTCAAAAAATATCAGATTTAGCCAATAAAACCATTGCTTTAGGTCAAACTGGTTCTGCTGCTGGGTATTATATTCCTCTGTACGATCTTTACGGTTTGACTTTGAGTGAAATCCGTTTTTCTCCTACTCCTAAAACCATACTTCAATGGTTAGAAGAAGGTAGCGTTAATGCTGGTGCTTTGTCTGAAAAAAACTTTGAAATTTATAAACGGCAATTTAGCCAAACTAAGTTTAGAATTATACATACTAGCCGGTGGATTCCCCCTGGATTAGTATTGCTATCACCAAATATTGAACGAAATCGCGCACGGCAAATCCGCGAATTTATGAATCAAGCACCAGCAAATATGACAGCAGATTCGGGTTATATCCCTAGCGCTAAAGTTCCTGAATACAAGCAATTTATTAAGTTAATCAAAAAAGTTAAACCTTTAGAACAGCGAACTAAAGAAAAACCCGCTGTTTTGTTACCAAAAACATCGGTCAATACTGATTAATTGACTTTTAAATATAAAAAAGCTTTTACTACATTTGATTAACTTTCATAAAGGGTTATAAATTATTATTAACTTGTAGCAAAATAGCTAGAATCTATGTTGATAAATAATCACGTTTTATACCTCGCTGCAAGCAACCTCTGTATAATTATTTATTACTCCCATTCCGCTCTAAGATTTCCTATGAAAATTTCTCCCTCACTCCCTCCCTCTCTCACTCTCTCACTCAACCCCAAACGGTAATCTTCTGCCGGGAAGGGAGTATTACTGCGAGCGCAGCGCCTCCGGAGGACATGCTCTAAACCCGAAAAATCTTGTTTTAATTAATACTTATTGCCTTCTGCCTTTTTTGTAAAAATTTTTTCAGCTTAAAGATTCAGAACTTGTAATTGGTAAATATTAAAATATAAGTATTTTTTCTCTAAAAAAGCTTATAGCATCAGAAGCGCACTTGCATAAATCTTAATTTCAAGACTAAGAATTTAATATATATAACTTTTAGGAGCGAACATAAAATGTCTGTGCCTCCCCTTAGCAAACCAGAAATAGCTGCTGAGACTTTAATTGACAATCGTTATATCATCCAAAAGATGCTGGGGCAAGGGGGACTTGGACGAACTTACTTAGCTTATGATACGCGGCGTTTTAATGAGCCTTGCGTCCTTAAAGAATTTGCTCCCTTCGGTACTGGTAGCAACGGACTCGAAAAATGTCGCAATTTATTCAAAAGAGAAGCAAAAATTCTTCATCAATTACAGCATCCTCAAATACCGCGCTTTTTAGCTTGTTTTGAAGGAGAAGGTCGGCTGTTTTTAGTTCAAGAATATGTGAATGGTAAAACCTATTCCATGTTATTGCAAGAACGCCAACGTCAAGGAGAATCATTTTCAGAAAATGAAGTCATATTCTGGCTAAAAAATTTATTATCAATCTTAGAATACGTTCACCAACATCAAGTCATTCATCGAGATATTTCTCCCGACAATATTATGTTGCCTGAAGGCGAAAATTTACCCGTACTGATTGATTTTGGCGTGGGGAAGCAAATAGCTCAACTCAACGAAGCTACCAAGCTTAATCAAAGCCCATTTGCTGGTGATATGTCTCTTGTCGGAAAAGTCGGATATGCACCTCGAGAACAAATTAGTTTGGGTTTATGTTCCCCAAGCAGCGATATTTACGCATTAGGAGTAACGGCTGTAGTATTACTTACTGGAAAAAATCCATCGTATTTGATGGATAGATATTCACTTGATTGGAATTGGCGTATACATGCCAACATCAGCGATGGCTTGGCGCGGATACTTGATAAAATGTTAGCGGATACGCCTAAAGCGCGCTACCAAACAACCAAAGAAGTTATTATACAACTCCAACAGCTTGGAGCGCAGCCAGCAGTTTCATCCTCACAATATTTTTACGAAGCTCCAACAGTAATTGAATATCAACCTAATAGCTTTGGTATACATAACTCTCATCAACAAATCCAACCAACAACAGCTGACTTCCCAGACAATTTGCAAAATAATTCCAACCAACATCAGTTGAACTTGCTGACTAGCTCTTTTATAGACAATACTCAGCAACAGTTAGCTTACTACATCGGACCAATGGCAAATCTGATTGTAGAAGATGTATTAGCAACAAACCCTCAAGCAACACCGCATCAATTCGTAGAATTATTAGCAAAAGAAATTTCTGATTCCCAAATGGCGATTGAATTTACAAGGCGAATATTTTCCGGACATTCTTAATTATCAGCGATAACAATTTGAGATATCAACAAACCTGTAAAAAAAGCAACATTATTAACTATCACCTTTTAATTATCGCAGCGTTCGGATTAAATAGTTCCTCCCGTATTTTTATTAGCATTATTAGTCTTTTTAAGTCTTTTCATTGCCATCTCTAAACTCAACTTCATTCTTTTAAAAGCTCTTGCAAGATTACCTATTTCGTCATTAGATACCTGACCAAATTCGGCTTCCATATGTCCGGTACTAACTTCCTCAGCAACACGAGTAATCCGCTTGAGCGGAAGTATAACTTGTCGATTCAAAAACACATTTACTAATACAATCACTGCAACAAAAACAATCGATACAATCCCGATAATTACCACAGAAGATTGGTTAGCCTTTTGAATAACTATATCCGCAGGAACTGAAATTATTTGAGCGCCCACTATTTCATTCAACTTCCACCCAAATCCATGAGCGGTACCGTAACGCTCTATCATGCTTGGAGGTGCGGCATCAACTGTACTGTGACATGCCAAACAACTTTGTTTATTTACCGCTAACGGACGAGCAATATAGAAAATATCTCCACCGGGAAGCGAACGAAAACCGCTCAACTCTGATTTGTTTTTATTCCTGAAACGCTCGACAATTTTGGTTTCAAAACTATCGGCTTTATCTCGAAGATTAGTAGGATTGAGGGTTGCTTCTTTATAGAAAAAGTCTTTATATTCTCTTTTTTGTCGTAAATTTTCAAATACTTCTCTAGCCGAATAAGCAGGTACGCTTTGAGGTAAAAAAGTTGTTGCTAATTTCTCTTTCAATTCTGGATTAATTTGAGTACTCGTGTAATTACGAACCGAACTCATCGTTTCCATTAAAATCAAAGCCGTGTTTGCAATTTCCCGCTTAGCATTTTGTCTAAGCACGAAAGATAAAGCGAATCCACTAACGCTAACTCCTACAATTAAAATCATTAACAGTAAAACTGTAAGCTTTTGTTTTAATCGTAAATTTTTCAACAGTTTGTAAAACATTTTAACAAATTGTAAAGATTTCCAAACAGTAATTCATTCATGCTTAAATAACTCAGATAATGACTAACATTAATCATTACAAAGGCAATTTAAACTATTCTGGATAATGCTTGAATTTATAAACAATTACATCTTAATTGTCTAAGTTGAATCGTTTATCCAGCTAACTGGAATATTTTTTTAGAGAATTGTTAGGAAGCAAATTGTGATTGATATATTGAATTTTAATATATTAATAAATGGTTAGCTGATTTTTTTATATTTAAGTAATATTTCTCAACTTAGTGTTTCATCAGATTAACTTTAATGGATTTGTGATAAGAAATGCGCCTCCTAAACATTAACGCACAAACCCATACTTTCGATTGCGTAAGTTTTAAATATGTATGATGGCAGTGCGAGTATTTTACTTGCTTGATATTTACAGCAAATAAAAGCATGTCCTAGTGGACATGCAGCGAAGCGTATTACCCGCTTAGAAGGTGCAAAGCGAGAATTAGAGGACTAAAAAATATAATTAGTTCTCAGTTTTCTTTAATTTCTTCTGATTCCATAATAAATAAGTACAGCCAGCAATTAGGAATGCTAAAGAACCATTGTACTCAGGTACTTGCTTGATAATTCCTCGAATTTCGGAACTAGGATTGTTTGCAGTGTGAACGTTCACAAATAGATTACCAGCAAATAGATTACCTAATTGATTTTTTAATTTCCTGTTATCAAGTAAGCCGGGATTTTCAGGAACAAAATCGTTTTCATCCCACATACCTTTAAAAACAACTTTCCCATCATCTTGAACTATTTGTAAGTCGTTATCATCAGGCGTATATACATTAAAAACGTGTTTGCCATCATCAAATATTTCACCATTTCTAAATTCATTACCTTCAATGACATGAAGATGAATTTTAGTGATTTTATTTCCCGAATTTTCTGCTCCTAAATTAGCTATACTTCCCAGAACTTCAATTTCGTACTTCAGTTCATCTTCAGAATCATTTAATATAAATTTTGCATTTCCTGTAGCGCTTGAATTCACATCTGGAACTAAACTAGAATTTAATTTTGTACTGAATAAGGTAGCTGCTTCAACCGGATTTACCATTGCGAAAGACATTGTAGCTACAGCTAACCCTAACAAATACTTGTATCTATTTTTCATTTTCCGATTAACTCCTCGTGATTTAAATTTATTTGTCTCAATTTGCTGTTATATAAACTGGCATTGCAAGTCATAATTCTAAATACCAAAACCGTATTTTTCCAACAATAAGGAAAGGTAATTTCAAAAAACAAATTATCCATTATTTAAATATCGATCGCAGTGCATTAGCGAATTGGATTTTATGTTTTTGACTTGCAGTTTATGTATCGTATGGGCTAATTCAATCAATAATCAGTAAATACCGCAAGCGCATTCAGACAAAATTTACTTTATCTTTATCTTTACGTGGAGAAAATATCCTGTTTGGCATCAGTGGTGAATGAATAAGGAGTCAAAAAATATTCTTATACTGGGATTTTTAAACTTCGGGAGTCTCAAATTGATTAATTTACCGTTACTTAATGAAATTCACAAACCAAACATAGAAAATTGTGCAAAAATAAATACCAGTAAATGGTAGTTTTCACCAATGGTCTGGCAGAGGGGGAAAAAGTTATTTGACGATCGCTACATAATTGAAAATATTCTTGGCGAAGGCGGAATGGGTATAACCTATCTTGCTAAAAATCAACGTAGCGAATTACGAGTTATCAAAACTCTTCGAGAAGATATTCTTGAAAATCCCGCTTGGAAACCATACCGAAATAAAATATTACAAGACTTTCACGATGAAGGCGTAAGATTATCTGTATGTCGGCACCCCCATATAGTCGAAATCAAAACAGTTTTTGATGAAGGAAATTATCCTTGCATCGCTATGGAGTACATCGAAGGCGAAGATTTAGGCAAATATTTACGGCGAAGGGGTGTATTATCCGAAACAGAAGCACTGCAATACATTCAGCAAATTGGTGATGCTTTGCAAGTTATTCATCGTCGAGGTTTAGTGCATCGAGACATAAAACCTAGTAACATTATTATTCGCCAAGGTAAAGCAGAAGCAGTAATTATTGACTTTGGTATAGCTAGGGAATTTATTCCCAATGAAGTGCAAAAACATACAGTGTATCGTACTCCCGGTTTTGCACCTCCAGAACAATATCAAAGCGAGGCATTACGGGGAGAATTTATAGATGTTTACGCCTTAGCTGCCACTTTATACACATTACTGACAGCAGTTATTCCTACAAGCGCCGAGAATAGAAATAAAAACACTTTATTAAAACCACCACAAGATTTAAACCCTCACCTCAGCGACAGAACCAACCAAGCAATAATGCGGGGAATGGCACTAAATGCTAATTATCGTCCCCAATCCGTAACAGAATGGTTGCAATTACTTGAAAAACCTATTGATGACAGTAAAGATTTAAGAGTAGTACCCCCGACACAAATTGTTACACCCTCCAGAAAATCGCTTTTTCCCCATACATGGAAATGCGTACATACTCTCAAGGCGCATACTAGTATGATCCATGCAGTTAGCATCAGTCGGGATGGTCAACTTCTTGCTAGTGCTAGCAGCGACAAAACTATTAAATTATGGGAACTAGAAAGCAGAAAGCTGTTGCGTCAATTGGGACGTTGGTTTTCAGGTCATTCAGGTATAGTTGACACCGTTGTTTTTAGCCACGATGGAAAAATTCTCGCTAGCGGCAGTTGGGATGAAACGATTAAATTATGGTCAGTAAGTACGGGTAGACAAATTTGCACTATCAAAGGTCATAATAGCTGCGTAAATACCCTTGCTTTTAGCCCAGATGGTCAACTGCTCGCAAGCGGTAGCGCCGATTCCACTATCAAATTGTGGCAGCTAAATACAGGTAAAGAAATTGGCGTTCTGAGGGGACATTCCGATTCAGTTTGCTCGATTGCATGGAGTCCAGAGGAACAGTTTTTAGCTAGCGCCAGTGCTGATTACACAATCAAAATATGGCAAGCAAGTACCGGTAGAGAAATTCGCACCCTAACGGGTCATTCTTTATTTGTCAACTCTTTAGCCTACAGTCAAGATGGGACAATCTTATTAAGTGGTAGCTCAGACAACACTATTAAGCTATGGGAAGTAAGTACAGGTAAAGAAATTTGTACTTATACAGGTCATTCCGATACAGTATCGACGGTAGCATTGAGTCCAGATAGACAATTTCTAGTCAGCGGTAGTTGGGATAAAAGTATCAAAATTTGGCAAATGAGTACGGGTAACGAAATCTGTACCTTGAAAGGTCATGCTAATTACGTTCGCTCGGTCGCTGTTAGTCCTGATAGCAAGACTTTAGTAAGCGGTAGCGATGACAGCACGATCAAGATTTGGCAAGGTGAGGTAGACAATTATTAACTGTTCGCTGTTCATAGATAACTGTCTCTTCAGATAGACATCCTAATTACCGAAAATTGTGAGAATAAATCACGTAAACAGTTAAATCTCACACTTTGCTTTATGAATTTTGGTATTTTCGATATATTTTGGATTTTTCTGCTGCTTTCTTCCATACAACCGATTTGGCAGAAGCGTAAAATGGAGTATCGTCGCTTTAGCAGTATTGATGAGTTTCAGCAAAAACGTAAAAGTAGAGTAATTCTGCTCATTCATCGTCAAGAGTCTATCAGTTTCTTGGGAGTGCCAATTTCACGCTACATTACTATCGAAGATTCAGAAAAAATTCTTCGGGCAATTCGGTTAACTCCACCAGATGTTCCCATCGATCTAATTTTGCATACTCCTGGTGGCTTGGTTTTAGCAACCGAACAAATAGCCAGAGCTTTAATTCGCCATCAAGCCAAAGTTACCGTTTTTGTACCTCATTATGCGATGAGTGGAGGTACAATGCTAGCTCTTGCTGCCGATGAAATTATTATGGACGAAAACGCAGTTCTCGGCCCGGTAGATCCTCAACTCGGTAATTATCCAGCTGCAAGCATTATTAAAGTTGCTGAAGATAAACCTATCGGTGAAGTAGATGACCAAACCTTGATTATGGCTGACTTATCGCGCAAAGCCATGAACCAAGTACAGCGTTTTGTCAGAACTTTACTTCAAGATTGCATTCCCAAGCAAAAAGTCAAACCGGAAAATATCGAAAACATTGTTCAAGCTTTGACAAGCGGGCAAGTAACCCACGATTATCCAGTAACAGTAGAAGAAGCAACGGAAATGGGGCTGCCCGTTACAGTTGGACTGCCCCGAATTGTCTACGACCTGATGGAGTTGTACCCGCAACCTCAAGGTGGAAGACCTTCGGTGCAGTACATCCCAATGCCTTATGATGACCGTCGTCCGCTGCTTCCGGTTCCCAAAGGTAGACCGATGGAAGAGCCAAACGGTTAAGAAGGGAGAGGGAGAGAGGGAGAGAGGGAGAGAGGGAGAGAAATTAATTACTCCTAACTCTTAACTCTCCTTTGACCTTTAACCTCAACTTTACGGTGATTCTGTAGGCGTAGGAACTGGTGTTGCTTCATCATCAGGCGATGCCGTAGGTGTAGGAGTTGGCGAGGGTATGACAGGAGTTGGGGTCACTTCCGGAGTTGCCGTTGGTGATGGTGTCGGGCTTGATGTTTCGGTTGGTGTTGGTATTGGTGTTACCTCCGGTATCGGTGTTACTGTCGGGGTTGGTGTTGGCGTTGCTTCTGGTATCACAGGAGTTGGGGTAACTTCTGGGGTTGCTGTTGGTGATGGTGTCGGTTCTGGTGTCGCAGTTGGCGTTGGTGTTGCTTCTGGGGTTGGTTGTTCTTGGTTTTCTTTTGCCTGCTGATTTAATCTTTGTCGTAAAGCTAAATCGGCGATTCCACTTTGTTGAAGTTCTAACTGTTCCTGATAACTCTTAACTACTTCTTGGGTTCTCGGCCCGTAAAATTGATTAATAGTTAATTCGGGATCGGGATTAGCAACCAAATTTAAGTTGTACTTGAGACTCTTAACAATTTCAGCCGCTAGATTTTGAGTATTTGGCCCTGCAATACCATCAACTCCTATTTTGTATCCTCGCTGAAATTCGCGGATTGCTTTTCTTGTTTGAGCATCTGTCAAAGGCGCTTCTGAAACTCTCACGTTATATCCCAATCCGTACAAAACGGAACGAAATTCTCGTGGAGTATAATTACGCTGACGAGCGGCAAAAACTGTATTTGAAACGGCTACACCGCTGACAATTATGCAGGCAGCCACTACACTGATATTCTTATTGCTAAACTCACACCACATGATTAAAACTCCGAGTCATTAAAATCGGCAGTATCTTTAAGCCGTACAGCTGCATTTTAAATTTATTTAAGCTATTTTTATCAATTTTTTCTTTAATTATTAATCATTTTTTTCTCAATTAATTTTTTTTGTAATTATTTTAAATGCATCGCTATAAATATTTTTGTCATCTTCCTATAGATGTATTTTGTAAAGCTTGTATCAATAATTTATTTTTTGCCGAATACGCATTATTTCAATGACGCAAAATACACATAAAATTATCTATTTTGCCTTGTAATAAATATTATCGAATCATTGACGGCGATTAAATATAATACTTTTCGTTTAATGCAAAATATGTGGAAGTACTGATTGGATAAATGACAAATAGAAAATTGATGAAAAAGAGTTCGAGAAATAAAAATCTATGGTTTGAAAGATTTATAGCGCTTACAGCGACGATAAATTTAGGATTGGTATTATTTGATATTACTTACATTGGGTGGCGTGATTTTTATTTACGTAAATTGCCTCAGATTCAAAAAATATATGACCCCATTAAAGGAATTGAACCTCATAGAGAAACGGAGAATTATTTGAGAACTGTAGAAGAATTAGAATCTCTTGTGGGGGGAACAGAAAAATTCTCCGCAGAATCAGTAGAAAAGCTAGAAGAATTACGCAATTTAAGCGTAGAAATGATAGAAAATAATCCATTTGCAGCAGTTTCAAAAAGCGGCACTTTAGAGAAAATCAAAAATAGAATGCGCGAACATCTAGATAACGAATCTTCAAAACGCGCTTTTTCTACTTTTTGGACTCAAGAATATTTATTGCAACAGGGTTTAGATAAAGAGTTAACATTTTTTAATCAAAAAATTAAACCATTAATAGCTACTAACTACTATCGCAGCATTGGAGAAAATGGAGAATTTATAGATAGATTTTGGATTATTGATTTACTATTCGTCATTTTCTTTGCACTTGTATTATTGGCACGTAGCTATTATGTAAAACGCCGCCATTCTGGATTTAGCTGGTTAAATGCAATTTTATGGCACTGGTACGATTTGTTTTTAGTGCTACCCGTTTGGCGTTGGTTGCGAATCATACCTGTATTACTTCGTTTAGAAAAAGCAGAGTTATTAAATTTACAAAACCTGCGGCATCAAGCTCAGCAAGGAATAGTAGCTAATTTTGCTGAAGAAATAACCCAAATAGTAGTAGTACGAGTCATAAATCAAACTCAAAATTCAGTCAAACGAGGAGACTTAACTCGCTGGCTGCAAAAAAGTCAAACCTTGAGTCCCTATGTGGATATCAATAATATCAATGAAATAGAAGCCTTGGGGGGAATTTTCGTACAAACGATTATTCACCAAGTAATGCCAAAAATCCAGCCGGAAATAATTGCACTTTTACAACACAATATAGATAGTGCCTTAAACCAATCTCCAATTTATCGAAATTTCCGCAATCTGCCCGGATTCGGGCAAATGCAAGCTCAGCTAAGCCAACAGTTAGCGACTCAAATTGCCACAAATCTCTATCAAGCTTTAGTATCGGCAGCAGAAGATCCAGTTTCGGCGAAACTCTCAAGTCAATTAGTCAAAAGTTTCTCAGAATCTTTTACTACCGAAATCCAAAAAAAACAGGTACTTTCAGAAATACAAAATTTATTAATCGACTTCTTGGAAGAAATCAAAATTAATTACGTCCAAAGGCTATCAGAAGAAGATGTCGAGCAAATTCTCGAACAAACAAGAAAATTGCATTCAGGAGTCTCCGTTGCCTTATTAGCAGATACAAAAGTTAGCCAGAAAGCTTATCCCTATCAAACTAGAAACGAATAATTGTACATTTTTTGCTGCAAGCATTTTGAAAAAATGCGCTAAACTCAAAGTAGGGACGAGCTATTTTACAGTTCGTTGCAAGACTTCTTGGAAGATATTTTTATCGCAGGGAGTGGGTAATTGCCCACTTTTTTTGTTGGAATTGCCACATGACTCATCCTTTAGTTCCCCAAATCGTTAACTTAGCGACACCAGTAGCAGAAGACCTTGAACTAGAGGTCGTGAAAGTGGTTTTTCATACCAATCAAAGCCCGCCAGTATTGCGAGTAGACATCCGCAATCCTTTAACGGATACTAGTTTGAATGATTGCGAGCGTATGAGCCGTAATTTAGAAGCAAGTTTGGATGCAGCGTCCATAATTCCGGATGCCTATGTATTGGAAGTGTCTAGCCCCGGTATTTCCCAACAATTGCAAACTGACCGGGAATTCATTTCTTTTAAAGGATTCCCGGTTAAAATTTGCACTTCTTCACCCCATCAAGGACACTCCGAGTTCAATGGTAAACTGGTTCGCCGAGATGAAAAAAGCGTTTACCTGAATAAGAAAGGTCGCGTAATCGAAATTCCCCGCTCAAAAATTACTTACGTGCAATTAGACGAAGAACGCGATTAAATAGGGAGACTAATTCAAACCAGGACTGCTTTTTACTTTTTGCGGGCGTGAAGAAGAGCGGTTTTTTTGCTAAAAGGACGAAGTAATTAATGGTTAAGACAGATTGTTGAATCGATAATTAACCATTCTTTTTAGCAACCGGCCGCGATCTTTTTGCACGCAGCCTATTTATCATCTCTAAATAAGGTATTTTTGCGATTTTTAAGGAGAAAGATGTATGTCAATGCTTAAACTGCTTGGATTAAAAGAATTGATTGAAAGTATAAGTCGAGAGCGAAATTTACCGCGTCTTGCCGTGCAATCGGCAATTAGAGAAGCATTGCTTAAAGGTTACGAGCGCTATCGTCGCGCTCAAAATTTAGACCGCAAACAATTTGATGAAGATTACTTTGAAAATTTTGAAGTAGAACTCGATATTGACGACGAAGGGTTTCGCGTTGTTTCGACTAAAACTATAGTTGAAGAAGTGACAAATTCTGACCATCAAATTGCCCTTGAAGACGTTCAAGAAATCGTAGACGAACTTGGTGATGATGCGGCGCAACTTATAGGACAAGAAGTAGTTGTAGATGTAACTCCCGATAAAAAAGAATTCGGTCGCATGGCAGCGATGCAAACTAAACAAGTGCTATCGCAAAAATTGCGCGACCAGCAGCGACAATTAATTCAAGAAGAGTTTCAAGATTTAGAAGCAACAGTACTGCAAGCAAGAGTATTACGGTTTGAAAGACAATCGGTGATTATGGCTGTAACCAGTGGGTTTGGTCAGCCAGAAGTAGAAGCCGAATTACCCAAACGCGAGCAACTCCCAAATGATAATTACCGTATTGGCTCTACTTTTAGAGTGTATCTGAAAAAAGTCTCTCGGGGTCAACAGCGAGGGCCGCAACTGCTCGTTTCTAGAGCCGATGCCGGTTTAGTCGTGTATTTGTTTGCTAACGAAGTGCCCGAAATTGAAGACGAAGTAGTACGAATTGTTGCCGTTGCCCGCGAAGCCAATCCTCCATCTTCTTACGTTGGTCCGAGAACTAAAATAGCTGTAGATACTTTAGACCGAGACGTTGACCCAGTTGGTGCTTGTATTGGAGCCAGAGGTTCGAGAATTCAAGTAGTTGTAAATGAATTACGTGGTGAAAAAATAGACGTGATTCGTTGGTCACCAGATCCAGCAACCTATATTGCTAACGCTTTAAGTCCAGCACGAGTAGATGATGTACGATTAATGGACCCAGAAACCAGACAAACTCATGTACTTGTAGCCGAAGACCAATTAAGTTTAGCAATAGGTAAAGAAGGACAAAACGTTCGTTTAGCTGCTAGACTTACTGGTTGGAAAATAGACATTAAAGATAAAGCAAAGTACGATTTTGAAGCAGAAGATACAAAATTTGCAGCAGCAAGGGCACAACACGCAGCAGAACTTGAAGAACTCGAAGAACTTGAAGAACTCGAAGAACTCGAAGAACTCGAAGAACTCCATGCTCAGAAGTTAGCAGAAGACAAGTTAGATTTAGAAGATCGCTCAATTAATTCAGAAGTACCAAAAACTTCATTAGATGAAAACGAGGAGGAATTTGAGTCCGAGAATCCCATCGTATATTAGTTGCAATTTTAGTAGCGATAATTGAAACCAAATAGTTAATTACAATGAAACCGAATTGGAGGCGTTGTATTAGTTGTCGAAAAGTCAGTTTAAAAAGTGAGTTTTGGCGGATTGTCCGCGTCTTTCCTTCAGGAAAGGTACAATTAGATCGGGGTATGGGGCGTTCTGCCTATATTTGTCCGAATCCAAGTTGTCTTAGCCTTGCTCAAAAAAAAAATAAGCTAGGACGGGCATTACGTACACCAGTTCCAGAAACGCTGTATACAACATTGTGGCAGCAATTAACAATCAAGTAACTTTTTACTTGTTCAACTTAAATTAGGGGGTACCTTAAAAAAAATAGTAAAGATGAAATTCATTGCTTATGCGTTCTTCTATGTTGATTAAATTATCTTTTAGTAAAGTTCGTTAGTGCAGGGAGAATTATAAATGAGTATTGACACATGGCTCTTTTGGGCAATAAGGGCACTTGCTTTTACTTAGTCATTTTAGGCAAATCGTGTGTTAAACCCGACAGAAACATCAACAAAACAAAAAACTAAATATCGGCATTTGGTTATGCCCATGCAGCGCATTCGAGCATTAACCAATATGGCGACAGGCTTAGAGATGCCAGCTTTCCAATGGACACATCTCTCTTTCCTTTCTCAGGAGGAACCTTTTCAAATTGAAAATGGCAACCGTTACACAGTTTTCAAAGGATGGAGATGTCGCAAAAGCTGGCAGCCATCCGTTAAAACTGTAAATTATAGGGGAAGAGTGGATGAACAACGGCAAAGTCAGAATTTACGAATTATCAAAGGAATTGAATTTGGAAAATAAAGAGCTATTAGCAATTTGCGACCAGCTCAATATCGCGGTCAAAAGTCATAGCAGCACTATTACAGAATCAGATGCCGAACGTATTCGTTCGCAAGCAGAAAAATTGACAACAACTTTGGGGTTGTCGAAAGAGCATGGTACAAATAGTAAGAGTTCTGGCAACGGTGCTTCTGCACCTAGCAAACCACAAATATTGGAAATTCGTAGCAAACCAAAGCCACCGAAAAACTCCAATAATACTGACTCTGCCTCGCTCTCACCCAATTTAGAAAATCAACACAGCGCATCTACCGATAGCGCACCTCCCAAACCTTTTAATTCTTCAGTCTCGCCGAAACAAACAGTGGCACCAACTGCACCCGTCTCACCGAATCAGCCCTTGCGCTCTCCAAATAACTCTGTATCCGTTACAAACACGGATAATTCAGCATCCACTCCCTCTTCAGAATCAAATAAAACAGCTTTGAGCAAACCAGAAAAAGTAGTTACACCCAAATCCTTACCGGAAAAACCAAATGCACCCGAACTAACTGCGCCGCCAACTAGACCGGCTGCGCCAGCAAAGCCAAATTCCGGTTCGGATAATCGCGTCGTCGAAAAACCAATTCTTAAGCGCGATCGCAATCAATCAAAACCGCAACGCAAGCGGGAACAGAATGCTTCGGCATCAGAAACATCAACTGCACCAGCTTCCAAAACCCCGCGTCAGACTGCTGCACCAGTATCAAAAGTAGAGAAACCGCAGAAGGTCAAGAAAATTTCCCAAGGAGCCGGTGGTTCTTCAGATGTTGCACGTCCGAAGAAGCAAGTACGTCAAGAATCATCAGCGCCTCCGAGCGTATCGGCGCTTAAACCCCCAGTTAGACCATCAAAACCGTCAATTAACGAATCAACTGATATTGACGACAACGATGATGATGATGTAGTCGAAGAAGTAGTAGAGCTAAAACGTCCGACACCACCTCGTTTACCCAGAGGTCAGAAAAAGCGCTCCAAACAAGAGGATGCTATTGACGAAGCTAAGGAAGCAGCAAAAGCAGCAAAAGCTCCTAAGAATAAACGTCTCAAACCAATGGTGGAAGACGATTTTGAAGTAGACTTGCTTGACGAAGAACAAGCAAATGATGCTATTCAAGCAGCAGTTAGCAATGCTATAGTTCGTCCTCCCAAACCAAAAAGTTCCACACCGAAAGCAGCACCGACACCTGCGGCACCCAGCAAAGTTAAAAAATCTGGTTCTCGCGACCAAAACCGTCGGCGCAACAATGCTAGCAATACAGAAGCAGAACCCAAACGTCAGCGTCCTGAAATCATCACGGTTAGCGGTCCAATGACCGTACAAGAACTAGCAGACGCTTTGGCAATGCCCGATACAGAAATTGTCAAAATACTGTTTATGAAGGGTATTGCAGTTAGCATTACCCAAAGCCTTGATACTTCAACAGTCATTATGGTGGCTGAAGAATTAGAAGTATTAGTAGATACTCCAGAGCCGGAGGCAGAAGCCCGTAAGGTTACGGAGATGCTGGACTTAGAAGATATGGAAAATCTCCATCATCGTCCGCCCGTAGTCACAATTATGGGTCACGTAGACCACGGTAAAACGACTTTACTTGATTCAATTCGTGAGAGTAAAGTGGCTTCTGGAGAAGCTGGAGGTATCACCCAGCATATTGGAGCCTACCATGTAGATATCGAACACGAAGGCAAACAACATCAAATTGTCTTTTTAGATACTCCCGGTCACGAAGCATTTACGGCAATGCGGGCAAGAGGAGCAAGGGTTACAGATATAGCCATATTGGTAGTGGCTGCCGATGACGGCGTTCGTCCCCAGACAATTGAAGCAATTAAGCACGCTCAAGCTGCGGAAGTGCCGATTATTGTTGCAATTAACAAGATTGACAAAGAAGCCGCACAGCCAGATCGAGTCAAACAAGAGTTGATGCAATATGGTTTGACAGCAGAAGAATGGGGCGGCGAAACAATTATGGTTCCCGTCAGCGCCATTAAAGGGGATAACTTAGATACGCTCTTAGAAATGATCGTACTGGTTTCCGAAGTTGAAGACCTGCAAGCTAATCCAGAGCGTTCGGCGAAAGGAACCGTTATCGAAGCTCATTTGGATAAAGCAAAAGGTGCTGTTGCAACCTTGTTAATCCAGAACGGTACTCTACATGTAGGAGATATCCTTGTAGCCGGTTCGGTGTTTGGTAAAGTCCGAGCAATGGTTGATGACAGAGGGGAACGAGTTGAAGAAGCAAGTCCTTCCTTTGCTGTAGAGGTATTGGGTTTAAACGACGTACCGGCAGCAGGAGACGACTTTGAAGTCTTTACCAACGAGAAAGAAGCACGATCGCTTGCAAACGAACGAGCCGAGGTAATACGTCAATCCCGCTTGATGCAGGGAGGGCGCGTAACTTTGACAAGTATTTCAGCCCAAGCACAAGAAGGCGAGTTAAAAGAACTCAACTTAATCTTGAAAGCAGACGTGCAGGGTTCGGTCGAAGCTATTTTGGGTTCGCTCAAACAAATCCCGCAAAACGAAATACACATTCGGATGTTGTTATCTGCTCCTGGAGAAATTACCCAAACAGATATCGACCTTGCAGCAGCTAGTGGTGCAGTAATTATCGGCTTTAACACTACATTTGCTAGTGGTGCCAGACAAGCAGCCGACGAAGCTGGTGTTGATGTACGAGAATACAACATCATCTACAAACTCTTAGAAGACATTCAAGACGCATTAGAAGGTCTGTTAGAACCAGAATTAGTAGAAGAACATTTGGGTCAAGCAGAAGTACGTGCAGTCTTCAAAGTCGGAGGCGGTGCTGTTGCTGGTTGCTACATTCAATCTGGAAAACTGCTTCGTAACTGTAAAGTAAGAGTACGTCGCTCAAATAACTTGGTGTTTGAAGGTGCCCTTGATTCCCTCAAGCGGATGAAAGAAGACGTGCGCGAAGTTAACTCCGGTTATGAATGCGGTATCGGCGTTGATAAGTTCAATAGTTGGGAAGAAGGCGACATCATTGAAGGTTATCAAATGGTAACTAAACGTCGTACTCTTGCAATGGCAAGATAGTGGGCAGCCAAAGATTTCACAAAAATCCAATTGGGCAACATAGGTATTTATTACCCCTAGTTGCCTTCTTCACATCAAGGCCCTTACGTTTGCAAAAAATTATCCAAATTAAAGTATGTAGAGATTTAGCGCTCAGCTTTTATCTCTACATATTTTTTATATTGGTAAAATTATGAATTAAAATTGACTTTAGTAACAACTGCAACAGAAATATTCGTCACTTAACCACTACCTTAAAAAAAGTATTGAATAAAACCATAAATTCATTTCGAGCTAATTCTGGGATCGATTTAGTTAAAAAATAAAAAATAAAAAATAAAAAATAAAAAATAAAAATACAAACAGGACTTAAATTGAGTTCGTAGTTATGCTTGTAACGCGAAGCATCGCGAATGTATTACAGTACGGATGAGAGACTAGAACTAATCCCAAGTCAATAAATAAAAGTATATTCTGCAAAATACTGCAAAAATTATAAAAGTTAAACCAAAAAGTTAAGCAAAGGATTGATTAATCATGAGTAGTTTCACAGTCAAAAGCGATAGTGGCTTAAAAGGTGATGCCGATATTTGGAATAATTTAAAGCAGGCGATCGCCATTAGCTCTGGTTTCCGACGTTGGCAGAACGAGCGAGTCCATGCGGGCAATGGTTTTGAGGCATTAAACTTAGACGAACAAGTACA
This sequence comes from Rivularia sp. MS3, assembly GCA_019192545.1. GTDB lineage: Bacteria > Cyanobacteriota > Cyanobacteriia > Cyanobacteriales > Nostocaceae > Rivularia. The sequence continues at coordinate 47,618 of JAHCMI010000036.1, read as the reverse complement.
GCTATATCTAAGAGAAACTTTAGAAACTTTAGCTTATTAATTAGTTTTGGGTTATTAACGAACAATTGCGAAACCAAACTATGAAAGAGCGTTCGCTGTTATGTTAATTGATAATTGAATCAAGATTCCTCTTGGGGATTAGAAAATAAACCCGGATCTAAATAATTTATTCGTGAAAGGGGGCTTAAGACTGCAAGAACTTGAGCGCCGTAGCTGCGGTAAATGACTCGGCTATCTAGTAAAGCTACGATGCCGCTAGAATCTCTTGCAGGAGCTACAGCTCGCTGTAATTCGTTTAAGGCCGTAGGTAACAAGTACAACCGGAACCAGTCTTGATGGGAATGCTTGTAATAAGCAACTCTACCAGCAACCAATGGATCTTCCAAAGAAGGTAGAGGCAAAGTGGAAATAATCAACATTTGTGGAGCAGGTAAAACTCTTTGATGTTGCCGCCAAAATTCCCAGCCGCAAACTAAAATACCATTTTCATCCAAACAAGTTTTGTCTACCTGTACCCGCGAACCGAATTCAGCAGCCAAAGTTGTTCCCAGTTGAGATTTGAGCGGTACATCTCCAACCAAGATTACAGTTAAACCAGGCGAAGTTGCACTTAAACATACCATCTGGCGAACTTGGTGAATAAACACGGGTTTGAATTCCGGCGTGTTGGGTAAGGGTAATTTATTAGGTATATAAAGTTGAATCGCTTGAGTATGATTATCATTCGAGAACTTTAAGCAAGTCAAATCACCCAATCCCAAGCGCTGACGAAATAATGTAGCTTCAGTTTCTGGTTCCAAAGCCGAACCGATTAATACTACAGGTTGTCGCTGCCAAATCGGCGAGAGAATTTTTCCCAACTCAATTGGGGCACAATGCAGAGAAAATAAACCCTGACGGCGACGTGGGGTAGCCCAGAGTAAAGGAGGAGAAGGCGAAGATTTAGTCGCGGAAAATGTTTCGTGTCTCGTTTTAAATAATTGCCAAAACCTTTTCCAAGTTTCCGGAAGGCTATTTAAATCTAAACTTGAATAAATACGGCATAAAATTTCTTCTTCTGGTTCCGAAATTAAGTAACATTCGTAGGGGTTTGCAGGATGCTGAAAAATTTCGTGAGTTAATTGCACTCGCAGGGTACGAATTTCTTCAGCTAGGGAAGGATAAGCCAGCATTAACTGCTGCCAATCTTGTGGTTCAATGCTCGCGGTAAGCTGTTCTCTTATCCAATCTTCCAAATCATCTACACCGTCAATAATTGTGGGAATATTTGGAGGAAATTTATGATTAGAACTCAATTGAGCATTTAACCAAGCTTGGGGAGATACTATGAGAATTCCCTGGAAATCTAAAGAGGGAAAAGTATCGGCTACTATTATTGGTTTGTTAACTTTTAACCACTTTTGTAGTCTAGGAATTTCTACTTGTAACAGACGTTGCTGTACTGGTTGAGTGGCGACAATAACCACAGCTTCGTGCCACATCAAAGCCGAAGCCACAAAACTAGTACGATACTGTCCTTGATAACCACAAGCTGCTCCCACCTGAATTAAAGCGCTACGCCCCACCCTTAATGCGCGTGCTACCAACCGCGCCATCGTTAAATGATGCGGCCAAGAAGGTAAACCTGCCTGCGACCGCAGGAAGTTGTGTAGTGATAAATGAACTTCTGCTTCAATCACGCTCTATTTCCCATACATAGTGATTTTTAGTTAATTCTTTAAATTAATGTTTTAACCTAATTGTTTTAGCCAATTGTTTAAACCCAGTTTTAAACAGTTCCGATATCTACTTATATTATGTTTTTATTTTTAGAGCGGCAGTATTTACTGCTCAATTGCTAAACTACAAACGATTAAACACCTTTTAAATATAGTTCAATCGACGATTACAAATTATGTAACGCAGCCTTCTTCAAAGAAGCATCTTTGAGTTAAATCGTGCCGTTTCTAGATTCGCAGTCGCCGAACTTACAACTAACTACCCTGCAATTATGCCAACTTATAAAGGAATTTCCAGCGAAGCTTTCAGACATCCCTTAGATCGTCAAGCCGAAGAAAGCCTAAGAGGTTTACCGGGGTTTGACTTTGTTGCCCGTAAATTCGTGGAATTTGTCTACGAACGTCCGCAATTAATTTATTTAATGGGTAACACCATTGAAGTCGGACCGCGACAATATTCAACTATTTATCAGATATTTCGGGAATGCGTGCGAGATTTGGATATTTACCCAGAACCCAAATTGTTTGTCGAGCAAAATCCTGTTGCTAATAGTTACGCTTTAGGACAGGAACATCCTTACATTGTTATTAATACAGGTATTTTAGATTTGCTCAACGAAGCCGAAATTAGGTCTGTGTTAGCCCATGAGTTGGGACATATTAAGTGTGGTCATACTATTTTAATTCAAATGGCGATGTGGGCGATGAATGCAGCCTCTATTGTCGGGGAATTAACTTTTGGTATTGGTAACATAGTTAGCAGCGGTTTGATTTATGCTTTTTTTGAATGGCGACGCAAAGCTGAGTTAACTGCCGATAGAGCCGCACTATTGGTTACAGATGATTTGAATACGGTTATGTCTTCGATGATGAAAATTTCTGGCGGTAGTAATAAATATAGTAATGAATGCAGTTTGCAAGAATTTATTCGTCAATCGGAAAATTATCAAGCACTTGATGAAGATGGGCTGAATCAAGTGTATAAATTTTTAATGTATAACGGCGCTCAAGGGGTAATGCTCAGTCATCCTTTTCCAGTAGAAAGGCTACATTATCTAAGAAAATGGGCTGTATCTCAAGAATATGACGAAATTAAAAAAGGAAATTATCCGAAAGAATCCGATAAAAGTACAGTTGATGTGAAACCGAAAGAAAATCAACACGAAGAAATTGATAAATTGCAGCGAGAAATAGAAGAATTACAAAGGGAAATTAATCAAATTAAACGAGAATAGTTATTCGGTAATTGTAAAAATCAGAAACCCGGTTAATTAAGGAAACCGGGTTTTTAGCAATGACTTAGAGGATGTTTAAAAGCATCGTTATTCACTCATTATTGCTTCGATCCCCCTTCCACCCTTATAAAGGTTAGAGTTCCTTTTTTAAGTCCCCCTTTCAAAAGGGGGATTTAGGGGGATCTAGAAAGTTAGTGGTCTAATTTATAACTTTTCCACCCATGCTCTTAATTTTACAAATTACTTTTGTAAATTTTTAAATATAGTTTTTGTTGAAGCAACAGTATTATTTTGAGTTTCACTACCTTTTATCAAAGGGTAGGATATTACCTTCAATCGCTTCATCCTCTCCATCGTCTGTAGAAACTGATTCTTCCGCAATTCTTTCCCTATCTGAGTTATTTCTATCTGAGTTTTCTTCATTTTCTTCTTTCAAATTTTCTAAATTTAATATAATTTCTGTAGAAGCAGGTTTACGTACTAAAGGTAAGACAATTTCTTCTAGTTCAAGTTCTAAATCTGAAGGTTCTCTAACGCAGTCAAATAGCTTTTTTGCTTCTTCATAGTCAATCACAAAACTATGAGAAGGATAATTGTAAATTAGATTCTTAATGACTTCAATACCTTCCGGTTTTAATCTTTGACCGTAAGCTAAAGCAATATTCATTAATCTATTCATCTCACCCAATCTTAAAGGGTCAATTTGACTGGGAATTGGAGACAATAAATTAACAGCCATAGAACTGGCAATATCTGCTGCTGTTTTTGTAGTTATCAGCGCTTGAGTTCCAGAAATCAAATTTAATAAATAGCTCTCAAACATTTCAAAAGCTTGCGAGCCAATTACAGACATAGCTTGCTGAATATCTAATACAGACTCGCTTCTAAAGTCATCATCTTTAGTAACTTGGACATCAAGGGGACCTAATTCACCAAAATCGGAAATAACAATTTCGTCCGCTCCTAATGCTAATAAAGTTCCGGCACTTTTACAGTAGCCAAATACAAATAAACTAAACTTTTTATATTTTCTTTTGATATAACGGGCAATTCTAAAAGCCGCATCCGGGTCACCACCATAAGTAGTCATAATTAAAACTACGTTATCTCTTTTAGGTGAAGTTGCTTTAATTTCATTAATTAATTTATCAGCATTAAAATCCGTTATTTCAGCACTATATAGAAAAATATCAGCATCAAGTTCTTCCGCAACAAACTCAACGCATCTCGTCAATTGCTTTTTGTTTTCCATATAAATAATTTATATTTGTAACTTAGCCAGCATAGTTATTAGGCATAATTTATAAAATTATCGCCCTTTTATTTCGGAGTTTAAAGATATAAAAAATACAATGTTGAATCGAATTAGAAGCGATTTCCTGCAATCCTCTGTTGATTTTACATAAATATAAATAAGCATTCTTCACGCATACACTCAGCCGTAAAGGCAAATACGGCTCGCAATGCTTGTGAGGTGAGCGTAGGATAATTTTCTAAAATTTACTCTTGTGTCCACCCTACAGCAAACAATCCAAGCAAAATTCAACTGAGATTCTAGTTTCCTTCACCGTCGGTTTTCCCAACAAAACTTGAGAATCTGAATCAATGTAATTTTGCCAGTTGATAATTTATGTTTTAAATAAAAAAACTTACCCAAATATTCTCAATGTACAATGCGGGCATAGAACTATAATAAATCTTGCCCGTTCCTAAGTTCGTAAACTATGTCGGAAGAAGATATCCGTGCCACTAGGCTAGAAAAAGTAGAGCAGCTACGACAGCAGGGGATGAATCCCTACGCTTATAGATGGGAAGTTACCCATCACGCTGGTGAATTACAAGAGAAATTTGCCGATATTTCCAACGGTGAAGAAGTTGACTTTGAAGTAGCGATCGCCGGAAGAATAATGACACGCCGTGTCATGGGTAAGTTGGCATTTTTTACTTTGCAGGATGAAACTGGCACTATTCAGCTTTATTTGGAAAAGAAGCGTATTTCTGAAAGTATGGCGGATATCGATGCCGATGCTTTCAAAAATCTCAAACAGCTTACAGATATGGGCGATATTCTGGGAGCAAAAGGAACTATAAAACGGACTGAGAAGGGCGAATTATCGGTTTACGTTAAGCAATATAGTGTCCTAACTAAATCCCTGTTGCCTTTACCCGACAAGTGGCATGGGTTAACTGATATTACTAAACGTTATCGTCAGCGTTATGTAGATTTGATTGTTAACCCAGAAGTGCGACAAACTTTTCGCCGTCGCGCTTTGATTACTGCCGGAATTCGCCGCTATTTAGACGAGCGGGGATTTATTGAAATTGAAACTCCGGTAATGCAAGGTGAAGCAGGAGGTGCGGATGCACGCCCGTTTATCACTTACCACAATACGCTGGAAATGCAGCTGTATTTACGCATTGCTACCGAACTTCATTTGAAGCGGTTAATTGTCGGTGGGTTTGAAAAAGTTTTTGAATTAGGACGGATTTTCCGCAATGAGGGCATTTCTACCCGTCACAACCCGGAATTTACCACTATTGAACTTTACCAAGCTTATGCCGATTACAACGATATGATGGATTTGACAGAAGGTATAATTACTACCGTCAGTCAAGAAGTTATCGGCACGCTGAAAATTAATTACCAAGGAACTGAAGTCGATCTGACTCCTCCTTGGCGACGAGTAACAATGCATGAATTAGTTAAAGAATATTCAGGTATTGATTTCGAGTCATTCCCAAGTTTAGAGCCAGCCAAAGCAGCTTGTAAGAATGCTGGTATAGAAGGTATAGATGATTGCCCTTCATTGGGTAAACTTCTTAATGAAGCCTTTGAACAAAAAGTTGAAGAAAATTTGGTTCAACCTACATTCGTAACTGATTTCCCCGTCGAAATTTCGCCTTTAGCAAAACCCCATCGTTCAAAACCCGGTTTGGTAGAACGATTTGAATTATATATGGTAGGAAGAGAAACTGCGAATAGTTTTTCCGAACTTACCGATCCTATCGATCAACGCCAGCGATTAGAAGAGCAAGCAGCTAGAAAAGCCGCTGGAGATTTAGAAGCTCAAGGCGTAGATGAAGATTTTCTCGCCGCCTTAGAATATGGAATGCCTCCTACGGGTGGCTTGGGTATTGGTATTGATAGATTGGTGATGTTGTTAACTAATTCGGCAAGTATTCGCGACGTTATAGCCTTTCCCCTACTCAAACCAGAAAATACTACGGATAAATCCGAGGAGCAATCCTAGCGATCAAACTTTTACAGAGGAATTGTTACCGTGCGTTATGCTGTTGCCTAGCGCACCCTTTTTAATTTATAAATAACTCAAGATAATCAAAAATTTAACTTCATTTGTAGGATGCGAGGTATATCATTTATTGCAAGCAAAAGATATTAAAAATAGGTTAAAATATCTTATAAGGGAAGCATCTATAGTAGACCCGAATTTAGCAAAAAGATTAGATGAAATAAACCGTTGGGTAAAAGACTTAAAACCTGGCTCGTTAACCGCAAAAAAATTTGTCATATTATTTTTAGAGCAAGTAATAAGAGATGCTGAAGTTTGGCTTAGTGTTAAATCTTTACCGACATACGAAGAACAGCAAGCAGCTTTTGATGCTCTTAAACCAAGTTTGAAATTCTGGTACAGTTACTTATTTCCTAAATGGCTTAGCGAAAATGACTCTAAATTTTATATTTGGAGACAAAAATTAATGTCAGGTCAATTTCATGGGGAAGATACCGATTTAATTGCATCTGTTATCGATAATATTCAACGCCGTGGAGGTACTGTCGTAAAAAGATATATCGCCGACTTTTCAATGGCTACCGATATAATTGTAAGTAACGGCTACGATACATCTCTTTGCGTTCAACTTACTAGCTTAAGTGAAGAATTTTTTCAAGAAAAATTTAACAATTGGGAATCGACATTGCGTTATTGGAAGATAGATAAAGGACTACTATTAAGTTACAATCCGGGTATAACCGATTTTATAGACAGGATAGTAAATGTGACCCTGTATAACAGCAATAATCTGGAAACAGGTATTTATTTAACATTTAGTTTTTAGTATTTAATTGTTAGCTAATTAAACAATCAGCAATATCTCTTAATAATTTAAGTCATAATGGTAAAAGAAATGTCAATAGACTGTCAAAAGAGATTAGATAAATTTATAGAATCTGTAGAAGCAGCTCAGAAATTACAAAATGACATAGTAAGATACGGACTAGAAGCAGCTTATTTATATGCCGAAGATGTAGATGGAGATTGGTTAGAAAAATGGGATGAAGATGAAGCCACACAAATTAATTTTGTTGAATCTGTGACTAGCTTTTTAGAAAGTGATGATTGGGTAGCTGTAAGTGTAAGAAAACAGTTGCAGGGCAAATCATTATGTGAAATTGCAACTCAGTTAGAAGATTGTCTGAGACTTTCTGAAGCAGAAAACCGAGTATTTGCCATCAAAACTGTTTTAGTAGAAAGCGCTAGTTTAGAAAAGATTAATTGCAGTCTTAGAGACGAGAAAGAAGCGATTGATTTACTAGATTTAGCAGAGCAATTGGTAAAGAGGTTAGAAAGAATTTTTGAGATGAGCAAATAGAACACATAAATGTAGAGATATTTCTTCTTTTGGCAACCAGATTCTTGCCAATTGCTTTTATATATAAAGCTCTGCTTTCATAAAAAAAATGAAGGCAGAGCTTTGGTGAATTTCGTTGATTCCCTTATCAGTTAGAAGTTTTTAGTACTCCTAACTTCTAGTTTTATTTACAATATTTAATTTGCAACTTCAGCCATTTCCACAACTCTTCCGTCATAATCTTTCACCAAAAAATTTAACGGCTTGCGATTGCGAATTTTAAATTTTAATCCCCTGGTTTCGACTCGCAATAAAATCATTTCTAAACAGTCGCGATCAAAGCATACGTGACGCTGCTGACTTTTACTACCTAAACTAGCACCGGTAATAACGTGCAACTGAGTATTTTTCTTTAACTGATACCAAAGCCCTTCAGTGGCATTAGACATTTTGCTGGGATAAGTAGGGCTGCTACCCAAGTACAATGGATCGACTCCCGTAGCCCCAATTGTCTGTTCGTAATTGTAATAATAGTGCAAAGGTACTTCCGCAGCGGGCAAGTCTAACAACCCTTCGTATAAATCGCGGGCAATTTCTAAATCCGACACCATAATAGTGTGTACCTTTGGAGCGCTAGTTAAGAACATCCACATCGCACCGGCATAAGCTGCAAGCAGCATCACCATTATGCCTTGTGTAGAGAACAAACTATCCAATGGCAAGAAAGAACCCAAAATAGTCGGAGAAAACAAATAAGCTATTGCGTCAACTGATATAACCATGAACAAATCAATAAGTATATAAGAAAGCTGTTTTTGACAAAAGTCAATTAAGACTTAAATTGCATAGTAGTGCTTAGCGGGTGTATGAAAACTTTTAATCAAAATGTTCGTGCTAAATATATCAACACCAAGATATTATGCGATTAACGAAAAATATACATTTCTGAAATAATTCTAGCAATATAGATAAAAAAAGACTGTGCAAATTCCTAATTTTCCAGAATCCAACCACCCCTTAGTTAAGTCACTGTTCCATAAAAGCGACCAAGAACTGATAAATTTGTTTGGACAGTACCCAGATGCTGGCAGGTACTTTACGGCGATTTTCTGCCGATACAGCCCCATCGTCTACACCTTAATCATGCATTCAGCCCGTTCTCCAGTACAGGCAGATTATTTATTTGCTATGACTTGGAAACATATTTATTACCAAATCGGTGGAGTTAATTTAGAAGCTACAGAGCCTAATGCACCAGCCATGACTCTACAAAACTGGCTGATTAACATGACAGCTTACTGCATCAACGAAACCGAGCTACCACCTACCGAAAGTATTCATTATTCACTTAAGACTACTTCACCGCCCCTGTGGTGCTATGTAGAACAGTCATTAGATCAATTACCACCGATGTTAAGGTTGATGGTGTTAATGGCTCAAACTTTCCACTGGAGTGAAACTCGAATTGCTGCTTACCTACAAGCTGAAGGAGAAAGTATTTCTCCGAACGAAGTAGCAAATTTTCTCCAGGAAGGTTATCGTATGCTTGAAGAAAAATTACCAGCAGACATCCGTGCTATATATTTGGGTGAAAATTTTCTTCAGCCAGTTTCTGCGTAAAAGCGCTGATGATAATGAATTATGCTGGTAGTTATTTTCTGATTTGTATATAGTTTTACTTAAAAATTATTTTTAGGGCAAATTTTTATGAAACAGCGAAATTTACTGGCAAAAAATAAATTTGGGCACTCATTCTATAAGGTTCGCAAGTCATCGTCAAATAAATTGTCTTTGAAGTTGAACAATGCTTTTGGTTTCTTGTTATTTTCCTTGTTTTTGAGTCCTGTTGCTGCGAATGCTGCCGATATTACCGAACAATTGCATTATCCTCAAATTGATAAAAAAGTATTAATGCAGTCGAGAGACGATGCAGATACTTTACTTCGTTTGGGTGAAAGGCAAAATATTCAAGGCAATCCCCACAAGGCAGTTAAATCTTTATTGCAGGCATTAGAGATTTATCATTCAATTGGAGACTTAAATGCAATTGGTTTAACCTACGAATTTTTAGGCAAAAATTACGTAGAACTAAAACAGTATAGAAAAGCCAATGATGCAATTAGAAGACGTTTGGCGATCGCCCGCGATACCAAAGATTTTCAAAGTCAGATTTTCGCATTGAATAATATTGGTACTTTACTGCTACAAAAAGGAGAATTTCAAACTGCGTCCCGAACTTTTGAGCAAGCATTAACAATTGCTCAAAGCATTAACAGTACTGAAGGGTACGGTATATCATTGAGTAATTTGGGATTAGTATCCGCAAGATTAGGAGATTACACTAAAGCAGTTAAACTGTACAAAAATGCTCTTAATTACCGGCGACAAACTGGCGACCCCATAGGTGAAGCAAACACTTTAAATAATTTAGGTGAAGTCTACGAGATAGTCGGTAATTATCAAGACATTATCACTAATTATGCAGCAGCTTTAAGATTGGCTAAAGCATCGAGAGATAATCTCAATCAATTACGGGCAATTGATGGATTAGTAGCTGCTTATAGTTCCGTCGAACGATACAATCGTGCTTTTGAATTATTAGAAAAACGTTTAGAAATTGCTAAAAACTTACAAAGTCCGCTGGAAGAACTGAAATCTTTTGAATCCTACGCTCGACTCTATGAAAAGCTTGGAAAATATCCCACCGCTCGCAACTTTTATCAAAGAGCAATTACTTTAGCAAAAACTCTCGAAGATAGTAGAAAAGAAGTGCTACTGCGCGATCGCGTTACTCAGATGATGAAAAAATAAATTTTTGGGATTAAGTATCGGGCATGGGGGGATGGGGAGATAAGGCGACAAGGAGAAAATAATTATTCTTTAGTCGCTACTCCTAACTCCCTGCTCCTAACGATAATCATGTTCGGACATCGTTGTTTTAAATTATTCTAAAAAAAAGCATAATTTAAAACAGCGATGTTGAGGGATTTACTCGAAGTTGCGAAAAAGCTATTTGAAGTAACTGATGGTTTAAAACAAGCTAAACATGAAAAGCGTCAAAAACTCGAAAAGTTCTTCAACGAGATAGGGCAATGTTTACGAGATAGTGCTGAAGTACTTAATAATGGCCAAACACCTCGTATCAAAGCGAAAGCACTTAAGGTTTATGCGGAGGAATTGCCAAATATTCTTAATGATGTATATGACGAAAATAAGGTAAGTGAGCTATCTCATCTTTTAAACAATGCCGCGAATAAAATAGGTGCAAATAATACGCCAGAAGATTATGTTAAAGAGATAGAAGCCGCTGCTGGAATGTTTAAGGCGCTTGCGGTTATAGTTGCTACACAGCCAGAATTAAATAGTCAGAATAAGAAAAAAGAAAATTCAAAACCATTTCTTTCATTACCTACAAACCGAAGAAATTTCCTTTCAACAGCTGCTCTTACATCAGTAGGGGTAATTAGCGGTGGGTTGGCTAGTCAGTATATGCAAATGCCAATTGTTTCCTGGAAAATGGCAAGCTTTTTGGACGAATCTAACAAACTTATTCTTGCTAAGGCTCCAAAAATTATCCGCGAACGTATTAATTTAATTACAGGTGGTCGTTTTAATATTGAGTTATATCAAGAAAAAACAATATTAACAGAACAAATATTAAATAAGGTTAATGAGGGTAAAATTCAGTGTGGCTTCAGCGGTATTTACTACAACAATAGTAGATATAAGGTTTTATTTTTCGGTAGCTCCATTCCTCACGGTTTAACTCCTCAAGAACAAACAGCTTGGCTTCTTTATAAAAAAGAATCCGATAACAAATTCACTTTTATTCAAGAAATCTACAAAAAAGTAGGATTAAATGTGATTCCATTTCCCGCAGCAGCGACTGGAGCGCAAATGGGGGGATGGTTTAAAAAAGAAGTTGAAAAAATACAAGATTTCGATGGAATAACTATGCGTATTCCTGGATTAGGAGGAGAAGTTTTAACAAGGTTTAATGTCAGGTTAGATAAAGAATTTCCTGATGGTGCGATTCCGACAAGCAAAATTACAGAAGCTTTTAAGACAGGAATAATTCAAGCTGCTGAGTGGGTAGGACCATATGATGACTTTGAATTAGGGCTTCATGAAGCAGGAGCAAAGTATTATTACTATCCGGGTTGGTGGGAACCAAGTACAACCTTTGATATGGTGGTTAACCAAGACGCTTGGAATAGTTTGCCATCCCACTACCAGCAAATATTTCAAGCTGTCTGCTTGCAAACTTATACCGAAATATTAGCTGAATACAATCAAAAAAATAGCAAACAACTTGAAAAAGTACTCGAATTAGAAAGATCGGGAAAAATTACTTTGAAAAGATTTAGTTCTGAGATTATTCGAGAAACCGAAAGGAAAACAGAGCAATTATTAAAAGAATATGCTTCAGTAAATAAGTTATTTAATGATGTGTATGACGAATGGCTAGGATTTAAAAACAGGATAAGGGAATGGTCTAAGCTCGGCTAAGATTGTTTTTAGGAATTAGGGAACAGGGAACAGAGGATAGTAACTACCAAACAAAAAATAAGAGTCAGGAATTAACTCCTAACTCCTAACTCCTAACTTTTAATTCCTAACTCCTAATTCCTAACACTAAGCCTCTTGCCACAACTTAAGAATTGTATCCGGTAAAAACCCTTCTACTTCCTTAATTCTTTCTTGCGATAGTTCATCTTTAGTTGCAGAAAATACGGCTTTAACAACCATTCTTTCATCTACACCCTTTTGTAAACCACCTTCTTGACGAATACGGAATAAGAAAGTGTCGGAATCGATTTTTAGAGGCGGACGTACTTTACTCAAGAAAGCCACTATAGGATTAGTATCTTTCCATAAATCGGCAATTTCATTTTGCAAAGCTTTATCCTTAGTAGGCTCCGCTGGCTCGTGCAATTCTTGAGAAACCCGTTCGGATGCTTCAGTAGTCATCATATCCCGCATAGTACGGAACACCACTTCACTAATATCTCTAGCATCGAAAATGTCATTTAAATTGCCCTTAAGCATTACCTTTTCTAAAAAGGGCATATCTTTGGTAGCTATCGGAGTTGCAGGACCTTTATCTAAAGCTTTAGGAGGATTCTCCTCCATTCTTTCAAGTAGCTTTTGTCCTTTATCAGTTAACTTAGCCTCTTCAAAAGTAATTAAATGTGGAAGAGGACCATCTTCAGCACCGAAAGTATTTGCAACTCTAGCATCTACCTCATCAGGGTTAGTAACGCTAGGTACATCTTCCTGATTTGCGTATGCATTACCCGAAAACTTAGCTTGGATATACTGCTTTTGATTTAGATAATCTAAATGTCCCAAAAAGTCACTTTTGGTTAATCCTCGACCTGTAAAATCAGTTTCAGAGAAGCCAATTTCCTGCATTCCCTGACCGCCTTCATTAATTTTTTTTAATATAATAAAAGCAACATCTTCTCTAAGATTAATTGGCATATAACCCTCCTAAAAGCTTGATTTTAATTTACAGGTTTTTGCTGAAGAAATAGTAATCAGAAACAGATTAGCAATTTGTAGAATCAATACAACAAAAATTATTAAATAAGTACAGATTAACAATCAATAAAAAAAACAGTTTCCTATCTTTTACTTCTTGTAGCAAACTGCTAGTGTGTCAACGATTAAATGATTCTTACAGCGTCATCAACCACATTACTAGGTAAAGTTACTCATAGGCATCTGTCACTAGAAACAATTTATATCCATCAGCCGAAACATTTTTAGTTCTGATAATTATTACTCAGGAATAATTGGCAAAGTGACAGTAACTGTTGTACCTTTGCCGAGAATGCTGTCAATTTGTATTTGCCCTTGATGATTTTCAAGAATTGCTTTAGAGATAGGTAATCCTAAACCCGAACCAGTAGTATTTTTCATCAAAGTATTTCTCGAACTATGGCTGCGTGCTGGATCAACTCTGTAAAAACGGTCAAATAAGCGCGGTAAGGCTTCAGGTGGAATCCCGATACCGTTATCTATGACTTTAACTTGCAGCACCGAACGATTCACAAGTTCGATCCGCGCTAATTCAACTTCTACTTTTCCCCTCTCTTCGGTATAGCGTAAAGCATTACTAATCAAATTCGTAAATAAACGGACTAATTGTTCCCAATTACCCATTAAAGTAAACCAATCATCAAGTAATTCCGGATTAGTTTGAGTTTCCACCGAATCAATAAAATGTAACAGTAGATTTACATTTTTTTCTGCTGCAAGCAATTGTTGTTCTTCAACTACTTCCATAAGCAAAGCATCAATAGGGCAAGCGGAAAAATCATAGGCACTAATTCCACTATCCTGACGTGCCAAAAACAGTAAATCATTGACTAACTTACCAAGCCGTTGCGTCAATCTTTCCACTAACTTTAACTGTTGTTGATAATGCTCTACGTTAGCCCCTCGTGCTTGGGTTACTTCCAACTCATTCAAAGCAACCTGTACGTTAGTTTGAATCAAAGCGATAGGGCTTCTAAGTTCGTGAGAAGCATCTGCGGTAAATTGTTTAAGATGTTGATAAGACTCTCTAACCGGCTGCATTGCTTTTCCAGAAAGAAACCATCCGCTTGCCGCTACAGAAAATAGCATCAAACCAATACCCAAGCCCAAATCTACAATCAACTGACGGCTCGGTTTTGTCACCTCAAACCAAGGATGACTTACTCGGAGGTATCCCAAAACTTGCCGTCCAACCTGTACTCTTTCAGTAACTTGTCGCAAAAGTATCGGCTCAGAAATCCCATCCTCTTCTCCTTGTCCCCTTGTCCGCTTATCTCCCCATCTCTCCCTAACTCCTCTCAATACCCGCACGGTTTCACCCATACGATTTGGATGAATCGGAATATTTAATGGTTCTGATAAAGTAGACCAAAGTAATTTACCCGTAGGACTAAACCATTCCAAATCAATACGGTCATCATCCCGAGTATCAGCATTATCACGGAAACTTGCTTCTAAATTTATCCTAAACTGACTGTTATTTGAATTTACAGCTTCGATAACCAGCGAACGCTCCACAACTTCCACCACGTGGTTTAAAGTATCGTCGATTCGCTCGATCAAAGTATTGCGTACATATAAATACACTCCACTAGCAAACAGCAACAATAGCACGGCAGTTACTGCTGTATACCAAATTGCCAGACGACGACGAGTAGTTTGAAACATAGTCAGTTAACAGTTAGCAGCAAGCAGCGATCGCTCACCAGCGACCAGTTAATAATTCTACCCCCTATACCCTTGTGTTTTCTTGATTATTCTCAGTGTTATCTCTGACATTATTTTTACATTATTTTTTTTGAATTCAATATTATCACTGAAGTTGTATTTTAGGAGTACAGGTTACATTCTTGATGTAAACCTGTTACGAAGCAATAAACAAAAATCGATAAAGGTTCTGAGTCCAACTGTAGGTTATTTGATATTAAATTTAAATAATCTAGTTAATTAAGAACAAATTTTGAATGTATGGGAGTTTAAGAAAATACGTTTGTAAAAGAGCAATTGTAAACTGATAAATGGCAATATTTTTGTTAGCTTCGTAATTCAGGAAGAGTATATTGCATATATTATCAAATATTCAATAATATACTTTATTTGCTTGCCATTAAAGACAGCATTCTTTTGCAGACTCGGTTATTGGAATAAGCATCATAGACTCCTATCCGTTTTCTATTTACCAGATAAATAGCGGCAGTTAAGCAACATCATACAATTTATAGACAGTTTTTCAACAAACTGGTAGTAAAAATAATTTCTTACACCTCGTTGATTGATTGTCGCTTCAACAGCTATTCCATGAGATTAACGAGAGTGTATGACAACAGATTTTCATTTGATTATCAGCGGAGGTGATGCATCGTAAAAATCAAATATTGAAATTAATTTGATTGTTTCCATAACCAAATTTCGTTTTTTCATTACTCTCGGGCTTACCAGGGAATCTCTATCAAACCGCTTAATTAAAGCATGAAGTTAAAATTATGGTTATAAGAAACCTTGTATAAAATATACTGTACCGGAATATTGGCTCCATAAATCCAGGTGTACGTATTTTTATCTTTTAAATAACTTCATTCTCTAGGTTTATTTTAAATCCCTTTAGCAAACTAATTTGGATAAGTCAGAACAAGAGAGTTTATCAAACATACAACATTTACCTTACTAGGAACAGAGAGAATTTAAATGAACAAGAAAGTTTTGGGTCTTTTGGCTGCAAGTGCAGCTGTAGTTGGTAGCACTATTTTCGCAGCACCAGCACGCGCAGTTAAGCAAGATGTAAGCGTTAATTTGACCGTAGATGAAGTACTATTTTTGCGTACTTTTGAAACCGTTGAATTAAGAGTTTCTCAAGGTGAATTGAACGGCGATACAAGCGCTGAAACCGATTATGCTGGTACAACAGATGGTACAGACCAAATTGATTTGACTGCACCACAACTACAATCAGAATCTACTGCAACAAGTATCCAAAAGTCAGTAGATGAACTATATGCTGTTTACGGAAACAGCTCCGTTACACCTACCGTAACTATCAAAGTAAATCCTGAAGGACAAGACCTTACAAACGGTTTTACAGAAGGAGATAGAGATTTTAGAAAAGCTGTGATGTCAGTTGTTGATGAGTCTGGAACTATATCCAATCGCGACTTCTCAGAACTTAGAGATCAACCTTTACAAGTAGGAGGAGTTAACTTAGAGTTTAACTTTGAAGACGATCGTGGTACAGCTTCCGCTCCTATTGCTGGTAGATACACTGGCGGTATCTTAACAGTAGAAGCAACCGCAGTAGGTAATTTCTAAACCAGATTAAACTCTGGTTATTGCTGGTGCAGGCAAAATGCCTGCCTCCAGTTACCAATAGTGAAGATTGGTTACTGGTATAAGCCCGTAGTTTACGGCAAATAATAATTGAGTATCAAAAAATGAGCAGCAAATGTAAATTAAGATGCTGCTTGGCTATGGTTGTGGGATTTTTGGGTTTATCGCAATCACAACTTTTAGCACAATCGGCACCTACGGAAATTAATCGGATATCGCCTTCAGAAGTTGACGAAAAATTAAATTCTTCGGAATTCTTTTTAAACGGACAACAAACTGGAACAGCTAAAAATATAGAAGATTTATACGCACCTCCAGAATTTAATCAGCAAGGCACGACTCGCGCAATAGAATGGCAAATGCGAGTTCGCCAAAACGAGTTAAGCTCACCTGTCGAAGTTGAATATGAAGTAAAGGCTGATAATCTTACAGGAAACACCTTCAGCCAAGAGAATTCTAGAAATACTATTCCCGTAACGATTGCAGGTACAGAATTTGAAACTTTACCCGATGGTAATGAAACAGAAACAGTAATTGTTAAGGGTAAAGTAACTTTAAAATTTGATGTTTCCCAATTTCGAGCCGCAGGTGAATACGGAGGAAGAGTCTCGATATGCGTCAAAAATACCAGTGGTGGATGTATAGGCAGCTAACAGTTTAACTGAGCAAGCAAAATACTGATATAAAAGCAAAGCGAATTTTATCTGATTGGAGTGTGAGGAAATTACAAGTGCAAATATTCGGAAAAACTACAGGTATAGCACTAGGTTTAATAAGCGCTTTAGCTTTAGGAATACCCAGCGCTGAAGCTATCCATATTGGTGTAAGTCCACCGAGAGTTGAAGTCAAAATCAAAGACAAATCTCGCTCTAAAACGATTAAAATCGCTAACTTTGATAAAAAGCCCGTAGAAATGAGGGCTTACGTCCGTTCTTGGACTGTTGATAAAGACGGTAAACTGCAATTAGTTAAGTCTACTCCGCAAACTTTAGATCGGTGGATTGTTTTCACTCCTTCAAGATTTACTATTCCCCCTGGTGGTACTCAAACTGTACGTTTTGCTGTTCGTCCCAAACTTGAACCGAATCCAGGCGAACATAGAGCTATGCTCTACTTCGAGGAGATTCCACGTGAAGGTAATAGAAATTCAAAAACGGTTAGAACTGTAGGGCGTTTGGGCGTTGCAATTTACGCTTATGCAGGAGAAGTCAAAAAAGTTGGCGTTCTTAATTCTGTAAACGTAGACTCAAAACCCGACGGCGTTAAAGCCATTTTTGATGTTTCCAACAAAGGAAATGCTCGCGTAGAAATGAAGGGACAGTACGCAATTTGGCCTGCTGCTAAATATCCGGGAGCAAAAGCAACTCAAGCGTTGAAAACAAAGGTTAACGAGCCTGTTAAGTTGCCTCAGAATATGTTGCACGCAGGAAGACTGAATTCTGCTCCTGTTTTAGGTGATACTCGCCGTCAATTAGTATTACCAATTAGAAAGAAATTACCACCCGGCAACTATGTCTTAGACATTAACGGAGAATTAGGTGGAGTACCAATAGATAAAGGAATTCCCTTTACAGTGCGTGCAAATGCTAAAGCTCCTAATTCAACAAAGTCACCTATAACTTCTTCAACTAAATAGTTTTTTGAGTAAGTTGTTTCTGGAGCATTTCATCATAACAAAAATGCTCCTGAATTTATTTATTTAACTTCTCAAATAATTCTTATTTTTAATTATTTTTTATTTGCCGCATCTATCTGTTTTTTCTATAACTAATACTACAATTCATAGCTCACGGCCTATATCAGGCTAAATATTAATAACTTTGTGCCAAGTATGCTCTACCTAGCTTTAACAACTACACCCCCAGCAATTGTCAGTACATTAACTCCGCAATCTGCAATCCAAAATAACGATTGTAAATCGCTAGAAGTTAAGCCAAATAAATCTGAGCTTGTAAATAATTTACTAGGTAAAATACTGGCTAATTCTGTTTCAACGAAACCCTGTACTACTGAAGATAAACAGTCTAAAATATCTCAAACTGACACGACAAAAGGTCAGCAATCTCAAGATTTAAGTGAAGCTCCAATAGTTCCTACTTCAGTAAAACAATCGGTAAAACAAGATATAGCTGTTACCGACAATTCCAGCATCAAAACTTCTATCGAAAAAGCCTCTCCAAAGCAAGAAATTGAGAGTCAAGTCAAATCTGCTGATAAAAATGCTATAGGAAAAATTCTGGCTACAGTACAGCAGTTAATCAACGTTTCTTTATACGCTTCAATTAATAATACAGTTAGCGATGCTGTAGAAACACAAACGAATAGTGCTTCTAAAATCGCTTCTAATGTTCCTAGCTCGGGAGAACCGAACAGCAATCAAAATTTAGGAAAAAATCAGACTGATACTGGTAATCAACTTGCTAGCAATGCCAATATAAATACAGTTAAAATTCTCACAGTTGTTCAAGAATTAATCGCGGCTTCTGTATCTGCCTCTTTAAATACTGCTATTAACGACTCCGTCAAAACCGATATTCAAAACTCTAGTGAAATAGCCCTTTCTAATCCGAATAAAAAGAAAAAAAATAATAGCATTCAAGAATCTAGTAAGATAGCAGCAACAAATAATAATAAAAAGACTAATTCTTTACGTAATTCCCTAGTTGATAAGCTTCGCCGTAAGAATTCAAGTACTATACGATTAGCCCAAGTACCTGGCGAACCTTTCCTAGTTGGTATTATGATTAACGGTCGGGAAGTTGGTACGTTAGATATTATTGAAGAAAACAATACTTTATTAATTCCTTTAGAAACTCTTGGAGAACTAGGTGGTTTTTCTATTAAGAGAACCAAAAATGGTATTGAAGCTAAAACTCCTTTAGGAGTAGTTAATTTTTCACCGAATGTATTAAAGCAAATTAACGGTTTGAGCTACGTCAGTAAAGAAATACTTCAGAAAAAGCTAGATATAAATTTAGAATTAAATACCGCCGATTTAACTTTGCTTGCGGACTTACCTTGGCGCGGGGGTAGCAGACAACCTCGACCAAACGCTCAGTTAAAACCCGATTTTCTTGCACCTAGTACCGGACTTTCAAGTCTCAGACAAGAATTAACTCTCGATACAAGCTCCTTAGGTACAGATTTACGCAGTTCAACGCTTTTAGGAGGAAGACTAGCAGGAGGTACCTGGCGCGTTAGACTCAATAATAACTTTGAAGATCAACCAAATTTATCGGAATACTTTTTCTACAAGCGTAGCAATCAATTCCGCTACCAAATTGGTCGTCAAAGATTAGGTTTACATCCTTTATTAAATGGACTTGATTTAACAGGATTACAATTTGGTTATAGTAATCTACCAGCGAGAAGTTTTGGGTTAAGTTCGAGCGCTAGCGAAATTTTGCCCAGACGCTCGAGACCAGTACAAACATTTCGCGGTCAAGTCCCTCCAGCAAGTGTTGTAAGATTAAGAATTGGTGGCGTTATAGTCGCCGAACAACAGGTGGGATTCAATGGAATTTACGAATTTATAGATATCAGATTACCCGTAGGTCAAACTAATGAAGTTGAACTTTTAGTGTTTGACCGCAATAATCTACGTTCTCCTATCGATATTCGTACTGTAAGAATTAATTCATCCGATCTGCTGTTGCCAGCAGGTGGTAACGTGCAGTTAGGTGGTTTAGGTTTTAGCGGTAATCTAATTCAAGATAGTTTATTTAGTGACTTTAATTCAAATAGTGACGGGGATTTAGTTGGTTTTTATCAACTGCGTCAAGGGCTTTCAAATGATTTAACTTTTGAAAGTTCTTTACAAGCGGTTCCTAATTCTTTTCAAGGACAAGCTGGTTTAGTTTGGCGTTTGGCAAATCCAGTTATTTTATCTGCCAGCGTTGGTAGTTCTTTTAATGAAGTCGGTTATGTTGCTAACTTAGACGTAGACTTTGATAAATTAGAAATAAACGCTAATTCTCAATCTTTACCTGAAGGATATAGAACTGGTAATAAACAATCAAGTAGAGAACGTTTTAACCACAGTTTAGAACTTAGATATCGCTTCGGAAATAAATTTAATATGGGCTTTATTGCCCGCAGTCGTAAAGATGGTAATGATGATTCTTCCGACTATATTTTACCGACTTTTTCCGCTCGTCCTTTTTCTAAATTATCTTTGAATGGTAGACCTGATATTTATGGAAGGTATTTATTTAATGCTTTCTTCAGACCGAATCAAGATACCAGATTATCTTTTAATACTTACGGTGATTCATATATTTCGGATTTGAGATACAGTCTTAATCGTAATTATCAGCTATCTTTCGGAAGCGAATTTGGTCGCAATGCAGATCCTCGTTACTCCGTAGGTTTAAGTCACAATGCAAGTAAATTCAGCGATTTAAGTTGGAATGTCGGATTGGCCTACAGCGATGGAGACATAGGGCCTACCGCAGGTGCAAGTATGCGTCTATTACCTGGTTTATTCGCCAGACTTAACTATCAGGCTATACCTTCAAGAGGAGGCAGTTTCAGTGGATTTGATGATGGTCGTCTCAGCTTATCGCTAACATCAGATATGTCTGTTGCGAGGGGTAGATTCACTCCAGCCAGATACAGCGGTATTAGCAAGGAACGTGGCGCGATTTCCGGTAAACTGGCAGTGAAAGGAGAAAATGAAGGCTTTGATTTAAGCAATTCTATTGTCCGCATTTACGATACTCGTAATAAAAGTATAGGTTCGACCAAAACTGATTCCAACGGTAATTTCTTCGTAGGTAATTTACCAGAAGGTGTTTATGTTGTGGAACTCGAACCGGAAGAATTACCCATCGAACTCGCTGTATCCAAAACCAGTTTAGTTGCTGAAGTTGCTCCTAACGGAGTCACTCGCGTAGATTTTCCTGTCAGAACCGAATATGGGGTTGCAGGAAAGGTTACGGATGCATCTGGTCAACCTTTAAAAGAAGTACGTATCGAGTTATTAACTAGTACTGGCGCACGAGCATTATCTGGTACAACTGACCAGTTTGGTTTGTATCGTCTTGATGGAGTTCCGGTCGGTAAATATACTTTACGTGTTTCTCCTCAAGATGCACTCAACTCTAACAATACTCTTCCCAAGCGACAGGTAGTAATTAAAAATAAGTTTGTTTATAACCAAAATTTACAGCTACCAATCTCCGCAGCAGCCAAGAAGAAAGATAAGAAACAGTGAACAGTGGACAGTTTTCACCCGAAGGGTGTGGATCATCAGTTAACAGTGAGCAGTGAACAGTGAACAGTTATTTATTAGTTTTATAAATTAAATAATACAAGTGTTTAATCAAACATGTACCTTCAGTTTATAAGCAAGTTTTAATTAAAGAGCAATTATATATTGATACAAATTACTAAGTATATTTTATTCACTTTAAAAATACTTGAGCTAATTCAATGCAGCTACCATTAACCTATACCCAATTTATAGTTTTTAGTTAATAACTGGTCACTGTTCACTGCTCACTGTTCACTGCTCACTGTTCACTGTTCACTGCTTACTGCTCGCTGGTCACTGTTTGCTGATAATTATTCTTCAGATAGAATCGGAGACTACATTTAATCTAATATACTTATAGTCGAGTTTCTGTTATATCTGTCGCACCTGCCCATCACAAAGGTCATCATGGCAAAATCGAAGAAAGCTGCCAATCCCAACAAGTTATCAGACCCGAAATACTATCTCAACCGAGAGTTAAGTTGGCTAGAATTTAATAATCGGGTGTTGCATGAAGCAATGGATGCCCGAACGCCATTATTAGAACGTCTGAAATTTTTGGCTATTTTCTGTACTAACCTTGATGAATTCTTCATGGTGCGAGTTGCGGGATTAAGACAGCAGGTAGAAGCCAAAGTTAGTAGTAAAAGCTTTGACGGTCGTACTCCACAACAACAATTAGAAGAAATTAGTTTTATACTGCGTCCGGTAGTAGTTCAACAGCACCAACATTTTGAAAAAAAACTACGTCCGGAGTTAGCATCTGTCGGTATTCATATTCTCGACTATATTGATTTAACTGATAAACAGCGTAAATATTTAGATAATTACTTTGAAGAACAGGTTTTTCCCGTCATTACTCCATTAGCTGTAGATCCCAGTCACCCTTTTCCTTACATTTCTAATCTCAGCTTGAACTTAGCAGTTGTAGTCAAAAACCCCGAAACCGAAGAAGAACTTTTTGCCAGAATCAAAGTACCTAAAGTACTGCCGCGATTTTTACCTTTACCTCCAGAGTTAGGTATTGAAAAAAATGGCAAATCATCCATCTGGAGTGGCGTACCTATCGAACAGGCGATCGCCCATAATTTAGAATGTTTATTCCCAGGAATGAATATTCAAGAATACTATACTTTCCGTATTACTCGCGATGCTGACTTGGCTTTGGAAGAAGATGAAGCTGACGATTTGTTGTTAGCAATCGAACAAGAATTGCGGAAACGACGCGCAGGAGGCAATCCTGTAAGAATAGAATTGCAATCTCAAACGCCAAGTCCCGTCCGCACGAAGCTATTAGAAGTGTTGGATTTATCGGAAAATGATGTCTATGAAATAGATGGTCTTTTGGGATTGCGAGATTTAATGTATTTTATGTCGCTACCAATACCGGAATTAAAAGATCCACCTTGGAAGCCAGTAGTTCCTTCTAATTTGCAAAGGATAAAAGAGTCTGCTTTTAATCCTAATATGCAGCCTATTGAAGAAGGAAAAGATTTTTTCACCGCAATTCGGGAAGGGGATTTATTTGTACATCACCCTTATGAATCATTTTCAGCATCGGTAGTACGCTTTATTACAAATGCTGCCCGCGACCCCGACGTGCTGGCAATCAAAATGACGCTTTATCGTACTTCTGGGGATTCACCAATTGTCAACGCTTTAATAAATGCTGCTGAAAACGGCAAGCAGGTGTCCGTGCTTGTGGAACTTAAAGCACGCTTTGATGAGGAAAATAACATCTACTGGGCTAGACGTTTAGAAAGTACGGGTGTTCATGTAGTTTACGGACTTGTAGGTCTAAAAACTCACAGTAAAATCGTGATGGTAGTACGTCAGGAACAAGACCACATCCGTCGTTACGTACATATCGGCACCGGCAACTATAACCCGAAAACAGCAAGAATTTATACTGATGTCGGATTGTTCAGTTGCCGAGAAGAATTAGGAGCAGATGTTACAGATGTATTTAATTTCTTGACTGGTTATTCTCGACAAAAAGCCTATCGGGAATTATTAGTCGCACCAGTAAATATGCGAGAACGTTTTCTAATGTTGATTAATAGAGAAATAGAAAACGTTCAAAATGGTACTTCGGGACGTATCGTAGCTAAAATGAACTCTTTGGTAGATTCTCAGTTGATTGCTACCTTATACGAAGCTTCTCGTGCAGGAGTGCAAATTGACTTGATTGTCAGGGGAATTTGTTGCTTGCGTCCGGAACTAAAAGACGTTAGCGAAAATATTCGCGTCATTAGTATTGTAGGTCGTTTCTTAGAACATTCCCGCATTTTTTACTTTTACAACAACGGTGAAGAACAGATTTTTATTGGCAGTGCTGACTGGATGCCGCGAAATTTAGACCGAAGGGTAGAGGTTATTACTCCTATAAAAGACCCAGATATTGCTAAAGACATACAAGAAATTTTAGGAATTATGCTTGCCGATAATCGTCAAGCTTGGGAACTGCATTCAGATGGTAGTTATACTCAGAGGAAACCCCGACAAGATTCCCCAGAAGCTGGTTCGCAAAAAACATTAATGCAAATTGCCGAATATAAAAGCAAAAATGCTTCTAATTTAATCAATTCTAAAAAGAATTCTTTGCACCTTGTAGACTTATCTTAAGGCAGTTTAAATAATTTTTGACATATCTGTGACATATTTGTCATTAATGCATAGAAGTTATTCAACCATAGGATAGAGTTAGTTGTCCTACGTTATCCAATAAACTATAAAGGTTAATGTAAATAATAATTGTATTCATTAGATGTTGATGTTGTCCTGTGAGCCTTCGACCTTAAGGGTTCTAGTAGTTGACGACCACGAGCTAACTCGTTTAACTCTCCAACTAGCTTTCTCGTCTCAAAAAAATATTCAAGTTGTAGGCTTGGCTAGTAATGGCAAAGAAGCTGTAGAGATGGTTAAAAACTGCTACCCGGACGTAATTGTCTTGGATTTGCAAATGCCGGTTATGGATGGCTGGAGCGCTTCGCGTCAAATTAAAGATATATCTCCCAATACTCAAATTATTGCTTATTCTTCTGTAGAAGAAAAATATTTTCAGGAAACTAAAGCATTGGGTAGAGTGGATGCTTTTTGTAAGAAAGACGTACCGACTAACGAACTCATCGGCTTGATTAAAGAGCTTGGAGAAGCCGGGACAAATTCTTGAGTTAAAGAATATACTTCTTTCAAGTGGTTGTAAATTAGAAATATCCTAGAGCGCCAGTAGAGCTAGAAGCAAAGCCGTTATACTGACGCACAATGCTTTTATATTCATTAGTTAAAATTCAGGGTTTTTGAATTTAATTTGAAATTTTTACTTCACAAATAAATTTGAATCTAAATTAAATACAAATTCAATACAGCAGATTCCGTATTCATAAGTTATATGCTGGCAACCGTATATTTTGAGCAAGACGATTTTTATAAACGCCTTGCTATCTTTCAATGATTTATAGGATTTTTCGGTTGAGTACAATACGCCCGAAACCTCACCCCGTCCTCCGGACACCCCTCTCCTTAATAAAAAGAGGGGAAGGGGATGAGGTCAATCTTTATTCTATCCCACTGAAAACCGCTATATTTAAACAAATTCAACCCATCAGTAAAAACTACAAGGGTAATCATCTTAACACCTTACAGTTAAGGAAAAGTACGCTTGTACTCATCAAGTAGTTCATCCATTTCTTCTAAAGCCTGATTGACATCAATTCTTAAAGTTCCCAAATTTGGCTGTTCTAGCAAGCTAAGTAATTGTTCGCGTTTGCTCTCCACTGCGGCAATTCTTTCTTTTATAGTTTGTATGTCCATTGTTTGTAACAATATTTAATTACGTAATACTTTTAAGTTAACTCAAAAGAAAAGCTTTTGAGCATTTAAGTTTATCGAACTAATGCCTATTGTCGGCGATAATAAAACAATCCTTACGGTAAAATTTTTAATTCAACAATAGAGTATGCTGCGTAAAATTTCTTTGGGAACTGTGGGTTTAATTATCGGCGGAATTTTAACCATAATAGGTTTCGTATCTTATGGAGTCCACAATGCTACGCTCAATCTGATAGGCTTTTTTTACGGGATTCCTATATTGTTAGGAGGGCTTGCACTTAAAGCCAACGAACTAAAACCCGTACCGTTTGTACCTCCGACACCAGAATCTGTTTTATCTCTAAGAGAACACAAAGCAACCGAAACTCAAAATCAAGTTCGTAAAGATATCACTCGATATCGTTATGGAATTGATGTTCATTTAGATAAAGCTTTAACTCATTTAGGATTAGGACAATTAGACGAAGAATTACCCGAAGTTTTAGCATTACGGGAAATGGAAATTGACGGTAATTATGCTTTAATTATAGATTTTGATTCACCCCAAGTACCTTTAGACACCTGGGAACAGAAGCAACAAAAAATGACAAGTTTTTTTGGTCCGGGGGTGGATGTCAAAATAGCACAGCCAGAAGAGGACAAAATAGAATTAACATTAGTCACTACCTCAGAAGCGGAAAATGCTAAATCCTAGGTTCCCGTTACTTTTCTAAACGTACCGCATACCACTGTAAATATTGTCCCGGACCAATATCCAATTCGCAGCTAGTGTCAAGTAAGTATTGTGCTTGGGCTTGGAGGGAATCAATTTTTTTTAAATCGTGCGGTAATTCTTCTTCCCCGAGTTGTTGCAAGGTTTGTTTGAGTTTTTCAAGCAATTCGGGGCAAGTGAGAAACTTTTCAGGTTGATTAGTTTCCAAGACTACATAATCATCTTGTTGGTACATCAAGGGATCTGGCATTTGACTGTAATTCTTCTTATAAGAACTAAATAAAATAACAACTCTTCATGCAAAATACGCTCATAGTGCTAATGAAGCTAAGTATGCCGGGTAATTTTTATCAAAAATGCTAATTGCAAGCTAGTATCTGGGAACTATAGATAATAAGACTTTATCCACTCTATCGCGATCGAGTGCTTATTACATCCTCCAGGGGATTTTAACCAGATTAATTAGATATGCAAGTGATTCATCTACCAAAAGCTTTATTCATAACACCGAAAGTAGCTGCTAAAGTTAAGCAGATGCTTATAGAACAGAATACAGATTTTTTAACAGGATTTTGTGCGTACAACAGCTTATCCGAAATTTATTTTCCGCCTTAAAAGTCTTTAAAAATAGTCATACCCCCGATTAAAGCGTCACTAACAAGTAATGACACGTCATTTGAAAGCATTCAATCTTACTTGTTCTAGCTTTCGTTTTTAAATAAGTTCCTATCGGGAATCAATAATGATAGTGGGATAAAATTAATTCCGCTCGCACAAAAATTCATTTAAAAAATGCTGTTAAAAGTCTGGAAGTATTCCGAGCAAAGCTGTCTGGGTTCCTGACACCCTGTATCGATTTACTTTTAGTCTTACTACTTTAGTATTCTGTAAAACGCAACTCATGTCAGGCATAAGCTCAACTTCTTTTTCTACCAAACCTCCCTTGATTTTGGTGGCTGACGACGATAAAGCCATACGAACTCTTCTATGTGAATACATGGGCAATGAAGGATATCGCGTAGTAGATGTTACTAATGGACAAGAATGTTTAGATGCATACATTAATTTAAAACCGGATTTGGTTCTATTAGATGCATTAATGCCAGTTATGGATGGCTTTACCTGCTGTCACGAATTAATGCAGATTGCTAGAAATAATCTAGCTTTAGCTTTAGCAAGCTTTGATAGCGAGTCTTATGCAAGCACCAGTGTAATTTCCAAACTATGGGAACGTACTCCAATATTAATGATTACTGGTTTAGACGATCCAGTCTCTGTAGATCGTGCATTTGGTTCGGGAGCTAGCGATTATGTTACCAAGCCTATTCATTGGGCGGTTTTACGCCAAAGGGTACGACGATTATTACAGCAAGCTCAACTATATAAACAGTTAGAAGCAGCGAATCAGGCTTTGCAACAACTGGCTAATATGGATGGTTTGACTGGATTGGCTAATCGTCGTCGGTTCGATCAGTATTTAAATAATCAGTGGATGAATTTAGCTGGTTCTGACAAACCACTGTCGCTGATTTTATGCGATATCGATTTTTTTAAACGTTTTAATGATAAATACGGGCACCCAGCAGGAGATTTATGTTTGCAAAAGGTGGGTGCTGTTCTAAATGGTGCCGCACAAAAAAATCAAGATTTGGTTGCACGTTATGGAGGAGAAGAATTTGCTGTAATTATGCCAAATACCCATGCACCCGGTGCAGTCCATGTTGCAGCTTTGATGCAGTCAGGAGTTAGAGAACTACAGGTAGAACATTTAGAATCTGGAATTAGCAATTACGTAACTTTAAGTTTGGGTGTTGCCACCACCATACCTGATTTTGAATCTTCACCAAGCGATTTAATTTTGGCAGCAGATAAAGCGCTTTACCAAGCTAAACAAGAAGGTCGCAATCGTATAGTCCTTAGACAGGTAAACTATTAGATGAAACTGAAAAAGTTAATCGACCCAAACCTAATTCTTCAAAGCCGACGGCGGGATTTGAACCCGCGACCTATTGATTACGAATCAATTGCTCTACCACTGAGCCACGTCGGCGCAAACAGTCTCTAATTATATCATCATGAGCTTCATGGTACAACCAAATCCGAAAAATAATACCTCTAAACGCAAGTTCACTCCAGAGCAATATGCTCGTCTGAAAGCAGAAGCCGCATCTCCTTATAGAGGATTGCGAAAGTTTGTTTATCTGAGCTTCGGTGCGTCTGGTTTAATCGGAGCATTCATTTTTGTTTTACAGCTACTAGCCCACAAAACCTCTCTTGAAGTCGGTTTACCATCTTTAGCACTTCAATTCGGGGTAGTAGCTTTAATGGTTTTTCTTTGGCGCTGGGACATAGATCGTTCGGAAAAATGAAAAAATGTTACTAAACTTAACATAAATTAATACAAATAAACTTTATGAGATGAAAAATAAAGAAAATATTAGGGAATTAAAGTTACGCCGTCATTTCTGACATACTTAAGAGTGTTGAAACGAGGTCAGCCAATATAAAGACCTTGAAAATATATACCTTGTGTTTTAAAGGGGTTACTTGATTTAAAAAACCCCAAATTTTATAAAACTGATAAAAAGTGAAGCGCCTAGCTAAATTTCTTAGCTAGGCGCTTTTAGTTTTTAAGGTAGTTTTCTTAATAAACCCGCAAAATCAACTAGAGACGTTACATCTACGAGTATTTACAATAAATTATTCAAATTTTTACAACATATTCTTAGTAAAGCGTGTTGAAATTCCTAACGAAGTTAGATTACCTACTCAAAGAAACTTTTTTGGGTTTGCATCGGGGTGGATGGATGAATTGGGCTGCTGTTAGTACTGTTGCAGTGCTGTTATTTTTATTTGGTATTAGTTTGCAAACTTCTTGGCAAGTCGAAAAACTACTCTATCAATTTGGTTCTCAATTAGAGGTATCGGTATATCTCGAACCCTCAGTACCTGGGGAAAGTATTGAAACCATTATCGCAAAAATGCCAGAAGTAGCCAAAATCAAGACTATTACTAAAGAACAAGCCTGGACGAAATTAGTTCAAGAAATGGGGATATCTGATATTGAAGGGGCGACTCAACAATTAGATGGGAATCCCTTGGTAGATGAAATCAAAGTAAAAGCAATTAATTCTCAAGTAGTTCCAGATTTAGCAACTCAGTTAGCGAAAATTCCCGCAGTCGATACAGTACAGTACGTTGATGAAGCAGTTAGGCGTATTGCTCAATTACACAGGGGTTTGAATTGGGTAACGCTGACAATCACTTTCATTTTGACTTTAACATCAATTGCTGTCACGAGCATCACGATTCGTCTGGTATTAGTAGCACGAAAACGCGAAATCGAAATTATGCAGTTGGTGGGAGCGACTTCAACTTGGATTTATCTACCTTTTATTCTCCAAGGAATAACTTTTGGAATATTAGGTGGTGCAGTCGCTTGGAGTTTTATAAGTCTAGTTCAACAGCTTTTAAACAAACTACTAACTAATCAACCCGAATTTATTCAGTTTCTTACCAACGGTTTGCAACTTACTTCTTTACAAATCTTATTGCTGCCAGTTATTCTTTTAAGCTTCGGTGCAACGGTAGGATTGATAGGAAGTTTGTTTGCGCTGCGACGAGCTTAGGAAAGGGTTAAAGGTTTAAGGTCAAAGGTTTAATATCCTAACTTTATTCCGTAATCCCATAAATTCAAAATTTGTAAAAAACAAGTTGACTAACTTATGAGTTCGCAATGGAATGCTTTACTAAAAAATCTTGGCGAGTGGGAAGGCTCTTTTACTCGCTTATCTTCCCTTGGTGAAATATTAGAAGACACTAAAAGCGTTGTGTCTTTAGAAGGTTTAAATAATAACCAAACTATTCGTCAAACAATTCGTTTGGGAGAAAATGAAAAAGTTCTAGAGTATAGTTCTTTGGGAAAAGGAATCATGTTTTTTGAAAATGGTGCTTTTTCCCAAGGCTCTATTCAATTAGCGCCATTTTCTGAATTTGGAGCTGAATTTGGATTTATTTATGGCGATCGCCGTTTACGTTTGGTACAGCTTTTTGATAAAAATCTCAAGTTAGATACTTTCACTTTAATTCGAGAATGTCTTGCTCAAACTCAACTGGAGCAACGCCCTGTTTTAACTGTTGATGCTCTTTTAGGTGAGTGGATTGGTGAAGCTATAACTATCTATCCCGATTTTCAACAGCCTGATATTTATTCAACTCACATGGATTTACGCCTTGATAATGATAAATTAGTTCAAAGTCTTAGTTTTGCTAATCGTACTATCACTTCTGTCGCTACTATCAAAAACTCTCTTCTACTTTTTGAACAAAATCAGGTGCAGGTTTTACTGCTTGCCGATGGTGCTTCGGTTGCTTCTCCCCTTCAAGCTCAGTTACGCAAACCTTTATTTCTAGAAGTTGCTTGGTTAATTAACCCGAATTTACGTCAGCGAATGATTCGCAGCTATAACGATAAGGGGGAATGGATTAGTTTAACTTTGGTTACGGAAAGAAAAAGTTAGATTAAGTGAAATTCTGTTTTTGACTTATTGTTATTTGATTTAAATATTTGATTTATAAATTTGATTCAAGAAAAATAAATTGCTTCGATTGTAGAAAAAAGGTGCTTCTTTGGTACACTTATATAATGGGAATATAAGCTAAATTTTTAAAATAACACATATTCCCATTATTTTATAATCGTATTAATAAACATATCATATTATTGCCTAACTATAGATAAAATAATTTTTTAAATTAATGTTTTTAGTTTTTAGTTTTGTAATTGAAACTTGAAATAAAAAAATGATTTGTGAGTATTAATATTCTAGATTTAAATAAGTTGTTTAAATAAAAGAGCAGTTAGACTGTAAAGCTTTATTTAATAAAATTTGATACTCTTCATCATTAATACGATAGGCACCAAAGCGTTCTAAATGGGGATTCATCATTTGAGCGTCAAATAAAACGAAATTTTGTTTACGCAATCTTTCAACTAACTTTACCATAGCGACTTTGGAACCTTCAGTGATGCGAAAAAACATTGACTCGCCGATGAAAGCACCACCAATAACAATACCTAAAATGCCTCCAGCAAGTTCATTGCCTTGCCAAGTTTCAAAACTATAAGCCCAACCACTTTGGTTAAGAGCATAGTAAATATCTTTTAATTCATCAGATATCCAGGTAGAGTCTCGGTTTGCACATCCATCAACAACTGCCGTAAAATCTCGGTTAATTGCAGTAGAAAATCGATTTTGATTGAGAACTCTCCTCAAAGACTTGGGGAAACGGAATCTTTCATCTAAAGGAATTAAAGTGCGATCGCAACTGCCATACCATTCTAAGTGATTATTTTCATCAGCCATGAGAAAATAACCATTAGAGTACCCTTGGATGATAGCGGCGATATTATATTGCATACAATTTACTTTCGGGTTAGCAGTATTCGTATATAAAGAGCAAATTCTCGGTTTGATGTTGAGGGTTGTGCCTTCCTAATACGATTTAAATAAATAAAATAAGAAAATGACTAAACCAATTCCACCCATAACTTTACCACCGGCGGAAAATCCCCAACAAGAAGGAAAATGGTTGCAACAGCGCTTACATTCTTTCTTGGACGAAGAATTTATTCCAGAAAAGATTAATCAAAATATAGCCGAACGTGCGGCACAAATTTTCGTCAGACAGCGCATGGAAGGGGAAAATGATTTAGGAGAACTCGTACTTGCTATTGTTACAGAAATGCAGGCTTTTGATTTTTCCAAAAGTTTTTATGGAGAGTTTGCAATTGCGAACGCTGTGGGCGACATACTTTTGGAAAGTTTGGGAATTGATAAATGTTGCGGACAGTAAATATAAGTGAAGAGTTAGGAGTTATGAGTTTTAGCTAATCTGGATTTAATCGAGGTTAACTAAAACCTTTTATTTTAGTTGTAAAAATTCCTTGGATATTAATTTTGACTGTCGAATGACAAAAATAATGCTTGATATATCCTTGGTTTGTTTAACTCACACAAATTAGCACTTATCAATTAATTCCTAACTCCTAACTCCTAACTCCTAGCTTAATTATCTACCAACTAGACTTAACAACTCCAGGTAATAAGCCTTTGTGTGCCCAATCACGTAAAACATTACGGCATAATCCAAAATCGCGGTAGACAGCGCGGGGACGACCGGTAGCCCAGCAGCGGTTCATACGGCGGCTTGGAGCGCTGTTACGAGGTAAACGCTGAATTTTGCGATGAATTTCTAACTTTTCTAAGGGGTCTTGTGCTTGTCTAAACTCTTCCAACAAATCTTGACGCTTATCCCAATACTTGTCTACCATCTTGGCGCGTTTTTTCTCACGCTCAACCATTGCTTTTTTAGCCATAAAATTCTTAACTCAATGAATAATTTTGAACAGCATTCCCCATTCTACCGAACTGCACTACTTATGACATCAATATTTGCATTTTGAGGAGAAATTTTTGGTGCAGTTGGACATAAATCCGCTAATTGACATTGCTCGCAAGCAGGATTACGGGCTTTACATACGGCTCTACCATGATAAATCAACCGAATAGACCAATTTTCCCAATCAGCCTGCGGTAATAATTTCATTAAATCTCTTTCAATGCGAACCGCGTCTTCATGCTTTGTCAAACCCAATCTTTGACTCAGACGATTGACATGAGTATCAACCGTGACTCCAGCATTAATACCAAAAGCATGAGCCATAACAACATTTGCTGTTTTCCGCGCTACTCCAGGGAGCCGCAATAGCTGTTCCATTGTTCGAGGAACTTTACCGTCGAAATCTCTAACTATCATCTGAGTAGCGGCTTTAATATTCTTGGCTTTATTGCGATAAAATCCTGTAGAGCGCACCAAAGTTTCAAGTTCTTCTATTGGTGCATTCCCCAAACTTTCCGCATCGGGGAATTGACGAAATAATAGGGGCGTTACTTTATTTACTCTTTCGTCAGTACATTGAGCAGAAAGAATTGTTGCCACCAGTAACTGTACCGGCGTGGAATAAGTCAAAGAACAAGTTGCATCTGGATACAAACGCTTGAGGCGCACCAAAATACAGTGCGCCTGCTGTTTTTTACTTTTGCTTTTACGATTAGTATTCACCCGAACAACTTTTGCACCCATTCCAACTGACTGGTTTCCTTAACTAATATTAGAATCCCTAATCCTAAAAGTAGCACTAAACCAGTTTGCATTACACCTTCTTGGATGCGATTCGGTAAAGGTTTACCGCGTACTCCTTCAATTAACAGAAAAGCGAGTTGCCCTCCATCTAAAGCAGGTAAAGGCAAAATATTGATGAAAGCCAAGTTAATACTAATTAATGCTGCGAAAAAGAATAAACTACCTGTATCGTTTTGAGCGATATTGGCCCCAATTTTAACGATTTTAACCGGCCCGGCTACTTGGCCTGCTGTTTCTCCAAAATTCGTGACTAATTTACCAAAACCTTGAACTGTTTGGGAAATAATATTTTGAAACTCAGTTGCGCCAACGCTAAACGCTTCTACAATACCTTTAGCCGCACGACGTTCTACCTTGCCGTTGGGAGATAAACTAACGCCGATACTTCCACCACCAGATTTAGCTTCGGGAACTACCGGTAAATTGATATTTTTATTTCCTCTATTGATAAGCAGTTCAATTGGTTCCCCTGGATGATTTTTGATAATGTCCCTTAACTGTTCTATCCCTTGGAGCGATTTACCAAACTCCGTACCTTCTGCGGCAAGAATTACATCTCCGGGTTTAATTCCAGCAGACTCAGCAGCTTTACTTACTTGTGGAGCAAGTTCTTTAATTAAAACTCCTGGTTGAGTAGCTTGCGGTATTCCTACAAAACCAACCTGAGAAACCAGCAGAAAATAAGCAAAAATTAAGTTTGCGATTACCCCAGCGCTAATTACAATCGCTCTATCTAAGATAGGACGGTTACGCAGTAAATTCGGGTCATCTGGTTCAATCTTACTATCAGGATCGTCATCCGGAAACCCAACAAAACCACCCAATGGAAAAGCACGTACCGCATACTCTGTTTCGGAGCCTTGATACTTTAAAAGTACCGGGCCAAAACCCAGAGAAAAACGATTAACATGAATACCTTGAGTTCTTGCTGCAAGAAAATGTCCTAGCTCATGAACAAAAATTAATACAGCCAACACTGCGATCGCCGCTAAAACTGACATAGAAAATTTGTGAATTTATTTAAACTATACATTTCTTTATTTTAAAGTGGAGATGAGGGCATTGGGCGTTGGGCATTGTGAATTAGAAATTAGCATGGAAAAAAGTTCGTCTTTTTGCTCGCACTTATTCATTACCCATTGCCTATTACCAACTACTCATTACCTAAACTTCTAAAATTTCCTTACCACCTAAATAAGGCTGTAAAACTTGTGGAACGTGCAGGGTACCGTCGGGTTGTTGGTAGTTTTCTAAAATAGCTGCCATAGTTCGCCCTACTGCTAATCCAGAACCATTGAGGGTATGAACAAATTGGGTTCCTTTTTTACCGGTTTCCTTGAAACGAATATTACCTCTTCTGGCTTGAAAGTCCCCACAATTAGAACAACTCGAAATTTCACGATACTTACCGCTTGAAGGCAGCCAAACTTCTATATCGTAAGTTTTTGTGGCTGAAAATCCTAAATCACCAGTACAAAGTTCGATGACTCGGTAAGGTAATTGTAAAGCTTGCAAAATAGCTTCGGCATCATTAAGTAATTTTTCCAGTTCGTCAAAAGAAGTTTCTGGACTAACTAATTTTACTAATTCAACTTTATTAAATTGGTGCAAGCGAATTAATCCCCGCATATCGCGTCCATAACTTCCCGCTTCGCGACGAAAACAAGGAGTATAAGCACAGTGATATATCGGTAAATCTTCCGTACTTAGAATTTCATTACGGTAAAGATTTGTTAAAGGAACTTCTGCTGTAGGGGAAAGCCATAAATCATCTTCAGCACATTTAAAACTATCTTCGGCGAATTTAGGCAATTGTCCCGTAGCTGTCAAGGAGTCAGTATTAATCAAAAACGGAGGCACTACTTCAACATAGCCAGCTTCCACTTGACGATTGAGCATAAATTGAATCAATGCTCTTTCTAAAGCCGCACCAGCACCAATCAAAGCAACAAAACGACTCTGGGCAACTTTTACGGCTCGTTCAAAGTTAAGAATTCCTAACTTTTCACCGATTTCCCAATGAGGAATAATACCCTTGTTTTGAGGTAAGTATTCATCACCCCAACGTCGCACTTCGACATTATCTTCTTCGCTCTTGCCAATAGGTGTAGACTCGCTGGGCAAATTCGGAAGTGCAAGCACTCTTTGGTCAATTTGGGCTTTAATTTCTTTTTCTTGAGGTTCAAATTCGCTTAGTTTTGTTTTAAGAGAATTCCCTTCGTCTCGTAATTCTTTAATTTCTGCATCTTGAGGGTTAGTACCAGACTTAATTTTTTGTCCGACTAACTTACCAATCTCGTTACTGCGAGCTTGAATTTGACTTCTGGTTGTCTCTAAATCGCGCTGTCGTTGATTTAAATCAACAATTGGCTGAATATCGTAATTCTCGCCTCGATTCTTCAACCTTTCTAGAATTAATTGGGGATTTTCCCGTATTTGCTTGATATCTAGCACAGATGATTCTCAGTTTAATATCTAATATATTTGAGCCAATACACCAAAACATATTGTAGTGTTCGCGTTGACTTCATAGCAAAATTTTTTTTCGATGCTACAACAAAATACAAGCCGAGGAAGTCAACACTCTAAAAGTTAACTCCAGTGCAATAAAATTATAGTTTGGGCGATAGCACTATGCTTTATCGTGGAACGTTTTTCTGTTTTTTTCACCCAAGCGCTCAAATACAACAAGAAGACGTGAGCTAGAAACTAAACAGGTAAAGGCAGTCGTACAATCAGTTCTAAATTTTATTTTACGAAGATTTATTAAAAAAAAGGCACCAGAAATTTCCGGATCGAGATAGGGAACAAAAGAAACAGTGAGCAAGAAGTTTCCTTCCTCCAGT
This sequence comes from Rivularia sp. MS3, assembly GCA_019192545.1. Taxonomy (GTDB): domain Bacteria; phylum Cyanobacteriota; class Cyanobacteriia; order Cyanobacteriales; family Nostocaceae; genus Rivularia. The sequence goes on along the minus strand of JAHCMI010000036.1, from coordinate 11,361 downwards.
CTTCTTGCTTCCTTTGTTAGCCTGTAAATCGTATCGCCTTTACACTCACTTGGTGATACGATTTAACAACCATATCGACGCTGCAAGCCCAACAAAATGGGCTGTAATTGTATTTGCATTTGCCTGTACGACAAACATATCTTGAGCGGTAATGAATGTATTAGCGCTCGAAAACGAGACGACACCGACTTGACGCGCAGCTTTAAATACTAAAGAACCTACAATGGCTTGCGCTCCTAATAACGTCAACAGCATTCCGACTAGATTCACCGTTAAAGCTAACTGTAACGTCTTTACCGTTTCTAGTTTACGAGGACGGTTACTAGGATTGGTAGATTGCAATTGTCTACCAATATTTTTACAGCGAAATGCTAAATAAATACTAATTCCTAAAGCGACTATTCCACAGACAGCTAAAAATACGCCAAAGCCGGTTTCAGCACTGCTCGAAGGAGTACCAGGTGGGCGAATTGAAAAAACTAATAACAGCAAACTAGAGACAACACCTAGTACCAGTTGCAATACAAAACTAATCCAACCTGTAATACGAAAAATCTGTCCGATAGAACGGATTTTGGATGATGTTGACGGATTGTCGAACTGTTCTGCCATATCTATAAAAATTTGTGCTTGCGCTACGCTTACAAAATTATTGCACCAACTATATTTACCAGTGACAGCCATTAATAACACTGTAAGTACATAAATTCTTTACGTTACTTTTACAATCTGCGTGGGATTTTGCAGATTTTTACGTCCAAACAACTGATTCCACTAGCTAAATATAAGTTAAATTATTTACCGACGTACTTCTAAAAACATCTTTCGGAGTGCCCCTGCCCCTTTTTCTAAGGTTAGAGTCATATGCCTATTTTTTTACAGAGGAATTGTGACGAGATAATCTTCGTAAAAAAAGTATTTGTTAAGTTTTACAAAAAATTCGCAATTTACCTTTAAAATTGCTTAAGTGCCATTTTATGCTTAAGCAGTTCTTAGCTGCTCGGCATCACTTGACACATTGATAGCGATTCTTGTCGCTGTTAAGCAACTCCTCACAACACTACTTTTCGAGTTTGAGTAGGGGTGCGGCAAATCTGCACCTCATTTTAGTGTGCCAGTACCGCGAGTAACAATCGTGTGCTTTAATGTAGTGTTTATAATGCAGGCAAATTAGCCTAAGTAGCGTTATATACTTACAATATCTGGAGTAGCACTATATACTCTCTATAGAAATTACAGGCTCAACATTAAGGCATTTTTTTAGCCATTCACTAACCATGAAACTTGAGGATATATATCAATTCTTTGAAAATCCTCCGCCAACCTACCTCTGTCAGGAACTAGCTGTTTGTTATATCTTGTCTGTTTTGCAACAAGGGGAATCTTACGGCACCGAGTTAATCCAAAAGCTGGAGACTGAATATCCAACTTATCGACTTTCGGATACCGTGCTATACAGTGCGATAAAGTTTCTTGAAGACCAGAAAGCAATTACTGGCTATTGGAAGAAGCTTGAAGGACGCGGTCGTCCCCGACGGATGTACCAAGTTTCCCCTGAATGGCAAACTCAAGCCCAAGATTTAGCTCGTCTTTGGCATGAATACATAAAGCGGAGAACAATTTAGTCTGAAGAGGACAATTTAGCCAATAATAATGGTAATTGTTTCCTCTAATTACCGAAGTACAAAATCGTTATGGATACTGCTATTCTGCCATCCACGTTGTTGCTAACTTTATTAATGTCGGTCGGATTAATTTTCTTTATTAGGGCTTCTACTAAAGACCGAATAGAAACAGCACGACTGGTATCCCAACTTCCGGAAGCCTCTTTAATGCCTCAATTAAAGGAGTATTTTCGGGCGCGGTCTTATCGAGTGGCAGCGATAGACCCGCAACAAAATAAAGTAACTATGACTGGCTTTGTAAAACCCAGTTGGTTTTTAGCCATATTTCTGACTATTTTAGCCGCTGTTGGTTTTATGAGCCTATCTTTAGTTTTATCTTTGCTTTTTTCTAGCCAAAGTGTTCTGCTTTACGGGATAGTCTTACTATCCCCTATAAGCGGTGTTTTTTACTGGAATAAGGCTGGAAGGGTAGAAAATGTGTCGCTGACGGTTGAAGATAACGACAGCGAACAAAATACCGAAATTACTGTAACTGCTCACCGAGATGAAATTATCTCGTTAGAAGAGGCACTACAGTTGAAAAGAGCATAAATTATTGCTTTTAAACATACGAACATTTCTTTCAAGGCATAATTTCTATTGCCTTGAGTGAAATGAGCGCAAATAAAAGCAATAAAAGCTTCTAATATGCTATTTTTGATTTTTTCTGTAACCCCGAGATGTGGTTCTTAGAAATCAAAATTATTTAAACCTCTGAATTTAAATAATTTGCTTCATAAGCTATCTTCTCTCCTGAGTAAAGTAAGTAAGAGTTGCAATAAGTACTTAGAAAACAGCTTGAAATCACGTAACTATCTTTTTCTACCTAAGCTTTATTATCTCCAATCGGAAATCAATGCAGCTTTCTGAAAAAAAGATTATAATCTAGCGAAAAAGTTTTGCTCTGGAAACTATAGGCAAGTCTTGAACCGTATATAAAAAAATGGGTTGAGACAAACGTTTGAGTTTAAAGTTCAAGGCATGGTGAATTGTGTTGGCAACCAGCCCCATGTAAAACGGCTTAACCAATAGTTGGCTTATCCGCCCCTATAGCAACTGGCGTAGCGATAAAGGCGGAAATCCTGATTATTTGTATAACCTTACTGAATTTTTAAACCCTAAATGCTTTGTCTCTAAAAATAATTTATCCTCACACTCACGGTTCAACCATACAACATGCCAAACTTGTATGGAAATAACCACTTAATGCAGCTTTTTTGAACTAAATTTTACTGGCAAATTATTTCAAAACTTTAAAAAAACATAAACATTTCAAAAAAATGCATCATTTTGCCAGTTAATAGATGATTGTCACAAGCTACACTCAACGCTTAAGACAATTAATCTGCTCTTGCTCGGTTATCGAGCGGCTGCAACGGCTAATACTTCCGGAATAGAAGATGGTTCCATTGTTCTTAAACTAGGAAACAGAAAGTGATTTTCCTCAACGTACTGAGCGCCAAACAGACCCTTTTCAGCCCAAAAATAACGGTCTGTTGTATGTTCGTTACGCTTTACTAGCAATAAAGCAGGTGGAAGAATACCTTCAGCTTGAATGAACTTTCTTGCTGCCGTCACAGGTTTATCTTCACCACTTTCGATGCTATATTGAGGCACGTGTTCTAAAATACGTCGTCCTTCCTGACGACGACGGCTTTTGCGCTTCCTTCTCCTTGCCAAACTTTTTTCCTCCTATTGTTAGCTCCGGATTGTAGTTATAGCTACAAAATCCGAGCTAATTATAAAAGTTTTACTAAAAAAAATCAATGCTTTTTAACTAACTTGAATCAAATTGTAATTATTCGGATGTAAAAAAAATGAATTTATTGAGTAACATAATGCTTGTTGATGCATTTATTACGAGTCAGAATTAGTTAAGCTTTATTAGAAGGGTAATATTAATCTTCTATTGTTTTTCAATCGCTGTTTTGTAAAGTAACGAGCCGTTAGAATCCATTTATGATCGTTTCTGCTAGTTCAGAGTTTGTTGCTCTGTGCCGAGAACAATTAACGTTGCTAGCGACAGGGTTAGGAGCTTCTTTAAGCGTGGTGTATTTGACGCAAGAATTGGCAGAGGTTTCACCACATGAGGGGGAAGCCCAGTTAATCCCCGTTGCGGTTTATCCAGAAACTGCGGTGGTAGGACTCGAACATCAAATAGCTTTACCATCTGTGAATCGTTATTTGTTAAATCCGTCGTCTGAAGTAATTAGTTCGCATTCCAATCAAACTTCGACAAATCAAGAGCGTGAAAACCATCGAGAATGTTTGATGGGCAGCGATCAAATTGTTTTACCTTTGGTTCACGAAGATGTGATGATGGGGTTATTGGTTACGGGTAGAGAGGACCGTGCCTGGAAGCAAAGCGAGCGCACTCAAATTGAAAATGTAGCTCAGAGTTTAGCGATCGCCTGCATTATGGATCGCAGGCGTGCTTGGCTAGCTTCTCAGCTACATCAACATCAAATCATGCAAGAAAAGCAGTTAGATTTGATGGATAATTTATTGCATCAATTTCGCAACCCTTTAACAGCTTTACGTACTTTTGGGAAGCTGTTGACGAAGCGATTGCTGCCAAAAGATACTAACCGTGAAGTGGCTTTGTCTATAGTCAGAGAAAGCGACAGGCTTAAAGAATTGCTACAGAAGTTTGATGAAGCAATTGACTTGACTCCGGAAGATTTGTTTCCAGCTAAATTACTGCCAGAAAATCAGGTAGAAGTAGAAGCCACTGTAGAAGAAAATAAGCCTTTATTGTTATTAAATGGGGCGGAACAAGAAAGCTATAATTTTGATTTGAATGAGGTTTTGCAGCCGCTATTAATATCTGCTAAAGCAATAGCTCAAGAGCGTTCTTTAGAATTAATAACTGAAATTGATAATACTTTATGTTTGGTAAGAGGTAATCCTCAAGCATTACGAGAGGTGTTAAGTAATATTATAGATAATGCTTTGAAATATACTCCTGCCGGTGGTAAAATTTTAATTGAATCGATAAAAGATAAAGAAAGTTTTATCGGAATTGCTATTAGTGATAACGGTCCGGGAATTCCACAAAAAGATTTAGATCATCTTGGAGAAAGGGGCTATCGAGGAGTACAGGCGGAAACTGAAATTCCTGGTTCCGGATTGGGTTTAGCTATAGCTAAGCAGTTAATAGAGCAAATGCAGGGTGAAATGGAAGTTTTCAGCCCTGCTACTCGTTTTGGTATGAATAATTCAGCGGATGCTTCTGGAACTACTTTTATCGTTCGTTTACCAGAAGCGAAATCAGGCTTGAAGGTTAAAGGTTAAGAATTCTTACTCCCTTACCAATCTTCCCATCTCTTTTTAACGGCGATATGAAACCTCGAAACTTCTACCGATGGTCATTTCTAAATCGGTATCGGGGTCAATTACAATCAAGTCAACACTCTTCTTGTTGAAGAAGATGCCAGTTATTGCACCGATGGCTGCACCACCTAGAACCTCTTCAGTTGCGACTGCGCGATCGCCAGTTACGGCAGCGACAGCAGCAGCAGCACCGGCACCTAAAGCTGTATTCTTAATAATACCTTTGGTACTAGTACCTTTTTTAACGGTTTCAGTCTTAGTAATTATTCCGGAACTAGCGTTAATATTATATTCTTGTCCGGTGGTGGTAATCAGCTTTTGAGCTACGAATTGGGAACCACCATTTGCAGGTTGAATTTTACCTACAACACGAGAACCTGCGGGAATAACTAAACTTCCGGTGTCGGTGATTACGTTTTGCGAGATGGTTAAAGTCAAAGGCGCTGTTTCATCCTTTGTAACCATAATTTTCTCTGCTTTATCGTATTTAACTGGAAGAACGGTTCCTTCGGGAATAGTCACAATTGAACCACCACCACCAGGATTAGTATTGCCGATAGCCACGATGTAAGGAGAGCTAATAGCGCTAGCTTGATTGGTGCTAACTAAAGCTTGGTAAATATAAGCTGCAACATCTGCACGGGTTGCAGTTCCTTTAGGACTGAGGAATTTTGTATTGGGATAGTTAACAACTAATTGCTTCTCTGTAGCTGCGGCGATAGGGCTGCGAGCATAATTAGAGATGTTATAGCTATCGTTGTAATATGCTAAAGTGCTTTGAACGTTACCGCTGGCAACATAATCTAAACCGTTGGAAAGAGACACCAATACCTGCTCGCGAGGAATATTTTGAGTAGGGCGGAAAACTCTTCCAGGATATCCAGACAAGAAACCAGTGGTATAAGCTTCTTGAATTGCACCGTAAGCCCAATAGTTAGATGAAACATCAACAAAGTTGATTGGCCGTCTTTCCTGCCTTTTGTTGAAAGCTTTGCGAATCATAGCCGCAAATTGAGAGCGTGTTACCGGTGCATCTGGACGGAAGCTACCATCAGGGAATCCGGCAATAACTCCTCTTTGGGCTAATTCTTGAATGAAAGGTGCTGCCCAATAGTTAGATGAAACATCATAGAAACTAGTTTGAGCAAATGAGGGTGCTGGTGCAACTAAAGGTGCAACGGCAGCTGTTGTAACACCCAAAGCCATAAATGCAGCACATTTTGATTTCCAACGATTTAGATTAGACATTGATTTTCATCCCCAACAAGTTCGTTTATTTCTGTTAAATAATTTGACAATATCTCAGATTAAATGTTCCGAGCTATATGATTTTTTAGAGTCTATTGTAGACACATTCATTAAAATTAATCTAAGCAATAATATTCCTTGTATATAGACTGTTCATATTCGATTAATTTAGACATGCGGTTAATATAATAGTTGCTTTATCAAGAAAAAAGTTCCGTATATTTCCACGTATTCGTTTTAAAAGATTAATATAACCTCAGTATATAGATAACGCCAATATCCCATGAGGTATAGCTAGGGCTTTGATAAGCGTGTTAAGCATTGTGTCATTTTTACTGACACTAACTTGGTAGTACTGAAAAGGCTTTGAACGACTATTCTACAGTTTTTTTGCCTTTGACTAATACTATACAAACTCGAATAAATCCAGTTACTTACTTATTAAAATTCGTTTATAGCCCCTCTACATGTTTTTTATACAGTCAATCAAATTGAATATCAGGAATAGTTAAGTTTTATCTTTTGAGAACGCAGTAGCCTTAAGGAGCTAATGCAGTATTGGAAGTTTCTTCCACGAACAACTTTTCAAAATTTTGGATTTATAGTTAAAGTTAAGAGTTACGTCTTATGTGAATTAAGCGCTCCAACCATATGACGGAAATGGATTTGATAAGTACTTTCTCTATATAAGAGCAATAAACTTATAGAATAAAATCAGAAGACGCTCTTGCTCGTGTAACCTATAAACAAAGCTAATAAATAATCACCACAACCTGATTCCAAAAAACAAGCCACCGTACACTCAAACCTTTGAAGCGACGATGGCATTTAATTTAGATGGAATCAATAATGTGTTGCTAAATTATTCCTAAAAGCGTGATAGTAACAAATTAGAACGTAAGGTAACATCTAAATCTTGTTGAGGGTTAATAACTACAACCTCTACTTGTTTGCGATTGAGTAAAATACTTGCTAAAGCACCCGCAGCAGCACCAGCTAGAGGCTCTAAGGTTTCGATTTTGTTATTTCCGGTTATCAACGAAATTACGGTTGCAGCAGCAGTACCATAAGCAGCATCTGTTAAAACTCTACCCGTACTAGCACCTCTTTTGATTGTTTCTTTATTAGTAACTACCGCAGAAGTTGCATCGATATTCTGCTTTTTACCGTTTGGAAAAACTAACTCTCTAGCAACGAATTGAGAACCTTTTTCACCGTTAAAAGTTGCTGGTTCTAATCTGCCAACAAGTTCGCTACCACGAGGAATTAATATGTTACTTCTGTTGTCAATAATATTTCTGGCAACTGTTAAAGTTAAATCGGAAGTTTCATCGGGTGTAACAACAACTTTTTCTTTATCAAAAGTAACGGGAAGTGTCACCCCTTCAGGAATAGAAATCCCTCTTGATTGTCCAAAAATAGCTTGTGCGGTAGCAGGGGTTGATATCAAGATAGGTGCAGCCGCAGCGGTTGTAATGCTTAATGTCAAAAACGCAGCGGTTCCAGATTTCCAACGATGAAAGCCAGTCATAAGAGAATTCCTTTAGTCTTGAGACTTTATGTTATGACGCGAAGATAATAATATTGTTTCTGAATAAATATTAAATTTGTTGGTTATTAGTGTTTAGTGGTTAGTAGTTAGTTAGAAAATCATTCTTAAGATTATCTGGAATCTTTCAACAGGTAGAATTTATAATATCAAGTCTTTTGATGACGCTATATTTTTTACATTGTTCCTATATTTTTATGTAGTCTTTTTTATTTTTTTTGCTATTAAGAAACCCGGTTTTTCTAAAAAACCGGGTTTATGGATGGTGGGGATTTTTTGAGTTTATTTTTAGCTATGCGGTTATGAATGCCCGTGTCATAAAGGTTTAGATTTCGGAGTATGTTAAAGCTTGACAATATCGCTACTCAATATGAGTTTTCATAAATTGCTGTAAGTTACCATCATTTAGTCGTAGGTTAAAGCTGATGTGTAAGTACGGGCTGTTCGGCCCGTACCACAAGAGTCTATCTTAATTGATAAGATAATCGATATTTTGTTCGCTCAATTGCTCAACGCTCTCAAGTTATCCGATAAGTGTAATGTTTTGGAATTGCCCAACAGCAGTTGGATTAGCTACGTCATGATCGTTGGCAATAGTTAAGAAGTCGAATTCACCAGTGAAGAAATCACCAACAGGAATATCATACTGAGTAAATCCGTTTGTAGTACCAAGAATATATTGACTTTGGTCTATATCAATGCCCCAGTTTTGGCTACCATCAACTTGGAAGAACTGTCCAGCATCATTACTGCGGCTAATACTATTGTCGTTGTCGAAGCCAATACCCTGAATTTCAGCTTCACCGTTGGAGGCAAAATCAAACTTCAAGCGAGTATTTGCATTTATTTCATACCCTGTGATATCTAACCGCTTCCAGCCATTACCAGCTAACTGTAGTTCTGTATTGTTAATAGTTTGAACTACATTAACGTCCTGAGAAGCACCACCGTAGGATTCAACTTCTTTGTTTTGGGCAACTTGATTGATGGAAACAGTTAGTGAATTATCTTCAAATAGCTCGATATTGCTAAATGCAGCTTCAGCATCCGGGTTATTTTGGTCATCATCGTTAGCAAAAGTCAAAAAGTCAAAATTGCCAGTGAAAAATTCGCCTACTGGAATTTCGTAGATATCTTTATTACCTGACTGGTTAACAATGAACTGACTGAGGTTTGTTATACCCCAGTTTTGGCTACCAGCAACTTGGAAGAACTGCCCAGCATCATTATTGCGGCTAATATTATTGTCGTTGTCGAAGCCAATACCTTGAATTTCAGCTTCACCGTTGGAGGCAAAATCAAACTTCAAGCGAGTATTTGCATTTATTTCATACCCTGTGATATCTAACCGCTTCCAGCCATTACCAGCTAACTGTAGTTCTGTATTGTTAATAGTTTGAACTACATTAACGTCCTGAGAAGCACCACCGTAGGATTCAACTTCTTTGTTTTGGGCAACTTGATTGATGGAAACAGTTAGTGAATTATCTTCAAATAGCTCGATATTGCTAAATGCAGCTTCAGCATCCGGGTTATTTTGGTCATCATCGTTAGCAAAAGTCAAAAAGTCAAAATTGCCAGTGAAAAATTCGCCTACTGGAATTTCGTAGATATCTTTATTACCTGACTGGTTAACAATGAACTGACTGAGGTTTGTTATACCCCAGTTTTGGCTACCAGCAACTTGGAAGAACTGCCCAGCATCATTATTGCGGCTAATATTATTGTCGTTGTCGAAGCCAATACCTTGAATTTCACTTTTGCCATTACCCTCGAATTCAAAGCTAAGAACGGTATTAGCGGTGATATTTGAGTTAATTTCAACTCTTTGCCAACGGTTTCCGGTAAGGTTTAGTTGGTTGCTAGGGGATACTTGGGCAGTACCTATAACATCTTGAGTGGGACCACCGTAAGATACAACTGGATTACTAACGGCTGTATTGTTAACTTTAACAAGTGGTAGATTGACTTGCTCAAGTCCGTTGATAGTTACATTTACTGTAGCTGTATCGGTACCACCTTCACCGTCATCAATACTATAAGTAAAGGTATCGGTTGCAGTTTCACCGGCATTCAAAGATTCAAATTGTCCGTTGGGGTTGTAAACGATATTGCTGCCGTCAATTGTAACGGTACCTGTTGCATTGCTAACGTTAGTAATTGAAAGGTTATTGTTTTCAGCGTCAGTATCGTTAGCTAAAACACTGATAGTTACGCTGCTGTCTTCATCAGTTGTGGCGGTGTCATTAACAGCGACAGGTGCATCATTAACCGGATTAACCGTAATATCAAACGTTGAAGAACTTATGTTACCACCCGCACCGTCAGCAACTACGAAATTAAAGCTGTCGGAAGTAGTTTCGCTACCGTTATGGTCGTAGGTTAGAAGGTTGTTGTCAATGTCAGCCTGGGTAAAGGTGTCGTTGAGAGCTAAAGTTGTTCCGTTTAGCAATAAATCACCGTTGTCGGTTACGTCGGTGATGACATAAGTAATTTCCGCAGCGGTGTTGTCTGCATCTGTTACCTGTAGTTGAGTTGAGGTAATGTTACCAATTGCGTCTTCGTCTAGCGTTAAACCATCGTTGGTAGCTAGTACGGGGGCTTGATTTTGTTTCTCAACAAATATAAAAGCATCCGATTCAAGGTCTAAATTAGTGACATTCTCGAATACCGCAATCAGTTCGTCTGGTTCGTTGCCTGGTTTTTCAATGTAGAGATTAGTATCAGTACCGTCAATTTCTAAACGGTAATTACTAGCTGTTCCCTGTAACTGAGCTTTATCTTCGCTGGGATTAAAATCTGTAATCGTAGCATAATCATTGTCTCCATTGGTGGAAGTATCTAAATCGTCGTAATAGATGTTGATACTGTCACCCAGAATAAACAAGTCGTTTCCAGTACCTCCACTTAACTCGTCTCTTTCTCCAATTCCTGGAGTGAGGCTATTATCATCAACTCCACTTAAAGTGTCGTTGCCAGCTTCACCGTAAAGATCGTCATTACCAGCTTCGCCAAAAATTGCATCGTTACCATTACCGCCAAACAAACCACCACTGCTGCCACCATCAACGTATCGATTGAACCCACCGTCATCTCCGGCTCCACCGCGAATAGTATCATCGCCGTCGCCACCTTCAACTCTGTCGTCTCCGGCACCGGTTTGAATATTGTCGTTACCATCACCAGTACTTACCAAAGCATTACTATTAGAAGCATCAGTAGTTACAGTATCGTCACCACTACCTGTTTCTAGGTTAAAGCTTTCGATGTTTTGGAAACTCGTACCGTTGGAAACTGTTCCATCTGTAGCGTTGGTGAAGTTTATTGTTAAGTCAGTGGTTTCACCAGATAAATCGAGTAATAATCCATCATTACCCGCTCCACCATCTACAGTGTCTACTCCAGTACCGGGATTGAGGAAATCGTCTCCATCTCCCCCATCTAAACTGTCATTTCCAGCTTCACCCCTGAGAGTATCATTACCAGCTTCGCCAAAGATTACATCGTTACCGTTACCGCCAAACAAACCACCACTGCTGCCACCATCAACGTATCGATTGAACCCAC
>JAHCMI010000035.1 GCA_019192545.1 Rivularia sp. MS3 | reverse complement strand
TATTTAAGTATAGGTATGGCGATCGCACTGGTTTTCACAAAATCGCGTTGCTCCCATACCAACTTCACTAGCAATTGCTTCTGCTGTGGGACGGTTATCTCCTGTTAACATTACTACTTCCAAACCCAATTTCTGCATTTTTCTCACCGCTTCAATAGAAGTTGGTTTCAAAATATCGGCAATTCCCATCAAACCTTCAACTTCTCCATCCACCGCAATCCAAATTACAGTTTGTCCGAGAGATTCCCAAGTGTGTTTTTGCTCTGCGAATAAATTAGTATTAATTCCGATTTCAGAGAACCATCGCTTAGTGCCAATTTGCACAAATCTATCTGATACATATCCTTGAACACCGCTGCCTGCAATGGCTTCAAAGTCAAGAACATCCGTTAATTCCACATCTTGATTTTGGGCATATCTAACTACTGCTTCCGCCAATGGATGTTCTGAATTACGCTCTAAGGAGGCTGCTAATTTGATTAATTTAAATTCATTTTGATTAGCAGTACCGCGCAGTGTGACAAAATTAGTTACAGTCGGTTTCCCTTCAGTTAATGTCCCAGTTTTATCCAAAACAATCGTTTTGATTTTGTGAGCGAGTTCTAAACTTTCCGCTCCTTTAATCAAAATACCGTTTTCCGCACCTTTACCAGTACCCACCATTACCGATGTTGGAGTTGCTAAACCCAAAGCGCAGGGACAAGCAATAATCAAAACACCGACGGTGGTAATTAAAGCGAGGCTGATATTACCCATAAAATCAAACCAGATGACAAATGTAGAAATGGCAATGGCTATTAGCACCGGCACAAACCACCCCGTCACCTGGTCTGCTAACCTCTGAATTGGGGCTTTACTTCCTTGAGCTTGTCTTACCAATTGGACGATTTGCGAGAGTACGGTGTCTTTTCCTACCCTCGTTGCCCTAAACTTAAAGCTACCAGTTTTATTAATCGTTGCGCCGATAACCTCATCACCGGGCTGCTTTTTCACGGCTACGCTTTCACCCGTCACCATTGCTTCATCGATAGTAGAAGTTCCTTCAACAACTTCCCCATCTACGGGAATTTTCTCTCCAGGACGCACTAAAATTATGTCATCAAGCTCAACTTCTTGAATTGGCTATTTAAGCTAACTTTTTAATTTAAGTTAAAATACTCAAAATACAGAATAATGAGCTAACTCATGCGTATTTTACTAGTAGAAGACGAGCTAAAAATCGCTCAGTTTATTACCCAAGGTCTTACGGAGATCGGCTACGTTGTAAATCATGGTGAAGATGGTCGAGCAGGTCGAGATTTAACTGATACTTACAAATACGATCTGATTATTCTCGACATTATGCTACCAAAAATCAGTGGTTTGGAGCTATTAAAACATATTCGCTCGGTAAAAATTACTACGCCTGTATTGTTATTAACTGCTAGAGATACCGTAGAAGATCGGGTACGAGGGTTAGACCTTGGTGCCGATGATTATTTGGTCAAACCTTTTGCCTTTTCAGAATTAATGGCTCGTTTGCGAGCTTTACAGCGTCGCCCTCCGCTACAATTTAGTACGATTCTCAAGGTTGGGGACTTGGTAATGGACACCGTAAAAAGGGAAATATATAGAGGGGATAGAGCAATTGTTTTAAGTCCTTTGGAATATAATTTGCTGGAATATTTGATGCGTAATTGCGATCGCGCTTTATCTCGGACTCAAATTGGGGAACGAATTTGGGAACTAGATTTTTGTAGTAATTCTAATGTGGTAGATGTCTATATTGGCTATTTGCGACGCAAAATTGATAAAGGTTATGCTCAAGCTTTAATTTATACGATTAGAGGTGTTGGTTACTGTTTGAAAACACCATCTATAGATTAAACATTACCAACATTTGTAATATTATTAGATGTTTAATAGCTTTAAACAATATTGGCGAACCAAAAAACCTTTAAGAGTGCGTTTAACTGCTTGGTATCTATTGGTGTTAAGCTGCACCTTAATTATTTTTAGTGGTTATTTATATTTACAATTAAAATTCAGCTTACTAAGTCAATTAGACACTACTTTAAAAATTGCTAGTACAGAAATCTTGACCAATTTAGTCATTGAAGACAATGGCATTGGCTTTAGCAATTCTGAACAATTTCGGTCTAATCAACAGCAGTTGACCCATGCGGGTTTTTCAGCCATAATTATTGACTCAGATGGCAATATTAGCGATGGTTTTGGTAATTATAAAGCTATAAAGGTTTTATTGCCTCAAAAGAAAGGCTATCAAAAATTAAAAGCCCAAAGTCAAAACTGGCGTACCTATAACTTACCTTTAGCAATCGCTGGCTCAAAGATTGTCGAGGACAAGTTAGAGAATAATAGTCAAACTCAATGGTTACAACTGACTCAATCCTTACAGCCTATGAATGAGGCTCTAGAACATCTTTTGACCTTGATGTTACTTGGCTTTCCCCTAATCTTGCTTGTAGCTAGTTCGGGAGGGATATTTCTAGCAGATCGTGCTTTACGTCCCATTAATCGCATTATTCGCACAGCCGAAGCGATTAATTCAGAAGATTTGAGCTACAGAATTAACTACCGGGGAGTAGAGGATGAGGTTGGACGTTTGGCTATGACTTTAGATCGAATGCTCGACCGCATTGAATCAGCTTTTGAACACGAACGGCGTTTTATTGCCGATGCTTCCCATGAGTTACGCACCCCCCTAACCATAATCAAGGGAAAAATTGGCGTTGCTTTAAGTCGTCAGCGCACTCCTACTGAGTATGAAATTAGCCTACAGGATTTAGATGCCCAAACAGATCGTTTAATACGTTTGACTAATGGGCTATTATTCCTCGCCCGTTTGGAACAGGAACAAGCAGAAGGGAAGAGAAGTTTTAATGAGGTGAATCTGACTAGTTTGTTAGAGGTTTTAAACGAACAAATTCTGCTAACAGAAGATAAGCAACTTAAGGTTATAGCCGAAATATCACCCAATTTATCAGTCTTGGGCGATAGCGACCTTTTAAGCAGCTTATTTTTAAATCTATTAGATAATGCGGTTAAATATACCCCTCCAGGGGGTGAAATACACTTAAAAACTAAATGCGATCGCCAGCAAGTTACCGTAGCAATCAGCAATACGGGAGTTGGTATTGCAGCCGAGAATTTGCCTTATTTGTTCGACCGTTTTTACCGTCTCGCTGGCGATCGTGCTAGCGGAAAGCGAGGAACGGGTTTGGGACTGGCAATCGCTGCTTTGATTGCTCGTTGTCATGGCGGGCAGATTTCTGTCATGAGTCAGATCGACAAAATGACTACTTTTGAAGTGAATTTACCCGTTTGGGCAATTAAATAAGAAAATTCTTAGAATTCACTCATCATTTTCTTAAATTCTCTAAGTTATTTTGTAAAAGATTCGTTAACTTGAGAACCATTAAGAGTGATTTATGGATAGCAGTCTAATTCTATTTAATTTGCTCAATCCCCCAGTTTTATTTTTCTTTTTGGGGATGATTGCCGTGTTTGTTAAGTCCGATTTGAAAATTCCCGCACCTTTGCCCAAGCTTTTCTCCCTTTATCTGTTAATTGCGATCGGCTTTAAAGGAGGTCACGAACTGGCAGAGAGTGGCATTAATTTTCAAATTGCCATTACTTTAATTGCAGCCGTTGTGGTAGCTGCTGCTGTTCCAGTCTATACCTTTTTTATTCTCAGAACCAAGCTCAGTAGCTATGACTCTGCTGCGATTGCTGCTACCTATGGTTCAATTAGTGCGGTCACTTTTATTACCGCTAGTTCTTTTTTAGAAAAGCTGCAAATTCCCTACGGAGGACACATGGTGGCTGCTTTAGCGTTGATGGAATCTCCTGCGATTGTGGTCGGCATTATTTTAGTAAAAATGTTTGCCGATGGTGGTAGAAAAGAAATTGAAGAAATTCCAGCCCAAGAGATTCAATATAGCGAACCAAGTGCCAGCGAATTTGAATATGGCTCTACTGTTGCCTTTGCCAGCGAACAAAACCTGTCTGCCAAATCTATGGGTAATTCTTATCGATCTACTGTTAAACCGACCAAAAAATCTGATTTTTCTTGGTCGGAAGTATTGCACGAAGCATTTCTGAACGGCTCGGTATTACTCTTGGTGGGTAGTTTGATTATCGGTGTTTTAACGGGGGAAGAAGGCTGGAAAAAATTATCACCATTCACGCAGGAAATTTTTTATGGTGCTTTAACTTTCTTTCTGCTGGATATGGGGTTAGTTGCTGCCCAAAAAATCAAAGATTTAAGTAAAACTGGTTCATTTCTAATTGGCTTTTCCGTATTTATTCCCGTAATTAATGCCCTAATTGGGATTGGTATTGCTAAGGTATTGGGTTTTAACGAAGGTAACGCTTTACTGTTTGCTATTTTGTGTGCCAGTGCTTCTTATATTGCCGTCCCCGCAGCCATGAGAATGACAGTCCCCCAATCAAATCCCAGTCTCTATGTTTCGATGGCGTTAGCCCTTACTTTCCCTTTCAACATTATTATCGGCATTCCTCTTTACTTGGAAATTATCAAACACTTGTTTGTTTAAACTATGCCACCAGAAGAGCAAAGTAATAATTATTAGAAATTACACCTTTACTAAGAAAAGTAGGAGTTATTTATGCCCATCAATAGAATTATTAACGGATTAGGTCAATTCCAGACAAATTACTTTAATTCCCATCAAGAATTTTTTCAGCAACTCTCACAAAAGCAAACTCCAGAAATTCTCTTTATTACCTGTTCTGATTCGCGGATCGATCCCAACCTACTAACTCAAACCAAACCAGGGGAACTATTCGTGATTCGCAATATTGGTAACATGATTCCCACCCATAGCACTCTCAATAGTAGCGAGGGAGCGGGAATCGAATATGCAGTTGCAGCTTTAAACATCAAGCATATTGTAGTTTGTGGACATTCCCATTGTGGCAGCATGAAAGCTCTGTTACAGCTAAATAAATTAAATGAAAAAATGCCTTTAGTCTATGACTGGTTAAAACATCATGGCGAACCGATTCGTCGCCTGTTGAAAGAAAATCATGCTGATTGTAGTGAAGATGAGTTATTAAGAATAGCCGTGGAAGAAAACACCCTAACTCAAATTGAAAATTTGGAAACTTATCCTGTCATTCGTTCTAAAATGCGGGCGGGGTTGATGTCACTTCATGCTTGGGTCTATGAGATAGAAAAAGGCGAAATTAGAGCTTATGATTCAGAATGTGGTAGGTTTTGCCCACTAAATTCTGGTGCTTTTCCCATTCCAGATCCCTTAGCCTTCGTTCATCATTAATAGCATTTTTTCAGAATACGGTTCTTCAGTACTTGGTATGCTATTTAAATAGTCGTAAAAAAGGCAAAAGGAAAGAAATGAAGTCAAAAAATATTCAATATAGTAAATAATCAACCTTGCTTTTATAGCAACCTTCATTGACAAATGCTTATTTTTTTTCTCAATATTTAGCATACTATGTACTGAACAATGATAATGTTTAGCTAGACATTATTTTTTTAAGAGCAAAAAAAACAATAAAAAAATGGTGAAAAACACCCTAGACAATTGTAAAGGAGATATTTTTGGCAACTTTTTAAAAATATCTCACCATGTTTATCAGTGGTCTATCAATACTCCAACTAGAGCTTTAAATAGAGCTTATTTAGCTGCTTTAAGTATTAAATCCATAGAAGCAGATTATGCTACTTCTCAGGATGGAGAAGTCAAAGATAATGCGATAATTGTCAAGTATTTACAGTCAGATATAGATAAGTACTTGGCGATTATTAAAGTCAACTTAGCAGAATTTAAAGTTAGTCGCTTCTTGTTAAACGACCGCCACCAAAGTTATTGGTCAAAAATTCTTTTGATTGAAGAGGTACTGAAAAAATATCATATAAAGACAGAGACAATCGAGCCTGTTATTGCTCCTAATGTAGAGGAACTAGCTCGAACCCCACAGCAAGTCAATAAATATGACAAATACGCTCGCCTGAAAGACGATTTCACTCAAGTTAAACCAGTGAGCGACAAGACGGGAGTATTACCACGATCCCTTAACAGGACTTTTAATAAAATTCAAACAGATTTAAAAGGAGATGGGGAAGCAGAAATTATTGCTAACTTTCGTCGCGATCGCCGAGTTACCCAAGCAGCTATTCGTTGTTTTTTACTATTAATAATTATTCCCGTAATAACTCAACAAATATCCAAACAGTTTTTTATATTACCTTTAGTAGAACAATATCGCGAACAACATCATGCAGCAGTGTTTATTAATACCGAAATGAAAGAGGAGGCTTTTAGAGAATTAGAAGACTTTGAAGCAGAATTAAAATTCGAGAACTTAATTAGTCTTGCCCCCGTGATTTCCACCGTAGAAAATGAACTAGAACTAAAAGAAAAAGCTCAAGAAATAGCTCTAGAATTTAGTCATAAAAGTAGTACCGCTATCAGTAATGTTTGTGCCGATTTATTAGGTTTATTGGCATTTATCATCGTTGCCTTAACCAACAAACGAGGTATTGCTGCAATTAAAAGTTTTCTAGATAACCTAATGTATGGTTTGAGCGATAGTGCTAAAGCATTTTTGATTATTTTGTTTACCGATATCTTTGTCGGTTTCCACTCGCCTCACGGCTGGGAGGTAATCTTAGAAGGTATTGCCAATCATTTAGGAATTGAAGCCAACCACAGTGCGATTTTTTTGTTTATCGCTACTTTTCCCGTTATCCTTGACACTATTTTAAAATATTGGATCTTTAGATATCTCAATCGAATATCCCCTTCTGCTGTAGCAACTCTTAAGAATATGAACGAGTAATTTTTGTTTGAATCTTGCCAATCGATATTTGAGTAAATTTTTTCCGCATTAACCAGCTTGGGTATAAAAGAGGCTATTTCATCTATGTCTAAATCTAATTCAAAATCAAATCGCTTCAGTAATAGAAATCATAAATCCTCTAAAGATATTGTCGGTAGTTCTTTTCAAGACATTTTTCGCATACCGCTATTAACTTCCGAACAAGAAATTTTTCTGGCTAAACAAGTTCGGCAACGGATGTCTTTGTTAGCAGTTAAGGAAGAACTATCGAAGGAATTACAGCGTCAACCAACTTTACAAGAATGGGCTGATAAAGCTCAATTGGATGATTCTGAACTACTCGAACAAATCAAACAAGGACAAATTGCTAAACAAAAGATGATTGCGGCTAATCTGCGTTTGGTAGTGACAATTGCCAAGAAGTATCAAAAACGCAATCTGGATTTTCTCGATTTAATCCAGGAAGGAACTTTAGGATTAGAGCGAGCAGTTGATAAATTTAAACCAGCATTGGGATACAAGTTTTCTACTTATGCTTACTGGTGGATTCGTCAGGGAATTACGCGAGCAATATCCCAACAATCTCGCACGATTCGTTTACCGATTCATATCACAGAGAAACTAAATAAAATCAAACGGGTTCAGCGAGAATTGTCCCAGAAACTTGGTCATAATCCAACTGTTAATGAAATTGCTGAAGTATTGGAAGTCAAACCAAGTCAGATTAGAGACTACTTAAATTTAGCTCGTAAACCGATATCCTTAGATGTGCGAGTAGGAGAGAAAAAAAATGCAAAGTTACAAGATTTGTTGAAAGACGATAGTTTTTCTCCAGAAGATTTTGTTATGGAAGAATCTCTTCAACAAACTGTTAAAGATTTATTATCTAAGCTGTCTCCTCAGCAACAAGAAATATTAAGCTTGCGTTACGGTTTAGAAGGTGGACAAGAATTGACATTAAATCAAGTTAGTCAGCGAATGGGTATTTCTCGTCAAAGAGTAATACAGTTGCAGCGACAAGCTCTTGCTTTTCTGGGACGATATGGGAAAAAGTCACGTACTTTTTTGAATAATTAGTTGAGTTTAAAAAGCTAATATTAATGAATAAATGTTGTAATAACCAAAACCCCGATAAAACTAATACTACTCGCCCACGGATTTGTCCTCAAGATGGTAGTAAAGGTAAGCCCGTTCAACTAATTACATTGAAAAGTTTGTTAAAACCTTCAGCATTAGAACAGCTAGAACCTCAACAATACTACTCATTTTGTAATAGTTCTGATTGTGCGGTTGTATATTTTTCAGAAAATGGTTCTATTTTTACCATAGACGATATTAAAGTACCAGTTTTTCAGAAAAATTCCGACGAGGAAATTCTTGTCTGTTACTGTTTTAATTGGACAGGTAGGCGTATTCGTGAAACAGTTGATTCTACGGGTAAAAGCATTGCTATTACTTCTATTAGCGCTCATATAAAAGCTGGACGTTGTGGTTGTGAAGTTAACAATCCTCAAGGTTCTTGTTGCTTGGCGAATGTCAAACAAATATTTAGTAATTAGAGAATTTATATCAAATATCTCGCTTCTTAGTAAATTTTAAAGAGATTTTGTAGAGACGCTCGAATACAGCGTTTCTTTGTTTTTGAAAAAATCATCTAAAAATTTCACCGATTTTTCATTTGGGTATGAAAGAATTGGAAAAGAAATTAAATAATGGCTTGTTGCACTCATAGGAGCATCTCAATCAAAGCCCCTTAAAGCAAGAGATTTAATACTCTTTCTTTCAAAATGCCAGCATCCTAGAGGAAGATAATGTTTATGCGAATTTCCAACCGTTTTCAAGGTTCTACACCAGTTCTTAATTTTGTTTCGACCTTAGCCCTGAGTTTAATTTTGATAAACGCTCCGACATCTGTGTTAGCAGGTGCGGGTCACGACCACGGAAGTGGTGCGTTTCAAGGTGGAAGCGAACCGAGCGGACAGGTGGAAGTGGACGAGCAAACTGCGAAACGGTTGGGGATTAAAGTTGAATCTGTGAAACGTCAGCGTTTAGACGTTGGCATTAAAACGACGGGTAAAATTGAAACTTTACCCAGTCAAAGAGCCGAGGTAACAACTCCGATTCCTGGAGCAAAGGTGGCTGAGTTGTTGGTAGAACCTGGTGCAAGGGTGAGAAAAGGTCAACCTGTTGCTGTTGTGACTAGTCCTGATTTCGTAAATTTGCGGGTTGAATCCCAAGAGAAGTTAGCACAAGGTCAAGCAGATTTACAGCAAGCTTTAGCGGATTTAAAGCTGGCTCAACAAAATTACAATCGTTATCAAAATATCGCTAAAGCAGAAATAGCTCAAGCGCAAAGTCAAGTAGCATTTGCTCAAGAAAAATATAGTAAAGACAAGTCATTGGCAGTTAACGGTGCTTTACCGCGTCGCACGGCTTTAGAGTCTCAAACTCAATTAGCGCAAGCTAAAGCAGAACTTGCCAGAGCCAATCGTCGCGGAGATGTGATTGAAGCAGAAAATCAACTTCAACGCGCCCAAGCGGCTGTTAAGGTAGCGAAAGAACGTATTAATCTTAGTAATACTACTTATCAAACTCGACTGGCTCAACTAGGAGCTATTGCTAACAAAAAGGGGTTGATAACGGTGACGGCTCCTATCAGCGGTCAAGTTGCTGACAGACAAGTAAGCATCGGTCAATCCTTTGAAGAATCGGGTAGTCAGTTGATGACCATTGTTAATGACCGCGAAGTTTTTGCGACAGCAAGTATTTATGAGAAAGATTTGGGTAAAGTACAAATTGGTCAACCAGTAAGGGTGAAGGTTGCGAGCGTACCCAATCAAATTTTTACGGGTAGAATTAAGCGAATTGGCTCGGTGGTACAAGGAGAAACGCAAGTAGTGCCCGTACAAGCTGAAATTAGTAATGCTAACGGTCAATTAAAACCGGGAATGTTTGCTCAGTTGGAAGTGGTTACGGATAAAACAGATACGCCAGTTTTGGCAATTCCTACTTCTGCTGTGGTGGATGCCAATGGTAAAAAATTAATCTATATCAAAAATGGTAACGCTTTTCAATCTGTTGAACCCTCCTTTGGTCAAACTTCTGGGAATTTAATCGAAGTTACCAGCGATTTATTTGAGGGAGATGCAGTAGTTACTCAACGTGCTACGCAACTTTATGCTCAGTCTTTACGGGGTGGTGGTAATAAAGAAGATGACCACTCGGAAGAAGAGGATGTCCTTTCGGAAGAGACTAATACTAGTAACTTTCCCCTACCTTTATGGTTAATGGCGACCTTGGGAGGAACGGTAGTTGCTGGTGGTGCTTTTGCAGCAGGAACCATGTCTGGTCGTCGCAGCCAAAACCACATGGTTGCAGCTTATGCAGGAGGGTTAGGTAATGAATATGTTATATCAACGGAATTAGAAGAAGATATTCAACATCAAAATTTTGATGACATTGAAAATAACCATCGCGAACCCACAACTCAAATTGATCAGCTAGAATCCACCTCAAAAAATAATTCCGAATCATAAACTGCATCATGATTGATAACATTCTGAAATGGTCGATTGTACAGCGGTGGCTGGTGATTATTGGGGCAATGATTGTGATGATGTTAGGAGTTTACAACCTAACTCAAATGCCTTTGGATGTTTTTCCTAACTTTGCTCCACCCCAAGTAGAAATTCAAACCGAAGCACCAGGGTT
Source organism: Rivularia sp. MS3 (assembly GCA_019192545.1). Classification (GTDB taxonomy): domain Bacteria; phylum Cyanobacteriota; class Cyanobacteriia; order Cyanobacteriales; family Nostocaceae; genus Rivularia. The sequence goes on along the minus strand of JAHCMI010000035.1, from coordinate 74,995 downwards.
AGCTCCCGAAGAGGTAGAATCTTTAATTAGTTTGCCGATTGAAAGTGCTGTCAATGGTACTCCTGGTGTAGAAACCGTGCGTTCTTCTTCTGGGGTTGGTATTTCTGTTGTCAAAGTTATTTTTAATTGGGGTACAGATATTTATCAAGCTCGACAGTTAGTCACCGAGAGATTGCAGCAAGCGTCGCAAAAACTGCCAGAAAATATCGAACCACCACAAATTTCCCCGATTAGTTCCCCCATCGGAACAGTACTTTCCTATGCTTTTACTATCGATTCGGAGGAAGGGAAAACCACAACTGACATGATGGAGGTGAGACGATTTGTTGATTTGGTTGTGACAAACCGTCTGCTCGCTGTTCCGGGTGTTTCGCAATTAATTTCTTATGGGGGAGATACCCGCCAATATCAAGTTTTAGTTGACCCTGCTAAACTAAAGGCTTTTAATGTCTCTTTAGAACAAGTTACCGCAGCTGCAAGAAAAGCTAATAATAATGCGGCTGGTGGATTTTTAATTGACCCAGATAAGGAGCTATTAATTCGCGGTATCGGAAGAATTACTCAAATTGAGGATTTACAGAAGTCAGTAGTTACCGCTCGTGATGGTACCCCTGTATTATTAAGAGATATCGCCGATGTGCAAATTGGTGCGGCATTAAAGCGGGGTGACGCTAGTTTTAATACTCAGCCTGCGGTTGTGGTGATGGTTAACAAACAACCCCAAGCTGATACTCCTACAGTAAGTCAGGCTGTAGAAACGGCAATGGCAGAACTTGAGCCTAGCTTACCTGCCAATGTTAAGTATACGGTTACTTTTCGCCAGCAAAATTTTATTGATGATGCTATAAAAAATGTTACTAGTTCTCTCAGGGATGGCACGATAATTGTTTCAATTATTTTGCTGATGTTTTTGATGAACTGGCGGACTGCAATTATCACCCTTAGCGCTATTCCTTTGTCGGTTTTAATTGGGATGATGATTCTCAATTTCTTCGGTCAAGGTATTAATACTATGACTTTGGGAGGTTTGGTAGTAGCTATCGGTTCGGTGGTGGATGATTCTATTGTTGATATGGAGAATGCCTACCGGGGATTGCGGGAAAACCAGCAAGCAGAAAATCCCGTTCATCCTTTCACAGTAGTATTTGACACTTCAGTACAGGTAAGAACCAGCGTTATTTTTTCGACAGTAATTATAGCCGTAGTTTTCGCACCAATTTTTACCTTAACTGGGGTAGAAGGTCGAATTTTTGCGCCGATGGGTTGGGCATATTTAGTATCAATTTTGTCTTCAACCTTGGTGGCAATGACTTTATCTCCAGCGTTGTGCGCCATACTGCTAGCTAACCAAAGACTGCGGGATGATGAAACCTGGTTAACTCGCTGGTCGCAAAAGCTATACCGTCCCCTGTTGAATTTTTCTATCAAACGTTGCAACGTGGTGATTTTAACTGCTGTTGCAGCTTTTGTGGCATCAATGTTGATTTTTACAACCTTGGGACGAGTATTTTTACCAGAATTCCAGGAAAGTACTTTAGTCAACTCTATGCTGCTTTATCCCGGTACATCCTTAGAAGTTACCAACCAAGCTGGAAACGCAATTGAAGCAGCACTCAAAGATGACCCCCGGATTACATCAGTGCAGATGCGTTCCGGACGCGCTCCTGGAGATGCGGATGCAGCACCCGTCAACTTATCGCACCTCGATATTGAGATTAGCGATGTCGGAATGAAAGATAGGGAAGCAACGGTAGAAAAAGTTAGAGAGGAATTCGCCAAAATACCCGGTTCAGTCGCAGCTATAGGAGGTTTCATTTCTCACCGCATGGATGAAATTTTGTCCGGTGTCAGAAGTGCGATCGCCGTGAAAATATTTGGTCCCGAACTTGAAGAGTTACGTGCTTTGGGGAAAGAAGTGGAAGCCGTAATGCAAGATATTCCTGGTTTGGTAGACTTGCAGCTAGAACCGCAAGTACCGATAAAACAGTTACAAATCAAGTTTGACCGCGATGCAGCGGCTCGTTACGGTATTTCTGTAGGAGATTTATCAGAAATAACCGAAACTGCATTAAATGGTCGGGTAGTATCTCAGGTATTAGAGAAACAGCAGCTTTTTGACTTATTAGTATGGTTAAAACCACAAGCACGCAACAACTTAGACACCATTCGTAATTTACTTGTCGATACTCCCAACGGACAGAAAATACCTTTAGCAGCAGTAGCAAAAATTGATTACGGAACTGGTCCCAATACCATTAACCGAGAAAACGTTTCCCGCTTAATTGTTGTTTCTACAAACGTTTCCGGTAGAGATTTGGGTTCTGCTGTGGATGAAATTCGCGCCAAAGTCAAAGAGCAAGTACAAGTACCATCTGGTTATTTTATTCAGTATGGGGGTCAGTTTGAATCGGAACAACGAGCTTCCCAAAATTTCCTGATATTTGGCGGTTTATCAATGATTGTAATTGCTGTTTTGATGTACTTCGCCGTTAAATCAATCCCAGCAACCTTAATGATTATGAGTAATTTACCTTTAGCATTAGCCGGTGGAGTTTTTTCCGTGGCTTTGGGTGGTGGTATTCTTTCGGTAGCGTCAATGGTGGGATTTATTACTTTATTCGGTGTCGCTACCCGTAACGGTTTGCTTTTAGTCGAAAACTATAACAGCAAATTTGCAATGGGAATGCCTTTACGGGAAGTAATTTCTCAAGGTTCAATGGAAAGACTTGTGGCTATTTTGATGACAGCTTTAACATCTGCATTGGGTATGGTTCCTCTGGTAATTGGAACTGGTGCGGGTAAAGAAATTTTGCAGCCTTTAGCGATAGTTGTATTGGGTGGTTTGTTTACTTCTACAGCTTTAACTTTATTGGTACTTCCGGCTTTGTATAGTAAATTCGGCAAGTATTTGATACCCAAACAAAATTCATCCGTAGTTCAGATGGAAACCGCTTCAGAAATGACTGCGAATCAAGATTTAACTATTCTCAATAATAGTAAGAGGAGATGAATAAAAAACTAAAAAACTAACACTTAAATTACTTCTTAGCGCTTCTCTGCGAACCCCTCAGCGTTCCTTTGCGTTAATAAATTATATTCTGAAAAATCAAGGAGTCAAAAAAATGAAATCTCTAAAACTAAGTGCGATTATTTTAGGTAGTATAGGATTAATTTTTGTAGGTGCTTGTAGTAATCAAACTGCAAATTCAGAAGATTCAGCGGCTAGCAAAACCGAAACCGTAGCACAGAAAGGTCACTCAGAAAATGACGGTCACGACCATTCCGAAGATGAAAAAGAAGGAGAACATTCTCACGGTGGACAAGTTATAGAATCCGGTGAATATCATTTAGAACTTGTCGCAGAACCAAGTGATGATGGAACCCATATGGATTTTTATTTAGCAAAAGGTGAAAAGCATGAAAAGGTCAGCAATGCTCAAGTAACCGCTCAAATTCAGTTACCCAATGGGCAGCAAAAATCAATCCCTCTTGAATATGAAGCTGATGAAAAACATTACCACGCTCTACTTCCAGAAAAAGCAGCAGGAGAGTATAAAGTCGCTATTCTTTCCGAAGTTGATGGTGAAAAAGTGAATGGTCGCTTTAGCTTTAAAAGATAATTTATAGGTTAAGTATTTCTAAAAGTTTCTAAAGCCTAAAGTTTGCCTACGGATACTCTCCTATTGGGCAAACTTTATATCGGGTTCAAATGGAATTTGGGTGATTTTTTAAAATTGGCTAAATTTTACGATTATTTCGTAAACTAAGTACCCTTCTCGTGTTAATTAAATTATTTAATACTTTCCAAATATCCTCTCAAAGGCTTAAAAGTCAAAATTAAAAGCTATCTATTTTATCCAGTAAAGATTACGCTATTTTATATTAGTTTTTAACATAGCAGATAATAAAGACTATCAATCAACAATAATTCAACCATTTTCTCACCTTTTCTATTAGAAATTAAAGGTGAGTTTTATTATCGATTAATTTGTTTGCGTAAAAAACTATCTAAATTAAATTTAATAAAATCAACCAATTTTGGAATATCTATGATTTTTTCATCTTATTTTCATTCACATAATTCACAATAAAGATATAGAGACAAATCAAAAAAATTATTAACTGATTAGGAGAAGATAAGTGAAAAAATTAATTTATGCGGCTGCATTTACCTTCGCTATTTCGTCTGCAATTCCAGTATTTGCGAAAAGTCCAAGTGACGCAAAAATTACTCATTTAGGAAATAGTGCAGCCCTACCTGACGACGCTCAAATTTATGATGCTACCCATAAATTTGATGTTCACGTTCAAGGTAAAGCTGTTTCTAAATTGATGATTGAGTCACCAGAAGATGTGAAAATTACTGAAGGAATTGAAGTGAACAATAAATCAGGTGAAAAAATTCCTGCCACAGTTTCTATTAATGGTAAAAAAGCCACCATTACATTTTCAGAAGCTGTCAACCCAGGAACTTCACTATCAATTCAAATGCAGGGAGTTCGGACTCCAGGTTATGCCAATACTTGGCATTATTCTGTATCAGCCAAAAAAGTAGGGATGAAAGAAGAAATTCCGCTCGGTTTGGCAAGAATTAACACTTACAGTGGCTAAATTATTCCTACATTTTGATTAACTAAAGCGAATCAAAATGTAGGAGAGCAACGCGAAAAAGTGAAATACTATAATTCCAAACAAATTGAGTCATAAATTCATCAAATCGTGTTGCTTTCTTATCTGTATGAAAATTTCATCGAATTTTCATTTCAGTTTGTAAAACTATTAAGTATACCCTGTAATTCACTAATGCAATTGTAAAAGTGAATCAACTTACTCTATCACTGAGAAAAATGAAATGAAAAGAATATTATTTTCTACCGCCGCTATCCTTACTTTAGCTGTATCAACTGGTACTGCCATCGCACAACCAACAACAGCTAGTAATTTTGCTCGTATTACTAACTTTTCAGAATTTCCTCAACGCATTCGCTATTGGAGTACTCCTAGACACACCTTAAAAATCGCAATTTCTCAACGAAGTAATGCTGTGTCAAAAGTTATTATTGAAGCCCCAGATAACATAGAACTAGATGATAATATTGATATCTCTAACCAATCGGGAGAAAAGATTAATGCTGAAATTGCTATCGATGATAAGAAAAAAGCAACATTAACATTTTCCGAACCCGTTGCTCCGGGAACTAAGCTTACTATAGAAATGAATCAAGTTAGAAAATTACGTGCTACTAGAGGTGAAATGCTCTACAAAGTATTTGCGAATTTTGTTAATTCAAATCAAGCAGTACCCGTAGGTATAGCCAGATTGCGCGTTAGTTAAGAGTTTGACTGATTGAGAAAGGCAACGCTAGTTATGAAAGTTTTACTGGTAGAAGATGAACCAGATTTGGGTGCATCAATTCAGCAGAAGTTGAGCAAAGAAAGATATATTGTTGACTGGGTTTTGGATGGGGATGAAGCTTGGAGTTGTTTGCAAAATAACTCGAATAAATATACGTTGGCAATCTTCGACTGGTTGTTACCGGGATTATCCGGTATAGAATTATGCAAGCATTTACGGCTGCGGAACAATCCATTACCCGTACTGATCTTAACAGCTAAAGATAGTATGGAAGATAAAGTTACTGGTTTGGATGCTGGTGCTGACGATTACTTGGTAAAACCTTTCGGAATGGAAGAATTATTAGCACGGTTACGGGCTTTGCAAAGGCGCGTACCCCAGTTTCAGCCCCAGCATTTAGAAGTAGGTAATCTAACTTTAGATTACGGTAATTTTGCAGTTACTTGTCAGTACCCGAATGGCGAGACAAAGGCAATTACTTTAACCAAAAAAGAGTTTCACTTATTAGAATACTTCATGAAGCATCCTAACGTAATTGTTACCCGCGACCAAATTTTGAATCATCTTTATACATTTGATACGGAGCGGGTGAGTAATGTAATAGCTGCTCAAATGCGGCTTCTGCGACGCAAATTATCTAAGTATGGTTGGGATAGTTGTATCGAAACTATTCCCTGTATGGGTTATCGGTTTAATCCTGCCAATGCAGATTAAGGTATTTAATAAAACTCGGTGGCGACTGGCGGGTTGGTATGGGGCAGCTATGGGTTTATTTTTCAGCCTATGTGGTGTCGCTGTCTACCAGGTAATGATTCGTGCTTACCTACTTTCTATTGATAGGGAATTAGAAGCTGTCACGGGTACTTTACACAGCGTTATCGAACCGACTTTGCAGCAACCCAAACGCTTGGAGCCGATTTTTCAGGTGGTTTTACCCAATCTCTGTGTAGCTGACTCCGATTGTTCAATTAATAAAATTCCTACCCATATTCGACTTGTTCATTCTCAACACGGCATTTTTAGTACCTTTTATCAAGATAAAATATATTACGTTCGTTTTATTGATAATTCTACAAATTTGATTGCTGTGGCTGGCTTTCCTCCAAATGAATTACCTCAGAAGGTACAAACACAAGGATGGCAAACACTCAAAGACAGCAGAGGAATTCGTTACAGTCAAAAGTCTTTGCAGCTGCACACCCAAAATAATCAACTTTGGGGCTACATACAAGTAGGTCGCAGTCTTAAAGAACTAGATAATCGTTTGGCGGCTTTTAAATTGATTTTGGGATTTGGATTACCAATTACAATACTATTAGTTGGCGGTTCGAGTTGGTGGCTGGCTGGTTTGGCAATACAACCGATTAATCGCTCCTACAAACAAATGCAGCAGTTTACTTCCGATGTCTCTCATGAATTGCGGACTCCCCTAGCAGCAGTTAATGCCAAGGTGGAAACTGTACTCGATAGTTCTCAACTATCGGAACAACAAGCGCGTGATGTTCTAACATCGGTAAAACGTCAAAATCTTCGATTGGCTGAATTAGTACAAGATTTACTATTACTTTCACGACTGGAACAGCAAACTCTAATACCTACAAAGCAACCTTGCTGTCTTGATATTTTGATTGAGGATTTAATCGAAGAATTTTCAGCTTTAGCAAATGCATCTTCTTTGCAATTAGAATACTCGATTTTATCTCATCAACCCTTATACGTTATGGGAGATGAAGACCAACTATTACGCCTACTTTCTAATTTAATTGCCAATGCCATTCAATACACTCCTGCTGGTGGCAATATAAATCTAATTTTGAAAAAAAACAACGGCGATGCAGTCATAGAAGTAATTGATACAGGTATTGGCATTTCACCTCAAGAACAAGAAGTCATTTTTGACCGCTTTTATCGCGTCAATAGTTCTCGCTCTCGTCGCAGTGGTGGCTCGGGTTTGGGATTGGCGATCGCCCAAGTTATCGCTCAAGCGCATGGAGGTAAAATACTGGTAAAAAGTCAATTGGATAAAGGTAGTACTTTTAGCGTTCGTCTACCTTTGAAAGTTATTCCCCCATCAAATATCTGAAGATAATTCTCCCAGCGTTGAGAAATTTCATCCTAATTTCATTTCAAGATGCCAAACTAATTAAGTAAACATAAATATCTATTGTTTTACTTGCATCGTAATTATTAAATATATTATTCAAAACTTCCACACACACACCATTTGGTTGTACTTGGCGTTACTCTACGTTAAGAGTACAACCTTTTTTTTAATTACTATTATCGAAAGTAATAAATCACTAACGAGGTTTATCGCAAAAAATATTTCGTATTTTCATGCTTAATATTTAAGTAAAATTTGCTTCAACATTAACCAGCGTGCGTTACTTCTGAGACTAACCTAATCATGTCTAACTTTAACTCACAACCAAATAATGACAGTAACAAAAATCGTAAGTATTCAAAAGATATTGTCGGTAGTTATTTTCAAGATATTGTCCGCATACCGCTATTAACTTCTGAAGAAGAAATTTTTCTAGCTAAACAAGTTCAGCAAAGAATTTCTTTGCTAGCATTAAAAGAAGAATTATCTGAAAAATTACAGCATCAACCAACTTTACAAGAATGGTCAGATAAAGCTCAATTGGATGATTCAGAGCTACTTGAACAACTAGAACGGGGACAAAAAGCCAAACAAAAAATGATTGCGGCTAATCTACGTTTGGTTGTCACAATTGCTAAAAAATACCAAAAGCGCAACTTGGATTTTCCCGACTTAATTCAAGAAGGAACTTTAGGATTAGAGCGAGCAGTTGATAAATTTAAACCATCACTAGGATACAAGTTTTCAACCTATGCTTACTGGTGGATTCGTCAGGGAATTACACGAGCCATATCCCAACAATCTCGTACAATTCGCTTACCCATTCATATTACCGAGAAGCTAAATAAAATTAAAAGAGTTCAGCGAGAATTATCTCAGAAACTTAGTCGCAATCCAACTGTGACTGAAATTGCTGAAGCACTGGGTTTCAAACCAAGTCAAATAAGAGAATGCTTGAGGTTAGCTCGTAAACCTATGTCTTTAGATGTAAAAGTAGGAACAGAACAAAATACGCAATTGCAAGATTTGTTAGTTTCAGAAAGTTATTCTCCATTCGATTATGTTGTAAAAGAATCCCTTAAGCAAACTGTTCAAGATTTATTATCTAAACTGTCTCCTCAACAGCAAGAAATATTGACCTTGCGATTCGGTTTAACGGGGGAAGAAGAACTTACGCTAAAACAAATTAGTCAGCGAACAGGTATTTGTCAAGATAGAGTGCTACTGCTACAACGACAAGCTTTTACTTTTTTACGACGATATGGAACAAGCTCACGCATTTATTTGAATAACTTTAATTAGGAGAGCGAAAGATGTTTTTTCGACAGTTGTTTGACCGCGAATCCTGTACTTATACTTACCTGATTGCCGACCCCGATACACAAAAACTAGTTTTGGAACAAAAACCCAAAGCCTACTCCTGTGTTTCAGAAGCTTCATAGCGAGTGCATTCATAAACCCCCTTTGCCGCATCAGCCAGCAATTCATCAGCCAAACTCAGTAACGTAGCTACCCGTTCGTCGCTGAATTGGTAATAAACGAAATTGCCTTTTTGCGAACGAGTTACTAAACCACAATCTTTGAGACAGCCTAAATGGTTAGAAGCATTCGACTGACTCAGACCAGTCACTTTAACAATTTCACCTACCGTAAGAGAACCTTTACGTAAAGCATTCAAAATAGATAGACGAGAAGAGTCGGCAAAACCCCGAAAAAGCTTGGCTTTTAGAGCAATTATTTGAGATGAGGTAAGTGTTTGCATAAATTAACATATTACAATATCACTATATCATTAATGGCTGATATACTAAATTCATCAGCCATTAATATGTATGATGCCATAACTAAGTATGGTGATAGTTCAATTAATAACTTCTTAAATTAAGGAGTTTAAGATGAATCGACAATTACGACTTGGGATAATTTTATTCCTACTGACAATAAGTCTGGCTTTCACGGCAGGACAAATTACTCAAGCAACTCCAAGAATTGCCTGCCAAGGATGCATGATGGATGGTGGCATGATGGGTGGCAATAGGCAAGATATGGGAATTGTTCATCAGCTATTTGCGAACCATAGCCTGATCCGCCGCACCGTTAAGGAAATCCCAGGTGGAGTTCGCACTGTCACAGAGTCGGATATTCCGCAAGTTACGGCTTTGATTCAAGCCCACGTTAAAAGTATGCACCGAAGAGTAGATGAAGGACGACGGTTTGCGATGATGAGCCGCACTTTACCGATTATGTTTCGCAATGCCAATCGCTACGAGCGCAAATTTGAACTTACTCCGAAAGGGATAGTTGTCACGAAAACCTCCGATGACCCTAATCTAGTACCCGTTCTTCGCGAACACAGCCGCGAGGTTAGTGGCTTTGTAGAAGGAGGCAAACCTGGGATGGGAGGTGGCAGAAGGAGATGGTGGTAAATACACGCTAAACACATCTATCAAAGGAATAAAAATTAGCGTATCTTCTAAAAATTGGTCTGTCCTAAATCCTATTAGCGCACAATTCTCGTGTAAGCATTTAGTCATGCAAGTAGAGGAGGTAACAAGAAAAATGCATATTGCTCCTAATATTACAGAATTAATTGGTCGTACTCCCTTAGTGCAACTAAACCGCGTTCCGCAAGCAGAAGGATGCGTGGCGAATATTGTCGTGAAACTAGAAAGCATGAATCCAGCAGCATCAGTTAAAGACCGTATTGGTGCGAGTATGATTAACGCTGCTGAAGCTGAAGGTTTGATTTCTCCTGGTAAAACGGTATTGGTAGAACCTACATCTGGAAATACTGGTATTGCTTTAGCAATGGTCGCAGCAGCGAGGGGATATGAATTAATTTTAACCATGCCAGAAACCATGAGTGCCGAAAGAAAGGCAATGTTGAAAGCCTATGGAGCCAAACTCGAATTGACACCGGGAATAAAAGGGATGACTGGAGCAATTCAACGGGCGCAACAAATAGTAGATACAACAGCTAACGCATTTATGCTGCAACAGTTTCGTAACCCAGCAAACCCAAAAATACACAGGGAAACAACTGCCGAAGAAATCTGGCAGGATACAGATGGAAAGGTAGATGCAATTGTCGCAGGTGTAGGAACTGGCGGAACAATTACAGGTATAGCAGAAGTTATAAAAGCCCGTAAACCCAGTTTTCAAGCGATTGCAGTTGAACCAGCCAGCAGTCAGATATTGTCAGGTGGTAGTCCCGGTTCGCATAAAATACAAGGGATTGGTGCGGGGTTTATTCCCCAAGTGTTAAATGTAAAATTAATCGATGAAGTAATCACTGTTACTGATCAAGAAGCAATTCATTATGGCAGGTTGTTAGTAAGACAAGAAGGGTTACTATCCGGTATATCTAGTGGAGCGGCTTTATGTGCTGCGATTCGCGTAGCCCAACGCCCGGAAAACAAAGGAAATTTAATTGTGATGGTACAACCGAGTTTTGGAGAGAGGTATTTGAGTACACCACTATTCCAAGATTTAAATCCAAAGATAGATGAAGCGCAGATCCAAAGAAAATAATTTTAGTTAGGAGAGCAAAAGGTGTTTTTTCAACAATTGTTTGACCGCGAATCCTGTACATATACATACTTAATTGCCGACCCCGATACAAAAGAAGCAGTTCTCGTCGATCCAGTTTTGGAACAAGTTGAACGCGATCGCAATCTTCTCAAAGAACTTGGCTTTACACTGCGATATTGTCTGGAAACCCATATCCACGCAGACCATATTACAGGAACTGCAAAACTGCGGGAGTTGACTGGTTGTCTGGGAGTACTCCCAGAAAATGCTCCGACAAATTGCGCGTCGCAGTTGATTAAAGATGGAGAAATGCTGCATATAGGAAGTATTTCTATCGAGGCGATTGCTACACCAGGTCACACTGGTAGCCATATGGCTTACTTAGTTCATGGTGTTAGCGATGAGACTTCCCGAAAACAGCTTAAGGTTCTTACGGGAGATGCTTTATTCATTCGAGGTTGTGGACGAACGGACTTTCAAGATGGTGATGCAGGAACTTTGTATGACTCGGTAACACAACGGCTATTTAGTTTACCAGATAGCACTCAGGTGTATCCCGCTCATGATTATCAAGGTCGTACAGTGTCTACAATTGGAGAAGAGAAGCAATGGAACCCCCGATTTGTAGATGAATCTCCTGAGCCTGCTACGGAAGACATTTCCTGTCTACGTGACCGTGCTGGTTTTATTGAGTTGATGAACAATCTAGATTTACCGCAACCTGAAAAGATTATGGAAGCTGTTCCTGCTAATCGGCGTTGCGGGAAACTCGCTTCCCCCGGTTAAATGTTCGGCTCAATATTTCATTTATAGCTTCAAGGGTGGAAAAAGTATCATGTCTACACAAGTTAAGCCCGTAGATAGCGAATCAGCTATTCAAACTGATACAGCTAGGGTACAGCACCAAGTTGTAGTCGTCGGAGGTGGAGCCGCAGGTATTACAGTCGCCGCACAACTACTGAAAACAAACAAGCAGCTTGATATTGCCATTATTGAACCCAGAGAGAAACATTACTACCAACCCGCTTGGACATTAGTTGGTGGTGGTGTTTACAAAGCTGAGGATACAGTTAAAGACGAAAAAGACTACATCCCTGATGGTGCTACTTGGCTTAAGTACTCTGTAGCTCATTTAGACCCAGACAACAATACAGTTATTACTAAAGAGGGAAAACGTATTTGCTATGAATATCTGATTTTAGCTCCGGGTATTCAAATTGACTGGCATTTAATTAAAGGTCTGAAAGAAGCAATTGGGCAAAATGGCGTTTGCAGTAATTATGCTTACGAATACGCGCCTTATACTTGGGAAGCTATTAAGAATTTCAAAGGCGGTAACGCTGTATTCACTTACCCTAGCACTCCGGTTAAATGTGGAGGGGCACCATTAAAGATTATGTATTTGGCTGATGATGCCTTTAGAAACCAAAGAGTTCGCAATCAGTCAAAAGTCATGTTTTGTACGGCGAAGGGAGCTATTTTTAGTGTAAAGGAGTTCGCGGAAACACTGCTTTGTGTAGTAGAGCGCAAACAGATAGATGTGGCATATAAACACAATCTCAAAGAAATTCAAGCTGATACCAAAACAGCGATTTTTGATGTATCAACAGACTCAGGTGTTTCAGAGATAGCTATCCAATACGACCTAATTCATGTTACGCCACCCATGAGCGCACCTGACTTTATCAAACGAAGCAAATTAGCCGTAGTTGACGGAGCCACACAAGGATGGGTTGATGTAAACAAATACACGCTACAGCACAATGTTTACCCCAACGTTTTTAGCTTGGGTGACGCGGCGAGTCTCCCCACATCAAAAACTGCTGCTGCTGTAAGAAAACAAGCGCCAGTTGTTGTTCATAACTTGCTGGCTTTAATCAACTCAAAAAATCTCGCTCAAGAATACAACGGTTATACTTGCTGTCCAATAACTACAGGATACGGCAAAGTGGTACTTGCCGAATTTGGTTATGACAACGAGCTTTGCCCCACATTTCCAATCGATCCAACTAAAGAGCGGTACATTATGTGGCTGCTAAAAAAATATGGCTTCCCGTATATCTACTGGAATAGGATGCTCAAAGGTCAAGCTTTTGAGGGAAAGTTGTTAGGAATTAGCTCCTGAATCTTAGTTTTTTAACTTCTTATTACAGGCAGGAGGTAAGAAGTATTAATTAAAACAAAAGTTGCTGAGTTTAAAGCATATCCTCCGGACAAGCAATACCTACGTTACGCTGGCGCTAGACGCTAAGAGTAAAAATAGACGTTTTATACCTTGCTGCTCTTATAAGGTATAAAACGTCTATTTAGATGATTAATTTAGCAATTACCTGGGTAATAAAAGAGGGCAGGAAAAACCCACCCTACTTAGTTGTTTGGGATTTTAAAGAATTTTGTTTTATCTCTATCAATCCTCTTCAAAAAGCATTATGTATTTGGATGTTGCATTCCTTGGCGAAGTTTTAATTCTGAGGAAAAACAATAAGATAGTCTCTCCGTTAATTTTTACCAGCATTTAACGCTCCAACACCCTTATTTATTGGGCTGGGGTGTCATTCTAAGATAGGGCTTGATTTCTTCAACACCTTTAGGGAATTTCTTTTTCGCTTCTTCGGTGGGAATAGATGGTGCAACAACCACATCTTCGCCATCTTTCCAGTTAACGGGAGTAGCAACTTGATAGTTGTCGGTAAGTTGTAAAGAGTCAATTACTCGTAAAATTTCTTCAAAATTACGTCCAGTACTGGGGGGATAGGTAATAGTGAGGCGTAATTTTTTGTTGTGATCGATCACAAAGACAGTACGTACTGTCACCTTAGCATTGGCATTGGGATGAATCATATCGTAAAGGTCGGATACCTTTTTATCGACATCTGCCAAAATGGGATAGTCAACAGTAGTGCTTTGAGTTTCGTTGATGTCACCAATCCAGCCTTTGTGGGAATCCGTATCATCGACGCTGAGGGCAATTACCTTAACATTACGCTTGTCAAATTCTGATTTTAGTTTGGAAACCTCACCCAATTCAGTGGTGCAAACGGGTGTATAGTCAGCAGGGTGAGAGAAGAGAACTACCCAGCTATCTTTCGCCCATTCATAGAAAGATATCTCTCCTACATTAGAAGCTTGCGTGAAATTGGGAACTGTATCCCCTAATCTAAGTTGAGCCATGATTTGTATTTCCTTGTTTTATTTTAGAGAAGCAGTTTTGCATCTTTCTACAAAACCTAGTTACCAACTAAAACATTTAATCTTTGATGACAACTATATTATATCAGTAGTTAATAATATAGTGATATCAAATGTAAACTTATGCAAATACGGGAGCAACGGGATGCGGCTATCGCCAACATTGACTTCAGCAAAACAAAATAAAAAAGCATACAAAGGTTCAGCTAACTCTTAACTAAAGCGACTTTCACGTATCCTTCTTAAGAGAGATTTACCCACAAATGAACAACTGTTCAAATATCAACTACAATAATAATGAGATGATTTTCTGTATAAGTATTTCTGATTTCGTCAATTAAGCTGATTAATTTTAATTAGCTCATTTTAAGTTGAATTAAGTGAAACATGGCAATTGTCAAGATTTGACGGTTTCGTTTTTGTTTGGATAGCTTAGTTTTTGTTTGCTTCCTTTAATTACTTAAACTCGTCTTCCAAAATATTAAAGAAATATGCTCTGTCTGTTGTAGATGCAACTCCCATGACTAAATCAAAACCAAAACAGCAACTATCAAAACTTGATTCACCTACTTGTGATTCGAGTGAAATTCATCTTGATAGTGTCCGTCAAGTAAAGCCAGAAATTATACCCACAGAAAAGGCACAGCAGATGGCTGATTTCTTCGGAACCCTCGCAGATCCGCATCGCTTGCGTTTGCTTTCGGCTTTAGCGAAACAGGAGCTATGCGTTTGCGATTTAGCCGCATCTGTCAAGATGAGTGAATCCGCAGTCTCTCACCAACTGCGAATCTTGCGTACTATGCGTTTAGTTAAATACCGCCGCGAAGGACGCAACGTCTATTATAGTTTGAAAGATAGCCATGTCACAAATATCTACCGTGAAGTTGCGAGCCACATCGATGAAACAGAAATTTAAATTAAATTAATCATTAAACCTTGTATAAATAACCTAACTTTTGATAATATATGAACAACTATTCAGATGTAAAAAATATTCATATATCGGAGCGGTAAATAATGGCATCAAAGTCAGCGGATTCAGGTTGTTGTGGAAATGACCACGGGCATAGTCATGGTGAAGAATTCAGCCTTAAGCGGGAAGCTATACCTGTTGGGGTGTCGATAATTTTGTTTGTTGTAGGTTTAATTTTTTATGAACCTTTGCACAACACTCCTTTTTCTCTAGGTGAGTATTTGGTTTTCATCCCTGCTTATTTGATAAGTGGTTGGAGCGTTTTGACTACAGCCGGACGTAATATTTTGCGAGGTAAAATATTTGATGAAAACTTCTTGATGACAATAGCCACATTAGGTGCGATCGCCATTCACGAAATTCCCGAAGCTGTCGCGGTGATGCTGTTTTTCCAAGTTGGGGAGCTATTCCAAGATTTTTCAGTAAGTCGCTCTCGCAGGTCTATAAAATCGTTATTAGAAGTACGTCCGGATTCAGCTAATCTTAAAGTTAATGGTGAAATAATACAGGTTTCCCCCGAGAGCGTGCAAGTTGGGGATGTAATTATCGTCAAACCGGGTGAGAAAATTCCTTTAGACGGTGAAATTAGTGAGGGTGCTTCTCAAGTAGATACTTCTGCATTGACGGGAGAATCCGTACCGCGAACAGTAAAACCTGGAGAAACCGTTTTAGCGGGAATGATAAATAAATCGGGCGTTTTAACCGTTCGAGTTACCAAATTATTTGAAGAATCTTCAATTTCTAAAATTCTGCATTTAGTAGAAAACGCTAGCAGTAAAAAAGCCGCTACAGAGAAATTTATTACTCGCTTTGCTCGATATTACACTCCTGTAGTGGTTTTCTTATCCTTGGCTGTAGCAATATTACCGCCACTATTTATACCCGGTGAAACATCGTCACAATGGGTTTATCGTGCTTTAGTTTTATTAGTAATTTCTTGTCCCTGCGGATTAGTTATAAGTATTCCTCTAGGCTATTTTGGCGGTGTTGGTGGTGCGGCGAAAAGAGGTATTCTAGTTAAAGGTTCGACGTTTCTCGATACTTTGACAGAAGTTGAAACCGTCGTGTTTGATAAAACTGGAACTTTGACTCAAGGAGTTTTTAAGGTTACTCAAATAGTTCCTAAAAACGGCTTTAGTGAAGCAGAATTATTAACGTTAGCAGCAAAAGTTGAATCTCAATCTAACCATCCAGTCGCAAAGTCAATTTTATCAGCATTTGATAAATCAGTTGATACTTCAGATGTAGAAGATTATCGGGAAATTCCCGGTCATGGTATTCAAGCTAGAGTAGGGAATAAAATCGCCATCGCAGGTAATGACCGTTTGCTGCATCGCGAGAATATCGAACATGATGTATGCTCGGTTGAGGGAACGGTGGTTCATTTGGCAGTAGATGGGGTTTACGCTGGAAGAATTATTATTGCCGATGAACTAAAAGATGATGCAGTTGAAGCGATTCGGAATTTGAAGAGTGTTGGTGTTGGGCAAATTGTCATGCTCACGGGGGATAATCAAGCCGTTGCCCAAAGTATTGCCCAGCAGTTAAATTTAGATGATTTTGAAGCAGAGTTACTACCTGAAGATAAAGTAGAGGCAATTGAAAGATATTTAAGTAAAGCTGCTAAAAACAAAAAAGTTGTGTTTGTTGGTGATGGAATAAACGACGCACCTGTAATTGCTAGGGCTGATGTAGGTATGGCAATGGGAGCGTTGGGTTCGGATGCAGCAATTGAAACAGCGGATGTAGTGCTGATGACAGATGCTCCTTCCAAGGTAGCTGAAGCAATTCAAGTTGGTAAAAAAACTCATAAAATTGTCTGGCAGAATATCATTTTGGCTATGGGAGTTAAGGGTTTATTTATTGTCTTGGGAATCTTTGGTGTTGCAACCTTATGGGAAGCAGTGTTTGCAGATGTCGGTGTAGCGTTGTTGGCTATTTTGAATGCAGGTAGGGTTTTGAGAGTTAATTGAAGAAATGGGGACAAAGTTTATATCAGTTTTTCATGGCGATCGCAAAACACACTCATTAAAACTTCTATCGATTGTCTTGAGTTTGCGGAGTGGTTTATTTTTGACCGAACTAATTGCCGGACTATGGGTACACAGTTTGTCCCTGCTTGCCGTATCTGGACATATGCTAGTTGATATTATAGCGATCGCCGTCGCCATATTTGCCGCTTGGTTAGCTGAAAGTTCTTCTAAGAGTAAAACCTCGCTCTTACCTCAGCAGATAGAAGCCCGAGCAGCTTTGATTAATAGCTTAATCTTAATAGGAATGGCGGTAGTAATTGGTTGGGGTGTCCTCCAAAACTATCAAACTCCTGCACCATTCGCTGGTTTACCGATGTTAGCCATAGCAGCTTTAGGACTTATAGTTAAAGGGATAAATGCCAGTTTGCTCTATAGAGATAGTCACCATAATTTGAACGTGCGGGGCGTATTTTTTCATGCGATCGCCGATGTGGGAGCTTCGTTTAGTTTACTCGTAGCCGCATTAGCTGTTTTCTACCTAAATTGGCTCTGGGCAGATACAGCAGCCAGTTTACTCGTTGTTGTCCTCATGTTGATTAGCGCATTTTCCTTACTTAAAGATAGCCTGCAAACTTTTGATTAATTTTGGCGCTTATGTAGGAGACAGTGGAAAACCTTGCAAAATATCGGAGACTATTTTCATGAACATTTGGATATGGGTTGTAGTTCTTCTTGCTGCTGTCTGGGCGGCGCATTGGGGAGCAGAACAATTAGATGAACCGCTGAAAAAGTTGCGACGACAGTGGGGATTAACACAAGTCGCTGGAGCGGCTTTTGTCGGGTTGGCGGCTGCTAGTCCGGAAATTGGCATCAATACAGCAAGTGCAATTACAGGGGTTTCAGATATTGGTTTGGGAACAATGCTGGGGTCAAATATTGTTGCTATTCCCATTGTGGTTACGACTGCTTACTGGGCTTCTCGTCGAGAGCGATTAGGAGATGAAGACGATGCAGAATCAGGAGAAGATTTCGAGAATCATGCTCGTCACCGACAGCAAAGACTGTTGCGGGTGGAAAAAGCAGCCGTTAGCGTTCAGGCTATTCCCTATTTAGCAATTGTGGCTATAGTCGCTGTCTTAACTCTTCCTAAATCGGTACGGGGACTTCAGCCTATTGATGGGTTGGTAATGGCGATTGTTTATTTAGCCTATCTAGGACAAGCGGTGTTTCGCGGTCGTCAGCAAGGTAGAGAAGTGGAATGGACTAAAAAAGAAATTTTCTTTGCCATCGCTGGAGTTGTGGTTTTAGCTATTGGTGCCTATTTCACGGTAACGGCGACAGAAAATATCGTTGGTGCTTTAGGGATTTCCGAAATTATCGGAGGATTATTTATTACCGCACCAATGGCAATGTTACCAGAGTTATTTGCCACCTGGAGCGTTACTCGTAGCGGACAGGTAACTGCTGCTACCACTAGCGTTATTGGCGACCATGCTGTAACTATGACTATCGCTTTTGTTCCCCTGGCATTAGCAACCGCACCCGTTAACAATCTTCAGCTTTACTCTGTTAACCTTGCTTTTGTCGCTCTGATGCCAGCTTTATACGCTGCTTTCATTCACTGGGGAAGTAGAGAAGGAGAACACGGTTTTCAGCTTTGGCAGGTATTAGCTCTTGATGGTGTTTATTTGGTTTATCTTGGCATCATGCTGTTTGGAGTACTGAATGTTTTGTAAGCAATCGTTTCATAAAAATTATCGAATTATTTTGGATAGCATAGCTGTAACAACATAATGCATAAGCTAGAGTGAGCATTGCCCACTCTAACTTTATCCCAGCTATAACTGACTTTATCCTTGTCCTATTTGACTTGAGTCGTTTGGTTATTTATCTGGCTTATAGTCGCATGACAGGGACTTGCGAAAGCCATCCATCCGAATAAAGTCGTGATGATTAAACTCATGAATGCAACATCTTTTAGAGCTTCTACACTTTGCCGAGCCTGAATATGTTCGGCTTGAACTTGCTCAACAGCCTTATGGATAAATTCCGGTGGAATTTTTGCCTCTGTTCCAGCTTCTATCAATTCTGATAAGGAATAAGTCTCATTCTGGTGTTGAGCATACAGACGAGATGCCTTCTCAAAGACTTCTGGTGCCAATTCTGCGGAAATTCTGGTTTCTGGGTGATTCATAGTATGGATAGATATAAATCGGACAAAATATTTTTAATTGCTTCGTGATATTGAAAAACGCTGCTTAAATAAACTGCCGTCATTAACAAATTTTATATAACTAGAATAATGTTAAATTCTCTAGTTAGCTATAGAGTCAAGTACTAGCAATATTTCTTTACATAAACAATTGTTTAATCAATTTGCCTGACATTACTAATCAAAAACTGACTTTTCGGGATAGCTGGCATTGTTGAGAGGTTAATCTGCAAATCCTGTTCTGGCACATCATAGCGCATATTTGTAGTCAGCAACTTTAGCGCCTCCTTCATAATTGCGATTGTAATCCATTCGCCAGCGCAACGATGATTTTGGTAATAGTCGCCTCCTCCCTGGGGAATAAAATTAAAAGAGCTACCATCCCAATGACGAAATCTTTCTGGCTTAAACTCTTCGGGTTGCTCCCACAAGCGTGCATCGTGGTTAGTACCATACAAATCGAGAATTACTCGCATTCCTTGGGGGAAGCGGTAGCCTTTCCAATCAAATTCTTGTTTGACACGAGCCGCGACAAAAGGGAAAAAAGGATAAAAACGGCGAACTTCCTGCACAAACAACTCAATATAGTTGTCTTCGTCTGCCTGAATCTGCTGCTGACATTCGGGGTGTTCGTGCAGTGCTAAGGCAGCAAAAATAATGTAGCGGGCGATCGCCACCGTCGGGCGCAAAACATTGAGCAAATCTACTGCTGCTATGCGCTTATCGAGCAATTCTCCCTGAAGATTGCGGTGAAAGGCGATGACGTAAAGCGCAGCTTCTTTATCTACTTCAATCTTCTTTTTGCGTACATTTTCGATGATATTTCCCAACCATAGTTCTGCTCTGTCGCGTGCCAATCTTCCCCGCCAGTGTTGTAATCCGATGGTGGCTGGGCTATCAATCATTGCCCCAAAATCTGAAGTTCTTTGCTCAACTTCCGATTCAGTAAGCGGAACACCAGCCCAGTTACAGACGGCACGAGACAAGATTTCTCGCACTTCGGGGAAAAGCACAACCTTGTCCATGTTTTCCCATTTCTTGATATAACCGCGCCACACATCGGTTGTTATAGCCGCTAGCTGCTGGATTCTTTGGGGAGTCATCAGGGACATCAACATCTGCTTGCGCTGTCTGTGTTGATCGCCATCTAATCCCTGTACACCACCTTCACCTAACAGGGTTTTCTGCGCCCTTTTAGGCATAGCACCCTTGCGTAGAAAGCGATTGGTATCGTAAAAAATCTTGGCTGCTTCTTCTCCTTGCATACAGATATTCTCCTGTAATAGAAGCCTAGTAATAAAGATATCGGAGTTATAGCGTTGGCAGCGTTTTGAAATGAAACTGTAGCCATCCGACAGCAGTGCGAGCGTACTATCAAGACTTTTATCGCGAGGAATCTGTGGCATGGAACCTCCAATTTATGCTTATGATGAAATTATAAAGAGATACTGTTGCTTTTTCGTTGATACCACAGATAGAGAAGCGGTTGTAATTTCATCTTGATTTCATTTTTACAGGCAATACTTATAAATGAACAAGCAATAATTCGCTATATATTTTGCTAATTCAAGATTGACTCTCCAGTAAACTAGAGAGTTTAACATTGAAATTACTATGATGTATAAGGTAAAAATTATGTTTAAATCTAATTCCAAGTTATTGTTTTCTTTAATCGCAGGTGTTACTGTTGCAGGAGTAGCTGGAACATTCTGGTTTGGTGGGATGGGAAACAATACTCAAACAGTTGCGAACGATTCAAAAGCAATGGCGATGACAAGTGTATGGGATAAGGAAACCGAACCAAACTACTCAGGAGTTAAAGAAGTTACCGTTTATCGCAGCCCCAACTGTGGTTGCTGTGGTGAATGGGTGAAACACATGGAGAAGCACGGTTTTAAAATTACAGACATTAAAACCGACGATATGGAAGCGATAAAACAGAAATATAACGTACCTCAAAACTTAGCATCTTGTCACACCTCAGTTATTGACGGTTACGTGATGGAAGGACATATCCCTGCTGATGATATCAAGCGTTTTGTCGCTGCCAAGCCCAAACAAGCAGGATTAGCAGTACCCGCAATGCCATTAGGAACCCCAGGAATGGAAGCAGGAAGTAAAAAACAACCGTTTGCTATAGCTTCTTTCAATAAAGATGGCGAAATCAAAATTTTCAAAGAATATCAGACTTATTAAAAAAGCGAGGAGTTGTAGAGACGTAGCAGTGCTACGTCTCCATATCCACACGATTAGCATTGAGAATTTAATGAAATGGTATGAGGAGTTAAATTCAAGAGTAATTAGAAAGAATGAAAAAAATTAATCGCCGTCAATTTATTACCTTGGCTGGTGCTGGTGCTGTTGGTGCTTTTCTTGTTAGTCGGTTATGGGAAAGAGGTAATTCTTCTCAAGCCTCATTAAAAGGGGCAATTGATTTACCCAAATTACACAAAAGTAGTAATGGTTTATTATCCGTCGATTTAGAAGCTAGTTATCGTCCTGTAAAATTGGGAGATAAACAAGCATATCTATTAGCTTATAACGGACAAGTACCCGCGCCGCGTTTGGAAGCAAAACCAGGAGATAAAGTCAAGATTAAATTTACTAACAATCTCTCGAATCCGACAAATTTACATCAGCACGGATTGCATATTCCTTTTACTGGTAATGCCGATAATGTTTTTCTCAATATCAAACCTGGAGAAACATTTAATTACGAATTTACTATTCCCCAAAATCATCCCGCTGGTACTTATTGGTATCATCCCCATCGTCACGGTTTAGTTGCAGAGCAATTGTTTGGAGGTTTGGCAGGTTTATTTGTGGTGCGGGGTGATTTGGATAAAATTCCTGAAGTTAAAGCAGCTAAAGAAGAATTTTTAGTATTACAAGATTTTGCTCTTGACAGCGAAGGAAAGTTAATTGATTCAGATGCTCATATGTCTTTGATGTCGGGAAGGGAAGGTGATTTAATTACAGTTAATGGTAAACCAAACCCCAGCTTTTCAATTCCCGCAAATGGGTTATTACGTTGGCGAATTGTTAATGCTTCCCCTTCGAGATTTTATAAACTTTCTTTAGAAAATCATCCTTTTTATCTAATTGCTACCGACGGAAACGCATTAGCCGAACCTGTAGAAACGAACGAATTATTATTAACTCCAGGGCAAAGAGTAGAAGTATTGATAAAAGGAGATAAAGAACCCGGACAATATCGCTTACTCAATTTACCCTACGATCGGGGTGGAATGGGAATGATGGGTGGTGGTGGCATGATGGGTGGAAATAATAACGACACATCACCAGTATTAGCAACTGTTAACTATGATTCTGCTGTAGAAACAATTGCTTTACCAACTAAACTTTTATCAGTCCCAGCCTTAAGAGAACCGCAACAGGTACGACGCTTTACATTTAATCACGGTATGCGCCCTGCTGTGGGTATGGCTTTTCTAATTAACGGTAAATCTTATGAGCGCGATCGCATTGATACGCAGGTTAAGTTAAATACAGTGGAAGATTGGGAGATTGTGAATACCGGAACGATGGATCATCCTTTTCACCTCCATGTCAATCACTTTCAAGTTATCAGTCGTAACGGTAAGCCAGAACCTTATCGTGCTTGGAGAGATACAGTTTTAGTTCCTCAAGGGGAAACCGTTCGCATCCGGATTCCTTTCCGGGATTATGCTGGGAAAACTGTTTATCACTGTCATATTCTTGACCATGAAGATTTAGGAATGATGGCGAATCTAGAGATTGTAAGCTAGTAGTATGTCGAATTATCAAAATATAAATCAACGTCGTAGTTGGCTAGATTTACCAGAGTTAAATATCGCTATTTTTGCGTTTCTACTCAATTTCCTTTGGGAAGTTCAGCAAATGCCATTTTTTGAGCTTTCTGATTTATCTTGTACTCAAAGAACAATAAACTGTACTCTAGCAACTTTTGGCGATGTTTTAATTGCACTAACTGGATTTTGGACTGTTGCCTTTTTTTCTAAATCCCGTTACTGGTTTCGTCAGCCAAAGTGGTGGCAGTTAAGTATTTTTATTTTAGTAAGTCTTGTAATTACCATTCTTTTTGAAAAGCTAGCTACCGGAGTACTTAATATGTGGGAATATGCCAATATCATGCCGAGGCTTCCGGTATTAGGTACGGGTTTAACGCCGATTCTTCAGTGGATAATTTTACCTTTGATAATTGTTTGGTTTGTTAAGAGGCAGATTTCATAAAGCTATTAATTAATCAGTATTTTGTTATTAGCAATCTGATTGAAAAAAGATAAACTACGATTTTTTTAAATAATGTTTTTCATCTAGTAGATAAAATAAAAATACTTTAATTTTAATTTCTAAGTTTAAATACTTAAATTTAGAATTACTTTTTATTGGTATACCTGTTACTTTATTGCCGCCTTACAATGGAATATAGAGCAAGAAAATGGAGCAGGTAACATGAACTATATCCGCATAGGGTTCGCCATTGTCGGATTAACAGGTATACTTAACGGAATGCCTGTTGCAGTTAATGCCCAAGCACCGCGCACGTTTCCCAAACAAATTAATTTGCAGCAACAATTTAACCAAGGAGTACAACAACTCAAACAAGGTAACTTTCAAGAAGCAATAGAAGATTTTGATAACGTAGTACAAACTAATCCTCGATTTTATGAAGGTTTCTGTCTAAGGGGTCTTGCTAAATCCCAATTAGGCAATTATCGAGCAGCAGTAACAGATTTTAATCAAGCAATACGCCTCAATCCTAACCATGCAGATGCTTATCATAGTCGAGGAAATGTCTATGCGATATTGGGGAATAACCCTTCAGCTATTGCTGATTTTAAGAAAACGATAAAAATAGATCCAAAATTTACTGATGCTTACTATAGTTTAGGACTTACAAATTATAGACAAGGACATCATAAACAAGCTATTACAAACTTGAATAAAGCATTAAAATTAAATCCGAACTTAGCCGAAGCTTATGGTAATAGAGGTTTAGCGGAATATGCTTTAGGAAATAAGCGTAGCGCTGTAGCGGATTTACAAAAAGCAGCAAGTCTTTTTCGTCAACAGGGAGATAATCAAAATTATCAACAAACTCAAGCTATTGTTGAGCAGTTTAAAAAATAAATTTAAGTGAAAATTATAATTATATAAGGTAAGAAAATTTGACTTGCTATCTATCTCTTAAGCGCTTTTAACTGATAAAAGTGCTTAAGATTTTTTTGTGACTAAAAAATATTTTAGACGTTGTTTATACATGGTTTAGACAGCATATAAAAATTAATTACAAGCTGCTTACACAATATAAAAACGCTTATCTTATAGCGTCTTAAATACTGCTTGAGTCAAACAAATATTTATTTGAGCGAACCCCCTAAAACAAATTTCATCCTAATTTCATAATTACCTGGCACGATCAACAAATGTAGCCCTATAATCGAAACCGCTATCGCCCTCCTTAATCATGCCTTTCACCGCGAAACCTGTAATTCTGTCCCAAATGAAGCCGTCGGATACTCACGAGGGAATGAATCATGGTGCTGTACCTGATAACAATTTGCTTACTCATACAGCTTTATTGGGTGGGGGAATATTTCTTGTTGGCTTATTAGTGATTCTTGGTAAATCCTTATTCAAACGCTCTCGCAAGGAGGATAAAAAAACCGTGGAATCTTCGCTACGTCCGGGCAAAACGCTTTTAGGTATTGGTATCTTCGTGTTGCTTGCAGGTGGTATTGTCACAGTTACCAACCAGTTAAAACCTGCTTCCTCAATGGCTGGGATGGAAGGACACGATATGTCCGGTATGTCCCACGACGATATGATGCAGGTTAACGGCTCATTCAATCCGACTCCGGTAACTATTAAAACGGTCAAACCGAGTTTACTTTCGGCTAGCGTTCAATATACTGGTTCAATTCATCCCTACCAAGAAGTTACCGTGTATCCCCGGATAGCCGGACAGCTTACTAATTACTCAGTGTACCCTGGAGACAAGGTTTCTTCCGGACAAGCTTTAGCAACCCTCGACGCAGCTGAAAAGATAACTCAAGTAGCCGAAGCTGCCTTCAGCGCCGATTCGATGGAAAGTGATTTAGTTGCGTCGCAAATCGAAGTAAACGAGCAACGGCAAGAGATTGCGCGATTAAAAGCTGAACTCGAATATCAAGAAAAGAAACGCGATCGCTATGCTTTATTAGTTAAAGAAGGAGCAATTTCTCAAGACCAATACGATATCGAAGACACCAAAACCCAAACCGCCCAAGCTGCGTTAAAAACAGCACAAGTAAAATTAAGAAGATTAGAAGCCCAGGTTCGCAGCGCTCGCAGTAATGTTAAACAAGCCAGAGCCAAAAGCGCTACGGCTTCGGTTATGAAAGGATATACCAAAATCCAGTCACCCATCGCCGGTATCGTTCAGGAAAGAATGGCAGACCCTGGTGTGGTAGTGCAACCGAGTATGGGAATTCTTAAAATTGGGGATTATCAACGGGTACGTCTGCGTGCTAACGTTTCCCAGCGAGATGCAGCAAAAATTCGTGTTGGGACTCCCATCATCGCCAAAGTTCCTGGCAGCAACGTCAAGGAAATTACGGGTAGAGTTACCAGCATATTTCCTCAAACTAACAACGACACCCGCACCGTTACCATCGAAGCCGTTGTTAACAATCCTGGAAATCAGTTGCTATCCGGGCAATTTTTGGAAATGCAAATTATTGCCGAGCGTCAAGCCAACGCTTTAACAGTACCGCAATCGGCATTAACTCAATTTAAAGATAAAACAGCAGTTTGGGTAGTTGATGGAGAAACGGCTTTACGCAAAATAGTTACCACAGGTTTAGTCAGCGGCGAACAAGTCGAAATTACCAACGGTTTAAATCCTGGTGACATGGTAATTACTTCCGGACACTCCAGACTAATTGAAAATCAAAAAGTATCTGTAGTAGATGAATCCGGGGAAACCCTAGCTAAGCGGAATAATACATCTCAAGGAAACGCACAAATTAAATTAATTAGTCCTCAAAATAAAAACTCAGTTAAAAAAGGTAGCGCTCAATTAATTTTAGAAATTTTAGATAAGAAAACCAATAAACCCTTACCAGTAGAAAACCTAGACGTGAAAGTTACCATGCCAATGAAAAATATGGCTCCAATGACATCAATGGTAGATATTCAACCCGACTCCCAACCCGGACGTTTCAAAGTCGATACCCACTTTGGCATGAAAGGGAAATGGGATGTCGTAGTTAAAGTAAAAGACTCCAAACATCAAGGGAAAGCAGACTTTAACTTTAATGTGGAATAGGGAATAGGGAATTGGTAATTGGTAATTGGTTAAAAATAACTCTCAACTCTTAACTCCTAATTCCTAATTTTTTTAATTCTTCCCCCTCTTGCCTCTCTTCCCCCTCTACCCCCTCTTCCCCTCTCTTTCTTCTGACAATTAACCTAATAAAAAACAAAAAAATGATTAAACTACTCCCTCTACTACTAACACTCAGTTTCTTCACAATCGCTTGCTCTACTCCTGAAGAAGCACAAACAGAAACACAAGCACAAACAGCATCAACCACCACATCCGGTCAACAAACAGAAAACGCCAAAATTAATCTAGTCAGCCCCAATTCTCAAGAAGCCGTAAAAATGGGCGATAACATACTAGTTGTAGAAGTAATCGACCCCCAAACCCAGAAACCCGTTGCTGTAGAAACCTTAGACGTAAACGTTTCCATGCCGATGGAAGGTGAAGAAGATATGACTTCAATGGCAAAAGTCGAACCAGACGCACAACCGGGAAGATATAAAATCAAAACTAATTTTGGAATGCAGGGTAAATGGAACGTCGTTACACAAGTCAAAGACCCCAAACTTCAAGGTCAAGCGAATTATACATTTGACGTTAAATAAATCAAGTTGGGAATGGGGCATTGGGCATTGGTAATTGGTGACTTATAAATTATTCCCCTTGTCCCCTTGTCCCCTTGTCTCCCCCTCTACCCCCTCTCCTCACTCCCTTGCTTATGAAATACTTCCTCACTCGCTGGTCAATCAAAAACCCGGTAGTACTCGCTGCTTTATACATCGGTATCCTCGTCCTCGCTACCCTTACGTTATTCCTACTCCCGGTAAGGATGATGCCTTATGTCCAAAGCCCTTTGGTGGCAATTGTGACAATGGCTCCTGGTTCCTCACCTGCGGAAGTAGAAACTTATATCAGTAAACCAATCGAACAACGGCTAACTGTGTTAGATGGGGTGCGGTTTATCCGTTCGAGTTCCCAACAGGATATGTCTTTAGTTTCCGTACAGTTTGAATGGGGTGGTGATATTGATAATGCGGTGCAGGAAGTACAAAGTGTAATGACGGCTGCGGAGGGGGATTTGGCGCTGGATGGGATTAATACCCGTTCCTACTGGGTTTTACCTATCGACCCGCTCAACCGTCCCGTACTAACTCTGGCTTTACGGGGAGAAGGTTGGGACCCGGTGCGTTTACGAGAATTTGCTGACAATACTTTGGTTGATAGATTAACTCAGGTGCGGGATGTACAAGCGGTGTCAATTTTTGGCGGTTATCGGCGACAATTACAGATAATTGTTGACCGTCAAAAGTTGGCTGCTTATGATTTGTCAATTCTGCAAGTACGAGACGCTATCGACGCGAATAATGTAAGTCAAGGTGCGGGGGTATTAACCAGGGGAGATAGTGAAATTTTAGTACGCACCGACGAACGAGCGCTGAATGCTCGTGCGGTGATGGATTACCCGGTGTTGGAAAAGTCGGGACAGGTGGTTTATGTCAGAGATGTTGCCACTGTCAAAGATACTTATGAAGAACGCCGCAGTGGTTATCGCTACAACGGTGAAGCTGCATTAGCAGTTAATGTGATTCAAAAACCGGATTCTAGTTCGCCGCAAGTTATCGAACTGGTACGCGCTGAATTAACCAAAATACAGGCACAGTATCCGGGTTTGGAGTTTGAGGTTGCTTACGATAATTCTTATTTAGTCAATTTAATCAAGGATAGCACTACCGGAGAATTACTGATAAGCGTTGTGCTTGCGGGGTTGGTAATTTTAGTTTTCCTAGAAAACTTCCGAGCCACAGCGATTGTAATGATTTCTATCCCTACATCCCTAGCGCTATCGATGCTTCCTTTTATCCCCATTGGAATGTCGCTTAATTCCTCAACTTTGATTGGGATGATGATGGCTATTGGTAAACTGGTAGATGATTCGATTATTGTCATTGATTCGATTGACCGGAAACTACAAGAAGGGCATAAACCCCACGAAGCAGCGATTAAGGGGACGGGAGAGGTATTTTTAGCAAGTGCGGCTGCTAGCTGTGTAATGATTGCGGCTTTATTACCGACGATACTTGCTGGTGGATTAACTGGGCTGATGTTTGTCGGGTTGGTTTATCCGATGGTTTTCGCTTTTCTCTCTTCGCTAATTGTTTCAATTACTTTAATTCCTTTACTTGCAGCATTCTTCCTCAAGCCACTACACCAAAAAGGAAGACGTAAAACTTGGTTGCAGAGATTGCTGACTCCGATACGTTATAGCTTTTATAAGTTAGAGCAAGGTTACGGTTGGTTGCTCGACATCTGCATGAAAAACCGCGAAATTACTTTAGCGTTAACGGGTGCTTCTATTGTTCTAGCATTTAGTTTATATCCTTTAATTGGTCAAGAAATGATGCCTTTGGGTGATTCCGGTCAAATCATGGCAACGATAGAATTTGAACCAGGGACATCTTTTAGTAAAACTGACCAGCTTGCTCAAAAGTTTGAAAAAATTCTCCTGGAACAACCGGAAGTAGAAAAGGTTTCTTCACAAGTTGGGTTTGAACTAACGCGAAATAGTACTTACTTCAGCGGTTACAGTATGGGGGGAGTTAATACCGCTTCAGCGATTGTCACTCTTAAGGATGTTGGGGCACGAGAAAGGGATATTTGGCAAATTATTGATGAAGTCAAAACCGAAGCTCGCAGTACTATTCCTGGTTTGCGACGTATCGCCATGAAGGAAATGGGTGTAGATGTAATGGCTACATCGGCAGCGCCGGTTCAATTGGCAGTGTATGGTGAAGATTTGGACGAATTACATCGTTTAGCTCAAGGTGTTTTAGGTATCGCTGAAGACACACCAGACTTAGTGATGCCACATACAAGTTCGGCAATGACTCAGCCAGAATTTCAGTTAAAAATTGACCGTCGTAGAGCCAAGGAACTGGGGTTAAATATCAAAGATATCGCCGAACAAGCGCGTTATGCTTTGAATGGGGGTTACACTCGTAGATATTATAATCGTCCCAATCTAAGACAAAATTCTATTTTAGTCCGGTATGACGAACAAGACCGGGGAACTCAGCAAGACTTGTCATCAACTTATATTACGACTTCGGATAATCGGCAAGTTCCACTAAGTACCGTTGCAACTTTACAACGGGAACAAGGACCGACATTAATTGAACGAGTTAACGGAAAACGGGTGGTTTATGTCAACGGATATTATCGTAAAGATGGACCCGCTTCGATGGACTTATCAATGGCGATCGCCATGCGTGCAGGTAGTAAATTAGACTTTCCCCCCGGTTACGGTATCGATTCAATGGGGGATATGACGGATATGATGATTGAGTTTGAGCGACTTTTACAAGGTTTGGTGGTTTCTTTATTACTGATTTATCTCATATTGGTAATTCAATTTGGTTCGTTTATCCAACCTTTGGTAATGATGCTGTCAATTCCCTTGCAGTTGGTAGGAGTATTCGGAGCGTTACTATTAGCGGGACAAACTTTGTCTACGGTTTCGATTTTAGGAATTATTATTCTATCGGGTTTATCAGTTTCCGCAGCTATTTTACTTTTAGAATTGATTTTGACAAAACGTCAGGAAGGAGTACCTAGAAATATTGCAATCAGGGAAGCCGGACCAGTTCGACTCAAAGCGATTGTCATGACCACCTTTACTACAATCATTGTAATTTTTCGACTCGCCTTTTTTCCAGAAACCGGGATGGACGCTTATTCACCTATCGCTACGGTAATTTTGGGTGGTTTGGTTATTTCAACTTTGCTGACTTTAATTGTTGTACCTGTAGTTTATTCGCTTGTCGATGATATTACTATTTGGTTGTCTGGGATGAGGAAAAAATTAAGATGGCACGGTTGAGATAAAAAGCATTTTTAATTACATAAAAAATACTTTATTTTTCAGTAATTTCATCTTGATTTCATTTGTTTATGAGAAATTGGTTATTGGTTGAGTTAGTTCCTCATACTCGGCTCTCCATTAAATTAATTTAATGGATTTAATCTCGGACTTATAAATGCTCTAGGGGCACATTTATAAGTCCTTTTTTTTACTATGATTAAATAAATAAATCAAAAAATAATCTAACTAAAATATTTCATCCTAATTTCATTTTTATCTCGTATATTATTTATATATGCCTTCTTTGGCTTTTATCTAGATTTTATTCCATTAGCAAGTTTTTAGTCCTGTAAACAGGATTAAAAGCTTGTTTTATTGACTTTAGAAAACAAGTATTTTCTTGCAATTTTATTCGCGCTTAAAAACAAAAATATATTGTAATTAACGATAATTTTTCATGTCTATTTCATAACTAATAACCATACTTATAAATAGAAAGATTCGTCTTATTAGTTTTAGAGGATAATAGTCATGAAATTAAAAAAAATGATTTACACTGCTGCGTTTACATTATTATTGTTATCTCCGATTACTACTGTATTAGCAAGTGGCAAACCAAATGATTAT
Organism: Rivularia sp. MS3; assembly: GCA_019192545.1. Taxonomy (GTDB): domain Bacteria; phylum Cyanobacteriota; class Cyanobacteriia; order Cyanobacteriales; family Nostocaceae; genus Rivularia. The sequence goes on along the minus strand of JAHCMI010000035.1, from coordinate 43,859 downwards.
CAAGCTTCTCATATAATTGATAGTGCTGCGTTTCCAAACGATGCAGAAGCAATGACTGCTACTTACGAAATAGAAGTCCATGTACAAGGGAAGCCTCTTGAGGGACTTTCAATAGATATACCTTCTGAAATAAAAATAGATGATGGGATAGAAGTAAAAAATTCTGAAGGTGAAAAAATAGCTACGGAAGTTTCTATAAATGAAAATAAAGCTCAAATAATCTTCTCACAACCAGTAGCCCCTGAAACAAAGTTATCTATTTTGATGAAAGATGTTATTACTCCTGGTTATGCCGAAACTTGGCAATTCAAAGTTGATGCCAAAATAGTAGGATTTAAAGAAGCAATTCCGCTTGGTATTACTCAAATCATGACATACGATGATTAATAGATTCTATCTATATGTAAACTTAATTGATAAATCTATCGCAAAAAATGAAATTTCATCCTAATTTCATTTTTATCTGTCAATATTGAAAATAACTCAATAGACCTATTACTAATAGTGAAACATTTTCTGTTACTCCTTACTAATTTCACCAATTAGAAAATTATAGTAATTAAGGTCTGTTGAGCTTTTCTTGCCACTGAAGTAAATATTTTAATATTAGCGTCCAGAAACTAAAATATATGAATTGCTTTATTGCAAGCAAATTTAATGTAAAGACACGCTATCAATTAAAGGACAAACTTCTTCCTGCTTTAAATTAGATTCCGGTTTATTTACCCACATTGCACGATATTCTTCTAATTCCCTTTTAAACAAAGTCATTTGCTTAATTTGGATTGCCAATTGTTCTATCTTGTTATTCAACAAACTTTGTACTAAATCGCAAGGAATTTCACCACCGTTGCGAACATCGAGAATCTGTTTGATTTCTTCTAAGGTAAATCCGAGAGATTGTGCTTTCTTGATGAACTCTACCTGCTCGGAAGCATTTTGAGCATAATACCGATAACCGTTGTCTCCTCTATGCACGGGTTGCAAAAGTCCGATATCGCTGTAATAACGTAAATTTCCGACAGTAAGTCCTGTAGCGCGGGCTAATTCTCCAATCTTTAGATAGGTTAATTTACTCATACTTTTTCTTACCCATGCTTACTACTTCTCAATGATAAACTCTCTAGTTCACTAGAGAGTCAATGAATTTTAGATTTTAACAACGGATGCGTTTACTTTGGATTTTGGATTTACGATTGAACAATTGCAAATTTTATTACTTAGTTCAAATTCGAGACTTGAATCTATTCATAATTTAATCTGAAGTCTAAAATTTTTTATTCAAGCCTGTAAGAAGATAGATTATGCATTCATTCTCTATCTTCTTGCATCTTGCACTTGCACAACCTCAGCAGGTTCGATTTCTTTAACCTTTGCAGATTCAACTTCTCCAGTTGCAGCTGAGTAAATCAACATTCCTCCCATAATTGCCATAATCGCATTTTCAGTAAAGCTAACTACTCCTAAAGGTGCTTTGGAATTTCCTCCCACACAAGCACAGTTGAGCGCAAGTTTATCAATATACACTGCTTTAAATACCGAAATACCACCGCTCAAACCAACAAATAAAGAAGTTATTCCTGTTAGCATTGGTGCAATTCCGGAAAGATAACCCAAACCAATCGCTAATTCTGCGAATGGATATACTTTGGCATAGGGTTTAATTCTCTTGGTTATCAAATCATACTTCTCGAAACTCTCAGCAAAAGATTCGATATCCATCAGCTTTAAAGTAGCTAGCAAAGAAAGGGAGAAACCCATAAAGCCAGTTAACCCCATAGTTGTTGCTAAAGTCATCAATCCTGCGCTGGAAAATATAGCAATAACGGGAGTGTAGGAATATTCTGCACCTTCTGCTTCAACGTCTAGCTTTTCGGCTAAATCGGTATAGCCACCAATTCTTTCCTCACCAGAGAAAATCTGTGGTGTAGTTTCTACATGATGCTTGGCTTTGAATTCATCTATTTCTTCACGAGATGTAAGTTTATGATCTTCAAAGTCAATTCCTTTTTCGTTCAGTAGATTAACTGCTTTTAATCCCCAAGGACATTCGTGTTCCGGGGTAGACATCCGATATAGTCTAACTTTTTCTAAGGTTGTGCTATTCATGTTGAAAATTCGAGCAACTATAAATTAAAGATAAACTCTCAAGTTAACTGTAGAGTCAAGTCGATTTCAGATTTTAACAACGGATTTGTTTGTAAACTTCATCCATTAGCTATTACCGTTGATGTTCTTACAATATTGCTCAAGATTGCACTATTACATCTTGCAAAGGAAATAAGATTATTTATAACTATTGATTAAGTTGATTTCATCTTGATTTCATAGTTGTATGCTATGAAGTTTTTGATTTATATATGAAATGCACTTGTAACTCGTTGACAATATTTTTTCGTGTAAGCAGTAAAGAAAATAAAAAGGAATTGGTAAAAACTAAAATACATGAGTAATCTTTTAAAGAGATATAAATTACGCAATTAGATAGTGTCATGAGGCTGTAACTATATTTTTCATCTTGATTTCATAATTTTATGTAAATCTATTTTTAGAGTGGAATTTATTAAAGTCAACTTTTACAGGTGTTTTATGAGAATACTATTAGTAGAAGACGAACCGGATTTGGGTGCAGCTATTAAACGAGTTTTAATTCAGCAAAAGTATTTAGTTGATTGGGTGATGGATGGTAATGAAGCATGGGGACTTTTAGAAAATAAATGGACGGAATATAAAATAGGTATTTTCGATTGGCTACTTCCAGGAATGTCAGGATTGGAATTATGTAAAAAACTGCGTCAAAATAAAAATGCGATGCCCGTTTTAATGTTAACAGCTAAAGATAGTATGGAAGATAAGGTAGCTGGTTTGGATGCTGGGGCAGATGATTATTTAGTTAAACCTTTTGGGATGGAGGAATTATTAGCAAGGTTACGTGCTTTGCAAAGAAGGGTACCTCAATTTCAACCCCCTCAACTTACTATGGGTAATCTAACTTTGGACTATGGAAATAATACAATAATTAATAAAAATGCTTCATCAGATAAACAAAAAATGTCTTTGACTAACAAAGAATTTCAGTTACTAGAATATTTTATGAACCACCCCAACCAAATTCTCACAACCGAACAAATTCGCAATCAACTTTGGGAAGCAAGTGCAGAATCGAGTAGCAATGTAGTAGCCGCGCAAGTACGTTTGTTGCGACGAAAATTAGCTGCAAGTGGCTGTGGAAATCCCATCGAAACTTTGCATGGTATGGGATATCGTTTTAGTTTTGAGTAGCGAGTAGTAAGTAGTAAGTAGTAAGTAATAGGGAATGTAGCAATAAAATGATTGATATTTGAATATTATTAGTTTACCTTTTGTAATATTAAGTTCATAACTATGAATCAAAATAAACTTTTTCAAAGAACTCGGGTTCGATTAGCGCTTTGGTATGCTATCGTTATGGGTTTAATTTTAACTGTTTGTAGCTTCGGTTTTTACACGGCAGTATCTCATGCTCATTCGGAAGCTCTGGATAGAGAATTAGAATTTGTCGCTAGAAGTTTACATAATAATTTAGAATCAAAGTTAAAACAGCCCGAAAAAGTAGAACCAATAATAAAAGAAGTTTTACCAAATATTTGTGTAGTAGAAACAGGTTGCATATCGGAAAAATCAGCTTCTCAACGGCATATTTTAAATGCAATTCATCAAGGTTATTATATAAGCTTATTTGGTAATTCTGGAAGTTTGATTGCTACTGCTGGTTCGTTACCTCAAACGCCAATTTCAAATTTAAACAAGAAAGTATGGCAAACAATTCAAGATGAGGCTGGTGATTTTTACCATCAAATGTCATTAGAATTACACACTAAAGATAATCGCGATTGGGGATATTTACAAGTAGGAAGAAATATTGCTGATGTTAACAGCTATATGGATGCGGTTAAACTATGTTTGTTAGTAGGAATACCAATAGGAATGACAATGATTGCTTTTGCTAGCTGGTGGTTGGCAGGTTTAGCAATGCGACCAATTTATCAATCCTACAGACAAATTCAACAATTTACAGCCGACGCTGCTCATGAATTAAGAACACCTTTAGCCGCTACTCAAGCAACAATTGATTCAGTTTTATTAATGCCAGATTTAGATATTAAAGAAGCATGGAATATTTTAGAAACAATTAAACGTCAAAATCAACGACTTACTAGTTTAGTCGTTGATTTATTAATGCTTTCTCGCTTTGATAGACAAACTATTTCAGTACAGCGAGAATTATGTTCTTTAAATGATATTATTGAGGACTTGATAGAAGAATTCGCCGCAATGGCAATTTCATCTAAAGTAATACTTAAATCTGAGATTCACGTTAATAAGGAAATAAATATAGTTGGTAATTCCGAGCAACTTTATCGCTTATTTTCTAATTTAATTGTAAATGCAATTCAGTATACTTTACCCGGTGGGGAAGTCACGGTTATTTTAGATAAATATGATTCAGATGCTGAAGTTCGAGTAAAAGATACGGGTATTGGTATTCCTAAACATGAATTATCTAACGTCTTTGACCGCTTTTATCGAGTAAATAGCGACCGTTCTCGTCACACTGGTGGTTCGGGTTTAGGGTTAGCAATTGCTAAAGCTATTGTAGTATCTCATCACGGTAATTTGTCAGTAGAAAGTGAAGTTAAAAAAGGTAGTACTTTTATTGTTACATTACCCTACAATCAATCTTCTCGCTCCAAGTTAATTAAAAAGAGATAGAGATATTTAAATTGGTTTTCGCAACCACAACTTTTTTAATTAGCTGATTTTTCATACTTAACTAGTTTCTAACAAAACAATATTGATTCGTATTTCTGCTGTCTAATAGTTTGGCAATTACTTATGAAATCATAGCAATTGCTATTTTATTTATTAAAATAATTTTTAACCCGTTTTAGGGGTATGCAATTTCATCTTAATTTCATAAGTATCCATCATACTCAACACTGTAAGGCTGAAGAATTTAGTAACTCATAAAAAAGATGAAATTACAACCTCGTAAAATTATCTTCATTGGCTCAATACTATTAGTTGGAGCGTTAATACAGGCTTTACCTTTAAAAGCTCACGAAAGACGGTTTCACGTACCAAAGAAAACTAACGAACCAAAAACAGAAAAAGTAATCCCGGAAACAAAAATAAATTCAAATTCATCTAATTCATCTCAAACATCTGAGATAAACAAGCCGGAAGTCATAGATAATAATTCATTAGAAGAAGAAAAAAATACTGGAAATAAAACTCTCAACTCTGTAAATGCATCTGAAGCAAATAATATAAGCCTTGTACCAAAACCGGGAGAAATAATTTTTTCACTACTTATAGGAGGAACTTTATTACTTTATTATATTAAACAAAAAATTTATAAATGAAATATTTATATTTATAGTTTTCTATTGCTATCCGACACAACTATTTTCGACTATCTGAATATATATTTATTACAGTCAAACTGCTAACTATGTCATTAAATAAGGCTCGTATCCGTCAACTGCACTCGTTGTTTGCTCCAATAATGCTATTACCCGTAATACTAACTTTGATTACAGGTTCTTTATTTCAGATAGCAGTAATTACTGGTAAAAGTGAAGAATTTCTCTGGCTTCTAGAATGGCATAGAGGTCAATTTGGTCGTATCAATTTAGAAATGATTTATCCATTTTTAAATGCTTTTGGTTTGCTCATGCTTGCTGTTACGGGAATTACTATGTGGTTTCAAACACGTCCGCGTAAAAATAAATCAAATACATTTAAAAGCTAGATTTATATATTGTGAAAACTTTCATAACAAATAGCATGGGGATAAGTCGAAACCACGATGCTGAATCATACTCGATAGATGCATAGAGTAAACAAAGGAGATACTATAGTAGTACTTAATTACTAAAGCATGACAAGAAATAACTTCCATTACAGCAAGTATCTTGTATAATATGTGCGCTGTCTTTGCCAAAGTAAATGTCTGGTGTATACCAAGTTAATCCACAAAAAGTAAACGCCACTCCCAAGCAAGAATCAATCATGGGAGTAGTTGAGCGCTTAACCTATCACTCCGAAGAATCGGGTTATACGGTAGCGCGGTTGCAGCGTCCGAGAGTATCGGAATTAACTACAATTACGGGCAGCTTCGCAGGTATTCAGCCAGGACAAACTCTTCAATTAAATGGTTTCTGGCGAGAACACCCACAATATGGTTTGCAATTTCAAGTTACTAACTATAAAGAAACCAAACCAGCAACAATCACCGGAATCGAAAAGTATTTAGGTAGCGGTTTAATTAAGGGTGTTGGTAGGGTAACAGCAAAACGTATCGTCGCTTGTTTTGGTACAGAAACCCTTGATATTATTGACAACCAAATCGAGCGGTTGCAAGAAGTAAATGGCATTGCTAAAAAGCGAATTGCCATGATTCAAAAAGCTTGGAAGGAGCAACGAGCCATTAAGGAAGTGATGGTATTTCTTCAAAGTCATGGTGTTTCAACAACCTATGCGGTAAAGATTTACAAACATTACGGCGATTTAGCAATCAACAAAGTTAACGAAAACCCATACCAGCTAGCAACCGATATTTATGGAATTGGCTTTCTCACTGCTGATAAAATTGCTCGTAATCTGGGTGTTCCTCCAGATTCCGAATTTCGATACAAGGCTGGAATTATTCATGTTTTGAGCGAAGCAGCAGATTCGGGACATTGTTATTTACCTCAACCGGAATTAGTGCAACAACTCGGCGAAAAATTAAAAACTGACGAACATCAACCACAAGAAGAAGCATTAACAAAAGTCATTGGCGATATGTCCCGCTCGGATGAGTTAATTAGAGAGCGAGATGTTGATAAAGTATTGCTCTGCTACAAACCAACCTTCTTCCATACCGAACAAAACCTATCCCAACTAATACTTTCTCGATTAAGTCAATCAATAAATACAGATATACCCCGCGTTCATAATTGGTTGGAACGTTTCAGCCAAAGCCGTAAAGTTTCCCTATCAACTGAGCAGCTACAAGCAGTTGAAACGGCAGCTTACTCAAAAATAATGATAATTACAGGTGGACCAGGTGTTGGTAAAACGTTTTGTACTCGCACCATTGTTTCATTATGGAAAGCGATGGGTAAATCAATTGCTCTAGCTGCACCAACCGGACGAGCTGCACAACGTTTAGGTGAAATGACGGGGTTAGAAGCTAAAACCATTCACAGACTTTTAGAATTTGACCCCAAAACGCGGAAATTCAAATCTGACAGAACTAATCCGCTACCTCAAAAAGCCATTATTGTCGATGAAGCCAGTATGCTTGATTTATTTTTGGCGTATTCATTATTTGAAGCGGTAGCGGATGATACGCAACTTCTGCTTGTTGGGGACATAGATCAGCTGCCCTCAGTAGGTGCTGGTAACGTTTTAGCAGATTTAATCCATTCGGGTAAAGTTCCGGTAGTGCGATTAACTCAAGTCTTTCGCCAAGCTGCGAGTAGTAAAATTATTACCGCATCGCACCAAATCAATCGCGGACAATATCCTTTGATTGAAACAATTTCCGATACTCCCGAATCGGATTGCTTGTGGCATGGGGGAGGATTTCAACCGGAACATGGGGTACAAGCAATCAGTGAATTAATTACAGATTTAATTCCCAGACTTGGTTTTAACCCTGTGACTGATGTACAAGTACTTGCACCAATGACGAGGGGTTTGGTTGGTACGCGCAATCTTAATAACGTATTACAGCAGTTAATTAATCCTCCCAATCCCCAGAAAGTAGAAGTAACTAGAGGTGGAATAATTTTCCGGGTTGGAGATAGAGTAATTCAGTTAACCAATGATTACCAGCGGGAAGTATTTAACGGTGATATGGGTTTTATCACCAATATTGATACTGAGGAACAAGAAGTAATCGTAAAGTTCCAAGAGCGTGATGTGATTTACGATTATGCTGATTTAAACGAACTTAATTTAGCTTGGAGCGTTAGTATACATAAGTCGCAGGGTTCCGAATATCCCGTTGTATTTTTGCCATTATATTCGCAACATTTCGTCATGTTGAACCGGAATTTATTGTATACCGGCTTAACTCGTGCGAAGAAGTTGGCGATTATTATTGGGAGTAAGAAAGCTATAGGTATGTGCGTGCGTTCTAGGAAATCTCAGGAGCGATATACACAGTTGAAACAGAGATTGATAAAGGTTTAACAAAACAATGTATTACAGCTAATTAAGACCTAAAGTACTCGCTACTTTTGGATTGTAGGTTAATAATTTCAATATCTCTATAACCGGGACTTTTGCTTCATTCATTGAAATAATTTGCTCCTTGAAGCGCGATCGCACATAAGTCTTTCCTCTTTTACCCCTATATTCCCACTCGAAGTAAAGCTGCTTAACTGGTTTCTTTTTAGTGCTATTGGCGTTTGCATAACCCCAGGAAATATTGCCGCTGCCCTCACCGCTTTTACGGTAGGTGCTAGGGGAATATGGAGGTATTATATTTCCCCCTAGCACCTCGTTATCATTACTTACTTGAGTATTTGCATGAATTAATTTTGATGAACTATTGTCCGGGGTTTGGCTCTTATCTTCTATCCGAGTGCTAGGGGAATTGTTAGGTAATATATTTCCCCCTAGCACCTCGTTATCATTACTTACTTGAGTATTTACATAACTTAAATTTGATGAATTATTGTCGAGGGTTTGGCTTTCAGCTTCTAACCGGGTGCTAGGGGAATTGTTAGGTAATATATTTCCCCCTAGCACCTCGTCATCATTACTTATTTGAGTATTTGCATGGATTAATTTTGATGAACTATTATCCAGGGTTTGGCTTGCACCTTCTATTCGAGTGCTAGGGGAATTGTTAAGTGACATATTTCCCCCTAGCACCTGGTTATCATTATTTAGTTGAGTATTTGCATGACTTAACTTTGATGAACTATTACCCAGGGTTTGACTTTCATCTTCTATCCGGGTGCTAGGGGAATTGTTAAGTGACATATTTCCCCCTAGCACTTGGTCATCATTACTTAGTTGAATATTTGCATGAATTAACTTTGATGAACTATTACCCAGGGTTTGACTTTCATCTTCTAACCGGGTGCTAGGGGAATTGTTAGGTAATATATTTACCCCTAGCACCTCGTCATCATTACTTATTTGAGTATTTGCATGAATTAATTCTAATGAACTATTGTCCAGGTTTTGGTTTTTATCTTCTATCCGAGTGCTAGGGGAATTGTTAGGTAATATATTTACCCCTAGCACCTCGTTATCATTACTTACTTGAGTATTTACATAACTTAAATTTGATGAATTATTATCCAGGGTTTGGTTCCTATCTTCTATCCGGGTACTAGGGGAATCGTTAGGTGATATGTTTTCCCCTAGCACCTCGTTATTATAATCAGGGGGAATTGGAAAATAAACCACACCATATTCTTCAAATACTTCCCTAAATTTCTGCCTATTATTACCCCAATAAACCAATACGTGAGACTGTCTAGCTGACGACTTGGGTTGATAATCTTGTCCTAAAAACTTAATTCTCCCTTTCCAAAAACATACAGGTTGAGTTTTCAAAACCGGAGATAACCAATTGGTATCAGTGGCAGCGGGTACAAGAGCAATTGCTTCATCCACATTACAAGTGGAAAATTCTAGTTGCAGCTTCTTCATCCAAACACCAGGATGTGAGTACGGAGGGTTCATATAAACCTTCCCGCACCAAGACTGCTCTAAACCATTATCATCAAAGGTATAATGCTTTGCTGTTGGTATGTGTCGTCCATCATCCGCGCAAGGGTCAAGATTTATTTCTCCCAAAACCTGGATAACTAATTCAATAATTGATGGTGGGGTATACCAACAATCTGTTTTATTACTGCGCTTAGTTTCTTTAAAAGAAGTTTTATAGTTTTTTTCTGGAAAAGCAGAACCATCATCCCAAGCAGAATCATACTTAACACCATCCCAATCACCTTTATGGTTTTGTGAATCTGGATGTTGGTATTGCTCGATATCAAAAAGCATGGTCATTTTTTGCTAATCCTTTGTTATCGACTTATACAAATTCAACGTTCGTTGCACTCAATATCTTTAGTTGTTTCAGTAGTCTTTTGTGGAGCAGGTAAATTCCGTCTATCAAATTTTTGTGTTTGAGGATTATATGCGGCGATCGCCTTTCCCTGACTAGCGACAAAATCAACAATACCAATAGTTTCAGCATCTTTAATCCCAATTGCAATATCTGATGATTCTTTCATCAGTCCAATTGCATCTTCAACAGAAGCACTACCGATAAAATCAACAGTTATATCTTGGTGTTCTGCTGCAAGTTGCTCAATTGTTCTTAAAGCTGGAGACTCTGTAGGAAAGTTAGAAACATCAACAAACTGTACCCTGTCATAACCCAACTCCACTGCACGCTCAACAGCCCGTTTGAGCATATTAGACATCATTTGCTCTGTCTTCTGTTGCAATGAACTATCTACAGATGCTTCAAAAAATAAAACTGTGCAAACAGGTTTGTTACTTTCAACAGAATTATTATGGTTCTGTTGAAAGGTAGTTTCAATTTGTGGGAACTTTACTGTAGAAGGGTCAATTATAATATCCGCATAGCTAGCAGGAGCATTTTTCAAAGTACCAGAAAAACTAAATCTTTGAATTGACTTACCTACAGCATTGAGTTTTTCTTGTAAAAACTTGACCGATTTTTTATTAACAGTTCCTAATATTTGATTATCTATCTTCGCAAAAACAGTTGGTGCTTTACGGGGATTAGTTTGTCCTATAAGTAAAGTAATATTCGCTTGTTCGTTTTGCCACTGAGAAGATTTAAGAGCATATCTATTAACATTATCAATTTGCAATTTATTATCTGGATTTTTTAAACTGGTGATAATAACACTTTTACTAAGTGGCGAAGTAATACTTGCAACTGCTTCATATCCAGCAAGTAAATGAGGAGAAGAAGCATCAATAGTACCTAGCTTTTTACCTTCAACTATTATCCAACGTGCAGTTTGAGTAGGGGCACGAGGATTAATTCCATTTTCAAATTTTATTGGGACTTTTTCGCCAGCAAAGTTTCTGTCAGCATAATGATTGAACTGAGTACCAAGTACTCTCATTTGAGTAAACTGTAACTGATTTAATTGACCTATAACAACAAGAGGAAATATAGCAAACGCTACACCTGCTTTCTTTTGTCCCGACGAATAATTTTTATTTTCTTCAGTATGACTAACATCATGAATTGCAGCCGCTAGCTGTAGCTTTTCATTATCAGAAGTATTTTCTCTTATTGATTCAACATATTCAAGAGTTTGCTGCTTTAAAGCATCAACCATACCATCGCTAATACCGAAATTTAATTCAATATTACCTTGTTTTATTGTCATTCCAGGTTTTAGGTTATGTTCTCGGATAGACTTCATGCTAATTGTGCCAATAGTTATATCTACGCCTTTACCATCGGAATTTTTTGATTTAATAGTAGCCTTAAAAATATGGGGCATATTTTTTGATGGTTTTCTTGATTCTATTGCAATAGTCAATTTTGAAAGCTGCCAAAAATCAAAATCCTTAGCAATATCAAATGAAATTAAATTAGTAATCTCTAGTTGTTTTCCTGTAATTGGAGAAGTAATAGTTAAGTACGGACCCCGTTCGAGTTTCTTCGATTCTTCAAGCTGAATACGTTGTTTAATTAACGAGTTATAATGACTTTTGATTTCTTTAGCTATATTAATAATTTTATCAGTAAATTCAACAGTAGGATATAACTTTCTAAATTGCTCAATAGGTCTTGCCGTAATTTGGCTTTGTTCAAAAATTTGGTTTGTTTGTTGAATCATTAAGTCAATAGGACTATGACCATTACTTTTCATACCTTGACGAGTGAAAGCTTCTGGATTTTTCTTATCAGCTAACCATTCAACTTCTTTATAACCTGTTATTTTTTGACAATAGTTAATAATTTCATTATCAGGACGTAAAGCACTCTTGGGTCCATCTGTTGCAACTTGTAGTTCGTTACTAAGGTGAGCAACGCAATCAAACAATATCTTTTTTACTTGATGTAATTTTTCCTCTATTTCTAAATTATTAATAGAATTGATATTAGTTGAGGCAACTGGTATTATTTGCTCTATTATCTTATCTGGAATTGCTAGTTTACCTCGGTCATGTTGTTGTAATAGTTTATTAAAATGTTCCGATAAATGTCTCAAATATTCAAATTTATCTGATTGAGGCATTGCACAAATTTCGGATTGTAGGGCTAAGTTCTTCTGAATTTCGTTAGCAATGATTCCAATCTTATTATCCATCGCTTCAACAGCAATTTCTTCAAAAGTTCCTTGGTAGGGTATTTTCTCTTTTTTGATAATATCGGGATAGCGGTTCTTTGATAAATTATGAAGTTTGACTTCAATTGCCAATTGAGGAAAATCCTTACTAGGTGCAAATGCTAATAAATCACCATCAAAATCACATTGCATATTATCCATTGCTGTTTTTGGATGGATATAAACACATCCATCTAACATTTTAGGTAAATGTTTATTTTTTAAAGTAATAACACCATTAGAATTAATTAATGGCGAACGAGTAACTATAATTTCTTCCTTTTCATCTAAATATGGTATACATATTTCATCGCACTTTAATTCCAAACTTGGTTGAGCTAAACCAGAAGTAAACTTGATGGAGCGTCCAGTTGCGATATCTACCCACTGTTTACGTACAAAATCTTGAAGTTCGCTCATAATCTTTGGATGTTCAATTAACTGACAATAATTATTTACATCAGCTGTTAGTAGCGAATAAAGCAACAAATCTTTCTGAGCGCAATCAACATTATCTCTATCATTATGTTTTTCATCTTCTCTATCAGAATCTAAATCGTCAAATATAGAAAATTTATTATTTAAATCTAAATATTTTGGTTCCAAATCTAATTGAAAATTTTGTTGACATAAAGCTTTACGTTTTTCATAGTTTTCAATATATCGCTGCGCTAATTTCAAAGGGTCTTTTTGAACAGTAGCCAATTGTTCTGCTTGTTGTTTTATAATAGGTAAAATTTCTTGTTTTACTGCATGAGGATAATTGACTAAAAATTGAGTACCCAAACTATGCTCTCGATATAATGCTAATGATTTCACACCCAAACCAATAGAAAGCGTATATTTTCCAGGTTGAATTGCATCTTCTCCTTTTCTTCCTTTAAAAGAAGACGTGGCTAGCACCATATCGCAACCAAATTTTGAACGGAAATTACCATCTTTAAGATTACCGTCCATAGTAAAAAATGAGTTTCCCAATTTATCCAATCGCGCTGGTGCAAACGTACCCTTAGCAATTCTCATAACTGGACTTTGTGCTTGAGGTCTAATACCAAGACGAAATTGAAAAGCACGGGACGCGATATTATTCGAGATAGCAAAATCTTTATCAATTAAACCCTTACAATCACCCACCATTTTTTTTGCATCACTTTTTGCAATGGCACCACCGTTCTCTCCAGTAACATCATCAACAACTAAAATTATGACATTTTCTAATTCATGAAAACTTCGACAGGGTGTAAAAGGTAGAGGATATGCTGCACCGTCAGAAGGATTTGGGTATAGTCTAGAGCGGATAGTCGGGTCATTCGCAAAATACATTCTTTTACCCGCACAAAATTGTAAAGTCATTCCGTTATATTCTTGTAAATCTTGGGGGGTAGTAGCTTTAGGATAAGCAGTACCAATAGTAAACTTGACATCTCTGAATAAGTATTCTGCAAGGGTGTTTTCTAGTTTTTCCTCTATTCGAGTATCCTGTTTAGTTTTAGTATCAAAGTGTTTGAGTTTTAAAACCATAGTTAGTTTGTGGAGTCGAAATTTTCTTTACCAATAAAGGCAGTGGGCAGTCGGCAGTGGTAAAACTAGTAAAAGAACGGTCAATGCGGGGTTTAAAGACATCATTAATTATGAATCCAGGGCAATATTTTTTCCGTCGGGCGTAGTAATAGGAAAAATACGTCCAGGCTTTAAAACCCCACTTCTGCAATTTATGGAGTCACTACTGCCCACTGCCTACTTTCTACTGCCCTTCATATTTGTTGATACGCAATTACTATATGTCAACTAAAATAGAGACTAGTATCTTAATGTTGGTAGATAAATGAGTAATCAGCCAAAAACAAGTAGATATCAGATAGTTTCATCGATGACACCGGATGAACTTCTGAGTGAGGGGTATGCGAACTATGATGATTTTTATGACCCCTCAATAGAAGAACGTAAAAAAGAAGCAGCTAGAGATGAAGAAGAAACGAGAAAGAATGCTAAATCCCAGGAATATTGGGATAAATATTACACAGAGTTTTGATATGAATGCGATTTAACGGCAAATGCTCTCTATTCGAGTGAGATGTACGGAAAATGACCAAAAAAGGAAAGTCAAAACGACGGAAACAGTCTTTGTGCAGAATATGTAAGAAAAATCCTACCTGGCGTTACAAAAACTCAGATGGAACTGTTTGCAAGCGTTGCTACCATAAACACCTTTGGGCTGAAAGACCGAGTGCAAGAAAATCTCACAAAACTGCTGCAATCAATAGTGAATTTGAAGCCGAAGATATAGAATCATCTCAAGAATTAATTTTCGATGGTTATACCGGAGAATTTTATCGAGCTGACCAATACTATTGGTGGTTGTGAGTAGAAAATTTGATTTGAAACTTAATTGTTAGTTTTGAGGAGCAAATTTACGTTTATCTGGTGGAACTACCCATATGGTGCAGAATCCTAACCTGGCTTTGCGGTTATATTGCGATAAAGTCACACCCAACTTTTGAGCATCTTTGAGACATTCTCCATTTTCCAAATAACCGCGATTCCAATCAATCAAGTCTTTCGCAAATTTTCCCTCACTTGACATAGCCCATTTCATCGCGTTCAGCTCGTCCCAAGTTAAATTATTAGATTTCACTAAGCTGTATCCTTTTCCCAACATACCTACAATCCAAGGTGGTATCGTTACTCCACCTATAAAACCCGCTCCAAAGATAAGAAAGAATACGATAGCAGCCGGATAAATAGAATTGATAATATTTCGACCTTCACGTACCAAAGATTCATGAATTAAAGCCTGTGCCGCTCGATTTATTGCAACTTTTTGTCTTTGAACAGCAACTTGTTCTACTATTTCCAGATTCTTAGCTAAATCTTGATTCCAAGTTTTAAACAGTACTTGCAAAGTTTTAGGTGCATCTTCGAGCATCACTTCCAATTGTCCGGTAGCAACCATTATCAGAAATAATGGGTCATCTTTTGATAAACCACTTCTAAAAGCGAAATCCACCACTCGCTGCTTAAACTCTTCACTCTTACCTTTCAAGGCTTCAGCAAGTAACTCATCCGGAGTTTTTGGTGTTTGTTCTTTACTTTTAGAATCATCACTCGTACTCATTGAATTAACTCCGTCGCAGCTAAGGAAGCATAAGCCACTTTTAGAAAATTTTTCACCCGCTGTTTGGGAATAACTTTGAGTTCCGGATGTGCGATCGCCATATCGAAAGTTATCCCTAAACGGTCAATCATATTACGTTCCCAGAATGGAAACTTAGGGAAATCCATGATAATAAAGTCATGGTCGCTAATAGCTTGTTTAAATTTTGGCATCTCATTTATATACTCCCATTCATCGCATAATCCTTGATTTCTCACAAATACATGAACAATGTCATTTCCGAAATCATCCAGTGATTTAAGAAAGAAATTCACTGAGTCAATCCCTCCCATACAAACAAACCATTTAATAAATTTAATTGAATTATCCTTACCCAAATTGACTAAATCATTACGTTGTATCCAATCAGTAACATTGGAATAAACCTGAGCGGGTAAATTAACAAGTACAGATTTTTCAAAAGCTAAATCGAATATTTTATCGGCTTGAAATGCCAGCTTTTCATCATCGCTGAAGAAAGCAACTTCAACAGAGGGATAAATTGTAGCTATATCTTTGTTACTAATATCAGCATCTACAATTGCAATATCGTAAGCGATGGAATTACAGTATTCAATAAATGTCCTACTAAAAAACGATTTACCGCACCCCCCTTTTTCTCCATCAATAAGATGAATAATTGTTGGTTCTTTGAAGGTATTTTCTTTATTTACTCTCACAGAACCATTAGTTGATGCTTGCTGCTTTTCTTCGCTGTTATAATTACTTTTAATAGGTTCTGCCTTTAATTCTTCATTAATTGGAGTTTCTGTAACTTCTTGAGCAATTTCATTACCATCAATTTCTTTATCCCAATCCTCTACTTTTTCATTACTTGATACTTGATTGTTATCCATATTTAACTTTTGACCATTATTCTCTACTTGCATATCTTTTTGAATAGTTGATATAGTATTTTGTGTTCTTTTCTTTTTAGATTTTCTATAGCTCATGAAATTACCTATTTGAAAAATTATTGCTACATAAAGTTACTTAATCCAGCATCATCGTAAACATTATTTTCTGTATTGTTATCGTCCAAATGAAAGTCTTTACTCCGAGAAAATGGTGTTGATGGATAATGAATTAATTTTGGAGCAGAAACATCTTCTAATCCTGCTAGCTCAATAATCTCTTGTGTTTGTTTTCTCAAAACTTGTATACAATTTCGAGCTATCCGCTGTACTTCTTTTTTATCCTCGGAGTAATCAGCCACAGCATGAGTTAACCAAAACGAGCGTACCGCTAAAAGCATCATTTGGGTTTTACCCATCATCAGATTGGACTGAATATATTTCATCAACTGAACATCTACTGTTTTGCGTGGTTGATAACGCCAACGAAAATCCATCTGTCTAACCATTTTTTTGACTAATTGCCTATACGTTGCGAAAAATATAAAAATACGCTGTAAACATCAGCTAAACGACTCCCTAAGCCAAAACTATCAACCTGTGATGGAATATTTGTTCCAACTCCCCACAAACAGGGTATTCCAGAATAATGAGAATTTAGCTCTCTTCTCATATAGTCAGCGGTTCCGCCGCAAAACAAGACTTCAGAAACCAAGTTTCGGGCAACTACTTGGTCTAACCAGCTTGTAAGAACATCTGTATACTCACTCCTAGCAAGCTTTATAGCCTGTTGTATTTGCATCAATTCATGCCGTTTGTTGACGTTCTTCTTACTTTTCAACAACTTTGTTAGAGGAGTGGTAGAAATATCGCTACCAGCAGCAACTATAGCAGGAGCTAACTGTGAAGCATTTTGCCCGGAAGTTTTTGCAACAACTTTTTCTAATAATCGAATCATCCCTAAATCGGAGGTCTTCCCGTCAGGTGCAACTATTCCCTTATCGCTTATTAACACCGATGCATTTCTATAACCCACCATCACTAACGCAATAGTTTTAGTTTTAATTTGCTGTCCTAGCTTCTTTTGGTAAGCAAGATATATTCCCGCACCTTCGGGTAAGCACTTGAATTCGGTTAATTTAACCTGGATTTTTCCTGTTGGTGTTATGAAACCAGCAAGTATTGCTTGAAGATTTTTATGAAAACTATCTCTATTCTCAAATTCACCTGGTGGTAGCAAACAAATAAGAGCCAGTCGAAATTTTTGTCCTAACTGAAGTTTCTCCGAGATAGCCCAAACGAAAGCTAATGTTTTGGCGATCGCACGCTCATATTTCAATTCTTTCAATCCCTGGTTTGCATAATATTTATTCTTAGCCAAGTATCCCACAGCAAAGGTTTCACCCATATAGTTAACCCATGCAGCATTTTCTGGTTCGGTTACTCCCAGTATTTGGGAAGCAACTGAATCAAGAGAAATTTTTACTACCTCTGGTTCCATTACTAGGGATGCTGTTTGATTCTGTATTGAAGTGGAATAAATACCTTTGGTTGAACTTCCTCCAAAATCCAAAGCCAGAATTAACAGTTCAGAACTATTTTTTCGTTGAGTGTTTTTACTCATGGAATTTTGTTTACAAAAATGCATTTTTTGGTAGGAAAATAAAGGAATACTAAGGATATGAAAGGTCGATCATTAGTGAAACTTATTGTTTTTTAGCCCTTAATCATCTTAGTTTTCCTTACAATTCCTTTTTACGGCTTCTAACTAATTTAAAGATGTTAAATCTGTCAAAATACTATTAGAAAAAGGTTTAAGCGATTAAAGGTACACGGGCAACAATAAATTTCGGTAGTGGTTTGAAACAATATTCAATTCGAGTTTTAGAAGTACCATTAAACATATTCGGGCTTTTTACCCGATATAAAGGTGAAACACACTACACCTTTGTTTTGAAGGATGAGTGGAAAATAACGAAGAGGAAATTAAGTTCAAAATCAAATTAGTCATAGTTCTTTATTTCCGAAATTTTAGTTTACTAGCACTGCACACTGATTAACTTTGCTAATAGCATCAATTATTCAAGAAAGCTCTTTCTGCCTCGTTGCTTCAATCCTTCATCTTATTAATTACCTTGTTAGCAAACCAAGACTAAAGAGTGCAATACAACTAAAGATAGATAACATACTTAGGCAAAAAATATCGAAAATAATCGGTATAAAAGCATTAATAGTGGGATTTATATCAATTTATATTGTTATAATTCTGTTTTGATTTCTGTGCATTTATATAGAAGATTTAATCTTAAAATTATTTTCTGTATATTTACTAGTTTTAGCAATATCGAGGTGTTTTATATGTTAACTCCAAAAACTAGATAAGTAAGAGTTTATCAGTCTTTATACACAATATATATGATGTAAAGGCTACGTATTTATTATCTGAGTTACGTAATCATAAAGATATATTTTTTGGCTATTTTTAGATATTTTTGGACACTAATTCTCCAGGCTTATAGATAGATGCGATAACAGTAAATAAAATTAATTGTTATTATTTTCTAAAATAAAAATATGGCTTTCACGGTATGTCGAATTCAAAAGATAAAATCTTGGGGAGCTTTGGCTCGCAGTGAAGCTCACACTACAAGAGAAGTATATACACCTAATGCTAATCTCCAGATAAAAAACTTAGAAGTAGTCGGAGATTATGACAACCTTGATTTAGTTTCAAAGGTAAAAAATAAAATTGGTCCTCAAAAATACCGTTCTGATGCTGTTTTAACAGTGGAGATGTTGCTGAGTGCTAGCGCAGAATACTTCCGTTCCGATAAGGTAAGTCAAGGTGGGAGTTATGACAAAAATCGTTTGGATGGTTTTGTGGACGCAGTTATTAAATGGTTAGATGATTCTTGGGGCGATCGCATAGTAAAAGCGGAATTACATCTTGATGAGATGACACCTCACATTCATGCTTATCTAGTACCGTTAGATGAACGAGGAAAACTCAACTGTAAAGCTTTATTCGGTACTAGAGCGAAAATGCACCAGCTACAAGATAGTTTTGCTAATGCTGTCGAACATTTGGGAATAGTGCGTGGTGTTAAAGGAAGTGTTGCTACTTACACCAAAGTCAAGAAATACTATAGTGCTGTAAATCAAGATTCTCAATTACTAGATTTGGAACAGTGTCTTCCTCAACCACAAGCTCAAGAAGCCAGCGAAGTATACAGACAAAGGATAATTGAATTATTAAGTTCACAATTTGAAATAATTAATCATCAATTAATGGAGCGTCAGCATATTCTTGAACAACTCGCACAATGGAAACAAACCGCATCTGCAAGCGAAAAACTACGACAGCAGTTGGATTTAGAATTACAGCTATTTAAAACAAAGAAGTACAGACAAGACATACCGTCATCTGAAGTTGCTTATGAACTAGGACTTTTGCAATATAAGCATTCAGATAATCCATTGTCTTTGGTCATGGACGCGAATAAGTGCAACCTCGATGACGCAATAATTTGGTTGCGCGATAGATTTAGTGAAACAGGTATGCTTAATGCAGTTTCCAATCATGCTTTAAATATTGCACGACGAACTCCTTTGTCTACATTCGTACCACCCGAAGCTTGCTCTAAGAACTTTAATGAAGTCGAATATTACCTTAATCAAAAGCATTCCATCCCTCGCAAACTCTTAAAAACTCTACAACAAAGAGGTTTATTATATGCAGATACTAATTGTAATGCAGTATTTATAGCTCGAAATTTAGATGGGGGAACAACTGGAGCTTATTTATATTCTTTAAAAAATAGCGAAAACAAGTTTACTATTTATTCGGATAGCTACCGTTCGAGGGGCTGGTTTCATTTGAGTGTAGGTGGAGATAATAGTGAATTGATAGAAACAGCAGTTATAAATTCTTCCCCAACAGATGCACTCAAGATTATGGTACGTAACGCACCTCACAAACATAGAACGCTTTATTTGACTATTGATGATGAAAATGCATCATTACCATCCGAATATCTCAAGAATATATCAAAAATAGTTGTTGAAATGTCACAAAAAAGATTTAATTCCATAAGCAAAATTCTCCCCAATGCTAAATATTTTTCAATAGATAAACAGCAAATTTTAGACTATTAGCATCATAATTGCTGTATTCAATTTAAATTTAACTCGATTGGTAAAAATTCAGTAAAACCAGTGATTTAAATGACCATATACTTATAAGCGCTACAGGGAAAATTACAGATATCATAAAGGGTACCTATACAAGCGTTATTAAATGCATAGAGAATACTAGCAGCAACATTTATTCTTTTTTAAAGTAGCTTTAACATATATATTATCAAGCTAATAACAGTATTTTTTATGCATGGTAAGCGTATATATCTTAAATAATAATATTTTTTGATTACGTGTATATATCCAAAAATACAAGTAATCTATGTAGATAATATATCCCTTGAAACGTGAATCATGATTTTCATTTTTCGGAATAATAAGATTAAGAGTTGCAATTATTTGAAGCCTGTATTTTTTTAAGCTAGTATGAATTAACTGGAAATTAAGTTTGAATTTTGTATAAAGTTAGGGCTATTTATAATTCACAACTGATGGGGAAAACTACTACCAGGGAGGAAAATTAAAAGTATGTTTTTAAGGCGATATTTTCTCTTTCTCCTTTGTTGAATTGATTAATTCATAAAAGTAATTATTAAAGCGATAATGAACAGAAGACCGGACAAATATGTCTGGTTTTTTTCCGAGGTACTTCTAAAAAAAATGGGCAGGCTTTTAAAAAAGCCCTCGTTTTCATATGCAGGGACTCGTCCGTTGTGGGTCTTCGACCCACAACGGGAAGCCTGCCCATTTTTTTATAGAGGAATTGTGACACATTAAGCAGGGTATATTTATCATCAATTAAGAACAAGCTCGTAAGTCAAATTGTTAGAATTTGGTTCAATTTAATCTGTTGATAAAAGTTAACAAGTTGTAGTTATGAACGAAGCAAACAGCATAATTTTCAACCCAAAGGCTCATCAACATTGTGATAAACAATTACCCAGAGTGTCAACAACTTCGTGGCATTACCATGATTTTTTCTGGAAAGCTTATCAACTTCCTAATGGTGCCTTATTTATGAGCGACCGTCAAATGGCACTATTAGTAGGTCAGCCAAAAAACATTGTGCGCTCGTTTATTGAATCGCAGAGCTTAGAAACTTTAACAGTACAAATTGAAAATGGTGTAGAGGTTCAAGTTTATCCCTTGTCTGTAGCAGCAATCTACTTATCAACACTATTGAAGAATGGGGATTTAGATAAACACCCCACGCAGCTTTCTCGTCGTGAATGGCATTCTTTAATTAAAGCGTTATGCAATTTTAAACCAGTATCTGGTAATACGCCCAACCCTTGTTTCTTCTCTGGTAATTATTGGGTTGAAATAGCTAATCCGTTATCTGTCGAAATAGAAGCTGATATAAGCATCCAAGTTTTAGTCTTACGTTGCGGGGAATATCGTATTGAATACCAGGAAGGATTAAGGTGCGTTGGACATGACCCCGACTGGTTAGTTAATTATTCATCTAAGAAGGCAAGAACCCTATCTGATTTAAATCTGTCGAAAGATATTACCGAATGTAGGGTTATAACCAAGCATGGGTTTAAAAGTGTGTATGCATTATCAATTAAAGATTGGTTCTCGATATGGGAACATTTTGCAAATAGAGGTAATAGATTAGCTACTGCAATTTTAAAAGCTTGTGCAACAGAAGCTATTAATGTGCTGATTGAAAGAGCTATTGCTCGGAAGAATGAGTAAGACGGCATGGGTGAGAATTTTATGAAGGCACTTCTCCCCAAAAACTAGTAATAGCAGGAGCAAAAATCGACGTGTCAGGACTAGATGCTGGTTGAGTTATATACTTTGCACGATTAGCGATCGCCAATATCCTATCGGTATCTCGAACATATAAAGGAACCATCATCTCTCGTTGCTCCAATAGTTCATGTAACCCAATTTCCATCTGTTGACCTTGGTGAAACTTGGTACGCGCAGCCTTCTGAACCATTTGAGCAAGTTCGGCACCAGTACAGTTAACAGTTTTATTAAGAACAATTCGCCATTCTTTTTCTGTAAGCACATCCGAATTCTTATAACGTGTATCAAATCTAGTAAGATGCATCATTAAAATCTCTTTGCGCTCAATGGCTTGAGGAAATCCCACATAAAATATTTCATCAAATCTTCCTACCCTGGTTAATTCTGGTGGTAATGCATCTAATCGGTTAAGGGTTGCAACTACAAACACTGCGCTTATTTTATCCTGCAACCAAGTTAATAAAGTACCTAAAATTTGTCTAGAACTAGTATCTTCTCCCGTAGATTGAGATGCAGAGAAAAGTTTATCAAACTCGTCAAAATACATCACAACAGGAGCGCAAGCTTCTACCCTTTCTAGCAAACGTTTAAGATAAACTGCACCATCGTTGATTATCAGAGCAGTATCTACACTAATTAGAGGAAAACCTAATATTTTGGCTATGACATTAGCTGATAGAGTCTTTCCTGTTCCTGGTGGTCCCACTAACAAACAACCTTTGGGGAGAGGAATATTAGCTATTCGTGCTTGAGGTAAAAAGTCATATTTGACATTTTCTATATACTTTTTAAGTAAGTCTAAACCTCCAAAATCTGGAATACTGGGTTTGGCAACAAAGTTTAAATTGAAAGAGCGAAAGCGATTGATTTTATATTCAAGTAAATGTTGGATGAGAACATCACAGCTTACTTGAGAGCAAGAATTTAGTGCGATATTTAGCCCATTAGATATCTCCTCTGAAGTTAAACCAGCGCAAGCACTGGTTAAAGATTCTTGATTTAATTTTTCTGGTGAATTACATAAGAATGTTTCTATCAAATTAGTAATTTCTTCGTTACTTGGTAATGGATAATAAATACTTGGAATCAATTGGCTTAAAGCTTCTGGTAATTCATCATCATCAGTTGATAAAATAACTAAATACTTTAATTTATTACTATTTTTAAACTCAAAGTAAATATTGATTAAATATGAAACCATTTGTGGAGAATCTATGCTGATTAAAGATGATAGATTTTCAAATATAAAAATACCATTCTTCTCATTAGTTAATAAAGAATCAAAACTAGTAAAAATATCTCTATATTTAGGTTGTGGATTAATAAAACTCCTAATTGAATGCGAATTATACTTTACTGTCTTAAAGCATCCCCAGCCAGCATTCCATACATAAAGGGGAATATTTCTACTTCTCGCGCATTCAATATAAATTTCCTCTAATACATTCATTCGTTCTGGTAAAGGAGCATTAACACAAACAATTGGGATACCAGAATCGAGATATAAATTCAAATTATCAAACTTCATATAATAAAATTATCTTTCTAAATTGTTATCGGTAGTTTGATTAGCTTGAGATGCAATTACTTGTCTTTGACTTCTTGGATGCAACTTGGGTAATATTTGCTCAAAATAAATTAAATCGCGTTCGTTCATATTACTGGTTAATTGTCCACCAGTTTTTTCAAGTAAACTACCCCGTCCATCTTTCGCTTCAATTTGTACATTACCATCCGTAGTCGCTTTCCATTTATAAGAAAATCGACCATCAATTTCTACATCTCGCTGTTGTGCAGTAGCATATTCTATAAGCACATTCGTAACTCTCTCAACACGAGCAAAATATTCTGCTTCTTGTTTCCCGACTGGAGCAAAAGATGTAGGAATTGGTTGATTTTTTTGTAATGATTTTTGTAAGGAATTGATATCTTGTATGTCAACGTTTACTAAATCACTTTTTTCAACCTTTACCCCTAAATTTGTGTCGCGAAACTGCATTAAAAGTTTATCTGTAGCCGAATCTTTTACTTCGTAGTACGAACCGTTGCGAGAAATTTGATAATCTCCTGCTTGATAGTGATTTTCTCCTGGCAGAGTTTGTAATTGAAATAAGCTTTTGATTGATGCTGCAAACTGATGTTGTTTAGAATTTTCTTTAAACTCACGTACTCCTATCTTTAAGGCAGAAGTTACACTCGAAATAACCGTTGATGTATTGTTAACTATTTGCTGCCACCAAGAAGTATTTTGAGGTTGCTTTAATCTTTGTTCTATTAGTTCTTGATATAAACTACGTTCTTGCTGTAGTGCTTTTACTTCTGCTTTTAATTGCTCAACTTCTGAACTTAATAATGTTTTCAAAGGACTATCTTCTAATAGCTCTAATGATTCGGTAACTCGTGTTGAACCTGGAACGGTAGGTGAGTTTATATAATTCGGTTCAAGGGGCGATAATTCGGGTTGAGTAAATTGATTGTTATTACCTAGATTTTCCCAAAATTCTAAATTATCGAGTTTTTTATCTGTAACAACTTCTTGCTCCAAAAAGCTGTTAACGATTACCTTGCCTTCCGAATCAGATTGTAAGAGAACTTTCCCATCTAGTTCAATTCTCTTATTAGCAGCCCCATCTACTACTTCCCCAACAGGTGCTGAACGTAATTCTTGAAGTTGTGTAATCAATTGAGGATTTAATAGTTCTCCAGAAAAACCGGACACTTCATCACGAAATTGATTTTCATCGCGTCCATAAACTAGTTTATCCCCATCAAATATTTTTAATCCTTGTTTGTCCGAATTTTGTTCTACATCCAATGCTGCTTTTAACAATACTTCAATTAATTGTTCGTAACGTTGCTGCATTGCTGTTGCGTCACTTTCGTTGACAGTAAATATATTTGGCATTTCATTTACTCTCCTTTGTTAACTACAGCTATTGCCTCTAAACGATTGATGATTAATTTTGAGCCAACATAAAATACAGCTAATTCCTCATCAATTAACCAAGCATTAAAATCACTTTTTTGTTGAATATCTCTAGTACATTCATAAGCAGATAATCCATTAACTTTCCCAGCTAACAGACCATACTGGTCAAATATTTCAATTACATGGGGACAATAATTTTTATCTAAAACTGGTTTATCTCGTGCTTCAATAACCATTTCTAACCATTTAGGATATTGCGATAAAACAGCAGAAACTTCTGAACTATAATTAATTATTTTCTCTACCATATTATTTAACTCTAAAAAATATTGTTTAATTCTTCTGGTGAAGCTAATTTCTCCCCTTCTTCGGGTAATGGAAATAATTTCTCTGCCAATGCTTTACGCTCCAAAAACTGTGCAGAACGCTCTTCATCACTAACAGTAACTTTATTATTCTGAATCAATCGTTCCCGTACAAAATCCCATTTACTTTCCGACCATTGCATCTCTTCAATATCACATAGGGGAACTTTTATTTTGTGGAGCAAGGGAACGTATGCTTCCGTACCACGACTATAAGCTGGATTGATTATTACTGCTCTACCCGTACCCATTTTGGCAAACTGTGCGGGTTCTAATAAATGTCGCTTTTGATGATGTTCATTGCTACTGTGAGAACCACCCCCTTTTCCCATGCTTCGAGATTTAGAATTAAATTTGATTTCCATCTCCCCCAAGTAATCGCTAAAAATCTTTGCAGATTCGGGGTCTTGGGGATTAAAAATAAATTTGGTTGCTGTACCTCCTAAAATTGCTCGTGATAATTCTTTACCGTAAACTTTTTCCAGTTGAGCAATGTTTTGATAACCTAGAATTCCTACAAAACCGTCTTCACGTCCCTCGTTTAACCAATTAACAAGTGCTGGTAAATAGAATGTCGGTAGCTCATCCAACGCAATAATCAAAGGGTCACTACGGGGAACAGTCCGGGTAATGTTACGGGTTACAATCATATGGAGAATTGCTGCAAGTAATGGACTGACAATATCTCTGTTGTTTCTATCCAATCCAAAAATGATTAATTGCTTCCCATCTAAATCAAGTGGTAGTGTTGTTTGACCGCAAAAAGCACCAACGAAGTCACGTTTAAGAAAGCGTTGAAACATTCGTTGTGCAGTACCGATAATTGATGCTGCTGTTTTTTCTGAATCTTTGACGCTGATTAACTGCGATAATGGTCGAGAAGTCCAAACTTTTAACTTATCTTTTGATGCAGCTTCGAGTCTAGCTGCTAGGTTTGGTAATGATAAAATCGCTTGTGCCATCATTAAATCACAATATTTATCCTCACCTGTTAAAGTTTTTATTGCCTTAGTAACAAGTAAAATTCCCTCAACCAAAGAATCTCCAGCTTCTTCAAAGAACTTATCGCTGCTAGCATTTGCACCCCTGTCAAAGTTACGCGAGATTACCTGTGTTAGCTGTCCTGCTGCGATAGCATCTTCCTCATCTCTTAATAAGTCTAAAGGATTACAGGTTTCGCTCTCACCAAACCCCGGTGCAAATATTTTCACAGAATAACCTCGTTTCATTGCATAAGCTACAGCTCGTTTGGTTTGTGCAGGGAATTTAAAATCGTAGAGCAGCATGGGAAACCCTTGGTCAAAAGCACTACGAATTAACGGGTCTATTACCGAGAAAGTTTTACCAGAACCAGCTGCACCAATAACAGCTATTCCTCGTTGAGCATCTGGTACGTAAAGAGTTGAATTAGAAGAAAGAAATTGTTGGGTAATTGTTGGCTTGGTTTTGAGTAAACCATGAGAGTACCATTGTTTTTGCAGAGCATTTCTAATATATGGGGGAGTTCCAACGTATAATCCCACAGAATTACGAATCGGTTTAGATATCTGCTTCTTTGCTTTTTTGGCTGCTTGTGATTTTTCTCGACTACCACCCCAATAACTGGTAGCAACTTTACCTTTATAGTTACTTCCAGAAATTAGTTTGAAAATACCAATACTAGCAAAACAACCGAGCAATACTAACCCGGATTGTGACTTCATTAAATTAGACAACTTATCAAACTGGGAATTGTGTGGTGGTGTTGATGGTTGTTGTACCAGAAAATTATTATTCATTTTTTTCAGTAATAAAATTTTTATTTAAGGGAACGTAATGACCGTTTTGATAGCAAAATTCAGTTTGAGATAATAATTTATGTGTGTCTGTAATTTGAGTAATATTCAAACAAGGAAAGCCTTGGTTAACATTCTCTCCGACTTTGATTAGCTTTTGTGGTTTTGGAAGTTTGGGATTAGCAATAAATTCTAAAAGTGTTTTACCTGAATAGTTATACACTGAGTATAAGCACCCACCAGCACCACAAAATTGAGGGGAACCATAATCAAAAATATATAAGTTATTAGCACCATTCAATGAGATTCGCATAACCTTTATTGAAGAAATATCAAGATAGCGAGTTGATTTTTTAGTAACAACCTTTTTTAGAAGAGATTTTGGTGTAACTTCTCCCACGTTTCTCCACGTAGTTATTCGCTTTTTTGTGGATAAATCATTATAGAAAGCGAATATAATTAAAATTACGAAAATTATAAGTAAAGCTAAGTAAATAACTTTATGTTTACTCAATTGTAATTTTGAGAATTTATAAATATGTGGTTGCATAATTAATCTGATAAACAGTTCATTGACTTCAGATTTTGCTTATATTCATTTTTAGTTTTTTCTCCATATTCAAAGACTGTCATTCCCTTACTTACATCACGAATTTGAGAATCAATTGGAATATTTACACCAGCAAAATGCATTTGACTTGCACGTTCAATTAATCTATCTCCACTAAAAGGTTTACCTGTGCTTGGGTCAGTTTGCTGTGATGTAATTAATAGTAAATTACTAGTTTCTGTAAAGATTGAAGATTGCTGTTCGGTTGATGAGAAATCTTGTGTCTCTTTATTATTATCTACGTCTGACAACGCAGAAATTAAAGCATCGAGATTAGCACCAGATGAATGAACATTTCTACAATCTGCTTGTGCCAAGGGTATTAAGTCAGATACATTATTTTTATTCCGTGAAGAAATTATTGGAGAATTATCAAATGTGAATCCACTACTCTTTAAACCTGTAGGAGTAGACATCGAATTTTGACTAGAGTTAATCCTACCTAGAAATATAGCTTCCTTTTCTCTATAAGTCATGAATGGAACCGGACCAATAAAATAGGGGGTACATCCCAAGTCAACAAAATTATTTCTCATGCAAACCCGAAAGAATAAAGATTGAGAAACTTTTCCGTCAACTTCCGATACATCCCACAGAGCAACTTTAAAAGCATCGCCAAATAGATTTCTACCAGTAGGTTCCCTTCCCCCATTTACCGAACCCAGAATTCCTCTTCCACCTTTAACCAACTGGTATTTACCACTAACCCAGGCTTTTCCGTGAATAGCTTGAGAACCAGATACTTCTATGTGAGCGCAGTCTTTATCACAAGGAACTGCAAATCCTTCTTTATTACTACCTGAAATAGTTCTATCTCGTTTTTGTTCATCAGTTGCAAACGCAACATCTACTATTCCAACTTGCATTCCTACGGGGTTTACAGGATTTGGAAATTGAGAAAATGGTACATCGCTTAATCCGGGTACCTCATCAATATAAACACCTTGCCATTTATCAAAGCTGGCAATAGGAGTAGCTGATAAGCCTGGAATTGAATCGATATTGTAAGATACTAAGTCCAAAGATTCAAAGCTTAATTTACCCAAATGGGGAGAATTTTTAAGTAAGTTGCTGATAGTTTGATATGAACTAAATGACGTTGATAAATTATGTGATAGTAAATCGTATATTGGTTTTACATCCCTTATCTTCCATTCTTCTAAATCAGGAATTGCCTTAACTAAACTTTCTATTGTTTGAAATTTTATGACACCAAAACTGTCCAAATCAATTTCTTGTATATCAGAGTCAGTAATTTGAGAAATATCTAAAAGTGAAAACTCTTGAAGCTTAAAAGAGTCTTGAAAATCACCCACCATTGTAAATGCAGAAGGCTTTTGTCCCGCATCCCAACTACGATTCGGGTCATATCCTAACTTTGAAGTAATTACATCCGGTGCTTGAAATGAACCAGATTCAGCAATGGCTGGCATTTGAGAAAACGTAATTTGATTCCAATCTGGTAAACGAGTATTTTGCCAATTGATTGTAGGAATTTCTGCTTGTGCGGATGGAGGATTTGATATAGATTTCTGTTGCGATGTAACAATCAAAGCAGAAATCAAAATTGATAAACTTAATCCACAACTAAATATTGAACGTTTTTTTGAAAATTTCATAATGTTAATTGTTCGTTACTTGATTTAAGATTTTGCTTTAATTACTTCCCCCTGCTCCCTGCCCCCTGCCCCCTGCCTCTTAAGTTTCCAAGTTCAATTAACCGATTAATCAAGCGCATGGAAATACCACTTCTACGAGCAGCACTGTCAATGGGTTCACCTATTCTTACTTTCACTAAGAAGTAAGCTATTCTTGACCATAAATGAGATTCTTTACTAATCAATCCTTTTGAATTAACAATTTTTAATCCTCGACTTAAAAGCTGCAATTCGTTAATATTTTTGATGTTAGGAAACTGAGTATTTTCTGGAACTATTTGACTATCAGGTATGATTTCAAGAGTATGACAAGTAGGAGCTTTATTCCCCATTCCCACTTTAAATAAATATACCTTTCTTTCTGATTTACCTTTTGCTATAACGGTTAATAAGCTGGTATTAGATGATGGTAACTGTCGTACTTTTATCGGATTGATTCGTCGTAAATGTATTACCGTTGCTCCTTCTTTATCACATTCTCTTTCCTCTGTTGACAAACAGCCATCCACATCAAGTGATGCGAATGTCGGATTATCTAACCATACTTTTTCTATTATTTCATCACTCTTAATGAACGATATATTTACTCCATACCCTGGCGATAGTTTAATTTTAGGTATACTTTTTTTACTGTTACCAGTAGCAACTTGTGTGGTAATTTGTTTCACTCCGAACTTTATTTCACTTGCAATAGCTGTGGATAAATTAAAGCAAGGAAGCGTCAAAGAACAAACAATAATAAATCCTTTTATAATCGAATAGCGCTTACTCATTATTTCAAACCGATTACTAAAATTGAAAAGATTGATTAACAAAGACTTGTACATTAGTACCAGCTTTTACATACCAAACATCTTCCCGTTGTCGAATTTTTTGCAATGCCTCTTGATTGCGTTTAAGAATTTGTTGAGTTAGCGGTTCAAATCCTCCCTCTAAAACCGCTCCAAAGATATTTTCTCGATTTCTTCTGATTGAAGAGAAAGAATTAGTACCACCAAATCCACTACTAGTTGATATTTGTTGTTCTTTCGGCTGGTTCAAAACTTTACCAACCTTCGCTAGCGAGCCAACAGCAAAAGTTTCTACATCTCGTCGCGCAATTTCTCCTTTCTTGCTGTTTAAACGAGACGCAATTAAAGGTTTACCGGACTTACCACGAATGGCGATCGCACCTGGAGGGAGAATATATTCTTGTCCATTTATCAAAACTTGTGTTGCTTGTAGTTCAACTAATCCCCCTTGATTAACATTGTTAATTTGAGCTACAACTTGAGAACCGAGGGGTATGACTACTTCTCCTTGGACAGTATTTAATGGTTGTTCAAGTTCGATTACAAATTTGTCGCTTTTTGACTTATTTTTAGATTGTTTATTTGAAGTCTTGCTTTGATGTTTACTCCAAATCAAAGGGGTTAATAACTTTCCTTCAACTGATGAGCCTACCTGTAATTGATAATTATTTTCATATCCAATAATTGCAGCTTCTTCGCTATGAAGAGGTTCTAGCTCATTGTTGTTTGATATTTGATTTGTGTAAGCTGCTTTTACTAGAGTAGCAGAAGGTATTATTTGTTTTGGAACTTCAAGTATAGTTTTATCAACTGTACTTTCCGAGACTTGCTCGTCTGAAGTTGTCGCAATTACGCTCGAACCATAGCTTCCCAAACGACTAATTTTAGTCCATTCTTCCATCGGGTCAATTTTTTCATTTTTGGGCACAGTTGGTTTGCTAATTCTATTTGCAGTCGGTTGAAATTTGGGTATCGACGGAACTCTTTTAGGGGGATTATACCTCACAGGTAGTGGTTGGGGTTTTGGAGGAGGTATATACGGACCCCGTGTCGGTCGTGGTGGTCTTGAAGCTATTTGATTTCTTACAGGTGTAGAAGATTTTCTGGTTGGTGGAGTAACACTCTCCTTGCTTGTTATGAGTGGTTCTGAGGTAGGTTCAACTTTGGGTTTTGGTTTACTTACAGCCATTTTAGGACTTTTAGCACGCTCCACTGATTTAATTTTTTCAGCTTGAGTTGATAGTGCTAATTCTGCTTTTAACTTTCCCGTTTCTCTTTCGTTAGAATCATCAGCGATTTCTACTTTTGGTTTAGATTGAGGTGAGTATTTTGTGGAGGGTGCAGTTTTAAGACTACCTGACATAATACTGTTTAAAACCGTTGCAGCAGAGCCAAACACAACGAGCATTACCAAACCGACTGCACCAAATTTTGCGAAAGGATTGCTATAAAAATTCGGTTGAGTTTTCCCCTCATGTGGGGAGTCAAATAATTCATGTGTTGCAATCGGATTTGTAGCTTCAGCTTGATTATTTACCTCTTCGGAATTACTATCTTGAATGGAAGCAGTTCCTTCTTCTTTCGGTGGTTGATTATCGTCTTGAAATCCAAGCAGTTTTCCAAAACTTACTTCATTCCAATCACTATCAATTTTATCCATAATTGTTCTTCAGTACTTGATATGTTATTAAATTAGTCGTTTTTAGGCAGTCGGCAGTCGGCAATCGGCAGTCGGAGTTTAATAAAATATTTAAAACTTGAATGAAGGCATACTATGTGATGAAAAATCTCCATTAAGTAAGTCGATAGAAAAAAACATAACTATATAGTATGCAGGTAAATTAGCCTTAAATCCTTATTCCGACTGCCGACTGCCGATTGCCGACTGCCCTTACTCATAAATTCTCCGCTTGTAAATCACGAATTGCATAAATTTCTAATCCACTAGCACGCACTTGATAAATAACAGCAGCTAATTCGCTTGTATTAACAGGAGCTTCTGGGGCAACAACTGCTCTAACAAATATCTCTTTATTAAAAGGAATTACCTCCCCAATACTATTACTTTGGTCAAAAACATTTAAATTAGCAATAATTTTTACTTTCCATTTACCTTCACTAATTTTGATAGGGGATTGAATTGACAGAGGTATTAAAACAACTTGAGTAGTACCTTTAAAAACCCCTTGCGGTGTCATTGAAGCAAGCTTTTTGAGAAACTCTTTACGAAAATCTTCTGATAATGCATAAGAAGCTTGCCACGCTCCGGATGTAACCCTACTACCTCTTAATCCTCGCTCTCCAATGTCTATACCCTTGTCCTTGATTGGTTTTGCGTTTTCTTCAACAGTTTTTGGTGGTAGTGTTCCAGACCAATTCATCATCAAGGTCATAGTATCGGAAACAAAACGAGATATTACTTGGGGAGTTCGTTCAACATTCCCTAACGGTGCAACTTGAATTGCTTTACCTGTTTCTAATTGGACCAGTGAAGGAGGTGGTTTTTTATTCAGTTGGGAATAAGAGCCATAAAGTAATATAAGTAGAAAAAATGTGACTAAGTGTAATCCAAATGTTCCAACAGCGAAAAGTGCTAAAGTATCACCAGTTGAGAACTTTTTAGATGCACGATTTAAAAACTTTAATCTTTTATTATCAGTTGATTCTGAATAACGGTTGTTATCTAAATTCGCCATATTTTTTCTATTTACTTACAATTCTGGTTACAAAAGTAGAAATACCAAAGCTAGCAATACTTGAAAAACTTCTAAAAACAGCTAATCCACCACCTGCTGCTAAAGCTACAGATAAAATGGGAGCAAGAATGCCAATTGCAAATGCAAAAATCATCGGGTCGTTATTGTCAGCATTCAACACCATTGTTGCTACTAAACCGGAAATAATATTGAAACAAAGTTTTATCATTCCTACTGAGAAAAAACCCGTTAACCATGCGAAAATAGCTTTTTGACCAACTGGAAGTAATGAACCTCCAACAGCCAATGGTCCTAGTAATGCAGTCAATAACATACAAATCTCAATTATCCATTGGAAAGCCGCTGCGAGTGCAATTAACCAACCACGGACTGTTAATTGAAAAATATTGGTGTTGAAAAAATCACTGGCATTTTGAAGCCAAGAAGGACGATTATCTTGGTCAGCTTCAGCCTCGATTTGCTGCGCTTGTCGGGCTGCATTTTGTAAACATTCAGTTTGTTGCGTCGGGTCAGCAATGGTATTACATTGATTAATCAGCGATTCAATTGCATCTGTTTTACCAGTTTTGAGCATTACCTGTTGGTATGCTTCTTGCAATTGGATGGAAGCAGAGGTGGAAACCAGAAGGGTTTGATTCGTTTGGTTTATAATTCCTCTCAAACCTTTGGTCACAGCTATTAATTGTTGACCATTATTTGCTAACAAAACTATGACAACAATTGTCCAGATTAGTTCAGTAAATCCCTTTGAACTATCACCGTCAATCATTTCCTTTGTCCATTGGACTATGAAAATCAATAATGTACCTACTGCAAAGAAGATTCCAAGATTGGCGATCGCACTATAAAGTCCTCCACCTAAAACATCATCCCAAAGATTATCAATTGACTGTGCAACAGCTTCGCTTGCTGCTACTCCATCTTCCGTAATTGTGGAAGCGGCTTGACCAGGATTAGGATTATCCGTTTGTATTTGAGAGAGAACGAGTCCGTATTTCAGTACTGAGTAGAACATACGGGTGTATCTTTAACTAAAACAATCGTGCTTGAGATGCAGTTCTTAAGTTACTAAAACCTTGTCCAACAACTTCTTTTTGCCTTGCTTGGTTTTGCCCATCTACAGACCGGGATATGTTGGTCAAATTAAGATTCGCCAAATCTTGTGATTGTTTAGATTTCAACCCATCACTTCGTATTGCGCCCAATATCCCAGTAATTTGAGTGTTTTGTTGAGCAATACGCTTCATTACATTTTGGGTTACTACATCATTTTGAGCAGCATCAGAAAATATAGAAACTGTCTCAATTGAAGTTTGAGTTTTTTCAACTTCTGCTTCCATACTTTTTTGTCCCTCTTTACTCAAGGTCGTTTCTGTTTGTGCCCTTGTTATCTGGCGGTCTAGTTCATTGGTTGCTCTGTCAACACTATTTACAGCATTGTTGCTATCAGATGCTATCTCCTCAATTTCCTGTCTAACTTTAGATGCATCCGGTAAGCCTAAAACACCAGCAGCTTCTTGTACTACTGCTTGTAAATCTCCCTCTAAAGATTCTGATAGATTATCTAATTTTCGAGAGATGGTTGAGTAAATATATTTATTCACAGAACCAGTTTGTTCTTGCAATTGCTCAATTACTGTTACCAAGGGATTTTTTATTTCTAAAGCATAAGCTCCGTTAATACTAATTAATGATATTGTGCTAATTCCAATTAAGCTTATGGTCAATTTATTATTTTCTTTCATACTATTATCATGATGTCATTATTTTTAAATCAATTGTTTAGAAAGTTCCGCCAGAGCAATAAATTTATCTGAATACTTTGACAAGTAAAGTGTTCTCTGTTCTTGTTCTTTTGGATTATTACCTACTACAGCTAATAAAATAGGTGCTGGATAATAACGACAAAAAGTAAATATCCCATTATCATCAAGCAACCATTGCGAGTACAAATCCTCCTTTTTCGGAAAAAAACTTTCTGTAGCATTACGAGAAATAATCTCTTGAGGATATTTCAAAATCGTTGTAAAACTATCAACAGCAGTGGGTTGAATTCGCCCGATTAACCGAGTAGTTAAATTTTGAAATATCTTCGCGCCAGATGGAGATTGTGCAATAGTATCTGGGTCTTGAGCAGATAAAATTACTCTAATTCCTGCTTTTGCACCATTAGCGCATAAACGACCGACCAAAGCTGCAATTGAGTCATATTCAAATAAAATCGGACTTTCATCAATGAAGAAGATGCTCGCCGGTGCAGCCAAAGCTCGACGCAATGCTGCACTATAAGCACTCAAACTTAAAACAGCAGCATCTTCATCATTGGATAAATTACGGAGAGCGAATATAAGTAAACGTGCATCACTACGGAAGGTTGAAGGTTTCGCTAAAGCTTGTCCAACTCTTGATGAAAGCCAGAATCGCAGACGCAGCTTTATTGTTTCTAGGGCTGCTTTACTATCACCACTATTATCTTCAAGCTGCAAACGTTCGTGAGAGCAAAAACTTAGAAAGTCATGCAATGTAGGCATTGCAAACCATTCATCCGAACCAAAGTCATTGGTATAAGCAGCTGCGTAACGGTCACGGATTAAATCATCCCCAAAAAATGCTTTCAAAGCTAAAGCAATTATTGAACGTACTGCATCAACTTGTTGTTTGGTTTGTGTATTTCCTCCACTACCAATAACCATTGCCATGACTGCGGTAGCAAGGAAATCTTTATAGTCTTCAAAACGCTCTTGCTGCAACTTCTGGGGAAGGGAACGTAAGTTTGGTAACTCAAACAAATTGCTTGATTCTTTACCAATGTCAAAATACGCTCCATCCTTCTCCATGAACTGAGTGTAGTCCGTAAAGGTGCTGGTTCCATCCGGTTTGGGATAGTCCATTGCTACAACTGGCATTCCATGCGCTAGTGCTTGAGTTAGAATTCCAGAAGCTAAGACACTTTTACCCGCACGGGTTGTAGCAAATAATCCCAAGTTCTTATGCTGGTTGTATAGGTCTAGTTCAAGTGGTGTTCCTCCTTCTTCTGCTATCAAGCTAAAACCGCTACCATCTCCGGTTTTGGTTTTTACTACAGGCATTAATCCTGGTACTTCACCACTTAAATAAACTAACCTGCGATTAAAAGGTGCGGTCATTAAACGTTCCCAAACAATAGGCAAAGTTTGTAACCAGATTCGCCAAGGGTATTCTGTTTCTCTTACA
The DNA here is from genome assembly GCA_019192545.1 of Rivularia sp. MS3. Lineage (GTDB taxonomy): Bacteria > Cyanobacteriota > Cyanobacteriia > Cyanobacteriales > Nostocaceae > Rivularia. The sequence goes on along the minus strand of JAHCMI010000035.1, from coordinate 7,518 downwards.
ACCCAAGCTGGACGTAGAAAGCAAGATTGTAAGTAACGACAAGCTTCGTTTAACTGTTCGCGGGTTTGACGATATACCAGGAATACCGTTGCTACGTGAATCGGAACAGAACCTTCATAAAGTTCTTCCTGGGCTGCAATCGACTTCTTGATGTTGAGTAGAGATTTTACGTCAACCGAGTTTTTGTCTTGAGCTAATGCAGCAGACGTATTCGACTGCTTAGTCAAGCGCTGCATATTAGTTTTAACCAGTGTTTCATTCGCTCGCATCAACTGACAATAAATCTCGGTGTCGTAAACCCTTTCCCTAGATAACACCTCCCATAAATAACGAAGCTGTTGTTGTTTATCAACCCAACCACCGGGTTTATCCGCAAAGGTTAGAGCCGCAATATATTTGTCTTTGAGATGCACCCAACGTTTATCAGCGATGGGAATTGAAGAAGAGGACTCCATGAGGAAAGATGTTGGAGCTATATCCGAATAAATTTCTTCTCGGAGTCCATTGTCGTCATAAATTAAAAGTTGTGGTATTGGACGTGATGGTGTGTTGTTAAATCGTTGCCAAAGTTCAGACCATAATTGCTCAGCACTTAAAGGGCGGATATCTAGCCCCATTTTGTTTGATATCAACTGTTCCCATAACTGGTATCCGTCAGTAAATGATGTGTGGATTAACCGTTCGATAGCGATGAATTGAAGTTCGTTGATTTCTCCTGTAAAAGATTTCCAAGAACGCTCTAACTTGGAAAGAATTTTTTCAATCGCATCAGTAGTACCCGTGCTAGAAGTTTCGACAGTGTAGGTGCAGTAGAGACGTAGTTTTTTAGGTTTACGTACTCCTTTTTGTGTTAATTGTTGTGTTCTACATCGCTCTCCTATTAACAGGAATTGCAGTTCTTTATTGGGTGCGGTTTCACTTAAGTCTTTTAGTTGCTGCTGTCTGGTGGTGTCGTCGGTGAAAGAACTTAGACGGATAGTTAAACGTTCCCCAGGTGGTAAATCTTTTAATCCTGATTCAATTGCATTGAAAACTGGGTCAATTTGTTCTGTTCTTAAAGTAGAATGAACACCCGTACATTCAAAACCAAATTGAATCAAATAGTTGTCAATTCCCTTTCGTAAAACATAAGCTCCAACTGATTTTCCTTGTAAATTAATTTGCAACATAGTCACTAGTGCAAAAGAATCTTCAAGAGGTGTCAAACGGACTTTTTGTTCTCCGTTATCAACAACTTTCATGAGAGGGCAGTCGGCAATCGGCAGTCGGCAGTCGGAAGAAGAAAGTAGTAAATTTGTTTTAAAAGTAGGTAGTTCATAGGGGATAATAGGAGGTAATAGGAAAGTGATTTAGGAAGCATCAAAGTGAATAGCAATCATGAAATACGCTCTTATCGAGATTTACGAGTTTGGCAGAAGGGGATGGACATTGCGGAAAAATGCTATTTACTAACTAGGAATTATCCAAAGCAAGAAATGTATGGAATGTCTTCGCAAATTCAACGGGCTGCTGTTTCTGTGCCAGCCAATATAGCTGAGGGATATGGAAGAAATTCAAAGGGGGAATATGTTCAATTTCTCAGAGTCGCTCAAGGTTCCTTAAAGGAATTAGAAACTCATCTTATCCTCAGTGTTCGGGTTAAATTAGCAACATCTGATGTAGCTAATCCAATCTTAGAAGAATGTGAATCACTCGGCAGAATGATACGCTCACTGATTCGTTCTATTCAAGCCTCAATGTAACCACGTTCAATCGCTTCCTTTTCTCTTTCTTTTTCTCTTTTCCACTGCCGACTGCCGACTGCCGACTGCCTCATACCTCATACGTACTCTTGTCCAATTTGGAGTTGCTACAAACTTAGACAAAATCCGCCAAGCGCCATTGGCAGTCAATATCCACCACGTTGCTATTCCCCAAGCTGCTATAGAACAAGTCCAAACCCAATTTAATCTCAATAAACCATGAGCAAGATAATAGGAAACACCACTTATAATTGCCCAAGGAATTAATTGGTCTGCTGGAAATGGACCGATTGATGGTTGTTTCCCTAGAGTCGCATTTACTTTACGATACTTTTTATCTTCCATCTACTTACTCCAAAAACATTCTTCCCCCGACTGCCGACTGCCGATTGCCGACTGCCCTTTAACCTGCTCCTCCAATAATCAAATTGGTTAAGATATCCCCAACCGTAACTGCAATCAAAATAATCATTGGTGTTCTCGCTAAATTTTGCCAATCTTCATCGTTTCTGGCTGCCTGAATCACCTTTACTAAAGAAATTCCCAAGTAAAGTATGAATAATCCTCGTAGTACGTTAAACGATAAAACAATTGCTTCATCCGCACCTGCAAACTGACCGCTCATCCAGGTTTCTGCATTTTGGAAAAACTGTGCTTGCACCGGAGTTGAGAGAGCGTCTAACAGTAGAAATCCACTTAAAACCGTAAGTGCAGACGAAGTTATCTTATATCGTTTAGAAAACTTTGTAATGACATTAAATAAAGCATCTAAATACTGTCGCCAAGTAATTGCAACTGCTCCAGATATCAAAAAGCTTGTCGTAGTAAAGCTAATTAAACTCGGACAAATAATTGAATCTAGACATGAAATAAATAAACCAGTTCGTATTATCAAAGGGGAGCTAATCAAATATTTTCTGCAATAGCTTCCTTGGCGCGATTCAGAAAATTTAGACGCTTTAAAAAGCATAAAAAAAATAGAGTTGTCTTTGTTTTCTATTTACTTGATAACTCTACCTAACTAGTAATTTCATCATCCAATTGTTAGAGATGTTACTCGTATTTTTATTTATAAAAATAATAAATTTTTTAGTCAAATTAATAACTTCTATTTTGTGTATAGATGACTAAAAAATCTTTATTGTGTATATATTTTTTCTTTAATCAGCGTATTAATGTGTAATTTTGAGATTATAAATTACAATTAAACTTCCGTAGTACACCTAGAAAATAATTAAATTTTATATGTTGATAATTTTTACTCTCATACATCAAAAAAATTAGGTGCTAGGGGAATAAGTGGTGATGAATTTCCCCTAGCACCTTTATCTATTTGACTACGCGCTGTAATTATTTTTTTATATTCCTGACAATAGAATAAGCTGTATCCATTAAAAGGACTGCGGTTCCCGTTTCACCATGTCGCGCTTTAGCAACGATTAATTCTAAAATGCCTTTATCAACTGTTTCCCGATGATAATACTCATCTCGATAAAGAAGAATAACGTTATCTGCGACCATTTCCAAAACTCCTGATTGGCTTAGGTCACTCATTGTTGGGCGTTTATTATTCCTTCCTTCTACTCCCCTCGAAATCTGCGACAGGGCTAAAACTGGCACATCTAACTCACTTGCCATTTTGTATAATCCTCGTGCAACATCACCAAGTTCATAGCTACGATTTCCTTGGGTATCGGGAGCCATCATTTGCAAATAATCAACAATTACTAACCCTAATCTTCCTTCTCTAGCTTGAATCTGACGACATTCTGAAGTAATTCCTGCAACTGTTATTCCTCGACTGTCATTAATGTAAAGTGGTAGATCGCCTGAAACGCTTGCAATTTTCGCAATACTTGCGAATTCTTTATCAGATAGGGGATTCAAGCCAGAACGATGACGACGAACTCTATCAAGACCTATGGGTTTTGTTAATAGTGATTCGTATTCTTTATGAACACTAATGGTACTCCATAGTCTATATTCAAGCTGTATTTTCGACATTTCCAGGGAGAAAATAACTACTGGCAAGTTGTAATTCTGTATCGTTCCCAATGCCAAATTCATTGCAATCATTGACTTCCCCATTGATGGGCGACCAGCAACAATGTTCAATGTACCTGGTTCAAACCCAATAATTAATTTATCAAGTTCTTTTAATCCTGTTGGGTAAATTGGTTTGTTTGATTCCAAGTCCGTATATGCATAATATGCTATAGCGCTGTTATGTTCGGTATTTGTGTGAAATTGCTCGTTGGATACTTGATACAGCTTTTGCTGTGAAGCTTCAATAATTTCAGGTAAATCTATCTGTGTTTGGTGAGCTAGTTCATTTATTTCATAACTTACGCTAATCAACCTACGTCGAATGTATTTTTCCATTACCAGTTCTGCAAGTGCATCTATGTTTACGGCAGATACCGTGCGTTCGAGTAGCGATACCAGTTTATTTCTGCCGCCAATTTTCATGAGTAAGTCATGGTCTTTTAGCCAGTCTATAACTGTAAGCAAATCTGTAGGCTTCCCGTTATGATGCAGTCTTAGTAAGGCTTGATAGATTTCATTGTGTGAAGAAATATAAAAAGCATCAGGTACTAAATAATCACACACCCGACTTATAGCTAAGGGGTCAAGTAAAATTCCTCCGAGTATTGCTTCTTCTGCTTCAAGATTCGTTGGTGGTAGTTTGTCTATCATAATTGCTCCTACGGTTATTGCTGAATAAGGTTTTCGGCAAGTTTCTGTTTAGCTCTTAATTCTTCTTGCCATTCTTCAACTGCCTTTTGGTACTCAACTTTAGTGGACTTGTTAGATGTACTATCTAGAAAATTCTGATAATAAACTTCCCATCTGTTCTGTCCAGCTTTATTTTTATGTGCCAACCATGCTTCTAGGTCATTTATTTCTTGGCTAAGATTCTTCGTCTTATCTTGACAATATTCTAAAAAATTCGCTCGCTCATTATCTGAGAGAGTTTGAATAAAGTTTGAATAAGTCTGAATAGTCTGAGGGGTGCTGTCATCTTTATCTGGAGCGCATTTCGGAGTTCGATTTTCTGGGTTTCCAGAATTTTTTCTGGGATTCCATAATTTTTTCTGAGATTCCAGATTATTTTCTGAATTCTCAGAATTTTTTCTGGATTCCCAGAAATTTTCTGGATTGTCAGAACCTTCTTGTTGTTGAGAATCGACCCATTCAATAGTAAATCTTCCTGAGTTTATATGAATTGCCTTACTTATCTTAAGTTTGCCAATTGCTTCATAGACACTACTTTCTGGAAGAAACCAACGTTTTGCAAACTCTTTAGGGATAATCGTGATTTGGCGATCGCAAAATGGATTCTCATATCGGAGTGCTAAATGAACGAAAGCTGTATTGTTAATTAGCTTGGCTTTACGCAAAGCAATCAACTCATGTTTTTGCAAAGGATAAAATTCTCCCATTACTTTACCTCGCTTGTCTCTTATGGGTTTGGGTATCATGACTTTACTTTCTCCGTCATTAGAACAAGAAAGATGCAGATTGATTAGTTTGAAAATAGAGCCGAGTTTGAAGTGTTTTATAACTTAGGATATGCTTGGTGATGCTTACAAATTGTCATATTAACCTGAAGATGAATACCGTTTTCTAATAATCAAGTGCTTATTTTTAAGTACTTCAAACCAACCATAAGCACTCAATTACGTGACATTTACAAAGATAAAAATCACTTAAAATCAATGATTTTACTATCGCTCATACTTTTATACAGAGGACTTAGGCAGAAAGAGCGAACATACAGTTAATTATCTTCGAGTATGCAAATACTTTTCTCAAGCTAAACGAAAATCTTTGAAAAAACAACCTACCACTTACGGATGGTAGTTGTATTTTCTTAATAATCAGAACTAATAAGAACTAATAAAATTCTCGAAAATTGCACAACCTCTAAAAATGGTTATTTTGCTAGCTTGGCTATTTATAAAGTTGCAAATTTAGGAAAAATCATTACTTAGTTAATAGCAATATTTTTATACATTATATTTACTCAAATTATCAATAACTATATTCTCTCTAACCTTTATTCGGAATAACTTTTTTCACTATATGCTTTGTATAAATAACAAGTATCTAATTAAATAGATTAAGAAAAATATTATACAGCTTGATATTAGCTATTAATTCTTTTTAGGATGAAAAATTGTCAAAATATGGATAAATATGTATAAATAGTTCAATGTGTTGGATTTACCCCCAAAGTTCGCTTTTTAAGTTCAAAATCTCCAAAAATATTCCTTCATGAATCGCGCCAAATACACAGAAGGAATTATTTTATGAGCAAGAAGTATTTGTCGGTCGCAAAAACTTTAGATTTGGATTTTTTGTCAATTGTTTGTATTTAGTCCTCACCATAGATGAAGGGGCAGTCGTAAGTGGGCAGTCGGCAGTCGTAACCCCATATATTAATTTAGGGGTTTCAAGTCAGAGACGTATTTTTTCTCGTGCTACGCATCTCAAAAAAATTTTATTCTCCATAAATAAATTCAGGGAACTGTTACCCACGTGGGCAGCCGGAAACACAATTCCCTACTGCTGACTGCCTTTATTGGTAACAAATTATTTTATGGTGACAAGCTCCAGTTTAGGCTTATAAATTTTCTTTCCAAATTTATGAGGGCAACTTTTGTCTTGCCTTTATTTTTATCAATCAAACTTACTTCAAAGGAGATTATCAACATGAAAAATGCTCCAAAGAAAATAGTAGCGCAACATTATCAGCTAGTTAATAAACAAGTAGCAGCAGAAATGACTGGCTTATCTCCCCAAACTTTGAAAAAGTATAGACTTGAAGGAATACTTGAAAAAGATATCTATTGGGTAATGATTAATCCAAGAGTGATTAGATATAACATTTCACTAATACTTGATTGGATGCAAAATAAAGATAGCAATCCTCAAGCACATTTAAAAGCAATAGAAAACTATTTGTCTTCTCTTCCATCTGCACAAAATAATTCACGAAAAAAACGTTGAAAAATTTACTTAAAGAATCAATAATTATATAGGTAGTCATAAATATAGGAATCCTAATTGAATCTTGCTAGGTATACTGAGAATCAAACCTTTGTAACGCAAGCTTTGAACTAAATTATTTTTTCAAAAATCAAATAGGAGTCCTATATGTCAATATGTCTCGTCCAGCTTTTTCTATTTTTTGCAATCAGAAGAAATCTTATCATAGCTAGAAAACAGTACTGGTCAATTTCCCTATCAAGCTTTAGAAAAAGCTATCGAAGAAACAGAGGCGATTCTTCCTCTTTTATTAACTACTTTCTCATAATCTAAAAATAACTTAGAGGAAATATACAATAAACCTGAATATATTTGATATATGTCCCAATTATTAAGATTGGCAGAAGAAAGAACAAGTCAACGACTTGAGAAAGAACAAGAATTAGAACATCGAGCTAAGGTATAAAAATTAGAAGTATTAGCAAATAAAAAAGATAAAGTTTGGAAGCAAGTATTTGAAGCAATTGCACTTAAACAAGCCAAACCATTAGATAAAGCTGTTGCTAGTTTGTGTTTAATCCAAGAAAACAATCATGACAAGAACATTTTGATTGGGTAAATGGTGGAACTCATATTGCTGGTGTAACACCTACAGGCAGAGCAACTGTAATTGCTTTACGATTAAATAATGATTATTTAACCGAAGCAAGAGCATTGTGGATTGAGAGTAATTGGCATCCACCATCATAAATATTTATTTTTATCAATTATTTACTCTTCAAAA
>JAHCMI010000034.1 GCA_019192545.1 Rivularia sp. MS3 | reverse complement strand
AATATTTTTTATATTTACGATATGCCCATCAAAACTAACGGGACAGACCACTACTAATTCATTTCATTAGTTTTGACGGGTTTAGAAAAGAGGGTTTTATTTTTTCTCCCCCTGCTTCCCTGCTCCCCCTGCCTGCCTTCACCCGTTAATTTTAATGAAAAGGAGTACTAGGGCGGGAATCTAAATCACAACTCCTAATTCCTCACTTTCTATCTTCTTTTGTGCTTGTATTATTGTTTCTCCATTCCTGTTTTGTTTCTGATATAGGGGAATTTCAATGATAAATTCAGTACCTTTACCAAGTTCAGAAACGCAATGTAGTTTGCCTTGATGTTTCTCGACTATTATCTGATAAGTAATTGATAAGCCTAAACCGGTTCCTTTCCCTACGGGTTTGGTAGTAAAAAATGGGTCAAACAGTTTGTTTTTAACTTTCTCGCTCATTCCCATGCCGTTATCTGCAATCCTGACTGCTACTGTTTGATTATCGATTAAATCCGTATGAATGCAAATTTGGGGATTTTCTATCTCATTTTTGTCTGCTCCTTCTTCTAAAACATCTATGGCATTATTAATAATGTTCATAAATGTTTGATTTAATTGTCCGGGATAACATTCTATTTTAGGCAGTTGATTATACTCTTTAATGATTTCGATGCCGGTACGATTCGGTTTAGATTTGAGACGATTTTGCAAAATTAATAAAGTGCTTTCGATGCCTTCATGAATATCAACTTCTTTCATATCAGCTTCATCTAATCGAGAGAAGTTACGTAAAGACAAAACTATTTCCCGAATGCGGGTTGCTCCCATTTTCATAGAATCTAGTACTTTAGGTAAATCTTCTTTGACAAAATTCAATTCCATATCTTCAAGTTGTGCTTCTATTTTGTCTCCGGGATTGGGAAATTCTTGTTGATAAAATTCAATTAATTCTAAAATATCTTCGACATACTGTTTAACATGATTAATGTTACCGTAAACAAAACTAACAGGATTATTGATTTCGTGGGCAACTCCAGCTACCATTTGACCCAAACTTGACATTTTTTCGGTTTGAATTAGCTGGGCTTGAGTACTTTTTAACTCGTCTAAGGTTTCTTGTAATTCGGCTTGCGCTTGAGTGCGATCGCTGACTTCGTATCTAAGGTTTCGATTGAGTTTGATTAGCTCCCCGCTGCGTTCGATTATTTCGCTGTATGATTCATTTAATTTTTCTGTCATGCGGTTGAATTCGTTGGCTAATTGCTCTAATTCATCTTTTGTACGAATATCAAGTCGGTAATCTAGCTTACCCGCAGCAATCGCGGATGCTCCCTTTTGTAGTTTATTCAAAGAGTTTACAAGTGGAAACATAATCAAGAAAAATTGACTAATGAAAATCAGTACAATTATGACTATAATCGCAGAAGTTGCGAGTCTAGTCTTGTGCTTGATTTCTTCTATTTCATCTTCAATTAGAATAATTTTTTCCTGAGCGTTGTTTGTTAAATCACCTAGAAATAGTTCAATATCTTTAGCGAAAGAGTTTATTGCTCTAAAATCCTGCTGAGAATCAGCTAAATATGAATCGGATGAAGTATTATTTTTTTTTCTTAGTTCTTCACTTAAGCGTACTAGATATGCGTGACGACGACGAATATCATTTATTTCTTTCGCGTTTGGATCTAAAGTTTCTAGTTTGAGCAGGTTAGTTAAAAATTCATTTTGATTAATGTCTAAATCTGATTTTTCGTTATTGATTAAGACATCGTCTTTTAAAGTATCTACTTCATTTTTTAAATCAACTTTTAATTTTAAAGCAATTTCAATAACTCTACGAGAATTATGTAATTTATCATCTATTTCGGTTGCAACTCGACTTCGCCATAAATAAGTTCCTGTTAAAAGCATCGCGATTAATCCCGCAAAGCAAGTAGAAGAAAGGATAAATTTCTTGAAAATTTTCATTTGCCCTTTCCCGATTTCATATTTAATTTAGCTCGCAGTTCGCGAATCGGCATATAGTCAGAATCTTCTATGGAAGTATAACCGGCTGATTGTCCTCCGAAAATATCTTCAATACCTTCTGGTGTATTTAAAAAAGAAATTTTTAATTTTTTTATAGAATCTTGGGATAATTTTTTGGAAACTACTATTAATGAAGGAGGAATCGGTGGAGATTCCCAAATTACCCGAAATTTTTCCGGTTTTAGTTTACCCATTTTTTGCTGCTTTAGATAATAGGGAATGTTAGTTGCAGCAGCATCAATCTCGCCGTTTTCTAGAGCCTCTAAAGTTTTGGCATGGGTACCGGGATATATCACTGTTTTAAATTCACGTTGCGGATGAATATCAAGTTTATTTAAAGCAGTAAACGGCATCAGATAACCGCTTGTAGAAAATTTATTTACAAAGGCAAATCGCTTACCTTTCAACTGATGCAGAGTTTCAATGTTGCTGTCAACCTTAACTACAATTGCAGCCCGATACCAAGGTCTTCCCGTATACTTATCAATAGGTGCTACTAAAGGTTCTATGTTCGCACCAGCATCAAGTGCTTCTAAATAAGACACAGCAGCAACATAAGCCATGTCTATCTTTCCATCTACTAACCATTGCATAACCTGCTTGTAATCCGCAGCTACCTGAAAATTGACCTCTGTTTCTAAAGAATTTTCGAGATATTTTTCCAAAGGTTGAATCATTCGCTGCTGTTCTTTCAAACTTTGAGTCGGCAGCACTCCTATTTTTAAAGGTGGAGTGTTTTTATTCCCAACTGCGACGGCAGCAGGTATTACCAAACTATTGCCATGAGAAACTTTAGTAGAACAACTTGCATTCAAAAATGCAATCATGGCAACTAGGAAACAAGCTACCGACTTACTGGAAAGATGATTATTTTGTCGCATGGTACCAAATATGATGAAAAATCTTTATTTTCGTAGAACTGTAGATGCATAACCCCGTGAAGGTTATTTGTCCAGTCCATGCCTAAGTTTAGTTTTCCCAAACGGGTGACGAAGATAACAGTTTTTGAGAAAATCATATTTGGTAATTGGCTATGGCAAATAAGCAATCTTTTTTCTGTGGTTAAGATGCCCGCACCACAGTTTCTTAATAATCTTAAATTTTACCCAATGCCCAATGCCCAATGCCCAATTAAGCAATACTTCCTCTCTTTCTTGCTTCCTTGTAAGAAGTTCCGACATTCTTCAAACCAGCTTTAATCATTTGTCTTTCTAGCAAACCGAAGAAGCGCGATCTATCTCCACCTCTAACAACTGCTTGGTTGTGTGATTCTGCTAAAGCTACCGGATAACCATATCCTTTATGAACTTGAGCTAGCATTAACCCTAAAGATTCTTCAAACATTTCGGTATCTTCTACTACCCATTGCGGAAATTCTACCCGCGCTATTTCCGTACCCACATGAACGTAGCAAAAGTAAATTTGTTGGTCTTCATATAAATCTAAAATGCGAGAATTACTTTTCCATAAAGGGCTGCGTTGTCCGGGTTTGAGTTGAGTTGACCACAATGTACTATCTCGTAATCCTTCAAACAACTTGCAGGGAATTTTCTCCATTTGATTCGGACAAAAACTCATGCAGTCAGGGGCTTTATGAGGACAAGCTGACAATCGGAAAAAATTCATTGCCTCAATACTTCGAGAAGCACTTAAATAACCCATTATCGGAATACCTGCTTCCCGCAAATCCTTCCAAGACTCCAAAATCGGCGGTAAAATATGTTCCCTCGCGTCGTAAGGCAATTGTTCTAAAAACCAGTAAATTAGCGAACCATCTACCATCGCCAATGTAGGTATTGTTTCTGTAGTCGCAGTGGAGGGGGAAGAGGGGGTAGAGGGGGTAGATTTTCTTTCATCTTCCTCTTGTCCCCTTGTCTCCTTGTCCCCTTTTCTCCCTATCTCCCCATCTCCCCACCCTTTACCCCCCTTCGGGTTCGGTAGTTCGCTCAACGGAGGGAACCTTCGCACGCGACTACTCTCACCATCTCCCTTACCAGTTGCTGCAATTGCTAACTCAGACAAAACCACTGCTTCGCTAGCGGTGCGTCGGTAACTCATCCATTCCTCGGTTCTAATTCCCCACTGACGAGACATATATAAATCTTCAGGTCGGTAGAATATCTCCGGTAAACTATCTAGGATGGGGTGTTTATTTTGTCCGTAATGCAGTACTACTCTACCGATATTTAGTAGATAACAATAAGCAATTTCGTGATGGTTGGGAGCAATTTGGGAACCGTCTGTAGCAATGACAGTGTGAACTTTGGGAGGAACCATGATATCAATACAGGTGTGTAGCGGTTCCATTGGAGTTGCATTAGCAAATAAAATGCGATCGCGCCATTTTTGTTGGATTTGAACTAACTCGTTTTGGTTGTCAAAACCATACTCAAGATGTTTCATCCCCAACTCTAACCGTTGGCGATTCGCTTCAGCTTCCTGAGTCAGATGTTGACTCAAACCACGCATTTGTCCCGCAAGTTTACTTAAATCAAGCATAATCAGTTATCAGTGAGCAGTGAACAGCGAACAGTTATCAGTTAGCACTTAGCAGTTACTAGTGTCATATGAATATTCTTATAGTAATTTCTTGTTGTGGAAACAACTATTAATTATCAGAAAACAATTACCAATTATCAATTATCAACAAAGAATTCCTAACTGCTCACTGCTCACTGCTCACTGCTCACTGCTCACTGCTCACTGCTCACTGATAACTGTTCACTGATTCAACTTTGCCATTCACTGAAGTCTTGAGTAAATTGATTTAGCGATATTAAGTTAATTCGTATATCTTTGTGAGCGTTTTCCCTTTCTGAAGCAGTATTATAACCCCAGTCGCAAAGAAACAGTTCTACGTCTTCTAAATCTTCTTGCTGCTTAACTTTTTGTAATGTTTTAATTCTATCTTCTACAAACCATAGAGTAACCGATAAATCATCAGAATCTTGTTTTAGTTCTCGCAAGATTTCATATTTAGGACGCTTTTCTTCTTTACCAAAAATTGCTTCTCTGGGTAAATCAAAACCTGCTTTTTGTAATAATTCTTTGACAAATCGTCCTTCTTTGGTTGTGACTATATATAAAGCAGTTTGAGTATTATATATATTTTGAATTCTTTCTACTACTCCGGAATAAAATTTATGCATACTTAGCCAACCGCTCTTATCGTTAGCTATCCATTCATCGCGCTGCGTATCTAAACTAAAAGCAATTTCTTGAGCTGTAAAGTCTTCTTGACGAAGAATTGTTTGGGATATATCGTGCCATTCTTGCAAAATTTTATCTTCTTCAAATCCTTCTAGTAATGCCTTAATTAAAACTGGCATTTCCCATCCAGTTTCTATTACCGGACGAAGACGATAAAATTTATTTGCTAATTCTTCTGTTTGGGTTTGGTTGGCACAAGACCAAAATTTGCAGTGAGTACGCCAAGCTACTTGAAAATATTCTATCAGTCCGTTACAGATTACACCATCAAAGTCGAGAGCTAAAATTGTCGGGCTAATTGCGGTCATTTTAGAAGTTCGAGAAACTGCTTTTGTAAGCTTATCTAATTTACAATCAATTTTTTCTTTTTTTTGCGAAACTGTACTACCAGGAAAAAGTTAGAATTAATATAAATTCATCTGATAGTTTAAGAATAAGTTATGAATAATCCCTTTCCAGGAATGAACCCGTATTTGGAACAGCCAGAATTGTGGCATCAAGTTCATAACCGCTTAATTGTAGCAATTGCAGATGAAATTACTCCACAAGTAGTTCCTAAATATCATGTTGCTATCGAAGAACGAGTTTACAGCAGCGTTTCAGATAATTTATTGGTAGGAATTGCGGATGTAGCGGTTTCCCAAGGTAATGATTCGAGTCAGGGGGTTGCTGTTATGACTCAGGAGGTGGTTAAACCTAAAAAAGTATCGGTACCCGTACCCGAAGAAACTATAGAAAGATTTTTAGAAGTTCGTTCGACGCAATCGGGAGAAGTCATTTGTGTAATTGAGATACTTTCACCTAAAAATAAACGTTCTAAATAAGGTAGAGAAGCATACGAAAGTAAGCGTAACAAGATATTAGCTTCGATTACTAGCTTCATTGAAATAGATTTATTACGCGCTGGCGAACCAATGCTTATCTTAGGAGCATCTATTACAGATTATTATATTTTAGTTAGTCGAGGATACCCTCATACCGGAAGCAGATTTATATGGGTTTAATTTAAAAGAATCTATTCCTGTTTTCCCCGTTCCATTAAAACAATCCGAAAAAGAACCTTTGGTGGATTTACAAAAGTTATTGAATGAAGTTTATCAAAAAGCTAGATTTGATTTAGTTATTGATTATTCACAATCGGTAAAGCCATCTTTGTCTGCGGAAGAAAAAAGTTGGGTTGAAGAAATTTTAGAATAACAAATGAAAATTATGAGTTTTATTTATTACAATCCCATCTAATATAATCTCGCTTATAATGAGATAATTACTTAATTTATACTGCAAAAAGTATCTTTTATATCTGATTTCTCCATTTTTTTTAATACAGATATCGCAAAAATTTTCATTAGTACCACTTTTGTGATATTATCCTTTACAGAAAGTGATTTTAAATAATGGGGAGGCTTAATCTTAATAAAAATTTTGCTTACACTCGATTATAAAAAACATAATATTCATATACATCATTGTCTCATGTTTTTGCCATTTTTTTTCACTTCAATAGAATTGAAATCAAAAAATTTTTTAGTTTTTAAAATTATTTTTTATATGATATTTCCGTCTGTATCGGAATTATTAAAAGATTTTCTTCTTCTCTGCGGTTTTGTTATAATTCCGGTTGCATCGGAATTGATATGATGAACGTTTAACCTTACATGATACGACTTAAGATAGATATGCCGTATTTGTTAAACCCCCTTAAAAAGAGGGTTGGAGGATATTCTACAAATCTTCAGAAATCGTCACTTCTTTAGAAAGATATTTAAACCAAGTAAAATATAGGGCAATTGAAAGCATAATAAACACTGCCAAAAGAGTGCCAAAAATATCCCAACGCTTCATCATAAAGGTAATTCCCAACATAAACAAAGTCAATTGCCAGGGAATTGCAATCAATGTAGAAACAATATCGCGACGATTTTCATTTTTGATTTTTTGCTGGATGTTAGCCGGAAGATTTTTCCGCACGATTCCCCAAAAACCAAATGGTCTGGTAATTTTATAAAAGTTATCTATTACCTGTAAGTCTGTTGGTTTGGTTGCAAATGTGCCGATGATGCAGCCAAGAAATGAGGAAATACTGGGGATAAGAAACAAAGCGTATTCTTGTAGCTGTGAATCTATATTTTGGATTATGAATGCTTTAGTAACTATAGCTGCTATCATGCCTGCTGCCGTACCAACAGCAAATCCATAACCGTTAAATCTCCACCAATACCATCTTAATACCAAAGGAATTGCTAACCCAGCACCCAATCCTAAAGTTAGCCATCCCCAAATTTCATTAATATTTTTAATTTGGTAACTAAATAGCATTCCTACAACTACAATCACCACAGATGCTAAACGACTTTGAGTAAGTAATTGTTGGCTAGATGCTTGAGGTTTTAGATATGCTTGATAAATATCTTTTACCCAGTATGCGGCGCTGGAGTTAATTATAGAGTCAAAAGTAGACATTGCCGCCGCAATAAAACAAGCTATTAATATTCCTTTAATTCCTACCGGTACGTATTCGCCGATTACAGTAGGTAAAATCAATTCCGGGTCTGAAATAACACTTTGAGTTGCTCCGTAATGAATCCCCAACATGGCAAAAGCGGTAACAAGTGGCCATCTAAATGAAAGTAACAGAATCCAGAATAAAGAAAGTAAACCCGCTTCCCTATCGCTTTTAGCAGCGAAATAACGTTGCACCATATAGCCACCGCCGCCACCGATGCCAGCCATCACTTCTTTGATTAAATAAAAGAAAATTACCCCACCAAATAAATTAAATGCGGAATAGTCTCCCGGTAAATCCAAAGTTAAAGACGGTGAAATACTGCTCCAGTCAGCAAAATTCCATTGCTGTTGTACAAAACCTTCTCCAGTAGGAATGGAAACTGAGAATGTTTCGGGAATAGTTGCAGTTTGCAGCGCTAAAACACAAACGTAAATTATTGCTACAAAAATCAAAACACCTTGAAAAACATCAGTCCAAACAACACCGTAAAAACCGCTAGCCGCCGTGTATACTAAAGCCAAAGTCACAAGCGCAATAGAAGCAAGTTCATCGTTAATACCGAGAAATTGACCTAAAAATTTACCACCAGCCACAGTAAAAAAGCTCATCGCTCCCACTGCAAACATTAAATTTGCGATCGCGCTAATAATCCGAGCCGTATTTCCTTCTTTTCCTTCACCGAAACGAAACCGCATCCATTCAGCTAGCGTCATTACATGAGCGCGACGATTCCATTTACCCATGAAAATCATCAAAATCGCCATGATTAATACCACACCACCGCGAATTTCGATGAAAAATCCTTTGGCTCCCACCGCGTAAATCAAAGCGCTGATAATCATTGTACCCGCTAAATCGGTATTAGATGCCATTCCCGAAGCACCTAAAACCCACCAAGGCATATTACGGTTTCCCAAAAAATAGGAATCGATACCCGCAGAAGCTTTACGTTCGAGATAAATCCCAAATATGATTATAGAAATTAAGTAAACAGCAATAATAAGATAGTCAACTAGCTGTAGCATGTATTTTTTAGCAGTAAGTAATAACAGGGAAGATACAGCAAACCCCTGTTTGCATCAAGTCTGTTATTTAACGGTTTTAGTTTCCGTGTATGAACAATAAAATGCCTAAATGCCCTCACCACCCAAGGGTAAGGCTGCAAATACGAAGCTCACCTGCGCGGGCTAGTTTATGAAAAATGCTTTCCGTAAAAAGGGAATAGGGAATAGGGAACAGGGAACAAGGAATAAAAATAGTATTTATTATTAAAATCGATTAGTAAAGCTTTCAAACCTTTGTATGATAGTCATTATAGACTTTTAAGTCATAGCTTTAGCATATTATGTACTGAAGAACCAAATTAATTGCTCTACAGTTAGGAATCAACACGCTCAAAGATATAAACGTTGTCGGTAGCAAAATTCCTATTTCGTGAGGGAGAAGTAACAATTATTTTGTTTCCCGAGATACGAACTTCTCTAGCATAACCACGAGCTACTTGCTTGTAGTCTTTAGGTAAAAGTTTAACTGGCTGTGACCATTTACCTGTTTGGGTGTTGCGTTCAATGACATAAGCTGCTGTTTTATCTTTAACCAACTGCATCGGCATAGAATCATGGATATCTTTACGAGATGCGCCAACAACAATGGTATTATTATCAATTGTTACGCTTGCTCCGAAACCGTAAGCAACTTTCCAAGGCACATCACTTGGAAAAAACCTATTCTCTAGAGACCATTCATTAGTATTGGGGTTCCGTTCGTATACGTCAACAGCACCTCTTCTGCTTTGTATTGCCGGTCTTCCTACTACTGCTGTATTACCACAGATGTCTACATTAGTTGGGGAGTTATCATCTTCAGCTATGGGAGAAAGTTTTGTTTGCTGCGACCAATTACCCGTAGCCAAATCACGTACAAACACATAGGCTGGTTTACTTCCCCCTACGATAATCGTATTACCATCAATCGCTATATTTCTACCAGTTGTTTCTAATTCAGCTTCGTAAAACCAATTGTTTGTATCGGAATGACGGCGAAATACGTAAGTTTTTCTTGGAACTGCAAAAATTGCTGTATCTGCTTTAAGCGCTACTGCTGCAATATTGATATTTGTTTGTAGAGGCTGAGGTAATTTTAACTGAGTTTGTAGAGACCAAGTATCATTGGAGCGAGTCAAAATATAGATTGGGAGATTTTGCTCGTCTTTGTTTACAAGTGACCTATTTGCAGCCAAGATAATATCGTTATCAACATCAACAAATTGGGTTTCGGGAACAAACAGTTTAGTTTGTAGCTTCCAACTGTTGCTTTTTGGCATATAAACGCGCACAGCAAATTGAGGAAGGGGGCTTTGAGGTACGATATCTCCAGGAACTATAATTACAGCAGTATTTTCGTTAATGGCAATATCATTACCTATTCTCCTATCATCAAGGTTTATTTTAGCCCGCTCCACCCATTTATTCTTAGCTAGAAATGAGAAAATAAGAGGAATTAGGGCTGGCTTCAAGGTAGTTGCTTTTGAAATTATGTATATATAGTAAAAAACAGAAATTATTTTTAAAATTAGATAGTAGACAATTAATATAAAATAGAACCACAATGCTGTAATTAAACGAGCAAGCATAATAGATAAAGCTAATAAACAAAAATTGTAGGTAGAAGTAAAATGATTTATTTAATGTATCTTAAATAAATTGATTATAGGCAAATAGCACAAAAAGGGTTAATTACTTTATTTTCAAGAATCAACACTTTGAAAGATATAAACGTTGTGGTTACTAAAATTGATATTTATTGCGGTAGAAGTTAAAATTATTTTGTTTCCCGAGATACGAACTTCTCTAGCATAACCACGAGCTACTTGCTTGTAGTCTTTAGGTAAAAGTTTAACTAGTTGCGACCATTTACCTTCTCTTCCTTCACTTCGTCCCAAGAGACAGTACCATTCTTCCGTATATCTTCCTTAGCTTTATCATAAGCTTTCAAATCATCTTCGTCTTCTTCTTCTTCATTTTTTTTTAGTAAGGCTAATATTTCCTCTAATGTGCTGTCATATGCTTCATGTTACAAGACGTTAATAGCATCGATGATTTGTTTTCTTTCACTGTGGGTTTTCATTTTTATATCTATGACTTAATTACATAATTTTATTACCACTTTACCATTAAATTAAAACAGCAATTAGTTGGTAGGTTAGGTTAGGTGCATGAAAATTGATATTCAAATAGAAACTAATTCTAGCACCGTAACCCAACATTGAATTAATTACACTTTAAAATATCTCTGCTTTTCTAGAATATTGATGTTGGGTTACGACATAATAATCATCACTTCACATTAATAATTAAATCTTACAATCATGTCTAACCCAACCTACGAATTAAATCTTTTTCTCTAATCTTTCTTCTGTATATTCGTCAAAACACCGTGAGCGGGACTAAATAACAACGATAATACAAATAATCCCGATACAACTAACACAATAGCAGGGCCGGAAGGTAAATTATAAAAGTAGCTTAAATACATACCGCTGATACTGGAAATAACCCCGATGATTGCACCCAGTATCATCACTTCATGCAAGCGTTTAACTAATAAATAAGCTGTTGCTCCCGGCGTGATTAACAAGGATAAAACTAATATCACTCCAACGGCTTTTAAACTAGCAACAATTGTTAAAGCAATAATTACCATCAACCCAAAATTAAGGCGATTTACCGGCAAACCCGCAGCCTGCGCTCCCGAGGGGTCAAAAGTGTAAAATAATAATTCTTTGTATAGTAAAAAAACTACTATTAGTACAACAGCAGCAATTACAGCAATATCTCGCATATCTGAAACGGTTACGCCGAGAATATTACCGAACAAAAAGTGATTTAAATCGATTTTGTTATCTTTCTGAATAACAGTAATTAACGTCACCCCTAAAGCAAAAAACGCAGAGAAAACAATCCCCATCGCTGCATCTTCCTTAATAGGCGATCGCGTTCTAATCCAGGTTATCACCATCGTGCTGAGAACCCCTGCAATAAAGGCTCCTACAAAAATATTGATCCCCAAAATAAAAGCAATAGCCAATCCCGGCAACACAGAATGACTGATAGCATCACCCAGTAAAGCCAATCGTTGCACCATCAAATAACTACCAACAACCGCACACAGCAAACCTACCAAAATAGCAACAATCAGCGAACGTTGCATAAAGCTGTATTGTAACGGTTCAATTAAGGCTTCAAACATTTTCAGTTATCAGTGAACAGTGAACAGTGAATAATAGGGCATTGGGCATTGGGCATTGGGCATTGGTAATGGGTAATGGGTAATTGGGCATCGGGTATGAGGCATTGTGGATAGTTAGGAGTAGCGATTAGCGAGTATTAAGATTAATTAATAATTCTCTCTCCCTCTCTCCCTCACTCCCTCACTCCCTCTCTCCCTCTCTCCCTCACTCCCTCTCTCCCTCACTCCCTCACTCCTTCTCTCCCCGCTCTTCACGCTGCATCTGAAAAGTACATCACTTTCCCACCGTAAGCGCTGTATAAATTCTCTTCTGTCAAAACTTGTCTTCTAGAACCGCTGGCAACTATTTGGCGGTTTAATAAGATTATGTCATGGAAATGAGTGGTTGTTTCTCCTAAGTCGTGGTTGACGACTAAAACGGTTTTTCCTGCTTTTGCTAACTCTTCAAAAACTTCAAATAATACCGTTTGAGTTTTTTGATCGATTCCTACAAAGGGTTCGTCAAAACAAAAGATTTCTGCTTCCTGTGCTAAGGCTCTAGCTAAAAATACTCGCTGCTGCTGCCCTCCGGAAAGTTGTCCGATGGCGCGGTTGCGGTATTCGCTCATACCTACTCTTTCTAAGGCACTTTTTGCTAGCCGACGACTCACCCCTGAAAAACTCCGCAGCCATCCAGTTTTCTTAACTCTTCCCATCATCACCACATCCCAAACTGTAGCGGGATATGTCCAATCTATTTGACTGCGTTGGGGTACGTAAGCTACTTTTTCTAACTGCTGCGTTAATGGTTTACCTTGATATAAAACCGTGCCGCTACTATCAACTAATCCCAACATCGCTTTCATCAAAGTACTTTTACCAGCACCGTTGGGGCCATAAACACCTGTCAATCGCCCCGGTTTGATAACACAACTTACATCCCGTAAAGCTTCAAGACTGCGATAGCGTACTCCTACATGAACAACGTTGATACTTGCATTATGCAATATTGCCGCATCTTGGATGTTGTAGACGCGCTGTTGATTGGGGTTATCGTCTGGCGAAAAGTTTACACTTTGCATGAGATTATTAAACGCAGCAAACAAAAAATGAAAAGATTATGAGAATACTGTAACTTAAAAAATGAAAGAAAAATGAGAACTTTTGATATATATGATGCGAGCGTTTACTCATACCCAGGGCAGATATTTTATAGGTGGGTTATTTGGAATACTTTTGAGCTTATCTATGAATGCGTGTAATCAGTTAGGCTCTAATTCAGTCGATGATGGTAAACCAGATGTGGTTGCTACCAACACTATAATTGCCGATTTAGCTAAGAATATAGGTGGAGACGAAATAGATTTAACTAGCATTTTACAGCCCGGTGCAGACCCCCACGTATACGAGCCAGTACCTAAAGATACGATTTATTTAGAAAAAGCAGAACTGATTTTATACAACGGATATAATCTTGAACCAGGATTAATTAAGTTAATAGAAGCCGCAGGTGTGAAAGCCGATAAATTAGCAGTAGGAGAAGTTGCCGCACCTTTGCAATTAGACAAAGGAGGAAAAACCACCGTACCAGATCCTCATGTTTGGGGTGACGTAGAAAACGCTATCAAAATGGCGATCGCTATTCGCGATGCTTTAATTAAATTGTCGCCAGAAGACAAAGAAAAGTTTACCAAGAATGCAGAAGAATTGATCGAGCAACTCAAGCAGCTAGACAATAAAATAACTCAACAAATTGCCACCATTCCCCAAGAAAAGCGAAAATTAATTACAACCCATGATGCATTTCAATATTACGGACGCGCTTATGATATACCAGTTGCAGGGACATTAATAGGTATCAGTACTGAAGAACAGCCAAGCGCCCAAACCGTAAAAAAACTAGTAGAAGAAATTAAAAGAACAGGCGTTAAAGCAATATTCGCCGAAACAACAATCAATCCAGCCCTAATTAAAACAGTTGCCCAAGAAGCAAACGTAAAACTCGCACCTAACGAATTATATTCCGATTCAATTGGCGCACCCCGCAGCGAAGGAGATTCTTATATTAGAATGATGGAAGCGAACACTAGTACTATTGTAGAAGCTTTGCGGGAGTGATGGGGGAGAGGAGACAAGGAGAGGGGTAGATTACCAATTGCCAATCACCAATTACCAACTCCTAACTCCTAACTCCTAACTCTTAACTATTCACTGATGATCCACACCCTCCGGGTGAAAACTGTTCACTGTTCACTGTTCACTGAAAATGCGTCCTATTGCTGTAGATTTGTTTGCGGGTGCGGGGGGGATGACTCTTGGTTTTGAACAAGCTGGTTTTGATGTGCTTGCTGCTGTAGAATTAAATCCGATCCACTGTGCAATTCATGAATTTAATTTTCCTTTTTGGTCTACTTTATGTGCAAGCGTAGAGAAGATGTCTGGTAAGAAAATTAGAAGATTTTCTAAAATCAAAAATAAAGAAATTGATGTTGTATTTGGTGGTTCTCCCTGTCAGGGATTTTCTATGATGGGAAAACGGGCTTTAGATGACCCCAGAAATTCTTTGGTATTTCACTTTTTACGGTTAATTTTAGAGCTACAGCCTAAATATTTTGTATTTGAAAATGTACCTGGATTAACGGTAGGAGAGCATCGAAAGTTTTTGTTAGAAGTAATTGCAGAATTTGAAAAAAACGGTTATCGAGTAGAAGTAAATTATCAAGTACTCAATGCTGCTAATTATGGGGTTCCTCAAGACAGAGCCAGATTGTTTATTTTAGGATGTCGTCAAGGTTTTAATTTACCTAAATATCCCCACCCAATAACTGCACCTAAAATATCTAAAAAATCAAAATATATTGTAAATCAACCAGATTTACCTGCGACTCCTACTGTTTGGGATGCAATTTGCGATTTACCAGAAGTCGAAAATTATTCAGAATTGATAGAAAGAGATTGGGTAATTGCTGAATATGGTGAGCCTAGCGATTACAGCAGTAAACTGCGCGGTATTGCATCAATCGAAAACAACTATTCTTACGAACGTTTGTTTGATAATTTTTTTCTTACTTGCAGCACTCGTACCAAACATAGTTTGCAATCTATCAGTAGATTCAAACAAACCGAACCCGGAAAAACTGAACCAGTTAGCCGCTTTTATAAATTAGCAGCCAACGGCATCAGTAAAACTCTTAGAGCGGGAACACCGAGAAATCGCGGTGCTTTCACATCTCCCCGCCCGATTCATCCTAAAACACCAAGATGTATTACCGTCAGAGAAGCAGCACGTTTGCATTCTTACCCCGATTGGTTTCGCTTTCACCTGACTAAATGGCATGGATTCCGACAAATAGGAAATTCTGTTCCCCCTCTGTTAGCTAAAGCGATCGCTACAGAAATAATTCGAGCTTTAGAAATCACTCCAACAAAACCAGAACAAATACAGTCATTAGGTGATGACAGTTTATTACAGTTAAATATGTCCCAAGCCGCTAAAAAATTTGGCGTTGCAGAAGATATTATCGAACCCAGAAAGAGGAAGCAAAAGGTACAGGGGGAAGAAGGGGAGACGGGGAGATAGCACAAGGAGACAAGGATAATTTTAACCTTTGACCTTTAACCTTTAACCTTAACTACTCCCCACTCCCTTCATTAAACAATCGCGATAACTGTCTGAGTATTCTAGCTCTAGCATCCGTAGATGTGTTTTTCAATCCGTATAACTTCAGTTTCTTTTGAACAACTTCGACAATATTATCTTCTAAAAGATGCTCTAATAAATCATCGACGATATCTTCGTTATTTTCTTTATTTGTCAGGTCAAAAACATCATTTAAATAATAAATCTGTTCTATTCCTTTTGATTCAAAGTACTGTACTAATCGCCATGCATCGAAGGCTTGTGGATAATCAACAAAGCCAGCATGAATATCAACTACGACATAGGATTTTTCCGATTGGAAATAAACCCCTACTCCATGCTTATCAAAAGTCCATTTTTCTTCTTGCAGTGACAGTAAACCTTGACGAGGACAATTTGCAGAGAAAGATTTAATTACATTGGGATATATCTGGCGAAATGCACAATTGAGATTATTTTGCAGTGCTACGAACTCTGAAATGATTTGAACTGCCTCAGCACTTTTAATTGACGACTTCATTTACCCTACTCCTAGCCTTGATTTTGCCGATATATAGCCCAACGGAGCTATTTTCAATAATAATTTTGTTGCCTTTGGGCTGTATCTTTAAGAATAATCAAATAATACTGAGTTATACAACCTAACGTAGTTTTTGATAAAAATCAAATAAGTTATGTTACCGTTTCTAACTTAAAATCTTTTTAATGACTGTATAACTGCTACCTGCTTTTCCTCAAACATTTCCAAAAATCTCAGTAAATTTACTATAAATCATAAATTATCAAAACTGTTCATATTATGGTTAATTAATAAATAGTTTGTCAATTTTTTCGTTAATTTTATATACATTTTTGTCTTTTCTCAGGACAATTTCGTAATTGCGAAAACATAGTTAAATAAAAGTTGTTTAATATATCCTTGATAATACTGAATTCTTAATTAGTTTGTTCCGATAAGCTATAAAACATTTACTTATAATACTTAACTATTTAGTTAACAAATGGGAACTATGTATATAGCGTTAAAATCTTTATTTTTCTTATTTCCCTAATGTTAGCAGAGCATCTAGTTACCATTCCTAAAGCTGAATACGAATCGATGACTGAGAAAATTAAGCAATTGCAATCTTCTGTAAATGCATTAGAAGCAAGATTGCAAGGTTTAGCCGATAACGTACCGGGGATGATTTATCAATTTTGTCTTAATCCCGATGGTACCACGTCAATACCTTATGTATCTTCAGGTTGTCAACAAATTTATGAAGTAGAGCCGCACTGTATTCACAAAGATTCAGAAGTTATCAACTCGATGGTGCATCCAGATGATACAGCTTTATTAGATAAAACTATTTTAGAATCGGCTCAAACTTTAGATAAATGGGAATTAGAATGGCGCATCAAAACCCCTTCAGGTGTCGAGAAATGGTTGCAGGGCTTTTCGCAACCAGAATTACAAGCAGACAATTTGGTAGTTTGGTACGGTTGCATAATTGATATTACCCAACGCAAGCAAGCTGAAATAGAATTAGCACAAATTAACGAGAAATTACAAGCGAATGTACAAGAAAAAACTTTAGAATTACAGCTTTCTCAAGAAAGATTGCTGCGTTTAGCCGATAAAGTACCGGGAATGCTTTACGAATATCGGCTTGATGCTCAAATGAATAGTTCATTTCCTTATATATCTTCTGGCAGCCATTTAATTTACGAATTAAATCCATCACAAATTCAAGAAAATGAAGAAATTATTCAGAAACAAGTTCATCCCGATGACGCTGACAAACTAATTGAAGCAATTTATCGTTCGGCTCAAACTTTGGAACAATGGGATTGTTCTTGGCGAATTACTACACCTTCAGGTAAACAAAAATGGTTGCAGGGAACGTCAACACCTATTTTACAAGAAGATAATTCAATACTTTGGTACGGTTGCGTTATTGATATTACTAAAAGGCAGCAAATAGAAACAAAATTGCGGCAAAAAGAAGCTCAGTATCGAAATATTTTTGAAATCATTAACGACGGTTTGTTAGTTATAGATTTAGAAACTAAAGCAATACTCGCAGCTAATCCCGCAGCTTGTAAAATGCATGGTTATTCTAAAGCTGAGTTTCTTGAATTAACTCCTCTAGATTGCGTTCATTCTTCTTCCCATAAACAATTAACGGAATTTTTTGCAATTGTTTCTTCTGGTAAAACTTTTGATGCTACGGTAATAGATATAGGTAAAGATGGCTCTATAATAGATGTCGAAGTTAGGGGAAGTTACTTTGTTTATGATGGTAAACCCTGTGCTTTAGCAACAGTAAGGGATATTCGCAAACAAAAACAAGCAGAAGAAAAACTGCAAAAACAAGCTAAAACTCTTCAATTGGCTTTACGCAAAATCAAAAGTACCCAAGCCAAACTTGTACAATCGGAGAAAATGTCATCTTTAGGGCAAATGGTAGCTGGAGTTGCTCACGAAATAAATAACCCTGTTAACTTTATTCATGGTAATCTCAAACCTGCCTGCGAATACGTACAGGATTTATTAAGAGTGCTGACTCTTTACCAACAGCATTATCCTCAACCAGATGCAGAAATTCAAGCAGAAATTCAAGCTATCGAACTCGATTTTCTCCAAGAAGATTTAATTAAAATACTTAAATCTATGCAGGAAGGTACCACTCGTATCCGAGAAATTGTGTTATCGCTACGAAATTTTTCTCGATTGGATGAAGCTGATTTTAAAAAAGCCAATATTCATGAAGGCATTGATTCTACCTTAATGATTTTAAATAATCGACTCAAACTTAAACCAGGTAGCCCAGAAATTCAAATAGTTAAAGAATACGATACTTCTTTACCTGCAATCGATTGTTATGCCGGACAACTCAACCAAGTATTTATGAATATTTTGCTCAATGCTATCGATGCACTAGAAGATAAAATGAAAAATAGCAAAAATATTCATAATTATCAAATTACTATTAGTACTAAATTAATTCAGTCAAAATTTATTAGAATCACAATCGCTGATAACGGTTGTGGAATTCCGACAAAAGTTCAAACTAAATTATTTGACCCGTTTTTCACTACCAAAGAAGTAGGTAAAGGTACTGGGTTAGGATTATCTATCAGTTATCAAATTGTAGTTGAAAAACACCGTGGAAAACTTTACTGTTATTCTAAGCCAGCTAAAGGAACCGAGTTTGTGATTGAGATACCGGTTTTTCAGGTCAAAGGTTAAAGGTTAAAGGTTAAAGGTCGAAGGTCAAAGGTTAAAAGTACAATAACTATTAACTTATAATTCCTAATTCTTAACTTTTATATGACGAATCAGCAAGAAACTCATTTAAATCGCGCTCGTGCTAGTCTCAGACAGGCAATGTCTTGGTATGGTAGCTTGCGTAAACCGGGTTTTGATACGGAGTTAGCGGGTTTGATTAAGCCAGAAATACAGCTTTTAGCTTCTAACTTAAATAAGCTCGATTACAATGTGATTCGCATTGCTGCTTTTGGGCTAGTCAGTCGCGGAAAATCTGCGGTTTTGAATGCATTAATGGGACAAAAGATTCTGGAAACGGGGCCTCTTAATGGTGTTACTCAGTACCCCCGTTCTATTCGCTGGAATCCCGGCGGCAAGGTGGAAGTTGAATTAATTGATACTCCTGGATTAGATGAAATTGCTGGCGAAGCAAGAGGACAAATGGCTCGGGAAGTTACCCGTCAAGCTGATTTAATTTTGTTTGTTGTTTCTGGTGATATTACTAGCACTGAATACGAAGCACTATTAGATTTACGAAAAGCTCAAAAACCGTTAATTTTAGTATTTAACAAAACCGATTTATATCCCGATACCGATAAAAAGGCGATTTACGCGAATTTACAGCAATTAGCTGCGGGAAGCTCTATGAAACCCTTAAAACCCGATGAAATAGTCATGGTAGCTGCCGAACCCGCACCTATGGAGGTTAGAGTTGAATATGCTGATGGTAGCGAGGATTATGAATGGGAAACTTTACCACCGCAAATAGAGCAACTTCAGCAAACTATTTTAAAAATTCTCAATCGTGAAGGGCGATCGCTTTTATCTTTAAATGCTTTAGTACAAGCCAGAGATGCCGAAGAATCTATCGCTTATAAAACAGTTGAATTGCGAGAAAAAGAAGCAGAAGATTTAATTTGGCAATATGCAAAATATAAAGCATTGGCTGTGGGTTTAAATCCTATCGCTTTTTTTGATGTATGTGGAGGAATTGTAGCGGATTTAGCTTTAATTCGTTCTTTGTCTCGACTTTATGGCTTACCGATGACTGGTTATCAAGCCGGAAAGCTGTTAAAAACTATCTTGTTTAGTTCCGGTGGTTTGTTGTTAGGGGAACTAGGAAGCAGCTTTCTTCTGGGTTTCGGAAAGAGCGCGATCGCAGTTACTAGTGGTGAAAATCCCATGAATATCACCGCCTTTGCAGGAACCGCCGTTACGCAAGCCGGTATCGCCGGTTACGGTGCTTATTCCGTAGGTAAAGCAGCCCAATCCTATTTAGAAAAGGGTTGTTCTTGGGGTGAGTTAGGGGTTAGTAATGTAATCGAAGAAATTTTACGGGAAGTTGAACCGGATACAATTTTGTATCGTTTGCAGCAAGAGTTGGGGAATTGGTAATTGATAATTGGTAATTGATAATTGGTAATTAATTATCCAACCGCTCTAAAATTAACTATCTCTCTTTATCTCTTACCTCTGCGCTCTTTGCGCCCTCTGCGGTTTTTTATTAACAGGACTTACGTAATTGTCATAACATTCGGGTGGTGCCGTACACTGATTGCCTTTTGATTTCATGCAGAATTAGTCAGCGTACAAGCACCCTACAAGGAAAATGCGCCGGTTGCGGTCATTCTTATAATAATCCTCAAAACATCTATTGAACTGTAAAACCACCATCAATTACCAAATTTTGCCCCGTAATATAAGAAGCACCATCCGAACATAACCATACATTTTAGACTTCCTGAATTTTTTATTACAGCACTTACGACTTAGCAAACAACGATTCCAAACCCGTGTATGCTTTAAGCGGTAAAACTTCTATTGTTAATACTCCAGCTTTCACCATTGGAAACTCATCAGCTATTTTCTGCATGGCTGATAAACTTTCGGCTTCGCACATCAATACAGCACCACTCATATCTGCTATGTAATGAATCGAACGTACAACTTCAGTAGAATAGTTTTCCCATACTTTTTGTGCTTCAGCTTGTAGGTGGGGTTTAGCTTGCTCTGGCGTTACATCTTCCGGAATTCGTGCGATTAATAGAAATTGCATATTGATTCTATAGATTAATTAACACTTCTAAAGCAAATACTAAATTTAGCTTAAACAAATTCATTTCTAAAAATCTTGCACAATATTGCTTTAAGTTGCATGTTATCGCTCTAATAATGATTATTCTTCTAAAATGAAAATAAAATCAGGGAATAAAGGAAAAGCAAATCTTGAATCAAACATCAACGCTAAAAGAAAAGTTACAAACTCTCTTAGAGAAAATTACATCTAATGACGATTCACCCGTAACAAATTTGACTTTAGATCGAAGCTTAGTTGAAGAAATTGAAGATTTAACCACGAAAGTAGAAGAAGTTAACCCTAACCCTCAACCGTTAATTAATGCAATTGATTTATTGAATGGAAAATGGTTATTAAAATACTCAACAGCAAGAGAAATCCGTTCTTTAGCTTCTCTACCATTGGGTTTAAAAATTGGTCAAGTTTATCAAGAAATTGATGTAGCAAATAAATCATTTTCTAATCTAGCTTTTGTGAAACATCCTTGGAGATTAGTATCGGGAAGCGTTAAAGTCACGGCAACTTTTGAACCAGCAGAAGATGAAACCAACAAACGCATCAACGTACAATTTGACAAAAGGTATTTATCAATTGAGAAAATATTCGGTATTCAAACCCCAAAACTAAATCCCTTTAAAGTTGTGCAAGCTAATAATCCTCAAGGTAGAATTCCTACTCTTGACGTTACCTACTTAGATGAAACTTTGAGAATCGGCAGAGGCGGAGATGGAAGTTTATTTATTTTGAAACGTCTGAGCAGTGAACAGTGAGCAGTAATCCAAACTCTAAAATCTAAAATCCCAAATGGAAAGACAGCGTTATCAACAAATAATATTATCCCACGCTAGAAAACCGCAACATAAAGGCAAAACTAATCCCATACACCGCCAAAATCAAGGTGAAAATCCTTACTGCGGGGATAAAGTTGAATTAACGTTA
Organism: Rivularia sp. MS3; assembly: GCA_019192545.1. Classification (GTDB taxonomy): domain Bacteria; phylum Cyanobacteriota; class Cyanobacteriia; order Cyanobacteriales; family Nostocaceae; genus Rivularia. The sequence continues at coordinate 63,679 of JAHCMI010000034.1, read as the reverse complement.
ATGCTAGATGAAACAGAAACAAAAATAGAAGATATTAAATTTGAAGCTGCCGGATGTGCTTTATGCCTTGCTTCAACTGACTTAATGGCAGGTGCTGTTAAAGGTAAAGATATATCAAAAGCATTATTAATGGTGGAAGACTTTCGTAATATGGTGATGGGTGAAAATACCTTAAAACCACCTTTAGAAAAGCTGAATATTATGCAAAACGTATCTAAATTTCCGATGCGGGTTAAATGCGTTACTTTAGCTTGGCATACTTTGAAGGGGGCTTTGGATGGAGATAAAGAAATGTAAATATTACGAATTAAGTATTTTTTCGCTGCGATTTAAATAATTTAGGTACGACTCTGTTAGAAATACAGAATAAATATTTGCGAAAGCCATAATTTATAACTATAAAATAAATTTTTATTAATTTCCAGTATTATCACTGATTTTTTGCTAAAAAAGAAGAAAAATCTCTTAAAGGTTTCTTGATATGGCATCATACAAAGTTAACCTGGAAAAAAATGTATTTAGGAGATTATATGCAAAGAAAGCCAGGGTATTTCTGTTAATTACTGTTTTCATCATGGCTTTTGCTGGTATTTTGCTATCAAATTGTTTGATGGGAAACCAGCCAGCTTTCGCTACGTTTCCTAAAAATCGCTTTAGACTTCTACAACCTGCTCCAACTCAGCCAATAGGCTATTATGACTATTTTGGCGAACTGCTTAGCCCTAGAAGAGCAGCCAGACTAGTTAGAAAAGAAGGATTAGATCCACGAGATCCCATTTCCTACGAAAAAGTAGGTGCTGTAGAAATTACTCAAGAATTAATCGACAAAGGAGAAGATATATTTCTCAATCGCAAGATTGGTGATAACTTTGGTTTGCAATCAGTATTTGGTTTTGCCCAAGGTTTTTCTACCATCGTGCCAGAAATCAGAACGGCAATTGGGCAGTTGGGTGGTAAACCAACCAACAACTTACAAATTACTCTTGAAAAAGATATCACATTAGGCAGTCGGACTTTCCCCGTTGGAACAACTGTAAATACGGGTTTAAAAGTGGAAAGGGGAGGCAATTTTCCCTTGGGATTTGTTCGTGACAGTCAAACCGGGGCAATAGGTGTTACCTGTGCGGCATGTCATGCCATCCTCTCAGATGAAGGTGAGCGATTGCTGGGAGTCCCCAACGGTGAACTTAACATTTCTTTGTTAATTGCATTGTCACCAAATACATCTGCGGGGTTTGCAAGGTTGAACTTTAACCCCTTAGATCCACAATACCAGGGTAACGGTAAGACTATTATCGATAGCAAGGGTCAATCAGTAGAATTACCTGACCCTGTTCTTTTGGAAACAGCCTTCGATGACGCAGTGTTAAACGTACCTTTTGGTCATTTTGAGAGTTCGCCAGATGGAATCAATAACACCACTCAAATTCCCAGTGGTTTTACGTTTCAGAATCATCCTTATGGGTTTGATGGACAATTCGCTGTCGGACCTTTTGAAGGACTGAGTGTTTTCAACAGTGCAGTTCATTCTTCCGAAATTAATCTGTTAGCAGCTGCCCAATTGAGTGAAGAAACCTTGGGAATCGATCCAGAAGTTTATATTGGTACATTTCTGCAAAATGCCTTAGATCCAAGGTTGCGTTTACCAAATCAGCCTGTAAAACCCTCGGATTGGTTGCGACAAAAACAGCAAGAGTTGGGAATTGTATTTGCAGAATTAGAAGACCAAATTCCTGCTCCTGGTGCAGGTGATTATCCCAATCTGCGTCCTAGTTTAGTTACGTACAATGGTTTAATCTTCTCCCCCAATAGTGAAAACTTTGATGACATTGCTAGTGGCAAATTCTTCTTTGCTAACAATGCCATGTCTGCTTTCCAAAATAGCTTAGTACCACCTGCTAACCGCACAAAGGAAAATTGGCAAGCCTTGAGAAGGGGTTCGGTACAGCGAGGAGCAAGAGTATTTAAGAAAGCAAATTGTGCAACTTGCCATATTCCACCTTTCTTTACAGACAACCAAATTCATCCCATTAATGAAATTCGTACCAACTCAGCCCGTGCTAAATCTCGGTTGGCACTCAATGACTTGTTAGTGGAACCCAAATTATATAGTTTTGATACTCCCGTTCCCATACCTGCCGGTGCAGAAGTACTGGACGTACCAACAGAAGGTGTCTCAAATACTCCCACAACTTTGCCCAAGGGTATATTACCGAATGGTGGTTATAAAACTACTTCCTTACGAGGGCTTTATTTGAGCGCACCCTATTTACATGATGGTGGTGTTGCAGTGCGGCAAGGAAGCCTGGAAGTTGCCCGTAATGGCAGATTTAGAGTTGTCCATCCTAGTGGTTTAGGGCTAACTGGCACCCTCAGTCAAGGTTTACCTGCTGATGCTGCAAGCAGCTTGCGTGCTTTATTAGACCGGGAACTCCGCGAACAAGTTATACAAGCCAACAAAGCTAACCCCGCTTTAGATCCAGAACGGAGTAACCTCGATGGTACAGGTCATGAATTCTATGTAGATAGAGAGGCTGGGTTTAATTACAGACAGCAGAAAGACTTGATTAATTTCTTGCTTGCACTCGATGATAACCCTGGCAGATTCTAAATAAGCCCCCATAAAACTTACGAAGTTTGAATTGCAACTGCGTAGGCTTTACACGAGCATTCATATGCTTAAAGGAATTCCCTTAAATATGCAAAAACATCCATAACGGTTGCCTGATATAACAAGGGCATTCCTTTTTTTACAACAGAAAAATTCTGATTTAAGAAAACTTATTCAAAAATCCCAAAAGCTTCCTCGTCCCATCAGTCAATTTAGTCCGCTTATAAGCATCCGCAGCCTTCTTAATTCCTTCGGCTTGGGTAGGATAAGGATGAATTACGCCGCTTAATTTATTCATGCCAATTCCGTTAACAATTGCTGTAGTCACCTCGGAAATACTTTCACCAGCATGAGGAGATACTATAGTTGCGCCAATAATTTGATCGGTACCTTGTTTGAGATGAACTTTAACAAAGCCTTCGGTTTCACCGTCGGTAATTGCTCTATCTACATCTTCGTAATCTATTTTTACTGTATTGACTTCCAAACCCTTTTCCCGCGCTTCGTCTTCGTACATCCCGACGTGAGCAATTTCTGGATCTGTAAATGTTACCCAAGGTATAACTAAATCGCTGAGTTTCTTACGTCCCAAACCAAAGGGAGCAAACAAAGCATTTTGAATGACAATTCTGGCTGTAGCATCTGCCATGTGAGTAAATTTCTGGCTTAAGCAAATATCCCCCACTGCAAAAATTTTAGGATTTGTTGTTACCAAATTATCGTTAACTTTTACCCCTTTACTGTCATATTCAACTCCAACAGTTTCTAAATTCAAACCGCTTACATTTGGGGTTCTTCCCGCACCTACCAAGATTTCGTCTACGACAATAAAACCTTTGATGCCATTACTGTTGTAATAAATTTTCTTTCCTTCGGAAGTTGTTTCAACCCGCTCTATTTGCGAACTCAAAATTAAGCCAACTTTTTCTTTTTGAAATACCTTTTGCACAATTTCCGCAGCGTCGCTATCTTCTTTATTTAAAATATGCGAACCGCGATGCAAAATTGTAACTTCACTGCCGAAACGATTGAAAGATTGAGCTAATTCACAACCGATGGGGCCACCACCAATTATTGCCAAACGTCGCGGTAATTGGGTTAAGTTAAATACAGTTTCGTTGGTAAGATATCCTGCTTCTTTCATACCGGGAATATCCGGTTGTGTAGCTCTAGCTCCCGTAGCAATTACAGCTTTTTTAAACTTAATTTTTTTACCAGCAACTTCAATAGTATCCCCGCTAGTAAAACTTGCCGTACCCAAAAATACATCCATACCAATTTTAGTAAAGCGCTCAACCGAATCAATAGGGCTGATATCTGCTCTGATTCGTCGCATCCTTTCCATAACTGCGGGAAAATCGACTTCTACATCTTGAGGAGCAACAACTCCGTACTCCTTCGCATTCCACATTTCACCCACAACCCGAGCAGAGCGAATCAAACTTTTTGAAGGAACGCAACCTACATTAGTACAATCCCCGCCCATCAAATGCTTTTCAATCAAAGCTACCTTCAAACCCACACCCAAACCCGCAGCCCCCGCAGAAGTCACCAAACCTCCTGCACCCGCACCAATTACTACCAAATCGTAACAATCAGCAGGTTCGGGATTTTTCCAATCATTAGGATGTAAGTTCGCAATCAATCTTTGATTGTGTTCATCCATCGGAGGAATGACTACTCTTTCAGATATTGAATTAGACATTTTAGTTATTAGTTATTAGTTATTAGTTATTAGTTGTTAGTTGGTAACTGCTTACTGTTCACTGCTCACTGCTCACCGATACTTGTTGATTCATTCAAAGCTTTTCTTGCAACTTTGGTTACATATAAAGTCACTGCAACTGTAGCGATAAAACCAACTATCCTAATTGTCCAAACTACAGTAGGATTGCTCGGTTGATCTCCAGTTCCGATTGTGGCGATGTTACCAGCTAAAGAACCTAAATAAACATACATAACAGTTCCCGGAAGAATACCGATAGTTCCTAAAATATAGTCTTTCAAAGAAACTCCGGTAACGCCATAAGCGTAGTTTAATAAGTTAAAAGGAAATACTGGAGAAAGTCTAGTTAATAAAACAATTTTTAAACCTTCTCTGCCCACAGCATTATCAACTGCGGCAAATTTTTCATTTCCGGCGATTTTCTTGGAAACCCAACCCCTAGCAATATATCTTCCAACCAAAAATGCTGCGATCGCGCCAATTGTTGCACCGATAAAAACGTACACCGAACCTAGGAAGACACCAAAAACCACCCCCGCACCCAAAGTCAAAATAGAGCCTGGTAAAAAAGCAACGGTAGCAACAATGTAAAGTAACATGAAGGCAATTCCACCTACCGCACCTTGGTTATTAATCCATTCCAAGGCATTTTTTAGCCATATTTGAGGATTGAAACCCTGTGCAATAATACCAGTTTCCTGAGCCAAAGCTGGATTAGTATTCAATAAGATTACAATAGCAAAGGCAGCCACAGCAAACAAACTCAGCCGAGAAAACTTATTCATGATTTTTCAGTTAATAGTAATAAAATTGAACAGTTACGAACGAAGAGTAATTTCCAACTAGTTAATATTTAACCTTTAACCTTTGACCTTTGACCTTTAACCTTTGACCGAACTAATTCATACTTTCTTTTAAAGCTTTTTTAGCAACTTTCGCAACGTAAATAGTTACAAAAATCGTAGCTATAAATCCGAATATTTGTAAAATTGACTGCATGTATTGTACTTCCTGACTTTTTGGAATCGATGGATTATTTATAGCAATATCACCTATAATTGAACCCATGTAAACATACATTACAGTTCCAGGAATCATACCAATAGAGCCGACAATATAATCTTTTAAAGATACTTGGGTAACTCCGAAAGCATAATTTAATAGATTAAACGGAAATATTGGAGATAAGCGAGTTAAAAAAACGATTTTAAATCCATTTCTCGCTACTGCTTTATCTATGGCTTTAAATTTTGGCTGACTACCTATTTGCCGATATACCCAATCGCGAGATATATAACGTCCCACTAAAAAAGCAAATGTTGCACCTATAGTTGCTGCAATCAAAACATATATCGAACCCCAAAGCAAACCAAACAAACAGCCACCTTTTAAAGTTAATAAGGAACCTGGAATAAATAGCAATGTGGCAACGTTATAGATAACTATAAATGCAACCGGTGCTAACCACCCGAGGCTATCAACCCATAATAAAGATTGATTCAAATGCCTTTGTAAATTAAAATGATTGCCAACAACGATTAATATTGCGATTAAGCAACTTATCAATACTGGTTTAAGAAAGCGTTTATACTGGTTTTTCATGGGAATCTCAAAAGGTTAAAGGTTAGAGATTAAAGGTCAAAGGTGAAATTTTGGGAGTGCCCGCAACGCCGTATATTGTTTTGTATGGTGCTGTGACGCTTTAACTATTTTTGAACGCAGTAATAACTTTTTCGGTGTTACGCACCGACAGCACATTGTGACAATTGCGGCTACTCCTGATTTTGTTACTTTTAATTCCTAATTCCTAACTCTTAATTTCTAACTTAAGCTACTAACCTGAGAATCAGCTTAATGCTTTATTAGTTTTTCTCCACGATACCAACTACGAATTCTTGCGGGTGAAACTCCCAGAAAGTAAGCAATTATTACAATCTGATTTATTAAAGTAGTTTGCAATATTCCTTTTCTTAACCAACGACGTGGCGAAGTAATTACTGATGCAGAGATTAAAGTAATATTACCTGCTTTCTTTAATTGACGTATTAGTTCAAAATCTTCCATAATAAGCACTTCGGGAAAACCGCCGATACGTTCAAATTTATTCCTTGTAATAAAAATTGCTTGGTCGCCGTAAGGCATTTGAAATAATTTTGAACGCCATTTTACTCCCCATTCAACCAATCGTAAACCTATATCTGGTGCATTTATTCGCAAAGCAAACGCACCCGCTACAGTTGATGGTTGTTGCATTGCAGTACGAATCATCTCGTCAAAATTAGCAGGTAAAAGAGTATCGGCATGAAGAAATAATAAGATATCACCTTCTGCATTTTTTGCCCCCGCATTCATTTGACAAGCGCGATTTTGATAACCTGAAATTACTTTCACGCCAAAAGACTCAGCAATATTAACTGTATTATCATCAGAACCACCATCAACAACAATCACTTCTAAATTCGTACCTGTTTGGGTACTAGCTAAGGTAGCTTTAAGATTTGGCGATTCATTGAGAGTAGGAATAATAATCGAAATTTTAGCTGTGGATGTGTTTGTATTATCATTTCTTGAAAGCAAACATTTTTGTTTTTTCAGAGTTGTTTGTTTGTACATGTTCTAATAAATACAGGAAAAACTTTTAATAAAATGCCACTATAAAGCTATGAAAAGCTAACGTCAAAGATTTACAGCATATTTCAGGTTAGTGAAGTAAATTTGGACGCTACCGGCATATTTCCTCGTAGGGTGCTTGTACACTGACTAATTGTTAACTCAATAATCAGGTTGTAGTACGGCACCAACCAGATATTATGACAATTGCGTAAGTCCTATTATTATGAATGACAAACCTGAATAGATTATGAGTCTATTCTGAGAATAGGATTATAGCGTTTCCCAGTCTCCACCAAATACATATAAAAACCTCACCCCCAACCCCTCTTATTGATAAGGAGAAGGGTTGAGGGTGAGGTAATCGCCGTACCTCAGTTGCTTAACAAACGCTATAGAAATCCGATTTGAAAATTGTTAGCACAGCGTGTCAGTCCAGTAGGGTGCGTTACGACGCAAGTCTAACGCACCGAAAACCTTGTGAAATGGTGCGTTGCGCTATGACTAACGTCACGCTTTGCTAATGCGACAACACAACAGCAGTGTCCAAATCCCCATCATTGGGGATTGAATGTTTCCATCCCCGTTGAGGGGAGTTGGTTTGGAAAGTAGAACCATCAGAGGAACGAATCTTGCTAGCAGTTTCCATCCCCGTTGAGGGGAGTTGGTTTGGAAAGAGTTCACTTCTAGAACCCTTACACAGCAGGGGTTTGGAATACCCCAATCGACGCATCTCGAAAAAATGGAAAAATTTTCCGAGTAAATCGCCAATTTTGTCGTCTGAAAGCCTTGCTGCATAAGCTATCGACGCATCTCAACGAAGTTATAGGGTTTTCAAGGTTCTGGCGAGATGCGTCGATTTTGATGTATCGCAACTCTGTGAATAATCTAAATGTAATTAAATTTACAGTCAATTACTTAGAAACATATTGAAACAATTAAGTCAGGGAAACATTATCTAGAAAGGGCATGGGGAACACAAAGCAATAAATAGAATGTTGAAGCTAGCTTATTAAATTGTAATTTATTTAACGTTGTGTTTTACGCAAGTAGTTCTGATTCCGCTCAAGCCGCTCTTCTTTCATTTTAAGCGCTGCATAAGCTAGTAAAACCAAAGTGTTGGGTTTCACTCCGTTCAACCCAACCTACAAATTCCATTGCTTTAAGCTGTGGAGCATTTAAATCATATAATCCGGCATTATTACAACTCTTGTAGGGTGGGCATCCCTGCCCGAATATATGATTTAGCTGCTTTTTCGCTTACCCCTCATAACTTACTCCCATTCCGCTCTAAGATTTCCTATGAAAATTTCTCCCTCACTCCCTCCCTCTCTCACTCTCTCACTCAACCCCAAACGGTAATCTTCTGCCGGGAAGGGAGTATGTGGGGTAATCAAAGTTTGTAGTTGCGACATTTTCACCTTCTTATGCTACATATTTGGTGAATACGGCGCAACTACGAACCCCTCTCCCCCTGCTCCCCCGCTTCCCCACTTATTTGCTTACTGCTCGCTGCTTGCTGCTTTCATCGCTAAATTTACTAACCAAGGCCCCAAAGCGATAATAATTAACATTCGCGTTAACTGCATTGCTAATACTAAACCCGTGTCACCACCCAACTGCATGACGGTAGCAACCATTGCTTCTAACCCCCCTGGCGTAAATCCTAGCAAAGAGGTAATGGTGTCAACGTGGGTAAATGCATGAAACTCGTAACCGACACCAAGACATAAAAGAATCAACGAAATTACTAAAACGATTTCGATTAACACCGCTTTCAAAAGCTTATTTGCGGTTTTGATATCAAATTTAACTCCAATCGAAAGCCCTACACATAATAATCCCGTAGCAAATAACCATTGAGGAACAACTAAGTCGTAGGGGCAACTCCAAAACACAGCTAGTCCGATTAAAAAAGTCCCTAAAAATCCAGAAGCTGGTAAACCCAAACGATTGCCACCCCAAACTCCTACAACACAACATCCAGCTAATACAATTAAATTCAACCACATAGGAAATGAAGAACTATTTGTTACCGCTGTTGTTGCGATCGCGGTTGATATAGAATCATTCAAATCGACTGGAAAGAAAAAACCGGCAGCACTAGGTATCAGTAGTACTACTAGTAATAAACGTAAATATTGAAACACTGCAACGGCGACAGCATCCGCCCCCATTTCTTCGGCAATAGGGACAATGCTAGAAGCAGCACCGGGAATAAACGCAACTAAACCCGTAACCTTATCTATACCAGACCAGCGAGACAATAGATATCCGTGAAACAAGCTTAAAATTCCAGAAATAAATACGCACAACAGCAAAGGCACTGCGTAAGTAGCAGCAACATTTATAGTGTCCCAAGAAAAACGTGCAGCAGTCGCAAGGGCAATAAAAGCTTTACCTAAAGTAATGAAAAATTTCGGCAATGGCTGGGGATTACCTTGAATAGCCGAATAGACAATTCCCCCAATCATCGAACCTAAAAGCCAGCCTACAGGAATTTGCAACCACTTAAATACAAAACCAACAAAAATTCCTAAAGCTAGCTGAGATGCAATTATTTGTAATTGAGGAATATAGGAAATTAACTGCTGCTGCCATTCCTCAAAATCATATCTTTGTAAAAATCGAATTTTATAAATCACGAAGCTATTTATTAAGACAAATATTGACAATAAGAATTAAATCATTAATTCCCATCCCAGTTTATCTTGCTTTGTGAGTAGATTCGATTGATAAATTGTATTTACCTTTTTTTTACTCGGGATTTTTATCTTTTAACCGAGCGCTAGGGCAAACAAATAGGCGATGTTAATTATTTCTTTTCGCATAAAAATATTCGACAAATGTATATATTGCATAATTATCTTTAAAACGCTATTGCATTCCTAAATTATTTTTTAAATTTGAGAAACTCGGTTTTTGATAAAAACCGGATTACTGAAATTTATTTTTCTCACAACTCATATCAAATTGCTATATATTAATATGAAATTTAATTGCTGAAAAGATATTTATAAGTCGAGATTTATCTCTCTTCAGCCTGATTTAAACAACTGAAATATTCGATTTTTATGAATTACTTTCAGACCCATTATATGATATATTTCAACTATAAATTGCACAACCTTAAATTACCTTTACTAGAAAAAACTCCATCAGAAACCCATCCTTTCACAGGGGAACTTAAACTAATCCAAATGCGATTGCCTTGATTGCTAATTATCGCCGGAGAATAACTAGGCTTCACAGTTTTGCCATTAGCAATTACTCTTAATATTGTTGATTGATTTGTTGGCTCAGACATAATTAATACGCCGCCAGCAGCAGATTTAACGCGCAGACAATCAACAAATCCCGCGCTGCTTTTAATCGCAGTACTCGCATGAGTATGTAAAAAACGCTTTCCATTCCAGCAAGCGTATTCAACCTTTCCGGTACCGATACGATTCACCCGATTGCTTAATCTAAACCAATATTCTATTTCAGATTCTGGTAGCCCAGAAGACGTTTTACAAGCATTTTCAAATTCAAGATATCCTCCTAATTCTAAATTCGAGAAACCAGAATCAAAATCGGGAGCATCCCAATTTTGCAAAAAGCCCTCAGACTATAAGTCTGGGGCTAATATTACAAAGCCCACCTTCGTGGGCTAGAAACCTCTTAGCCCACGAAGGTGGGCTTTGTTTATATAGCCCCACCCTTCCAGGGTGTTGGGTAAAATATTTGTTCAAAATTGGGATGCTCCCTCAAAATCTGCATATTTCGCCTTATATTTTTCCAACCACAAACTCCAACCAGGCTCTGATTTATTATCGATACCGTTAGGATTATCGGCTTTAACCCGTGCCTGAAAACACAATAAAAAAACCACAGTTCCAGCAATTAAACTTAAAACCCAACTAGATAATTTATATTTATTGATATTCACTTGTTTGTAATTTAATTAAGAGGATGTAATGATGCACTATAAATGATACTTGAAACTTTTGAGATCCCCTTAAATCCCCCGCTAAACTAGGGGACTTTTACCCCCCTTCTTAAGGGGGGACTCGGGGCCCCCTCTGGGGATAGGGGGGAGAGGGGGATCATCCGAGAATTATGATAAAAACTATACTTTTCCGCCCATCCTCTAAGCAGCCAATTTACACTCAATATAAATGCAGTTTCTATAGTTTGCCATTATCCTAAAATAAACGACTAAATTGACCATACCTAACAAAAAGGCTACTCAATATCTTCTGAGCTTACAAATTTATCGTTCGGGTTCCTTTCTGCTTTACTGCTTTTCATCAGCCATACACCAAAAATACACTAAATTGGAACCGCAAACAAAAATAGGTACAGACTCATATACCGAACAAAAAAGCGGTATCTTAAAGTTAGACTTTGATAAAAATAATTTATGAAAGATAAACAAGTTTTACTTACCGGTGCTACTGGTGGATTGGGTATAGGTGTAACCCCAATAGTTTTGGCACAAGGTGCGTTTGTGACAATTCCTTACCGCAAATCTGAAGATGTCGAAAACTTAAAGCAAATTATTTCGCCATCTGATTTAAATCGAGTTCAATTTGTTTGCGCGGATTTAAAATCAGAATCTTCTGTAAAAAACGTCGTTAATTCGATGGTAAAGGTAGACGTTTTAATTCATTTAGTAGGTGGTTTTTCAATGGGGAAAACAGATGAATATAGTTTTGAAGACTGGAAAAACGATTTTGATTTAAATTTAAATACGACTTTTCTTACTTGTAAGTATTCTTTGATAAAGATGCTACAGAATAACTACGGTCGTATTGTTACAATAGGTTCTCGTGGTGCAGTAGAACCTGTAGGTAAATTAGCTGCTTACTGTGCTTCAAAAGCTGGGGTGGTAGCCTTAACTAAAGCTATTGCCGATGAAACTAAAGGTACTAATATTACCGCTAACAGCGTTCTCCCTAGTGTAATTGATACCGAAGCTAACCGTAACGCAATGGGCACTGAAGACAGCGATAAATGGGTTAAACCGAAATCCCTAGCAGAAGTTATCTGTTTTCTAGCTTCTGAAACCGCAAAAGATATTCGAGGGGCAGCAATTCCTGTTTACGGTAACATTTGAACGAATAGTTAGTATGTCTACTAATTGTCAATCAAGCATGAATAAGCAAAATGTCCATCGCTGATATAGCGAATATGAAATATTGCAACCCATTTAAACTTTAGTTTCCAAGATAAATGTTTGAATAGATCGCGTACATATACAATTATCAGTGGTGCCTACATTTAACTGACAAGGTTAAGAGTAGGAAGACAGGATTAACAAAAAAATTAAATTTGAATTACTGTTTTACTTTTAATTTTTTTTATTCTTTCTCCTTTTTACTTATTTTAAAGCGCCACGATGAAATATCATGTGTTAGAGAGAATTTTTAATAAACATAATACACCACGCAAATTTGAAAGCTTGGAGTTAGATAGTAGTTTTTCTATTTTACGTTTATCTAAGCATGTGCGGTATTTTGCTTATTATCCTCAAGAAGTGATTTTAGAAAGAGATGTCCGTTTAGGGTTCCCTGAATTTGTGGGACTTGAAAAAGTCATGACATCTATACTAGAAGAAAAACAGGAACTATTTGAATTAGAAGGTATTTACCGCTGCAATGAAGACAAAGGTGATTTTTACATAGATATATATATTGTCGGCGAACCGGCTGAAAATCGATTAATCATTTTATTTGAAGATGTAACTAATCGAATGCTTTTAGAGCAAAAACTGAACCAAAGAGTTAATGAAACTAATCTGCTTTCAAGTACTTTAGTTGCTTATAAAAATTATATGGATAAGGTTATCACTTCAATGGCAGATGCGTTGATTGTGACAACTAAAGCTGGAAAAATTAAAAGAGTCAACAAAGCAACAGTAGAATTATTAGGTTATACGGAAGAAGAAATAATTGATAAACAGATTTCTTCAATTATCGACGATAACAAATTCCTACAAAAAGCTATTCAGCAACGCTCTTTATATAAAAAGTATTTTCAGAATGTAGAAGTTGTTTGTCGAACTAAATCAAGAGAAAGAAAATTGATTGCCTTTTCTTGTTCGGTAATTAGCAAGAAGATTAATGGGGTAGAAGATATTGTTTATATTGGTAGAGATATTACTGCTAAAAAACGCCGTCAGCAGCGTAAAAGTGCCCAATATACAATTACAAATATTTTATCCGAATCAGTTACAGTCAAACAAGCCATACCGCAAATTTTACAGGCAATTTGTGAAAGTTTACAGTGGGATTTAGGAGAATTATGGACTCCGAATCAATACCTTAGCGTTAACCATAAAGCGACAAAAAATCCAGTTTTAAGATGTGTAGAAATGTGGTCTTCTCGCAGAATTGAAGCGCGAGAATTTGAAGCAATTACTTGGTTAACAACTTTAAGTCCTGGAGTGGGATTAGCAGGTAAAGTTTGGGAAACTCTTGACCCTGTATGGTGTGAAGATATAGCGAATGACGATATTTGTCCGCGATATAATCGGGTAGAACAATCAGAATTACATGCAGCCTTTGGGTTTCCCATTATTAACGAAAACAGAATTTTGGGAGTAATGATTTTCTTCAGTAGAGAAGTATTATTCAAAGATGAAGATTTGCTGCAAATGATGGTTTCCATCGGCAGTCAAATCGCGCAATTTTTACAACGAAAACAAGCCGAAACAGCACTTTTAGAAAGTGAAGAAAGATACCGGGATTTATTTGAAAATGCCAACGATTTGATTCAGTCGGTTAATCCTTACGGAAGATTTTTATATACTAATCGTGCTTGGCAAGAAACTTTAGGATATAGCAAATCCGAGCTCGAGAATATAAGCGTATTTGATATTGTACATCCAGATTTTAGAATACGCTGCCGAGATGTTTTTTATCGAGTCATGTCAAGCGGTAATTTTGAACAGCTTCAAGCTGCATTTATGACTAAAGATGGTCGAACTATTTTTCTAGAAGGAAATCTCAACTGTAAATTTATCGAAGGAAAACCCGCCGCTGCACGCGCTATTTTTCGAGACGTTACTGCTAGAGTCTCCGCAGAAAAAGCGTTACGCCATCAGCAAGAACAGACAGAAAAATTGTTGCTTAATATTCTACCAGCCAGCATCGCTAATCGTTTGAAACAAGAGCCTGGTACTATCGCCGAGTATTTTGAAGATGTAACGGTGATGTTTGCTGATATTGTCGGTTTTACTCAAATTGCAGCTTCGGTGACCGCTAAAACTTTGGTAAACTTACTAAATCAAATTTTTTCACTATTTGACCGTCTTTCGCTTAAATATAACTTAGAAAAGATTAAAACTATCGGTGATGCCTATATGGTTGTTGGTGGTTTACCTACCCGAAATTCAAATCATCCGCAGGCTATTGCTGCAATGGCATTAGAGATGCAAAATTCTATTGAAACTTTTAACAGAAGAAATAATTTAAATTTGAGTATTCGCATCGGAATTCATACTGGTTCCGTAGTCGCTGGAGTGATTGGACTGCAAAAATTTTCATACGATTTATGGGGAAATACTGTTAATATTGCCAGCAGAATGGAATCTCACGGTTTACCTGGAAAAATTCAAGTAACTGAAGATACTTTTCAGAGATTACAAGACAAATTCATTTTAGAAAAACGGGGAGAAATTTTAGTCAAAGGAAAAGGTTTAATGACTACTTACTTATTGCTCGGCAGTAGGGAATAGAGAATAGGGAATCGGGCATGGGGAATAGGTTGACAAATGTAAATTTAAATTTAAAATACACAGCAATCGCAGCATTTATATATCACAATAAAATTAATTTAATTTTGTTTAATTCAGATCGGGAATGGTCGCAACTGTCATAAAATGCTGGTTGGTGCCGTACTACAACCTGATTATTGAGTTAACAATTAGTCAGTGTACAAGCACCCTACAATAAAATATGCAGCGTTGCGTAACTCCTCAAGATAATTAAGAAAATTACAAATAATCGCTCAACAGTATTTTTAATCACCGATTAGCAACTACTAAGCTTTAATAGCCATGACAACACAAACAGCATCGATACCAGAAATCTATCAAGGTCAATTTGGCGAATTTACAATTACAAAAGATGACCGATTGGGCGTAGTTATCTATCGTGCCGGTTTGGCGATCGCTGCACTCTGCTTTGCTGTCGGTACCGGTTTGGTATTATTTAACGATAATCCCAATTTACAATTAATCACATTTTTGTATGCCGGTTTTAGTCTTGCTCTGGGAATAAGTTTGTTAACCATTCATATCTATATGGTGGAGTTGCACCGAGCATTACAAGTATTTTGGGCAATTGGCAGTATTTCTGCAATTGTTATTGCTTTTTCCAACAGCGAAACCCTAGCACAAACAGTTTATAATTATCCCCTAACTATATTCGGAATTGGTTTTACTTTTGTAGCATTGACAGGCATTTATTTTAAAGAAGCTTTTTGCTTCAATCGTTTAGAAACAAAACTATTAACCCCCATAGTTCCGCTGCTGCTTCTAGGACATATGACCAATATTCTGCCGGTAAAAGCAGAAAAAGTTTTATTAGCAGTTTGGGCAGTATTTTTTATCATTTTCGCAATTCGTAAAGCCATACAGGCAATTCCTCCCGATATTGGAGATAAATCGGTATTTGAATATTTAAAAGGTCAAAAAACGAAGGTTAAAGGTTGAAGGTTAAAGGTAGATATAGGAATCCGGTTTGATTTCTGAATCATTCTTAATGCTTCTCTCTTTTGCCTTCTCTCCCCTCATCCAATTTTTGGGAATACTAAACCGGTAAGGATGAGGATAAAACATTGACGGAAGAACGTGCGTACTGGTTAGCTTGGTCGCGAGTTTCAGGAGTTGGCCCCATACTATTGCAAAGGCTAAACCAACATTTCGGTTCGCCGAAAACCTCTTGGGAAGCAGATACTTCGCAGTTGGGTGAAGTTGAAGGTTTTGGTTTACAAACTTTACAAAAAGTAATTAAACAACGTTCTCAAATAAATCCAGAAAAATTATTAGAACAGCACGAACAAGAAAATCCTAATTTCTGGACTCCAGCAGATACAGAATATCCTTGCTTGTTACTAGAAATTCCCAGCCCTCCACCGGTGCTTTACTACTGTGGAAAGCTAGATTTAACGGAAAATTCGGCGCAAAAACCCCTTGTTGCCATAGTTGGAACGCGACAACCTACAGAATACGGTATCCGTTGGACTCGCCGTATCAGCACTGCTTTAGTACAAAATGGTTTTACGGTGGTTTCTGGCTTGGCTGAAGGAATCGACACCGCTTCACATGCGGCTGCAATCAAAGCTGGTGGACGCACCATTGCAGCTTTAGGAACTGGTGTAGATATAGTGTATCCTGCAAAAAATCGCAAATTATACGAACAGATTTTAAATCAAGGCTTTGTTGTCAGCGAATATCCGACAAAAACTCAACCTCATAGAACCCACTTTCCTCGACGCAATCGGATTATTGCAGGTTTATCTCGGGCTGTATTAGTGATGGAAGCACCTCAAAAATCTGGTGCGTTGATTACTGCTGACTACGCCAACGAATTCGGTAGAGATGTTTACGCATTGCCGGGAAGACTCGATGATTTTTCTTCTCAAGGATGCTTAAAATTAGTTTCTCAAGGTGCTACTCCTATTCTTAAGGAATTAGATGATTTATTAAAAATGTTAGGTGCGATTCCTCAAGTTAATAATGTAAGTAATTTTACATCCGAGGTAGAAAAGCCTTTGCCGAATTTACCTCCCGAATTGCATCAGGTAATGAAAGCTATTTCCTCGGAATCTTTGCCTTTTGATTTTATAATTCAACAAACCCAAATGCCCGCAGCAGAAGTTTCGAGTGCTTTATTGCAATTGGAGTTAATGGGATTGATTTCACAACTTCCGGGAATGAGATATCAAAGAAATTAATGATTAACAATTCAAATCATTAAAAATTATCTTTCATCCCCCGCAATCGTGCAAACGTTTCCACCGCATCGCTACTGTTTGCTACAGATTGTAATGCTGCTTCTTGCCATCGAAGAAACGGATTTGTATTTTTTTCGATTTTCAATAACGAAGGTACGGTAGCTTCATTTCGGTTGCGATGTGCTTTCACTTCCTCAAATCTTTGTTGAAGTTCGGGGTTTTCACCGTCTACCGTAATCGCAAATTTTAAATTCTTTAAAGTATATTCGTGAGCGCACCAAATTCGGGTATTATCCGGTAGATCGCAAATTTTACTCAGGGAATTTACCATTTGTCCTGGTGTTCCTTCAAACAACCGACCGCATCCACCAGCAAATAAAGTGTCTCCACAGAATAATTCTCCTGTTTCTCCGTGATTCTCGGGAGCAAAATAGTAAGCTATGTGAGCGCGGGTATGTCCGGGAACGAATAAAACCTCACCCGTGCGATTAGAAAAAGAAACGCGATCGCCATCTTCAAGAAAAACTTGTTGTCCGGGGATTCTGCCTTTATCGGAGCTTCCACCGTAGACTGTTAGTTGTGGAAATTTTTTAATTAAATCTTGATTACCACCTACATGATCGTAATGATGATGGGTATTAAAAATGGCAATTAATTCCGCCTTGAGTTCTTGGAGTTTATTTAAAACAGGTTTGGCTTCGGCTGGATCGACTACAGCAGCAATGTTTTGTTTATCGTCATAAAGCAAAAATATGTAATTATCTGAAAGTGCCGGTAAGCGAAACACCTGCATAACTTAGCCTTCCTAATTTTGATTATTCACCGCAAAACTAGTTTAGCGAAATTCACTTTAAAAGCTAAAACCTGATAAAAACATAAATATGAATAGAATAGCTCCGTTCAAATAATTAGGTTTTTATCTTAACATTGACAAATGCGAACTAAACCGTAATAGTACTTAGTCATAGATATAATTATTTGAGTTTATCTAGAACTATCAGTAG
Source organism: Rivularia sp. MS3 (assembly GCA_019192545.1). Lineage (GTDB taxonomy): Bacteria > Cyanobacteriota > Cyanobacteriia > Cyanobacteriales > Nostocaceae > Rivularia. Next base: position 45,783 of record JAHCMI010000034.1, on the reverse strand, counting down.
ATTCGCTCTAGGATAACTAGTAGATACAGAGTTAGACTATGACTCGTATTTTTATACTGTAAACATTGGGTAAATGCCGTTTTATCAGAAGATTTAAAACTTCACTTAAATAGGCATCAGGGTTTCTACTAATATTTTTTATTGTCAATTAGCAGAACTTAATTGTTGTGGGGAAGTATGCAAAGCAAAAAACAACTAAAAGTTTCTATAGTTGTTAGCGATCTATCAGCCTCTGGAGAAGGTCGATGGGGAGGTGGTGGAGTACGTTGTTTTTTACTTGCACAAGCTCTGCAAAAGCTTGAATATCAAGTGGAAATTTTAGGATTCGTGTTCGGCGAACAAGCAGCGGTAATTCCCCAATCTGAAGTTAAGATTACGACATTTAAGGGTTATAATTATCCAGGATTTCTTTCCAGTGCTTCTAAGCTTTTGAAACAATTAGATGGCGATATTATTTATGCGATGAGACCTAAACCTACTAGTTTTGGGTTGTCGTTGATTAAAAGAATGAATACCCGCAAGCCAATAATTTTAGATATTGATGATTGGGAATTAAGTTGGTTTGGTGGGGAAAAGTGGAAGTATCGTCCTTCTTTAAAACAATTTGGTAGAGATGTTTTAAAGTCCGAAGGTGTGCTGAGATATCCAGACCATCCACTTTATTTAAAATGGGTAGAAAATCTATCGCATAAAGCTGATGTCATTACTATTCATACTGAATTCTTGAGAAAACGCTTCGGTGGGATATTCGTTCCAAATGGAAAAGATACTTCACTTTTTAATCCCGAACTTTATAACTCTCAAGAAAGTAAAAAGCGTTATGGATTTTCTGACTATAAAATTTTAATGTTTCCCGGTGCGCCAAGACCTTACAAAGGAGTAGAAGATGTTTTAATGGCTCTGGATAAATTAAATGATTCTACTATAAAACTAGTTATTGTTGGTGGTAGTCCTTATGATAATTATGATGCTCAATTGATTGAAAAATGGGGGCGTTGGATAATTCAATTACCAAAACAGTCTGCCGATAAAATGCCGGAAATTGTTGCAGGTGCAGATGTAATCGTTGTTCCTCAAAGAAACACTCCTGCGGCTTTAGCTCAATTCCCTTTAAAATTAACAGATGGAATGTCAATGGCAAAGCCAATTTTGGCTACAAGAGTCGGAGACATTCCAGAGATTTTGGGAGACACTGGTTATATTGTAGATTCCAGTAATCCCGAGGACATTGCGAATAAAATAGAGCATATTTTCCAGAATTTTGAATCAGCTATTGAAAAAGGTAAAAGAGCTAGAGAAAGATGCATTGAAAATTATAGTATAGACGCGATGGCATCGACTTTATCTAAAGTAATTTCTCGTTTATAAGCTATATATTAAAAAGGTATTTAAAGTTCATCTTATATAATATTATAAAAGTAATTTCAAAAATATATGTCTACAAAAAAGCTGCTTGTTAGATTTGCAAAACCCTATCCAGGTTGGATATTATTGACAATTGTATTGGGTTTTTCAGGAGCTTTATTTAACGGTATTAGTACTACATTAATCGTACCGGTAATTTTAAGGATTGTGGGGCAAACCGTAGATTTAAAAGATGCTCCGCCACTTCTGGAAGCAATCATGACTCCATTCGATGAATTTCCAGAAAACTATCAGTTGGGGTTGATGGCGGGAGGTATTATACTAACTATTTGTTTAAAAAATGCAGCTAATTATGCGAGTAGTTTGACATCTAGTACATTAACTCGTCGTTTGACTTCAGATATTCGTCAAGCTGGTGTCAAACTGTTATTAGATGTTGATATTGATTATTATTCCAAGATGAAAGTCGGTGATTTAATCAACCGTCTGGGAATAGAAAGTGGTCGTGCAGCTTCTGCAATACGTAACATTACAAAACTAGTAATTCTAGGAATTACTCTTTTGGTTTTTTCTGGCATATTAATGTTGCTTTCTTGGCAGTTAACTATTGCAGCAGTTCTATTATTATCTTTAGTAATGGTAGTAAATCAGTATGCAATTATCCGTTCTAAAAAATTTGGTAAGCAATTAAGCGAAATATCTAAAGGATATTCTATCGCCATGCTAGAAACTTTGAACGGCATACGTTTGGTAAAATCTACTGGTAACGAAAACAAAGAATTTTTACGCATTAAGGGATTAATTCAAAATCGAGAAAAGGCAGATTTTAAATCTCAGGCTAACTCCGAATTAATTGCACCGCTTAGTGAAGTAATGGGAATCTCAGCTTTGTTAGGGATTGTATTTATCAGTCGCTCTATTTTTAGCGACCAGATTTCTTCGCTTTCAGCAGTATTACTAACATATTTATTACTGCTTTTAAGAACGCTGCCATTATTATCTCAGTTAAATACGGTACGTAGTAATTTTGCTAATACATCTGCCAGCGTTAGTATCATTGCAGATTTTTTAGACATCCAAAACAAACCATTTATGGGTAGCGGCGATGTTAACTTTAAAAAGTTAGAAAAAGGGATACATTTCAATTCAATTTCCTTTAGCTATCCCAATCACGATAAATTAATTCTTCAAGATGTTGATTTATATTTACCTCGGGGTACTACCCTTGCTTTAGTAGGTGGCTCGGGTGCGGGTAAATCAACTTTAGCCGACCTTTTACCAAGATTTTACGACCCCAATACCGGTAAAATCACTATTGACGATACAGATTTAAGAGAATTCAATATACAATCACTGCGGCAAGCAATGGGAATCGTTTCTCAAGACACTTTCCTTTTCAATGATTCGGTAAGAAACAACATTGCATATGGAACACCCGAAGCTGATGACGAAGAAGTGATTTCGGCAGCCAAACGTGCTAATGCTTACGAGTTTATTATTAAACTGCCCCAAGGTTTTGAAACCACAATCGGCGATCGCGGTGTCATGTTGTCGGGAGGGCAAAGGCAAAGATTAGCAATAGCCAGAGCTTTATTACAAAATCCCGAGATTTTGATCTTGGATGAAGCGACTTCTGCATTAGATACTGTTTCCGAGCGCTTAGTACAAGAAGCTATCGATGATTTGAGCCGCGATAGAACTACATTGGTAGTCGCTCACCGTCTTTCTACGGTACAAAAAGCTAATCAAATAGCGGTTTTAGAGCAAGGAAGGGTAGTAGAAGTCGGAACTCACCAGGAACTCTTGCAAAAAGGTGGCTACTACAAAAGACTTTATTCGATGCAGTTCGGTTCGCAAGGAGAAACAGAAACTAACCGTCAGCAAAGTTTGGTGAAAGTATCTTACGAAATGCGAACTCGACTCAATTCTATGATTGGTTATCTGCTTTTGTTAATCGATAATTCCGCAGATAATTCTCAAGAAAAACAAGAATTATTAGAAGAATGTTATAAATCAGCTTGGAAAATTCTCAGTTTTGTTGATGTATTTGAGGATATTTTTAGTCTAAAAAGAAACTGGCAGCTGGTGGCGGCAGCAGGAGAAAGTCGCGACGAAATAACTCCAGAAGAAACGTTAAAAGATATTTCTAAAGATTTTCGCAAGAATACAGAATCAATCATGAGTTTGCTAAATTCATTAATTAAACAAGAAGAAGATAAAGTTAAATCCGAAGATGAAATCGTTTCTCAAGCTTATCAGTCAGCTTTGCACTTGTTAAATGAGTTAAAGCACTTTGAAGACAATATTAAAGCTTAAATAATAGTTAGCATTAATAAATGGACAATTAAAAAAGTTAATTTAATTCTATGAAAAATAATCATTCTAAAAAGCACTATATTTACTTTATTAAAGAAGAAATTCCTAAGCCAGAAGCTCATTTAGTTCAATCTACAAATGCAGCTAATGCTGTAGCAAATTTAGGCTATTCCACAGTATTGATATACCCTACCAAAGGAAAAGAAGCTTTAAACCCGATTGATTTAATTCGCCCCTTCCGACCGAGAAAAACACCCAATGAACTCAAAAAATATTATAATCTGCACGATAAACTCAAAGTTTCTCCTTTACCGATGCCTTTCCCCATCGACTATGTAAAAAGCAAATTTACTAGCTCCAATACTATTGCTTCTAAATATTATTTTCCTTTCCATATTCTTCCTCAAACTCAAATTGTTCACAGTCGAGACTGGAATTTTGTCGAAGCTGCCGTGAAAAATGGTATTCCGGCAATTTACGAACACCATCACCACGAAGACAAACCATTTGCTCAAGAAATAGTCAAAAATCCATTATTTCAAATTGCCGTAACCGTAGGTGATACGGTACGTCAAAGCATGATTGCCAATGGAATGCCACCAGAAAAAGTAATTAAACTGCATAATGGTTATAATCGCTTGTTTATGGAAAGACATTCCCAAGCAGCTACAGAATGGAGAAAGAAATTACTACAAAATAATAGAGAAAAGTTAATAGTTTATTCCGGCGCATTAGAACAATTTAAAGGCATCGATATTTTAGTTGATGTCGCGAAGCAGCTACCTGAAGTTCAATTTGTATGTGCTGGAGGCAGAGAAAACCAGGTAAAGCATTATCAGCAATTAGCTCAAGAAAAACAGGTTGATAATATTACATTTCTCGGCTTCATTTTGCAACAAGAATTAGCATCATTATTACAAGCTGCCGATATTTTAGCTCATCCTCACTGCTCCGGAAAAGCTGCAACTTTTACTTCTCCTTTAAAGCTATTTGACTACTTTGCTTCTGGAACACCTATTGTATCTACAAGAATTCCTTCCTTAACTGAGTTTGAAAATACAAAGGCGATCGCCGCATGGTGCGAGCCTGATAGTGCCACCGAATTTAAAGCATCCTTAGCCCAAGTTTTAGCAACCCATCCCCGAAAAATAGAAGGCTATTCTGATAGTATCGATTTCGTTAAGCAGTTTTCTTGGGAAAATCGAGCCGCGAAGATTCTCAGCTATGTTGATGAATCTTTAAAGCCAGTTATCAGCGAATATTGAACATTGAACAGCGAACAATTATAAAAATTCTATTCCCTATTCCCTACTCCCTATTCCCTAATTAATACAAATAATCATATGACTACAAATAAAATCAAAATTGGCATGATGAGCAGCTACAGCGCTTTGGATAACGTCAGCGATTGGCTGTGGCAACAAACTCCCGAGCATTTTGGCGTTTGGGATAATATTCAACTGGTTTCGACACATGCAAAACCAGATTTTCTGTTGATGTACAATTACACGAGTTTTCCTAAGCCACCGCAAAAACATTTATTGTTCTGGAAGAATAGAAAACGACAAAAACATTACGAAAAAGTACAAAACACCTTTCAGAAAAAACTTCGAGGAATGCCTAAAGATAAGGTGATTTATTTGTTGCGAGAACCACCTTTAGATGAAGTCGTTGAAAAGAACAAGAAATTTTATCAAATAGCTCAAAACTATTGTAGCTATGTTTCTGGACCGGATGATTATGCACCCAATCCCGATTATATGCCTGCAATTTGGTATTACTCTAACTCATTTAGAGAGTTAAATGAAATGCCGCCACCAATCAAAGAGAAGCCTTTAAGTTGGGTTACATCAGGTATCAACCGTACCGAAAATCATCGCAAGCGTTTAGCATTTTTAAAGATGCTCCGCGATAGTGAATTAGAACTAGATGTATACGGACGTAATTTACCAGATTGGGCAAGAGGAAACGGAGAACTTGGTAATAAATGGTATGGTATGGCACCTTACTATTACAACTTATCAGTAGAGAACTATATCGACAATGATTGGTATGTAAGCGAAAAACTTTGGGATTCTCTATTAGGTTGGTGTTTACCTATTTATTATGGTGGCCCTGCTGCCGATAAATTGTTACCTCCGGGTAGCTTTTTAAGATTACCAAGTATGGATGAAAAAGGATTGGCTTATATAAAAGAAGTCACATCTACGCCGGATGCTTGGTATGAAGCCAAAGAAGCAATTGCTGAAGCCAGACAAATTATATTACACAAGCTTAATTTGGTATCGTGGCTCTCAAATTATGTAAAGAAATTTTCCTAATAATCAACAGTAGTTTGAGAGGTTAAGGAGGCTTGAATGACTGAAGGTATTTACATACTTGCAAATGATGTAGTTTATGACCAATTAGTAGCTTTACTCAATTCTATTGAAGTAAATGCAGTTAAAGACTATCCCGTTTCAATTATTCCCTATAATGACCGTTTAGAAAGAGTCAGGGAGGAAATAAAAAATAGAAGTAATGTCGAAATATTTGCAGATGCTTCTGCCATTAAGCTTTGGGAAGACTTTTCTGCTCAAATATGGCAAGCACATCCGGATGCTTATAAAATTTGGCAAGAACAAGGTATTTCGGGAGTTTATCGCTTAGGAATGCATCGCAGATTTTGTGGTTTTGATGGTGCTTTTGATAAATTTATCTATTTGGATGCCGATATTTTAGTATTGAATTCACTAGATTATATATTTGAGCAGCTAAATCAGAATGACTTCGTAGTGTATGATTTTCAGTATAAAGACTTGAGTCACGTATACAACGCTAACTCTAATCAACTACGAGATATTTTTTCACAATCTCGACTTGATAGCGAAATATTCTGTGCTGGTTTTTACGCTGCGAATAAAGGCTTATTTGACGCAGAAAAACGCAAATATTTATTATCAAAGTTACAGGCTGGCGAAGCAGAAATATTATACAAAAATGCTCCCGACCAAACAATCCTTAACTATATGGTGATGCGGTCGGAAATACCAAGCTATAATTTTTCCAATCATTTACCAGAAAATGAAATAACCGGATGTTGCGTTACATCTCCTCATTTTAACGAACAAGATAATCTGGTATATGACAAAGGAAATCGCTTAACTTATTTGCATTATATAGGCTTATCTTCCAAACTATTTAGCCGCGTTTGTAGCGGAGAAAATATTGATTTTCCTTACCGCGAAACTTTTCTGCATTATCGCTATCTCCACGAACCAGATAAGCGACCAATATTTACAACTAAGCCAAAAGCTTACAATGCACCCCCGAGTCTAACCAAACGAGTTTTAAAAAAATTAGGATTAAAAGTTGGAGCATAACCCATGACTAAAGGTATTTATATAATTGCCAATGATAAGGTAACCGATCATGCTATTGCTTTGCTCAATAGCATTCGTCTCCACGACAAAGAAACTCCCGTCGTGATGATTCCCTATGATGATAATTATCATAAGATTGCCGACACTCTCGGTAAATATTATGGAGTAAGAGTTTACGAAGATTTAGAATTTATTGACCGGTTGTCTAATAAATTATATGAAACCTTCGGCGGTAAATTCTTTGCTCGTCCCAATCAATTTCGCAAGCAAGCTTGCTGGTTTGGCCCTTTCGATGAATTTTTGTATATAGATACAGATATTGTAGTTTTTGAAAAAATTATTGATAATCTCAAATATTTAGAAGAAACTGACTTCATTTGTTGCGATTACCAACATAGTGGTGGAATCAAAAACGTATTTAGTCCCACAGTCTTAGAAGAAAAAGTATTTACACAAAGCGAAGTCAAAGATATATTTAACGGTGGATTTTGGGGTTCCAAGAAAAACTTGATATCCGAACAGGATTTATACGATACTTTTGCAGAATGTGCCCAGCATCCAGAATATTTCGATTTCTCTGAAAAAACATCAGATCAACCAATTATTAACTACATGTTGCTCAAACGCATTCCCAAGCGTTTCAATATAGTCAATAGAGAAGGAAAAGCACCGGGAAACTGGGGAGGAACTTCTCACTTCCTACATGAAGGACATAAATTAATCGATCCGAAAGTGAATCAACCTTTACAGTACCTGCACTGGGCTGGTATTCGCATCGAACCAGGTTGTCCTTACTGGGAAATTTGGGAACATTACCGCAACTTGAACCCACAATTACCACCACCAGTATTTCCCGAAAAGCCTAAAAAAACTTTTTGGCAGAAAAATGTCAATGAAGTTAAAACTTTGTTGCGTTCGCTGAAGAATTAAATAATTATGAAAAAAACTAGTTCAAGTCGGCGAAAATAAGGCAACCATTAAAAATACTGAAAAAGCCTAAAAAATTTGACTTCCTACTTCTTACTTTTGACTTCTGCGAAACAGTACTAGGAGACTAGGAAATAAGAAGCAGTTAATTTATGGTGCGTTGTTGCTAATACGACAATGCACCATAATCTTTTAATTATGAACATTTTTGCATAAACATAGCGCTTTTCGGTTGAGTCGAATACGCTCGAACCTCACCCCGCGCTGAAACGCACTCCTTTCCTAATCAAAGGATACTGGAAAGAATAAATTTGATTTGTATTCCATTGAAGTGAAAACTGCTATATCACTAACAGTACTTTAAAAGTAAATTTTTGAATTTAGCAATTACCAAAAAAAATTCGTCATTCATAAATTAGTTTTACTAAAAAACAACTTATAAATGACGAATTTTTGATTTCTCTACTTCCTGTTCCCTATTCCCTACATATAATTTCCTAGCTAAAAGAATCTAAATCTAAAGATTGAAATCCTCTACTTTCAGCATAAGTCATCATGCTTCCTAGCTGAAAAGCAGTTAAGACGCAAGTTAAAAGAGTAATTGGTACACCAACAGCACAAGCAAGCCAATTGGGAAAACCAAATATTGCTAAACCCGAGCAAAGAAATAAGCCAATTCCGATTGTGATACCGATAAATGGTATTACTAGCTGTTTATTAGAAAAACGAGGAGCAGAATCTTCAGCACCTTTTTTCCGCCATGTTTTGGATATCGTTTTTAGAGTTCCGTCTAATGCTGCACCAGAAGTAATAGCAATAAAAAGTCCTAAAACTAAAATTAAGTACGGTGGTTCTGAAGGATAATAGTACATGAAAACTCCTAATTTATATGCTGGTTGCTAAGGGGTTATTTGATAAGTATTGCATTTTACTTGAATTTTCGGAAACCTCCCTCGTCGTTGGAGAGAGGCTTACACAGAGACTCCCACAACTATTCAAGTGTTTTTCATCGAACTTGAGGTGCTAAATGGAGGCAAGATTGCCGCAACTCTCTCTCTGGAGTACTGAGTTAATACTCCAAATGCCGCACTTAACAAACGAGTTGGGTTTAAATCATCCTTGACTAAATTCCACAAACGCTGTACTTCTTGAGCATGTAGGCGATCGTCTTCTGTAAGTGCAATTATCAACTGTTGCTGAAGAAATTGACCTTCATCGCTGAGTAAATACTGCAAACCCATTTGCGCTGTGGGTAACAAGTCAAAATTGTTGTCAGTGCGCGCGATCGCAATCATATTTTCCAAACGTTCCCACTGGAATGTACCATCTTTAAACAGTACGTTGATCAATCTTCGTCGCAGTTGAGCCGATTCACCCATCAACAACCGTCTTGCGACATAAGGATATGCCACTTCTACAATTTTGAAGTTGGGATTTAACGATAGGGCAATACCTTCCTGAGTCACCAAGGAACGAATAATTAAAGCAAATTTAGCAGGGACTCGGAAAGGAAATTCATACATGAGTTTAGAAAACTCATCAGTTATTGTTTTGAAGTTGAAATCGCCAACGTTACGATTAATGGCATCTCCGAGCAATGCTTCTAAAGCCGGTACAATCGGACGAATATCTGTATCTGGGGTGAGAAAACCCAGCTTAACGTAATCTCCTGCGAGGTCAGCATAATCCTTGTTGATTAGATGAACTACAGCGTCTACAAGAGTTTCTTTGGTGGTTTCGTCGAGCTGATCCATCATGCCAAAGTCAATGTAGCCCATTCTACCATCGGGCATAGCAAATAAATTGCCCGGATGGGGGTCAGCATGAAAGAAGCCGTGTTCCAATAATTGCTGTAAACCTGTAGTTACACCAATTTCAATCACCTGTTGTGGGTCTAAACCTGCTGCAATAATACTTTTAGTATCGGTAAGCTTAAAGCCGTTAAGCCATTCTAAAGTTAAGACGCGAGTAGAAGTGTAGCGCCAGTAAATCGCCGGAACCTTGACGCGGGGGTCATTGCGAAAGTTTGTGGCAAACCTTTCTGCATTACGACCTTCGTTTAAATAATCAATCTCCTCGAATAATTTGGTACCGAACTCATCTACGATTAACGTCAAGTCGTGTCCCAAATTCAAAGGCAGCCAAGGAGCTAACCACCCCGCAGCCCACCGCATCAAGTACAAGTCAAGTGAAAGTATTGGACGTAAATTCGGTCGCTGTACTTTGACTGCAACTTCTTCACCTGTATGCAAACGACCCCGGTAAACTTGGCCCAAACTTGCAGCAGCAACCGGAACCGGGGAAAGTTCGCTAAACATCTCTTTGATTGAATGACCTAATTCGCTTTGAATTTGTCTCAAAGCAATAGCATTATCAAAGGGTGGCAGCTGGTCTTGTAATTTGACCAGTTCTTCTAAGAAATCTTTACGGATTAAATCGGGACGAGTTGACAGGGCTTGACCAACTTTAATAAACGTTGGCCCAAGACTTACCAGTATTTTTCGTAGCTGAACTGCTCGCCTTAATTTATTACGTTCGGCTACTCCCCGAAAATCATCCCACTTCAAACCAAAAATAAACCAGATGAAGTTAAAGACGATTGTGGTTGCACGTGCCCAACCCAGCCAGGGACGAAGGCGATAGAATCGCGCTATTTGACGTGCATCGTACTTACGATTGTTTTGTGTGAGGGTTTGTGAATTCACTTCCCTTTGTTACCTCTTTACCTATGAAAATTTGAATCAAACTCAATGTTTAAAAAAACCTTACGGGTACCAATCAGTTAAACAAACTTTTTTCTGATGTTTTCCCGCTCAACTTTGCACTTTTTAGCCAAAGTTTATTAAAAGTTACTTTTTATCTTTTATTATTTTATATTACTACATAAAAGTATAAATACTTAGCCAGACAATCAGAATACTGAGACAAGTTAAGTATTTACGCAAAGTTTAATACTATTTATTTTCAGTATTTACAGACGAATTAATAAATAAATTTATCTGGAAAAGCTTTTAAAATAATCTTCTCAAGTCATTTGAGACAATTCAATACTAATAAGCTTGAGTATTTTATATAACATCAAAATTAATCAATTTGAATCAAAAATCAATAAAAAACTTAAAAGCATTTTAATTAACATTTTTCGCTAATTAGGTTGAGAAAAGAGGATTTACCATTGAGATTGCAGCATTTTTAACTGGAAGTCGAAGATTAGAAGAGGAGGCGCAAACAAGCCTGCTTGAAAGCTTTGCGGCTCTTGCTACAATATTGTTAATCCTGATTGTATCTATTGACTTATGCAGTTGAGCAAGGCATCTTTACTTCAAAATTATGCTTTTGATGCCTTACTAATCAAAGTTAAAAAATACATATAATCTATAATCTTTATAAAGTTATTTTTGCAAAAAATGAAGGAATTATAGTTCAGCAAAGCTAATGATTGCCGTATTTAATTTGGGTCAGTGACCATATCATAGTGATTGCTATTAAAATGAAAATTTTATTATTTCTTAATTATTTGTGATAAAAATAGAAATAAGAGTGTAATCTCACAAAGATGAAAAACCTTTCATTTTTAAGAAGTCTATTTTGGCTGCGTATTTTAGTTGTTTTCCTAATTGCCGTAATTATGGCTATTTCTTGGAATTGTACAAATACTTTTGGTAAAGCTGCTAGAAGAGATAAATTTTTGCAGCCCTTTTTATCTACATCTATTTGGAATATGCCTATAGGGGATAATGCACATTATGTTAAGGCAAATATAGGTAAAGCCAAACAAGCAGCAGCAGACGAAGAATATTTTTTTAAATTGAAAGATAAATATCCCTATCGTCGAGTTTACGCTCCTGGAGCTTGGGGAGAAGGGCGTTGTACGGGTACGAAATACATGAACATTGCCATCCCAGTTCCCGATAATTTAATTATTCCAGATGCGACAAAAGAACCACATCATACACCAAACAACGCTTCAGCCTTCTTGATGCCAGACGGCAGAACATTGGTACAGCTTTCACCCTTAGCTCGCTGTCAAAAAGAAGGTTCTTTATACGGCTGGCGATATGACAACGTAGATATTTATGGAGAAGGAATAGGAGGGGCACACTTTGGCTCTGGGTTATCTGCAATTGGTGGCTCAATTCGTAAAGGCGAATTAACCAATAATCAGCCGATTCGTCATGCTTTGAAAGTGGTAATTTGGGCGAAAAAATATTTACATTACGATAATAAAATACGCGGGTATCGCTGGCCAGCAAGTCGCGCTGATAACTATGCAGCAAAAGAATATGGTGGTAGCAATCATGCTTTAGTTCAGGGTTCGTTACTAGCGATTCCGCCAAAAATTACTAAAACAAGTCTTAATTTACAAACACCAGTAGGTAAAAAGTTATTTGATGCCTTGCAAAATTACGGTGCTTACGTCGTAGAAGATTCATACGGAGATGCTCATTACTTTGCAGTGGAGAAAGGAGTTCCCCAAGAGTTTCGGAAAAAATACGGTTATGATTTTGAAACTAGAAACGGCAAATTTTACGATGATTTTATGAAGTTATTTCAATCATTATATATTGTAGACAACAATAGCCCGAATAGTATTGGTGGTGGTGGAAAACCTCGTGTAAAGCTTGCTCCACCGATTGGAAATTAAATAATAAATAATTTGTAGGTTGGGTGGAATGAAATGTAACCCACATTCCGCACCCAAGTTGTCGTAATCGGTAATTACTGAAATAAATCTATTCAAGAAGGATAAAAAAGCACTTCATGTCGTTTAATAGCAGGAATATCTTGAGAAAAAGGCATCATAGCGATTCTCAATAAGAAACAATAGTGATGAAAGCCATCTATCTTTCAGTTTGATAGATAAAAATCTATATTAAATTGTATTTGGCAAGGTAATAATTTATGCATTTGCATTTCAAAGAGAAAGTGAGACATGAGTATCCATAAGCTATCAACAAAATATGGAAATAACTTGTATGGCTATAAAATTGTAAAAATTATTTTATCTTTATGTAATAAAACTATAATAAGAGTGACAATGGTTAGGTAATAATTTCAGAATAAAATCTCTTTCTTCATTCCAATTAGAAACTTGTTTTTGATTATTAAAGTTAACGATATGAACTGATTGAAAACATTGAAATATCCATTTTAGTGTTGGGGTATCTGTAGGTTTGCCTAACTGATTTTTAATTTTTAGTTGCGACTCATACAAAGCAAGTCTTAATTGCCTTTGTGCAAGCTTATAAACTAATAGGCATAGACCCATTATCATTGCCAATGCTTCAATTCTTTCAGGTGTTTTTAAGTAAATACTGTCAGCAAAAAATAGTGGGTCTTTAAGAAAGCTAAATCCACGTTCGCAAGATTGCTGTGCTTTATATTTATAAATCATAGACGTATTATCAAGTTCAGCTTCTTCTACGATATTCGTCGCAATTATAAATCTTCCTGCACTTAAGATTGACGGATTAATTTTATCTTTATCCTCCATAATTGTTGCTGATACTTGGTAAAACTTTTCTTGTTTTCCCGAGCTTTGGGTATTTTCAATTACAGAAACTTTATTTATTTGATGATATTTAAATTTTTTAGATAATTTCGATAATTCTTTAATTGCATCAGTCTCACAAGCGAATTTTTCCTTCGATAACTTTTTTAACTCACTGTTAATTTTTTCTTCATTCTTAGTAATTTTCTGTGATAACTTCTGTAAATCAGCTTTCCTTCTTTCTTGACTTTGTACAACTAACCATCTTTGCTCTATACCTGCATAAGTAATTTTTTTCGCAACATATGAATAATGCTTCAATTCACTTTCAATAAATTCTGATTCTGGTAGGGTTGATGTTAATAACTTTGCTTCTTTAATACTCAAAGGTACTCTACATAGCCACTTTGTATCTGACATTAATTTAATATTATTTTCTGTATATAACGCACAATCAGCAACCATTAAACTATCAAATTGTAGTTGCTTTTTATAATCAACTAGAATTTGACCAAAACATGAAGAATCAACAATATTGCCAGATGCTGATTTCAAGAATATTGGTATATCTCCGTCATCACTACATATCAGTTCTATTAAAAATTGTTTTAAATCTGGTCTGTGGTCACGAGAATACCCGTATGTAATATTTATCGGTTGTAATGATTTAGTCTCTAATTCTTCTTCCAAAAGGCTATTTTCTACTTTTTGATAATCAAATACTACTTCAGGTAAACTTGAATTATGTTCTCCATGCAAGTGTATAGATGATGAGTCTAAATGTGATGTCGATAAAGATATTTTAAACTTTTTAATGACATTTAAAGTAATTGACAAAAATATTGAATCAAGCCCTTTAATAAATAATTTATCCATTACTCTACCCAGTTTATCGTCATTTAAGTATTCTGCTTTTACTCCAGGACCTATTAAATGTTCGCAAGGAATTGATTCAAAATATTTAGGAAACATGTATAAAGGCTTAGAAACAAATCCTAAACCATTTAAAATCATTGCTTTTACAACTTGTCCTGCATTAACTTTTTCGTTTTCATTTACACCGATTGACTCGTTAATTATTTCTACTAGTCCAATCGAATCTACTATCCCCGCGACTATACCCAAATGGTCTATGTTTTTTATTTCAACGTCTTTGATATCAAACATCACAACAGAATTAAATAGGGAGATTTCTGCTTTCATTTTGACATTTTTTGTTCGTTATAAATTATTTTTACTCTTTCATGTAACTTCAAGTAAGGATTTAGCCTCAAAATCTTTTTAGTAACTATGTATTATCACTAATGCAATTTATTATTAATAGTTCCTTTTTAAAACTTGTACCTAATAGTACTAAAATACTAAAAAATCTGTTTTTGCCTTTTTCTGAAACTTAGGGTGCGGAATGTGGGATGTAACCCAACATCACCATATAGAATCAAACAAAAAATTCAGTTTTTCAGGGTGTGTGGTGCTGCGAAATAGTTAAAATGAATCAACGAATCAATTAAATTTATAGCGTCACGCACCATTGATTAAGAAAAAAGTAATTAATTCGCAATCGCGATTTAGCTGTTGTTAAAACACTTTATAAGTCTGATACAAATATTCTTGCTCTTAATATAAAAATAAAACGTTAATGTTTAATTACGACGCATACTAAACCTTTCGTAAAATATAAACATTACTTTTGCGTTTAACCTAACCTACAATTTCAAAACCTCAAATCTTTCCGTAATCATAAACATTATTAGTATATTTAAAATATACAAACTTTAACCTTTAAGCTTTGACCTTTAACTTCATTACGACCTTAATATCTGATAATATCCCCACAAATTATTTCTTTCTTTTGTTGATATTAAAGGAAGCAATAATAACAATACAGAAAAATAACGTAACGGACTTTCGAGGGTGCCGATAATTAATACACTAATTGAAAGAGTAAACCAAATAAAAGCAGTTGTATAGTTTGGCGTACCAATTTCTTTGGAAACGTATAAATGTAGGATAATATAGCTAAATAAAGTACATATTTCAGCCCATCCATATCCAATCATTCCCAGTTTTGGGACTAATACAAACGCCGCACCTATAAATAGTATGACGTGAACTAAATTAAACCAGGTAACTCGCATGTTTTTACCTAGTAAGTAAAGTACAGAAGTATGTAAATTCAAGACTGAATAAGCAATGTAGCTAACTGCTATAAATGGATATACTTCTAGTACTGGATTCCAATTTTTACCAAAGACTATATTTAATATTATTGGCCCTGCTAAGGAAAAACCTGCCATTGGCAAACCCACACTCAAAGCTAGTAAATGCATTCCTTCTTCAACGCTACTACGCAAACGAGGTTTATTTTCTTTGAATTTTGCTAAAGCAGCGATCGCCAAACGCCAAGCAATATATCTAACAAAGGAAAGCATTTCTACTAACCGTATGGCTAAAGCCACAAAGGCAACTGCTTCGGCACCAGCAAAGCGCCCTACAATTACTGGATTAACTAATGTTCGTAATTCCCAAGTCCAGCTAGATGCTGAAAAAGTAAAACCGAAACCGATTATTTCTTTAGCTAATTTAGGGTTCCAAGCCAAACCGAATTTTAAGTTGGCACCTGTTTGACTCAGTATAAATAAAATATAGTTTTGCACTAATAAACCCGTTACCGGTGCCCAAGCACCAGCGCCTTGAAATGCCATCGGGATAGCAACGATGTAATAGGTAATTTGGCTGATTAATTCGTTGAAAGCAATTCGTTGAAAATTTAAATCTCGTTCGAGTTTGGCTGTTGCAGGTACTTTTAAAAGGAAAGGGGGAATTGTAAAAGCTAAAGTAAATAAAAGTGGTGAAACTTCTTCTATTCTGAGAATATTACCAATAATATCTCTTCCCAAAATCAGACTTAAAGCAAATACCGTACTAACGGCTAGTAAAATAGTAAAAGCTTGATTATATTCTTGCTGCTCTGGGTTCTCAGTTTTACGCACCAAATAAACATCTAAACCCCAAGGTCCCAAACGGTAGAGAAAAGTAGCAATTCCTGAAGCCGCACCAAAAAAACCATACTGCTCGGGACCAATAACTCTTGTAATAAAAATAACGCTCGCCAAGCTGAGTAAAATACCCAAACCTTGACGAATAACCATAATAAATCCGCCCTTAACGGCTCGATTGCGTATTCCCATATTTATAAGAAATATACTTTATTTGTATGTTTGCAATGAATTTGAGCATTGGGTATTTAGGATATTAGGCACTAACATTACACTCATAACTCATCACTCCGCACGAGTTTAAAGAGATATTATCAAACAATACCGCTGTTCCGATTAAATAAGGTTTTTCTAAGCCCCCGCACTTTACCGTAATTTCGAGTTCCTAATAAGGCTAACATTGTTATAGCTATAGTCTGGCGTAAATACATTGATGTAAAACGTATTCGAGGATAATGTTGGACTGCTTGTCTGCGATAGAATACCGCTTGCTCGTAGTCTTTCTCCTCTTGAATAGAAGACCAAGCCGCATAAATATTAATCCAGCAGTAGCTACGATCCTTTAAATAGAGTAAGTGCTTTGGAGCATTTGCAAAAGTTTTTTCAATTACCAAAGACAATTGAGGAATTATTTTATCATTACTTATAGTTGTATTGTGAGAATGTCTCCGATAAAGAGTTAAAAATTCTTTTACGACTGCAAAATGATACATGGCAGCAATCCGAGTCCACATATCTCTATCTTCTCCGATACTTAGTCTTACATCAAAAAGACCTACTTTATCAAAGCATTCAGCACGAACCATTGCCGAAGTACCGGTAGATATCATATCTTGAATCACAATTTCTTCCCATACATCTCCTTGAGAATGAGAAACCTTCGATATTCCTGTGGGTTTACCAAACTCGTCTATAAAAGCCGTCCAGGTATAAACTAAACCGACATTGGGATTAGCTTGCATACACTTAACTTGCTTTTCTAACTTTGTTGCTTCCCATAAATCATCGGCATCAATAAAAGCAATATACTCTCCTTGAGCGTTGCGAATTCCAGTATTTCGTGCTGCGGACACACCCTGATTTACTTGCGAAATCAATTTAACTCGCGGGTCTGTTATTTGTGAAACCCATTCCACAATATCATCAGAACTACCATCATTAACAATTAATATTTCAAAGTCGGTAAAAGTCTGTCTAAAAATACTTTTGAGAGTTTCTGGCAGAAACCTCATGGCGTTATAAGTTGGAATAATCACAGATACTTTCGGCATAATTCAATGTTTGTATTGTTGTTTTATTTTCGTTTTGTTTTTATTTAATTTCAGATTTATTTATTTTGATTCGCAAGGTTGAATAGATAGTTAAAAAAATAATTATTTGATTAATTTCGGATTTATTTGGTAATTGACGTTGATTTCAGGAATGGCCGCAGTTGTCACAAAACTAATATTTCCGTCACAGTAGCCTCCAAAGAAAATATGCGGCGTTGCGGCTATTCTTATATTTATTAAATTGTATATTCTAAGGTGGTCATGCTTTTGTATATAAGCATAAATACTTTGTGCATAGCTATTTGATTATTTTGTATTTTAAATAACAATATTTAGACTGTTTCCTCCTTTTTTCTGTTAATAGTTTCTAAAATAATATTTCTGTATTTCAAAGCTATGTTATCCCAACTAAACCTTGCGGCGTTATTAAGCGCTTTTTGCTGCCAGTTTGTTTTCAATACCTGAAATAATGCATCTGCATAAATTTGTGGATTTGTGACATCGCACAATATACCGCTATCGCCAACAATATAGCGGCGTATTTCATCATCAGTTGTAACTACCGGTAAACCACTTGCCATTGCTTCCATATAAGCTAAGCTGAAAGGTTCGTTGATAGAAGGAAGGGTAAACACATCGGCACTACGATAAACTTCTGGCATTTTGTCAAAGGAAAAAGTAGATATTTTGAACCGATTTGCACCGAGCAATTCATCGCCCCGTGCTTGAAAATAATCTCTATCGGGACCGTTTCCACATACTAATAAGCTCACTTGAGATAAGCGAGAAACAGCATTGATTGCTAAGTCAACTCGTTTGTGATTATTACGATTTAAAGAGGCGACACACAACACAATCGGCGTTGTTAAACCAAAATTTAGTTTAGTTCCATTAGGAGTAAATCTGTTTAAATCGACTCCATTAGAAATAATGTTTAACTGCTGTTGTGGTTTAATCTCATGAGCAAATGCAGCAGTCTTTTTATCAAAAACTACCAGAGTGTCTGGAGAGAAATATAGATTGCGCTTTAAACATTTTCCCTGAGCTAGCAAGCCATTATGTTCGGTATAGAGAATCGGAGTACCTTTGATAGCGCGTACAGCAGCAGCCACTGCTAAACCACCATAATCGTTGCAAGGAAAAATTAAATCTGTCGAGTTAATCAGGCAGCGACTAAAACAAGGTAGAAAATTAGTTAAATGTTCAATAATAATTTCAGGGTGATTTGCAAACCGATGAACTAAATTTTTAATCAAAGGTTGATTAATCAAGTCATAAGTATAAGCACGAGAAACACCCCCAGCTTTCAGAGAAAATTCGCCGCATTCAGCACCACTTAAAAGCTCTACATCAAAATAAGCAGATAAACGACGAGTCATTTCAATGGCAAAAATTTCCGAGCCGCCGCTCCAATTCACTCCCGCACTAGGATGAAGAATAGTCACTTTTAAGGGTTTTTGTTTGCCTTGCGACTGTTGCCCGGAATTATTAGCTATGTTTACTAGTTGTCTAATCACTTTGTTAAACTCTGAATAAAAAAAAATAAAGAAAAAAAATTGGATTTTTAAACTGAAATCGAAGAAGTTAATTATTAGGAGTTAAGTATCTTTAAAATGCTTTAACTCCCATATATCTTGCCTTTTCCTTGGACTATTCTACTTTTTCTATCTAAATCTCTGATTATAATTTAACAGTAGAACAACGCCGACGTACCGTGTAAATCATAGATTTGATACGGCTAAAACCGTCGTTACCGAAAATTTGTAACAGCGCGATCGCTAAGCTTAAGCGAATAAAATTAGCACAAAAGAGGATATTAAAATAATGGTTGATGGATTGATTGCGAAAATAGGCTGCTTGCTCGCAGTAACCAGTTTCTAAAGCTTTCCAAGCTAAATAAATATTGGCATAAGCATAAGTACGTTGTTTTAGATAAGATAATTCTTGAGGAACAGATTGAAACACTTGCTCGATAGAAGATAAATCCTGTTCGAGCATTTGCCAATTTTTGGTAGTATTGTTGGCATGTTGCCGATAATAAACTAAAGGTTCTTTTATTTGCGCTATAAAATAACGTGAAGCGATACGAACCCAAAGTTCCCAATCTTCAGAGGAAGTTAAATTTTCATCGAAATTTCCTACTGCTTGCAAGCAGCTATGACGAACTATTACTGAAGAAGTCACTATTGTATTTCGCTCTAATAATCTTTTCAGAGCATCACCTTCCACGTTAGATGTAAATTTCCTTCCTAAAGATTTACTTTGTTCGTCAATTACAAGCATTTCAGTATGCACTAAGCCTAATGAGGGATTGTTTTTCAACAGTTGCAACTGTTTTTCTAATTTCGTCGATTCCCATAAATCATCAGCGTCAAGGAATGCAATATATTCTCCTTTAGCTTGTTTAATGCCTAAATTTCTTGCGGCTGAAACACCTTTGTTATTTTGAGAAAAAAATCTGACTCGCGGGTCTTTAATTTCAGCAGCCCAATCTATAATATTATCGTAACTTCCATCATCAACAATCAAAACTTCAAAATCTGTAAAAGTCTGATTTAACAAACTTTCTAAAGTTTCTGGCAGATATGTTATGGCGTTATAAGCAGGAATAATAATAGAACAACATGGCATTTAAATAAAACCTCTTTGCTATATAAGTCCTTAACAAGATGCTATGTAGTATTTTGTATATTTACTTCTGTATAAAGGTATATTTTTTGTCAAGATAATTTTGTGATTGATTTAAATCATAGCATCTATCGAGTTTCCCTATAAATTTTTTTTGATAGTATTTAAAATTACATCACGATATTTTAATGCTACTGTGTCCCAACTGAATCTGAAAGCATTTTTTCGGGGATGAAGCAGCGATTCTCCTTGCAATACTTGAGATAACGAACGTGCATATATTTGTGGGTTATTAACATCACATAAGATACCGCAACTACCAATAATATAGCGGCGCATTTCGTCATTAGTTGCCACTACAGGTAAACCACAAGCCATTGCTTCGATATAAGCAAAACCAAAAGGTTCGTTGATAGAAGGAAGTGTAAATACATCGGCACTCCGATAAACCTCTGGCATTTTTTCAAAGGGGAAAGTGCATATTTTAAAACGATTTGAACCGAGTAATTTATCGCCTTGTGACTGAAAATAATCTTTATCCGGGCCATCCCCACACAATACTAAACTTGCTTGAGGTAAATGAGAAACGGCATTAATTGCTAAATCTACCCGTTTATGATTATTACGATTTAAAGAAGCTACACACAATACAACTGGTGTATTTAGACCAAAGTCTATCTTGCTACCTTGAGCGGTAAATTTTTCTAAATCTACTCCATTGGGAATAATACTTACCTGTTGATTGGTTTTAATATTACGCGCAAATGCAGCAGTTTTATGATTATGAACTATTAAATGGTCGGGAGAAAAACGCAAATTTCTTCTTAAACATTTTCCTTGGGCTAATAAACTATTATGCTCTGTATAAATTATGGGAGTATTTTTAATTGCACGTACAGCAGCAGCAACTGCTAAACCACCATAGTCGTTACAGGGAAATATTAAATCTGTAGAATTAGTTAAACAATGAATAAAGCAAGGTAAAAAGTTAGTTAAATGTTCTATAACAATTTCGGGATGATTTGCAAACCGATGAACTAAATTTTTAACTAATGGTTGATTGATTAAATCGTAAGTATAAGCACGAGGTATACCTCCAGAAATACGAGAAAAATCTCCGCATTCAGCACCACTCAAAAGTTCTACCTCGAAATAGGTAGATAGACGACGAGCTATTTCTATAGCAAAAATTTCCGAGCCACCGCTCCAATTAACACCCGCGCTCGGATGAATAATTGTAATTTTGTCAGAATCTTTTTTATGCTTTTGATGATTTATTTTTAGGCGATCGCCTGTAGATTTAATTAATGCTTGAATCACTCCATCGAACTCCTGATGTATCAGTGAATATTTGCTCGAAGGATATGATATCAGGTTCGGCTAATTATTTGATACACAGTTGAGTGTAAAATATTTTCAATATTTATCACTAATTACTTACGGCGAATTACCTTCTCCTTCTCCCCAACCAACAATTGCAAATAGCAGCCACCAGTAGAAGAATAAAGTTGTATGACTCCAAACGTTATCGGTTGCCATCCCTAGAATGACTGCGACAAAAATAGATATCATTGTGACGCAAAGTCTTCGACGGGGACTTCCTAATGGAGAATTTCGCAGATATTTAATTAGAAAACCAATCTGCACTCCTAAAAATATAATAAAACTTATAAATCCAATAATTCCAGTTTCTGCCAGGAATCTAAGATAATCGTTATGAGCATAATTTTGAAAATAAGTAATATATTTACTTGTGCCTAAACCATATCCCAAAAGTGGCGATTCTTTCCAAGCATCTATCAAAAAAGTCCACTGAGCGATTCGCCAATTAGCACTGTTGCCATCTCCAAATGATAATAAAATTGTTCGCGATATATCTAAATCTTGATTAAAAATCGGTGTTTCTAGAAGTGCAGCTAACTTTTCGCTTCCTAATTCAGTACTTCCAAATAGATAAAACACCATTGCGATAAACAAAAGTCCCCCAATCAGTTTTAATAAGTTTAATTTTGGAGCAATTAAACTTACTAAGAACACTGACATCATAATCAAACTAGTAAGAGATTTTGTCATCACCATAAAAAATGCCAAAATCCCTAGCAGCGTCAGCCACAACCAGCGTCTTTCCCTTATATATCCCAGCTTCCATAATGTGAAGCTAATAAATAAAAATAAAAAAGTCCCGAAAGTGCTAGGATGTCCTAAAGTTGAATTCAGACAGTTATTACAGCTGATAGCAGCAGGAAGACTTGAAGGTATAGCTAGTTGCAATAATCCAACTGTTAAAGGTACTAAAAGGCTAAAAAATAGCACCGTAATCGCTTTTTCTGGATGAATTTTCTCCTTTAACTGCATTACCAACAGATATACCATCAGCCAAGAGAATATTCGCATCCATTCTCTTATACCGTCTAAAAAATAAGTTGTTCCTAACAATCCCCAACCAACTAGCGGTAGCACTATCCATATTCCCAAAAATGCTACCCATGCAGCAAAAAACCAGAAAAATTTATCTGTATTAATTTTTTGTCTTAATAATAATTGAACTATCACATAAAGTATAGTTAGCAAGTCCAATCCAATTGCAAAAGCAGCAGGTACCTGTTGTGCAGAAAAAGGATCTAAAGCACTGCGTAAAACCAGTAAAGTTAGTACCGCTTGTTCAAACCGAGCAAAAAAGAATATTAGTACCGCAACTACAGCCAAAAGCAAACCGACATAAACAGGTACTGCACCAGCCCCAAATCCCACAGCTATACCAATGCCAATCCCTATCAACCCCATCAAGACTGACAAATAAAACGAAGCGCCTAACTCTCCATTACTTAACATGTTTAATTCTTAACTGATAGTTGGTAATTGGGCATTGGGCATTGGGCATTGGGCATTGATAATTGGTAATAGTTTATTTTTTACTCATAACTGCTCACTGCTCACTGCTCGCTGTTACTACCTTCTTCTCCCAGCAGTCAAATGTTTTGTCGGCTGATAACTTTTGACGGGATAGCGGTAATATTTTTCTGTGAGACTAGACATTCCATTTACTACTACTCCCAAAATCGGAATGCGATCGCGAGTTAATTCTAATACTGCTTTTTGCAGCATTTCTTTGTTGGTAAAGCTAGGACGTGTTACTAAAACTACTCCATCACTTTGTTTACCTAAAGTGGCAGCATCAGCACAAGCACTTACAGGAGGAGTATCTACAATTACTAAATCGTACTCTTTTGCAGCTTCTTCTAATATCAACTTCATTTCTGCCGACTCTAATAACTGTGAAGGCCTTCCGTATAGTTCGCCGCAGGTTAATACATCTAAATTGTCTACATCCGTTTTCTGTATGGCATTAACAAAACTCCTTCTGCCTTCTATTATCTCGGTAATCCCAGGTTTCGGTGGCAAATTAAACAAGGTATGCTGCACCGGTCTGCGTAAATCAGCATCAATTATCAGTGTTTTTCGAGACAGCATTGCTGAGACGGCAGCTAAGTGGGAAACAACCACTGATTTACCTTCACCAGAGATAGTACTGCTGACTATAATTTTTTTCAATTCATCGTCATTGCGAAACTCCAAAGTTTTGAACAGCATTCGATAAGGTTCTACCAAACCTACTTGATCCAAAAATCTGTCTGAAGGTTCCAAAACCAAAGTTTTTCCTGGCAAGCGGGGTAAAACTCCAAGCAGCGGCAGGTTGAGCAGTTGTTCTGCATCCCTAGCATCTCTCAAAGTGTTATCCATTAATTCCAGCAGTAATATGATACCGGTTGCTAAAATACCTCCGAAAATCGTAGCAAGTGCTAAAACCACCGACTTTTTGGGTGAGGATGGCGAATCCGGCACTGTTGCTGATTCGATAATCCGAATATTGCTGACTTGTTGCGCTTGAGCAAGACGTGCTTCTTCTAACTTACTCTGCAAAAATTTTAAGGTGGAAGCGGATTCTTCCCGTTGGCGCACCAGTGCGGTTAAAGGCTGCTGTTTAATTGGTAGTTGAGCGACACGAGCTTTTAAATCCGCTGTTTGTGCCCGCACAACTGCTAATTTCTTTTCAATAGCTAAACGTTCGATTTCATTAGTAATTAATTTAGAAGTTAATTCCTGAGAAATTTCGTCAGATGCTATTTGATTGGCAGGAACAGAGTTGTTTGAATTGGATACATTAGCTAATTGCTGCTCGTACATTTGACGAAAAGCATCTCGCTTCTGGGATAACTCGATTACTTTGGGATGATTAAAAGTAAACCGCAAACGTGCTTCTACAAATTCTCGCTCTAATTCTGCCAAACTAGCCCGCATTTTCACTAATTCTTCATCTGCACCACTGCGAACTGAAGAATAAGCAGTATTTAAGGTATCAGCATCCGTAATTTGTCGTAAAGAATTTTCTTGCGATCGCACTTGTTCGAGTAAAGCGCTCAGGGTTCGTTCCTGTTCTTCGAGAGACGCTAAGTTCTCTACCAAAGATTCGGTTTGTTCCGTAAAGGAAACAATACCGGAGGCTTGTCTGTATTGATTTTCAGCAGCTTCTGCTTGCTGCAACTTCTTCCTAGCAATTGGCAGTTGCTTATTTTCTAAAAAATCTTTTACTTTTGTAGCTTCAGAACTTATAGCCTTAATATCGTATTCTACCATCGCGCTGGATACAGCATTAAGTAGTCTCGCAGCTAAAACTGGATCTTTATTTTCATAGCTAATTTGCAGAATGTTGGTTGCGGGAACTATTTTAACGCTTAAATTTTTTCGCAAGTATTCCGAAGTTAAGCCGTCTTTACCAAAATTCTGCTCGTTTGTAACTTTGTACTGAGAATTAAATATTTTAATCGCGTTGTCTAAAACCCTTTGAGATTTTACCAACTCTGCTTGATCGGCTAAAGGACTAGGGCCACCAGGGGTACTATTTGCAATTTGAGTTAAATCTCTACCCAACTCCGAAACACTAGTTTGTTTTTCATCAAGCATTAACCGCGCTGAGGTTTCGTAAACACGTGGCGTAACGCTAAGGTAAGCAAAAGCCCCACCCATAACTGCTACAAAAGTAGCCAACGCGGGTAAACTTCGCCGCATGACGATTTTTAGCAAAGATGAAATCCCCTTTTCCATTACATATACCTTTTTAAATAACGTTTACTAGGAAGGAAATTAAACAGTATTGGTTAAAAAACTCTCCAATCAATGCCCCATTCCCAATTCCTTAATCTTTTAAAACTCCTGCTAATCCTTTTTTATCAGCCTGTATGTCAACTTCTGAAACTGAACCTGTTAGGGTTTTGTATAATTTCAAGGTTTCGTTTGTAATGTAGTCCCAGCTATAGTTTGTGGTTACATAATTTTGCGCGTTTTGAGCCATTGCTGCCATATCGGTTGAATTTCCGGTAGCCCAAGATAATTCATGCATACAAGATTCTAAAGAGCCTGCTTCAAAAAGCCTGCCTCTACCCCCTGCAATCAGTTGTTTATGGGGTGGAATATTGCTTGCTAATATGGGAACCCCTTCGCGCATCGCTTCCAACATCGCCATCGGCAATCCTTCCACATCCGAAGGTAGAACAAATAGTCCAGCCCCCCGAACTATTTCGGCTAAACGCGCCCCTTTCAACTCTCCTGCAAATATTATGTTGCGGTTATCTGCAACTTGCTCCAACAATTCTGAGGTAAAAGATTTTGTATTGCTCACACCGCCAGCTAAAACCAGCTTCCAATTGTGTGGTTGCAACTTTGTAAATGCTTCTAAAAGCAAGTCGGGACGTTTCTCGGGTACCAATCTACCCAGAAACAACACATATCGTTTTTTCTCCAGCCCTAGCTTGTTACCATACCTAAAATCTGGATCTGACCTTGCATAGCTAGCCGGAGCCGTGGGAATGTATACAACTTCTTTTCCATAAGTTTGCATAAAGTAGGTTTTTAAAGCATCCGAGACAGCGATTATGCCATCACCACAGCGTACTGCTGTTTGTTCGCCCATTTTGATCAAACGAGTCGAGAAATTGCCCCATTTGGCTCTTTGCCAGTCCAATCCATGACATGTTACGACAATCTTTGATTTTGCTGTCACTTTTGATAAGCCTGTAAACAAAGAAGGTCCAAGAGCTTGAAAATGAATTATGTCATATTTATTACCTACCGCTGCTAAAGACCCTAGGGCAGAAGTAACAAAAGCATCCACACCTCTCATGCGTACATCAGGCAAACAAATGACTTTCACACCCTCGTAATCATAGTTCTCTAGCCAAGAACTATCGTTATAAGAAGAACGAGCAAATAAATCTACACTATGACCTTGAGCTACCATACGGGGAAACACTTCCGCACAGTAATGTTCAATTCCACCTTGTTTAGGAGGTAGACCTTTTGCACCAATTACAGCAATTTTCATCTTTTGCTCGTCTTTGCTCTCAAGATAGTTTATAACTGCTAAACGCTGACTGATTGTTTTAATCGTTTTTCCCAACGTTGCCACATTTGACTGTAAACCCCATTCACTACGCTACTTGCAGCATAGGGAGCGGCAATTTTAACGCATTCTTCAACTGGATAGTTTTCTGGATGCATGACAACTTGATGCAAAGCCGAAGCAATGCATTCTGGTGTTCGTTGAGAACAAACAACTCCACTATAGGGAGACAGCAGAGAAGGAGTTTCTCCGGCTTCGGTGGTCACTATTGGAGTTCCGCAAGCCAGAGCCTCTAAAACCACAAATGGTAATCCTTCAAAGGCACTGGTTAAAACAACTGCATTACAAGCACGATGTAAATCGGATAGTTGTTTTTGTTGAACTATTCCTAGCATCGTGACTCGATTTTCAATTCCTAATAAATCAATTTCGTTACGTACTTGAGCGGTTAATTCACCCTCTCCAGCAATTAATAAATGAACCCTATCGTCTTTTAATGCTTTGATTGAGCGTATCAGCAGTAAAGGATCTTTCTGCGGATGTAGTCTTCCTGCAAACAACACAAATCGCGTATCTTCGCTTAAATTCAGCTTTTTAGCTAATTCGCACCTTTGGCGATCGCGCTCCTGTTGAGAAACTGGATAAAATACTTGTTCATCAAAAGTGTTGTTCAACAAACTTACCCTGCCCGATATATCCGGGTAGCGTCGTTGATAAAGCTTCATGGAGTCGCTATTGCAAGAATAAATATAGTCAAATTGTTTAACCAAAGCTCGTTCTAAAGCAAAATAAGCCGCTGGCAAGCGCCGCCACAAAATTGCATTTTTATCATTCGCAGATGTCATCTGCTTTTCTATATCGTTCTGAATAAATAGTGTTTTTTCTCCTTTCCATTTAAAAGCGGCTATTGTAGGTTCTAATCTGTAAAAATGCATGAAATCAGAGGCATAACAATGTCCCAACATTGCGAGAGTATACTTAACCGTCGTTGGTACTAAACCTCTGACGTTATCATCTTCTACTACAAATAAAGGTAAAAAATCAATTTCTTTATCTAAGAATTGTTTTTTCTGCCATCTGCCTAAAGTTTCACTTTTACTATTAGCTGTTCCAACAAGCCTGACATTGAAATCTGAAGGAGCATACTTGATAAAAGTATTAATTAATGTTTGTATTCCTCCAATAGTTGTATTCCAGGGATTATATTGATAAAAAATTGTTAAAACAGGCTTACGCATTCTTAACCACCCTGCACAATAATATTAGACGTGCATTTTTCGACCGTGACGTGAAAATAGCGCTTGGGTATCTATCACTTGATATAAAAATAGCTCCTTGAACAAAAATTTTACTCAGACCATAGTAATATTTTGTTTGCGCTCACTGATTTCTTATTGACAATTAATTATTTACACCAATTTCAGCAGTCCTTTGTTCATTTCAAGTACGAAATTTTTTTTTCAATCTAAGTAGTAGGTTAAACAAATACTATTTGTGCATAGAAAAATTATTACACTATTCAAATCGTAATATTAATGATCTGCAAAATCACTAAAGCTAACCCAATCTTCATTAAAATTTCACTCCTACAGTATAAAATAATTCTTGAAATAGTAAAATGTATGTTAGCATACAATATTTTTGTAAGGGAAAAAACAAAACTTTAATGCTAAGCCTATTTACTTTATGATACCTTAATATAACATTCCGTAAAAACCCTAGTGCAATTAATTTACTTTGAATCAATAAGACAACAATATCGCGAAAAATCATTTAAGTATAAACCATAATATATAAATAATTACTTGTAACAAATATGGCATTAAAAATCAATTAATTTTGAGTTTTTTTATTTTTATGCAGAATTATTTTGTTGATATCCTTCTGTAGAGGGAACGTAATTAAGACTTATTTTGAAGCGAGCAAACTGCATGAGTTAGAGCGAGAGCCTGGTAATCTTCAAAAAAAAATGCAGCTTTTTTGGCGATGAATACAAAGCAGTAATCATAATAGCTGCGCGTTCAATTACTCTAAAAATAATTAATATCGATACACTTTGATATTGCTTCGATGCTTAGCTTTGATAAAATTTCCGCAGTATTTATTATTATCGATTGTAGGTTGTTAAATTTGATAGGTATCTTTAAATCAGCTTAAAGAAGCTTCGTGACTGAGATTTGATGATTAAATGCTAATCTAAGTTTGATTCAAAATCTGATTATAATTGTCAGTGACACAGATAATATAGCAGTACAAATTACTATTAGATTAGATGCATATAAAACTGCTAAATATATTAATAGACAGTAGTTAGTTATACCTTCAAAATATTTGTGAGTTAATCTTAAAGTTGCGAATATACGCTAAAAAAAATCTTGAATAAAAATTAAAAATAATACTTGAAGTCATTAGCTGTAACTTTAATACAGACTCAACTCCATATTTACTATTGTAAATGTTTAAAATTTTAGGGGCAGAAAATAGCAGTATAATAGTTTACTTGCGATTGCAAAAGACTTATACTTGTAAAATGAATTTTTGAATTAGTATTGCTCGCAAAAAACTGATAGAACCCTGTAAATAATTAATTAAAACCCTCCCTAATATATAGAGAGGGGGAAAGAATTTTTTCAGACAGTTTTTTAATGCCAAGCTATTAGAAGGCTACTAGCAGCCTACTACATTACTGCTTCGCTTTTGCTTCCAAACTTTCTAAACGACTTCTAAGTTCTTGATTTTGTTTTTTAACTTGTTCGAGTTCGGAACGTAAATCGTTTACCGCACTATCAGTTGAAGTTTTCTCCATAACTTTATCAATTTCTTCTTCTGCATAACGACGTACTCTGCCATCGGTTGTTTGTGTGGCTAAAGTACGTAAAACTGCAATCGCTTTTTTATCTTCCATTTGTCCGAGTGCAGTTGCAACAGCAATTTGAGTTAAAAAGAAAGTTTCCCCAGAAAGTTTACTTAATCTTTCGAGAATTTTTTCGAGACTGGCGCGGCTTTGGGCAACAGAAATTTTTCCTAAAGCCCGAATTGCACCTAAACGTAGAGGTTGCGGTACTCCTAATTTGGTGTATTGCAGGATTAAATTCACGGCGGCTTCACTAGTTTTTAGTTCGGCTAAACCTGCAATAGCCCCATTACGTACTACTTCATTCCAACCAGCTTTGGATTGCAAAATTTTCTCCAACAGTTTGACAACTTCTGACTCGTCAGGTTTGTCTTCACCTACGGTTGCAGCAATCGAACCAATAGAAGCAGCAGCAGCAGCTTCAACGTAGTAGCTTTCATCTCCAGCAGATAAAACTTTTTTCAAAGCCTCATAACTAGAATTAGTCTTGATTTTCCCAAGTGCTTGCGCTACTGCTCTCCGCACGTAGGGGTTTTCATCCCCAAGATACTCAACTAAAATATCAAAAACTTGCTCTAGCTGAACTTCTGCTAGCTGCTTAACTACTTCTACACGTACACCCCAAAAATCATCATTTTTTAAAGATTGCGATAGGGCTTTTACAGCTTCCAAGCTGTTTTTCTTAGCTAAAGCAGCAGCAGCATAAATTCGCGAAACCGGATTTGCATCGTGTATTAGCTGTGCTTTCAATTCCGGAATGGGATAATCTAAAGTTAAAGTTTTTAGATAATGATTACCGACATCGAAGCTAATAAAATCGGGTTTCTTTTCCACAGGAAAGTAAAAACTCTGTTCCTTCTGAGAAACCTTGACTGTAAAAACTTTTAAATCCCTATCTTTATCAACATAACCCAAACCAATGGGAATTCTTAAATCAAACAAATTTTCGTTATTTTTATCTTTCTCATTTACCTGAGTTTGAGTAACCGTAACCTTGGCTAAATTAGCATCTCCATCCCAAGCATAAGCAACCTTAAAATCGGGATGTCCGCCACGGTAAACGTATTGGTCAAAAAGGAATGTTAAATTACGACCGGTAGCTTTTTCAATTGCCCGCAATAAATCTATAGTTTCTACAGTTTGATGAGCATTATCGTTGACAAAAGTAGCGATCGCCTGCCAAAACAAATCTTCTCCTAACTGCGCCCCGATCATATGATAAACGCAGGAGCCTTTCTCATAAATATGTCGGTCATATAGCTCGATAGCTTCCCGATAAACATGTGTTACCATCGGGCGGCGATAGCGACTGCTGTCTTCAGCAATGTAGCGTCGTGCTTGCTGCAAACGATAGTAATCTGCTGCTTGAGAACCATATTCGCGCTCCGTCCACATTACCTCAGAATAACTTGCCATTCCCTCCTTAACCCAAGCATGGGACCAATGTTTAATAACAACTAAATCTCCAAACCATTGATGGGCAAGTTCGTGAACCACCAAACTTTCTGCATTACGGTTGTCAATAGCTGCTTTTTCATCAATCAGACATCTATCCGTCAATAGCGTGGTAGAAGTATTTTCCATGCCCCCAAAAATAAAGTCATCAACGCAGACTTGGGCATATTTAGGGAAAGCATAATCATAAGCATATTTTTCGCTCAGGAACTCCATCATTTGGGGAGTTTTACCCATAGTGCGCTTAGCATCAGCTTCCCGTCCTTTCTCAACATAATAGACAACGGGTTTATCGTGCCATGTATCGCTAATTTCAGCAAAATCACCCACAGCAAGAGTCATTAAATAAGTAGGATGAACCTGCTTTTGCAGCCAGTGATAGATTTTATTTTCTCCTTCATCTTCGCTATCTATCAATTCACCGTTGGAAATCGCTATCAAAGGTTTAGGTACTTTGACACGAATTTCCGAAGTAGATAATTGTCCGGGATAATCAAAACAAGGAAACCAAAATCTGGAATCTTCGTCTTCTCCTTGAGTCCAGACTTGAGTGGGCTTATGAGGATAATGTTCATCCGGTTGAATAAAATAAATACCGCGCTGGGGCTTTTCTACCGAATAAGCAATAATAATTTCCAGTCGGCGATTTATTTGCGTCGGGGAACTAAGTTCAATATCTAGGGCTTCGCCATCATAATCAAACTTCTGTACAGTTTGTCCTACTAAAACTGACTCAATATTTAAGTTGACAGCATCTAAGTGTAAGCGCTCTAAACCATTGCTTATCGGCGCTAAAGTAATTTTACAAGTACCGCGAACAGTTTGCTCGGGTATATCCAAACTCAAATCGAGGAAAATATGCTTTACCTGTCCCGGTCTATCTGGATTGTATTGCGGTTTTGCACCTGGCGAAACAAAAGATTTGTGACGCTGATTTTCGGTATCAAAATTTGACTGCAACATCTATTTTCACCTCCCTTCCTATGGGAAAAATCTTTGTGTAGTTAATAAAAAATAACAATTTGTGGTTGATTACCACATTGGAATGGCAACGCTTGTGCAAGCAAACTCCTAAATTTTAAGACGCATTACCTATTCTAATTCTCATTCGTTTTTTCATGAGTAGAAATACTTGAAGCATGACCTATATAGATTAGAATAATTTTTCGCAGTTGTTATATTAATTCTTTAGAGAAGAAAAAAATTGTAACTTTAATGCGATTCAAATAGTTATGTTGTTAATGTAAATTTGGTCAAATATAAAACTATTAAGTGTGTAGAATTACTAATTTTATCAGTAAATACCGATAATCTGTGATGGAAAATATAAAGTATAAAAGCTGAAGAATAAATTAAAGATTCAGGGAAGTAAGGGGAATATTGGGAAGAAATAATTAATAGCCCCTAATTTTTAACTGCTAACTGTTGCTTTCATCGTCATTGTTATAAGAAAGAGAATACTGTAATGTCTAAACTTAAACCTAAATTTTTAATCCCC
Source organism: Rivularia sp. MS3 (assembly GCA_019192545.1). GTDB lineage: Bacteria > Cyanobacteriota > Cyanobacteriia > Cyanobacteriales > Nostocaceae > Rivularia. The sequence continues at coordinate 13,220 of JAHCMI010000034.1, read as the reverse complement.
GCTATTGGTGTTGGTGTAGTAGTCGTAGCTGGAATTGCAACTTACTTATACTTGAAAAGCGGCCCATCTGGAGGTATTTCTGATGCGGCTGCTAGTGCTAAACTAGTGCCAGATGATGCAATGATGGCAACATATATTGCTACAGATCCAAAGGTTTGGTCAAAATTAGAAGAATTTGGAACCCCCGAAGCACGAAAAATAGTCGCTGCGGGGGTTGAAAGCTTTAATAAAAGTTTTTCTAACGATGACAACATCAGCTATGACAAGGATTTAAAACCCTGGGTAGGCGGTGTAATGGTAGCCGTATTGCCTCCAAATGCAGTTCAGCCAGCCCAAAATAAACCTCAATCTTCAACAGATCCAAATATATTAATGGTGGTAGGAATCAAAGATAAAGTAGCAGCTTTGAATTTTACCAATAAACTCAAGCAGCAAAAAAACGTCAAAATCGAAGAAATTGAATATAAAGGGCAGAAAATCCAAAGAACTCAAGGTAAAGGAAGTCCTACATACAGCACTATACTAAATGACCGCGTATTATTTTCTCCTTCACAAAATGCTGTAAACCAAGCCATCGATACATCAAAAGGAGAACCATCATTTTTAAGTAAAACAGGTGCTTCACAAATTATAGAAAATAATCTTCAACTGGAAAATACCCTCTTCCAAGTTTACGTACCCGATTATTCGAGTATGGTTAAAAATTTAATTGCCAATAATCCCCAAGCTCGGCAAATACCACCCCAAACTTTAGAACAGTTGAAACAGGTGAAATCTGTTGTAGCAGGCATCGGTGTTGACGACAATGGATTGCGAGTCAAAGCCAATACCAACTTAGACGCGCAAAAAGTTAAATTTCAATACGAAACAACATCTGGCAAAATATTGTCCCAACTTCCCCAAAATACAATTGCCCTTGTGAGTGGAGGGGGCATAAGTAAATGGTGGACAGCTTTTACAGAACAAGCACAAGATACCACCGAACTGAATGTATTACTTCAGCAAGTACGCGGACAATTAAAATTAGTCAATATCGATTTGGACAAAGACGTATTTGGTTGGATGGATGGGGAATTTGGTCTCGCTGCAATCCCCGTAAACCAGGGACTATTAAAGCAAATTGGTTTCGGTGGTGCATTCCTCTTTCAAACAGGCGATCGCAAAACAGCAGAAGCCACTTTTAGCAAATTGGACAACTTAGCTAAAGCTCAATCATTAAAGATTGCTCAAAAGAATATCGGTGGCAAACAAATTACTGAATGGCAAATTCCCAACCAAGGTGCATTACTAGCCCACGGTTGGCTTGATGACAAAACAGCTTTACTAGCACTTGGCGGTCCTATAGCTGAAACAATTACTGACAAAGGGTTTAAGCCTATTAGCGGTAGTTCCAGCTTCCAAGGTATAACCGAAACATTACCCCAAGAAAATGGCGGTTACTTTTACCTAGACATGGAGAAAGCTCTGCCGATTATCACTCGCTTCTCTCAACCGCCAACAGAAGCAGCCGCCATTCTCAACTCAATTCGTGGAATAGGTGTTACTGCAACCAGCCCCAACAAATCCCTAACCCAAATGGAAATGTTGCTAGCCTTGAAAAAGAACAGCCAATAGTAATCAGTTAGGAATTAGGAGTTAGAAGTTAAGAGTTGGGGGTAACAAGTAGCCACACAGTTATTTTTCTTCCCATCCCCAATTCTCATTTTCTTAGGAATAACTGCAACGCCGCATATTTTGTTCGTAAGGTGCTTGTACACTGACTAATTGTTAACGCAATAATCAGGTTGTAGTACGGCACCAACCAAAGTTTTATAACGATTGCGTAAGTCTATCTTCTGTTAAATATTCTTTTCAAATTAAAACAAAATTCCCTTCAAGACTTATTATCCTTACAGGCAAATTTTTTCTTAATTCCAAAATCAAGAACTTAATTCATTAATATTACTGATGGTTATCGCTACAAAAAAGACTACTCCACTCTCTACACGCTTGATAAATGGATTGCTAGGAATCAAGCCGTTGTTTAATCTAGCCAAGCATCAAGCTCGTCAAATGATGATTAAACGCAGTGAAAGAATCGGTGTTCCTTGGAAAAAACAAGTAGAAGAAATGAAAACTGTAAATTGGGAAAATGAAATTAAGCAAGTGGAAAATCCCAATATTTCTTATCCCAATTATTATCTCGATTCATTTCATGCTTATGAAGAAGGCAATCTTGGTTGGAAACCAGCCTTGGAATTAGAAGTCGCAGCTTTAACTGTTCACTCCACACTTTTTAATAAAGCTGGTGAACTAGCGGGAGACTCAAAATTACGCGCTTCTTATCATGACGTTCTCAAACCGCAAATTCCAGAGCCAAAAGATATTTTAGATTTAGCTTGCGGAGTCGGTTTAAGTACTTTTGCTCTACAAAAAATTTATCCTCAAGCCAAAGTTACCGGCTTAGATTTATCACCTTATTTTCTATCAGTTGCTAATTACCGTTCTCGACAACAACAAAATAATATTAATTGGGTTCACGCAGCAGCCGAATCAACAGGTTTACCCGACAACTCATTTGACTTAGTTTCAATTTTTCTTACCTGTCATGAATTGCCACAATCTGCAACTCGAAAAATACTTACTGAAGCTAGAAGGGTATTGCGTCCCAATGGTTATTTAGCAATTATGGACATGAATCCGCAGTCTGAAGTTTACCAGAAAATGCCACCTTACGTATTCACTTTACTAAAAAGTACCGAACCTTGTTTGGATGAATACTTTACCTTAAATATGGAACAAGCTTTGACTGATGCTGGTTTCCAAAATCCCACAATTAATTCTAATAGTCCCCGTCATCGGACTATTGTTGCAAAAGCTGCAAAATCATGATTTTTCCTTTCCTCCCTGACTATGAAATGGGCTGTGATTAAATTTATTCCTACTTGCCTCTAATAATATCGGGTTCGTTTAATTGCTTACGATAAAAATTTGTTCGTAGTTGCGCTTGGGCGCTGAAGGTTTTTGAGGCTGTAAGCGCAACTACGAAACCTATATCATAAGTAATCATCCGAACTTGATTTCGTTTAGGAGATTAATTAAAACCAGAACCCATGATTCTAAAACCTTTGAGCTTCAAACTTTGACCTTTAACATTATCCATAGCACTATATAGCAGTTTTCGGTTGAGTCGAATACAAAAAGAACTTCACCACGTCCTATGTTCTCCGGACACGCTGCGCCCTTCGGACACCCCTTTCCTTAGTAAGGTTTAGACTGTATTGCACCCAAGTGAAAACCGCTATATTTAACGGATAAAACCGTCAGACAAAATACTAAAAACCCTAAGAATATTTCTCGTATAGTAATTGCAAATAAACAAATGGTAGGAAATAAATTGCAATTACTATATCAATCAGAAATTCTTAGGGTTAGATATTATCGAAACCGCCTATTTTTATAATTTACAAGCGTACTAAGACTGGCTGTTGTTGTGTTGCCTCATTCAAGTTAGATTCCGAATTATTACAGTAAATTTCGCAAGAGTTATTCGGACTTTCGATTAGTTTCACCTTGTAAAGGCTTGCCCCTAATTTAGCAATAGGTTCGCGAAGTGTATTGCTGATATAAAGCGCAATATTTTCGGCAGTGGGAACGACTTCGGCAAAATAAGCAATATCCTTATTAAGAAAAGTATGATCGAACGGTTCGACCACATAATCATCTATAACTTTATTAAGAGCGCCCAAATCAACTAACATACCAGTACGCTCTGCAATTTCACCTTGAACGGTAATCTCTAAGTGGTAATTATGTCCGTGCCCGTGGGGACGAGCGCACTTACCATAAATCTCGAAATTTTCTTCCTTACTCAATTTAGAACTAGCTAACCTATGAGCCGCACTAAAATGAGTACCTACAGTAAGATAAGCTTCCATTGAATTTCCCATATAATCTGCCCAAAGTTGAGGATGTTCAAATAACTGCACGCGAACTATAGGTAAATAAGACGATAACCGTTTGTAGATAACCCGTGCAATATTTTCAGTTGTGGGTAAAGTTTGCTGAAACTCCTCCCAAACATCGTTGAGATAGGAAAAGTCTAATTGACTGGTAACTTCCCTTTTTATGACCTTTTTTACGTCAGATAAGTTGAGTACCATACCATATTCATTTAGCTCTCCTTGGAGAGAGATAAATAAAACATAGTTATGTCCGTGCCCGGGAAAATTAGCACAAGCACCAAATTTTTCATTATTCTCTGCTTCGCTTAGTTCGGGGAACCAATATCGATGACTAGCCGAAAACTGAGCGCGGCGATTTACAATGCATTGCATGAGCATCTAGAAAGCAGAATTTAAGATTTCTTAACGTTTGACTGCTTCCAGCATAAACTAAATCCTGTAACAAGTGCGGGCAGCTTAGAATTACTGTATAGGAATCTGAATCACAAACCGCGTGCCTTTACCTTCACAAGAAAGACACTCCAAAGTTCCACCATGAGTTTCCGTAATAATTTTATAGCTGATTGAAAGCCCTAAACCAGTACCTTTTCCTTCAGGTTTAGTAGTAAAAAAAGTACTAAATAAATTATTTCGTACTTCCTCACTCATGCCATAACCGTTATCAGAAATTACAATTTTAACCTTATTATTATTGATTAATTCTGTACTAATATTAATCTGAGGAATAAAAGATTCATCTTCTTGTGCTTTATCTTCAAATACGTCAATAGCATTTGCAAGTAAATTCATGAATACCTGATTGAGTTGTCCTGGAAAGCATTCAATTTGAGGTAAATCATCGTATTCTTTGATAACTTCAATTCTAGGATGAATTTCGTTAGCTTTCAAACGATGAGACAAAATCATCAAAGTCGTATCAATTCCTTGATGAATATCAGCATATTTTTTAACTGTAGCGTCTTTACGAGAAAAATTACGTAATGACTGCATAATATCGCTAATTCGCTCAATACCTACATTCATAGAGGCAATCATTTTAGGTAAATCTTCTAAAAGAAAATCTAAATCTATTGCATCAATTTTATGATTAATTTCTTCAGGAGTATTTTGTAAATACTTTTGATATAGCTTTAATAAATCAACTAATTCTTGAGTATAGTTTTCGGTATGTTCCAAATTTCCAGCAATAAAACTAACGGGATTCTTCACTTCATGAGCGATACCAGCAACTAACTGTCCCAAAGAAGAAATTTTTTCAGCTTGCATTAACTGAAATTGCGATTTTTGTAATTGCTGATTTAAGTCTTGCAATTTCAACTGTACGTTAACTCTTGCTAGTACTTCTTCTTGCTGAAATGGTTTAGTGATATAATCTACTGCTCCAAGCTTAAATCCTTTGATTTTGTCTGCCGTATTTGTCAGAGCAGTCATAAAAATAACTGGAATATCTTTAGTTCTATCGTCAGATTTTAACCGCCTACAGACTTCAAACCCGTCCATTGACGGCATCATAACATCTAATAAAATCAAGGCAGGTAAACTATTTTTGAGTTTATTTAATGCACTTTCGCCGCTATCAGCAACTAACACTTCATGTCCATGCATTTGCATAACATCAAGTAGTATCTCTAAATTGTCAATTTTATCGTCAATAATTAAAATCAGATTTTCTTTTGTTTTCATCTTATTCGCTATTGAATATCTTTCTGAATTAAAAAATTCCCGACGTTGTCAATTTAACAAGCGCGATCGCAGTTTTATAGTTTTTTTGTAATATTTTTTCGACAAAATTAGCTCAAGTCACCGTTACTCCGCCGTGCAACGACGGAGCCTGCGGTGAACGGCGTTTCCCGGTCTATATTTTTATTACAAGTAGATTAACAAGTAGATTAAATAGTATATCCTGAATCAGACTTTTCGTAACAATCATTAAGAATACGCTACTCAGCTATAATTTTCTGTATATTTCTACAAATAAGTCTCAATAATATTTAAACAAACAATTATCTTACAATGTTTAAAAAAAATAATATATAAACATGTAACAAAAACTTTATAAATAAAAAATATTTTTTGAATTTCTTTATACTAAAATAATTCTCTAAATATGATACCACTATTAAATTTTTGAGAGTTTAGTTTGATAAAAACAAGATGAATACGAACACAAGAACTATCATCAATCAATAAATTACATAAATTTATTTGTATGCGCCCATCGAATCTTGTGCTTCGTAGTATAGCTGAGTTGCAATCAGAAACATTTCTTGTCCGGCGTGCAGATAACTTTCATCATAGTTGAGAGGAAAATATTCTAACTCTCCCAAACCATCATCAATTTGATTCAATGTGTAGTAGAAATGAGCCGCAGCTCGCGCTAAACTAGGCGGATTGGGTAAGGAACTAAAAATAGTTTGTGCCTGCTTCAGGTCTTTTTTACAATCTTGCAAATAGTTTTGAAATTCTTCTAAAAGTTCGTCATCGAAAGGGTCTGCTGCTAATTTTTCTATTTGCTCCTCCCAAGAATTAAGAATATCATACACAAAGCGATTAACTGGCTGATAAACGAAGCGTAACCATTCTTCTATTCGTTCGTCAGCATTCCGCCCCGTCTTACGTCTCTTTTTATATTGTTGTTGTGCTGTTTGAGTCCGCTGCTGTCTTTCAGTACTATTTTTCTCAAAGCTGTAATGGAGTTGTCTGTCATAAGACTGACGACTTTTAATATCACCTAAAACTTCATAAGCAGCATTAATACGAATAATCTGCTCTTTATCCTCTGCTTCCTGATTCACATCTGGATGAAACAGTTTAACCAAGCGACGATAAGCCTGCTTTATCTCCGCTTGGCTTGCATTTCTGTCTACATTGAGAATGGAGTAGTGATTGGATTGTGACATTACTTCAATTTATAGGACGGCTAATGCTATTAACCGGCTTAACTTCCAAATCTTGGAACAGCGGTGTACTTAAATATCTTTCTCCAAAGCTAGGCTGAATTAATACAATTAACCGTCCTTGATTTTCCGGACGCTTAGCGACCTGAATTGCTGCACACAAAGCTGCCCCTGTGGAAATCCCTGACAATAAGCCTTCTTCCCGAGCCAGCCTTCTTCCGTATGCAATCGCCTGACTATCGGTAACGGTAATTACTTCGTCAATCAAGTCCACTTTCAATATCTGAGGAACAAACCCCGCACCAATTCCTTGTATTTTGTGAGGCCCCGGTCTTCCTCCAGACAACACTGGACTTGAAGCTGGCTCAACGGCGATCGCCTGAAAATTTTGCTTGCGTGTTTTAATGACTTCACTTATACCGGTTATTGTTCCTCCGGTACCTATGCCAGCAACAATCATATCTACTTGACCATCTGTATCCTGCCATATTTCCTCAGCAGTTGTATCTCTGTGTATTTTCGCATTAGCTGGATTTCTAAATTGTTGCAACATATACGCATGAGGAGTAGTGTCAACAATTTTTTGTGCCTGCAAAATTGCTCCATTCATGCCTTTAATTCCGGGCGTTAATCTTAGTTCAGCCCCGTAAGCCCGCAACATGGCTCTGCGCTCGCAACTCATAGTATCGGGCATTGTCAATACCAGTTGATAGCCTTTAGCTGCGGCAACCATTGCTAAGGCTATTCCTGTGTTTCCAGAAGTCGGTTCTACTAATAGCGTTTTTCCGGGAGTAATTAAACCTTCTTTTTCTGCTGCATCAATCATATTAGCGCCAATTCTATCTTTGACTGATGCTGCTGGGTTCATACTTTCGAGCTTCATGACAATTCTCGCCACACAACCTTCTGCTTGTGGTATACGGTTGAGTTGAACTAATGGAGTACGACCGACAAGTTCTGTAATATTACGAGCAATACGCATTTTTTGATCGGGAGTAGGGAATAAGGCATGGGGCATAGGGCATTAGATAGGGAATATACGAATGCTCCATGAAATAATTTTAGACCGTTTGATTTTTATACTTTTAACTTACATTTAGATAAAACATATAACCAAACCTTAAATAACTAACTTAATATATATACCTTGCTCTATGCCCAATTCTTAAATGTAATACATAATATCCAAATGCTTGTGGGAGTCTCGCTTTTCACATAAATTTAAAAGCGTATATTTTTGCAATACCGAATTAGCAGCTTGACGTGCTTCTTCCCAAATATCTTCTACAACAGCACTATCAGAAGTTTTAGGTTTACTATCCTCTTCACAGTTTTGTAATTTGTCAAGCCCTTCCACACATACAAAAATATCAAATAAAGTAATTTTCCAAGGTTCTCGCGTCAAGAAATAGCCACCTTTAGAACCACGTTGACTTTTAACCAGTCCACCACGTCTTAATGTTGCCAGCAGTTGTTCCAAATAGCGGTCTGGTATATTTTGTTTAGCTGCAATTTGCCGAATTTGTAGTGGCTCCCCTTTTTGATAATGGGTTGCTAATTCTAATAACGCCAAAATTGCATATTCTGATTTACACGATAGTTCCACAAGCTGTTTTGATAAAAGTTTAGGATTGGGAGTTAGGAGTTAGGAGTGGTAATATTAAAAGTTTTGAAAATACTTCTTCATCTGATTTATAGTAGTCCAAATCATTAGTTTTGATAGGTTTATTTTTACTTAAAATGGTTTTCTCCACCTGCTTCCTCTGCTCCCAGAGGCTTTTCATAACCCGTCAGTTTTAACGAAATTGAATACTACTGGTCTGTCTCATAAGTAATAAGGAGTTAAATATTACAGTAATTTTGATGGCTTTTATTTCAGTCATATTTATATGACTTTTGCTATTAGGCGGGGACTTGCAGTCCGCAGCAAGCTAATTACCAATATCAAATTCTTATTTACATAACTCCTAACTCTCTTTAGTATACTCCGGTTCTCCACCGGGGTTTGCTTATTTGCCTTTAAAATAAATTGCTCCCCGCTTTGCAAACGGGGAGCAACTTACCAATTCGTTAGATTGTTCTTAATCGTCTAGAACGTAAAGGTTGTTCTAAGAGTACCAATGAATGCATCATCGCTATCATCATTTTGTCCTGAAGAAGTCTGATAAATAACGCCCGGTGTAATAGAAACATTATCATTTACCCGGTACTTATAGAATCCTTCGATGTGATAAGGAATATCACTGTCTTCAGTAGAACGTCCGGTTAAATTTCTATTAATAGAATAAGGTTGAGCACCGGCGAAGATACCTAAAACATTACCTCTTCCACCAAAGTCAGGTAGAGCTACACCAGCACCCCAACTCCAAGCTTCATAGTCATTATCACTACCTAATTGGGTAACATCGTGATAAGAAACGAAACCGCTAACTGAAAACTTATTGCTAGGTCTGATTGCAGCAGCCAAACCGTAAGAATTACTAGAAGCCGGGTTTTCAATTAAGTTTGCTTGTGCGGTACCAACTACAGGAACGTTTGCACCTCCGAATCCACCAGCATCAAACAAGGCACTACCAGCGCCGTGATAACCGTGAACGTAAGTTGCTGCTAACGCAATGCGGCTATTAACATTAAAGTTCAATTGTCCGAGTGCTGCGTAGTTACCGTTGAATATACCCGAACCAATACCTGGATCGCTTGGTTCGGAACCTAAGTAACCAACAGTCAAAGAGCTAGGACGTAAAATTCCGCTACCTCCACCAAACTTGATATTCAGCGCCGCACCTGCACCACCACCGATGCGGTAAATGGGGCTTTCAGAAGCGAAAGTAGACAAGGCACCATTACCACCGTCGTAATCCTCGAAGTAAGGATTAACGGTAGCTGCATAATCGCTGTGAATACCACCGGTAGCAGCAACATAAAGTTGTGCTGGACCTAGATTGGTATAGTAAGCTAACCAATCTAAAGTAACGTCATTGCTATTACTTGGGTCACCAGTTAGGTTAAATGTTTGGAAATTAGTACCGTCAAAAACATCGCCGGTTGTATTTAAACGCTGGGCATTACCAGTAGCTAAGCGGGTATGCAAAACATCTTTACCAGTAAAGCTGGTTTGCAAATCCAAACGAATTCTATTCTGGAAAACGGTATTGTTGTTATCGTCTACGCTATCACCAAAAGCATCGGTTAAAGCAAAAATTGCTTCACCAGCAAGCTTGGTGGTTGTAGAAAATTGATTGGCTTCCAATTCAGCAGTACGAGCTTCAAGAGCATCTACTCGTCCGCGTAAAGTCGCTAGTTCCGCAGAAAATTCTTCTTGCAAGCGCTGTAAAGTTGCCAAATCTTCTCTGGTAATAATATCAGCTGTCGCAGTTGCTATTAATTCGTTAACTCTATCCAAACAAGCATTCAAACCTGCTGCAAATTCATAACGAGTTAAAGCACGATTACCACGATAGGTACCGTTAGGATAACCAGCTATACAGCCATAGCGTTCTACCAAAGATTGCAAAGCTTGGAAAGCCCAATCAGTAGGCTGTACGTCTGAAAACTGAGAGACGGAAGTTACCTGAGATTGGCTTCCATCTTCTTGCCCTTCACTACCGTACTGATTTACTTGTTCTAAAACGTTAACTTCATTTTGTTGAGCTTGAGCTAACGTTTGCTTCCCTTGAGATTCAAAAGAAGCTGAAAATACGGATGTTGCTTCATCTGACTTCTCGGCTACAGATACTTCGGCTCCAATAGCTTCAGTTTCGGTCGCACTAGGAGCAGCGATCGCAGTTGTTGAAACTAGCAATGAAGCTCCGAAGACTGCTTGACTTAATGCCAAGGATTTCCACAAAAAATTAGACATTATTCCTCTTCTCCTCACACCTTGCACGGATAATCTACTTTGCTGCAAATTTGATCGACAATCCACTTAGATAGTGAAACTTGCGATTGAGGCATAGTCACCCCACACACAATTTTAGTTATTGCTAAGCTAATAACCGATTAAATTTAAGTAAAAATCGATGTAATTAACTTATGCATAAACATATCCTTTATAGCCTTTAATTATAAGATAAGTAAAACAGAAAGCAATTATATGGTCAGATCGTTAACTGTCACACAATTAAGATAAAACATTAAAAGCTAATGATATGCAACTTAACTTTTTTTACTTGACATTTCCCAATTATGTTTATTTGCAACTTCTGAGTCAATCTTATATTTAAAAGTTCATATCAAAACTAGCTTAATGAATCACCAACGACATCTTACTTTTGGATAGATAATTCTCTGCTAAACGAAATAATTTCTTTTTTGTATTGGTTGAGATAGCCAGTTCGGGAATTAAATGTCAATTTGTCTGCACTTAAAATTTCAAATACTTACATAGCTTGACGATTTTGCCAAAATAACGCCATTTGACGAATATTAATTTATACTCTAAATGTTTATATTTGAAACAAAAATTAATATTTAATCGGGTACATATATGGCATCGCAGAGACTCAGACGGTTACGATTGGCTTTCCAAGTCAAGGGTACAGTGATCGTCACAATTTACAACCGAGTAATATTTTTTGCATTATTCGGTAGCTTTGTTTCTATACTTTATTATTTGGATTTTCCTGTATCCCAACCTATTTTAGGAAGCGTTATCCCTAGTATTGTTTTAGGTTTACTGCTAGTGTTTCGCACAAATACAGCTTATGACCGTTTTTGGGAAGGTCGAAAAGCATGGGGAGATATTATCAATAATGTCAGAAATTTGGCACGATTAATAGTCGTATCTGTAGATGAAAAATCATTAGAAGATAGAAAAGAGAAAGTTGCAGCTTTACGTTTACTAGTAGCTTTCGCCGTAGCAACTAAATTACACTTACGCTCTTTACCTGTAAACAGTGAATTAGAAGAGTTAATTATTGAATCCAGGTACATAAAATTGCTAACCATGAATCACCCTCCTCTGGAAATAGCTTTTTGGACTGGAGATTATTTGCAACAGCAGCGTAATCGCGATCGCTTAGATAATTATCAGTTAATTGCGATGCAAGAGTTAATCAACAGCATGATAGATAATTTAGGAGTATGCGAACGTATTTTAAAAACACCTATACCTTTCGCTTACACTATTCATTTAAAACAGTTATTGTTACTCTATTGCTTACTCTTACCTTTTCAGCTGGTAGAGAATCTGGGATGGGCAACTGGCCCAATTACTGGAGTTATTAGCTTTACGTTATTTGGTATTGAAGCAATTGGATTAGAAATAGAAAATCCTTTCGGTTTTGACGATAACGATTTACCGCTAAATGCAATTTGCAATACGATGAAGCGGAATATTGAAGATTTGATTAGTTTAAGACCTACATGTGATTCGAGCCAAGTCTAATCAATATCTAATCAACTCATTTAAATTCATTTATCAAGCAAATTGGTAATAGCGAGGATATCAGCAGATATCAGCAAAGCCTGAGATTAGCTCGAAAGACATGAAGCGCGAGCTTAAATTCGGCTTTTTCAGTATTTTCATCGCATTTTTGTAGGGATAATTTCTTTAGCACTCAACATTGCTGCTATAGAATTAAAACCAGACTCAAGGCACAAAAATAACCCATAAAAAACTATCCGCTCTTACTTAAGTCGGATGACCTAATGTAAGAGCGGTCTAGTCGGGTCTTCAAGTTGCAACCTGACTGCCGGAAGGAACTCCAATTCAGCCTCGTCGCTTAAATTAAATTAACCTTTAAAAAAGGTCAAATTAATTTTTAGAGAACAGCTCCGGCACACAGCCGGTTTGCTGCAACTTGATGACCCATGCTTATACTACTTTCTATCATGGGCATCACCTCCTTGTTGCCTAAGCGGCTTTTAATCTCAAACAAGATAGAGAAATTTGCTCTTTCTTTGTATGTTAAGAACACTATAGCATGACTTTGAAGCAAATATCCACAATTATCTGACAATTTTGTATTTTTATTTTCGGACTCAGGAATAGAGATGAGTTGAAGATGAATTAAGTAGTTCAACATGATTAATTACACAGTGTTATTGCTTCGCTTCGCTCGCAATGACGGTAAATATTTTTGTTCGCCTACTTATCTAAACGCCAGAGCGAATAATTCAAAAAAATCAAAATAAAAATCCCTGCCGAAAGGCAGGGACAGTCTCAACTAATTACTTAATTCTCATTTGAGAAATAAACAAATTTTGAATTACAGTGCGTTACCACGAGGTAGAACTTCCTCGGGGAATACAAACTGTTCGTGAGGCTGGTCTTGAGGAGCCATCCATGCACGGATACCTTCATTCAACAAAATGTTCTTTGTGTAGAAAGTTTCAAATTCTGGGTCTTCTGCCGCTCTCAATTCTTGAGATACGAAGT
>JAHCMI010000033.1 GCA_019192545.1 Rivularia sp. MS3 | reverse complement strand
CCCCCTATCTCCCCCTCCCCCCCTTCTCCCCATCCCTTCGTTTCGGGTGCCAACAGTGCGGCTGCTTGCTTGACAATGGTGGCGCAGTATTTAGAAATATCGGCGAAGTTGGAATGGGTACAGCGCCAGGTGCGATCGCAACGTCCGAAAGATGTTGTGGAAGCGGCGGAAAAGCTGGGTTTGGTGCTGCGGAGGCTGCAAGTCGATTGGGATGATTTTCAACAACTTTCTTTTCCGGCTTTATTGTTGTGGGGAAAGTCGGAGTCTGCTAGCTGGGTGGTAGCTTATGAGCGTAAAGGTAATAACTTAATTATTGCTAACCCGCAAAATCCAGATTTAAATTGTGAAACGGTATCCCGCGAAGCAGTTGAAACATTTTGGAATGGCTATCTATGGCAAGTAGAGCAAACACAAAAGCAAGAAAAGTTTAATCTTAGTTGGTTTTTACCCGCTGTTTGGCGGTACAAAGGTTTGCTTACCGAAGTACTGCTAGCATCCTTCACCTTACAACTGCTGGGATTAACAACACCGTTGATTACTCAAGTCATCATCGACAAAGTCATGGTGCAAGAGAGTTTGGCGACTCTCGACGTAATGGCGATCGCCATGCTTTTGGTAGCGGTGTTTGAGTCGGTGTTGGGGATTTTACGTTTGTTTATTTTCACCCATACAGCCCGCCGTTTGGATTTAAGTTTGTCGGCTCAACTATTCCGTCATTTGATGCGTTTACCGCTATCTTATTTCGAGTCGCGACGGGTAGGAGACACAGTAGCAAGGGTGCAAGAATTAGAACAAATTCGTCAGTTCCTTACAGGTACGGCATTAACTGTAGTTCTTGACAGCATATTTGCTGTAGTTTATCTGCTACTAATGTTTTATTACAGCAGCACCCTTACCTTCGTAGCCTTAGCAGTGCTGCCATTATTTGCCGGATTAACCTTAACAGCAACGCCAATTCTACGTAAATGGCTCAACGAAACCTTTAATAGAAGCGCCGACAGTCAATCATTTCTTGTAGAAACGGTAACGGGAATTCATTCCGTAAAAGCCCATGCAGCCGAACCTGCAACCAGAGATAGATGGGAAGGATTATTTGCTCGCTTTGTCCGTACTGGTTTCAAAGCTTCCACAACTTCCAATATCAGCAGTAACATCGGCGACTTTCTCACCAAACTATCCAGCCTATTGATACTTTGGTTTGGAGCCAAACTAGTTATTGAAAATAACTTTACAGTCGGGCAATTAGTAGCTTTTCAAATGCTTTCGGGGAGAGTTACCGGCCCACTATTAAGATTAGTTCAACTGTGGCAAAATTTACAGCAAGTACTGTTATCTGTAGATAGAATCGGCGACATTCTCAACGTTTCCCCCGAAGCAGAGCCAGGAAGCGGCTTAGTGTTACCACCTCTCCAAGGAGAAGTTGCATTCGATCAAGTATTCTTTCGTTACAAAGAGAACACAGAACCAGTACTTAAAGGAATTTCCTTTAAAGTAGAACCCGGTCAATTTATTGGTATAGTAGGGCGCAGCGGTTCCGGTAAAAGTACGCTTTCCAAACTTTTGCAAAGACTTTATCTAATCGAATCCGGAAGGATTTTAATTGATGGATTCGACGTAAAAAGCGTTGACTTAGCTTCCTTACGACAGCAAATAGGCGTAGTTTTGCAAGAAGACTTTTTGTTCAACGGCAGCATTCTAGAAAACATTACATTAGGAAACCCCGAAATTTCTGCCGAGCAAGTAGTACAAGCTGCCAGAATGGCAGTTGCTCACGACTTCATCAGCGAACTACCCAAAGGGTACGAAAGCAACGTCGGCGAAAGAGGTACAGCATTATCCGGAGGGCAAAGACAAAGGGTTGCTTTAGCAAGGTTGTTTCTTTTGCAAGCACCAATCTTAGTATTAGACGAAGCAACCAGTGCCCTAGACAGCGAAACAGAACAGCAAGTATTGCAAAACTTGCAAAGCACCACCCAAGATAAAACAGTATTTTTAATCGCACACCGTTTCGCACCATTAAAAAGAGCCGACATGATATTAGTAATGGAAAAAGGAATCATCGTCGAAAGAGGAACCCACGATGAATTATTGCAGCACAAAGGGTTGTATTATTCCCTTTACCAAAAGCAGCAAATGAATGTTTAAAAGAGTTAGAAATTAAAACCTTTAACCTTTCTTGCTTGTAGGGTGTGTAACGGCTCGAATATTTTTGTATATAAATTGTAAATTTGAAAATGCCGTTACGCACCATGAACTTACCGAGAAAACGAAAACTCTCTCATTACTTCTTACCTCTGATTACTCTGCGTCTCTGCGGTTATTTACCTAAACCATCTTCTGTAAAAACTGTTAATATCAAATCCTTTTCTATGGGAACTATATATTTTTAATGCAAAGAAACGCGGAGGTAAGCGCGGAGGAGCGCAGAGTTTTTTCTACCATATTTTTATAATAAAAATATCAAATACAAACATAAACCCGATTAAAAATTATTCAAAACAAGTATAAAAGATAGTAATGCACGATGATGAAATATATCGAACAAGAACGTCGTGAAGATTATGCTCGAATGGAAGAGTATTATGTTTAATTAGATGCTGAAAATAAAGCTAATTAATTCGTTTATTAAAGAAAATTACCGATAAAAAAAACCGCAGAGGCGCAGAGTACGCAGAGGAAGGAAATAAACAGAAATATTCTTCCAAAACAAGATATTCAAGCCATCCGGAATAATACTTAAAAAATTGTATTCTTTTAGCATCGTAAATAAAATTACGTTTACAGTTGAATAAAAAATTACACTTTCGGGAATCCAATAGTTTTGTATTATTCCCCAATTATGGTTAAATATCAGCGCTTAATTAAACACCCTTTTCTACTTTTTCCAATTACATTTCTACTTGTATTTTTTCTCTCCTTTTCTTGGGTAAATGCTCGAAACGTAAATAAACCGAAACCGCAGCAGTGGCAGATTAACGGTATCGTGGCTGCTTTGGATGATGATTATGATGAAGTGAAGGAATATGCTTTAAAGCAATTAGCTAGATACGAAGCTCAAGATTTAAAACCTTTACTTAAGAAGCCGGAGGATGTTGCCAAACAAGCCGCCAAAACTTTCAAAGAACTTTTCAAAGATGAGTCTGTTGACTCAGATATTCGTTTTATTGATGCAGCAAAAACTTTGGGTAATATAGGGGATGCTGCTAAACCCTACATCAAAGATATCGTTGATATTCTTAAAGATAAATCGGTTGACTCAGATATTCGTCTTAAAGCAGCATACGCTTTAAGGAATATGGGAGATGCTGCTAAACCCTACATCAAAGATATCGCTGATATTCTTAAAGATGAATCGGTTGACTCAGATGTTCGTGTTAGTGCAGCATCTGTTTTAATAAATTTGGGAGGTGCTACCAAACCCTACGTTAAAGATATCCTCAACTTAATCAAAGATAAATCTGTTGACACAAATCTTCGTGGTAGTGCAGTATATGTTTTGGGAAATCTGGGAGATGCTGCTAAACCTTACATTAAAGATATTGTCGATATTCTCAAAGATAAATCGGTTGACTCGAATGTTCGCAGTAGTGCAGCATCTGCTTTGGGAAATATGGGGAATGCTGCCAAGCCCTACGTTAAAGATATCGTTGATATTCTTAAAGACACAACTGCTAATGTAAATGTTCGTAGTAGTGCAGCATCTGCTTTGGGAAAGATGGGGAATGCTGCCAAACCCTACGTTAAAGATATGGCTGACATTCTCAAAAATAAAAATGTTGACTCGGATATTCGTAGTAGTGCAGCATACGCTTTAGGAAATTTCCTCTCAAACAGTTTTCCGAAGCAGTTTATCAAATGCGGGTTAATGATGAAAGTGCTTTACCAGATGATGATTTTTACAACGAATTACTCTGTATGGAAGACGAAAAATACAAAATGGTTGTCAGCCGTCAGTGGCAAAATTCCGATGGTGAACCTCAGCAAGAATGGTATTTTCGTCACGATAAAATTATGGATTACTTTATCGTTCAAACCTTCCTCGGTGATGGAAATGAAGCAGAATCTAGATTAATTGATAACATCGGCGACCCGCGTTTTCGCGGAGTTTATTTTCTCTTGGCAACTTTGTTACCTTTGAATGAAGCTAAAGATTTACGAGAAAAGTTGATAGATTACGCAGCCGATACTAAAGACCATACCGTTAGCGATACTTTTGTACAATTGTTGAGAACAAGGTAGTTTTAAGGTTAAAGGTTAGAGGTTAAAGGTTAGATGTTAAAGGTCAAAGGTTAAATACATAGGAAAGGTTAAAGGTTAGATGTTAAAGGTCAAAGGTTAAATACATAAGAAATAATTAGAAATATGTCGTTTTACCATAAGTTAATGGTGCGTAACGGCATTTTCCAATTTGTAATTTATTTTGATAAATATTCAAGCCGTTACACACCCTACAATTTGATTATTTGATTTTAGATTTTGAATTTTGGATTGGTAATCTCTCCCCCCTCTCTAAATTACTCCCGCAACACATATCCCACACCCCTAACTGTTTGAATCAATCGCTTTTCTTTATTGGCTTCCAATTTCAACCGTAGATAACGCACGTAAACTTCAATAATGTTGGAGTCTCCCATAAAGTCGTAACCCCAGACTTCTTCTAAAATCCTGTCGCGTGTTATCACCTGTCGGGGATGGGAAAGTAAATATTCAAGTAAATCAAATTCTTTGGCTGTCAATTCAATCAATCGTCCGTTTCGGTAAACTTCCCTAGTGCTGCGGTTTAATTTTAAATCTTCAAATTCTAAATTATCTTCGCTGCTTTCCTCGGAAGTCCTGCGAATGCGTGCCCTTACTCTTGCTAACAACTCTTCTACACTGAACGGTTTTACTACATAATCATCCGCACCTGCATCCAAACCAGCAACGCGATCGCTAACTTCGTCTTTGGCAGTCATCAAAATAATCGGTACCTTATCCCCCGTGCTTCGCAGTCGTCGGCAAATCTCTAAACCAGTCATTCCCGGCAGCATCCAATCTAGAAGAATTAAATCGGGACTTGACTCGCGTGCCATAGTTAACCCAGTTAATCCGTCATTAGCAACGCTGACTTGATAGCCTTCAAAACCTAATTCTAATTCAACAAATTTAGCGAGTTTAACTTCGTCTTCTACCAATAAAATGTGCGCTGTCATAAAAGTAATTTATGCTAATTATATAAAATTGTTCTTTGTGTTGATTCTATGTATATATCATGATTCCTGTTTAATAATTGATGTTACAATAGCATCGCTTTTATCTGAGTAAAATTATTGTATATTATTTATATTTATTGGAAAAAATATTGATATCACTGGGAAAAATATTAGTTTGCGTCAATAAAATATTGCAAAATTAATCAAAATTAATACTATTAAATAATTATTTAGGAAAAATCTATGCAATTGGAATCTCGGAATTGGCAACAAAAACAGCGAACTTTGAAAGTTTTATCATCTCTTAGTTACCGAGATGGAGAACTCAAAAAATTTTTAAAAGAAATTGCTATAAGTGTCAGCAAGCTAATTACTATTGATTGGTCTGTGGTTACCTTTTGTCAAGGGGATTTTGACAAAATTCTTGCAAGCAGTATAGAGCTTGAGGATTATGACAAAACTTATTCTTTGCACGGTGTTGTGACTGGAACAGTAGTAGAAACTGGAAAAAGCCTTACAGTTGATGATACTAAAACTTGTACAGAATACGGTGCAGTACCACAAGGATATCGTTCTTATTTAGGAGTACCTTTACGCACTTCTCAAGGGGAAGTTATCGGGACAATTTGTTCGTTTCACCAAAAGCCCCGTAAATATAATTCTGAAGAAGTGGCAATTGTCGAATTATTTGCCGAGCGTGCGGCAACTGCAATTGATAATTATCAACTTTATCAGCAACAATGCAAATTTAACGAAATATTAGAAGCTGAAGTTGCCAAAAGAACGGAAGAACTAAAAGTAGCGCAAGCAAAACTTGTAGAAAAAGAACGTTTGGCTGCAATTGGGGAATTTGCATCCGGGATTATTCACGAAATTCGCAATCCATTTACTACGATGAAAATGGGTTTGAATTATTTTAAAAAAATAGATAATTCAGTTGCTTCTCAAATGCGAGTCTCTTTAGCTTTAGAAGAAGCAGACAGATTAGAAAGATTGCTGAAAGAGATTTTGCTGTATGCAAAACCTCAGAGATTAGATTTAGAAGAAATTGATATTAATTGGTTTATTTCTCAAATGTTAGAATCGCTGCGAATGATACCAGCAGCAAACCAACGGCAGATAGAATATTATCCCCCATCAACTCAGTTAAAAGTAATGGGGGATAAAGATAAACTCAAACAAATTGTAATTAATCTTGTGCGTAACGCTTGTGAAGCTGTAAGCGTGGGAGAAACCGTAAAAATTCAGTTAGAACTTGATAATTCTGAAGAACAAAAACAAGTATCGATTAACATTTGCAACGGAGGAGAACCCATATCCCCAGAGGTTTTACCGAAATTAACTAAGCCTTTTTATTCAACAAAATCCTCTGGTACGGGATTGGGGCTTGCAATAGTTAAACGTATAGTAGAATCTCATAATGGTGAATTGATAATTAAATCCAACTTAGAAGAAGGAACAATAATAAGTGTAAAATTACCAATCAATTCTTAGCAATAAGCAGTAATATCTTCACCACATTCGTCAGCAAGATAGCACAAAGCTTTAAAACGTAAACTTACAACTTGTTCGTAAAGAGGATTTAATTTGCACATTGGAGGAATGTGAAATAGTTTACGTCCAAAAACAACAATATCGCGTTCAAAAGGACATTGCGCGGGAATTGATTTGCAGAGTAAGTGAGCTAATTTAGCATTTTTAACTTCTTGAGAATCCAGCCATTGACGAACAGGAGAAAGAAAGTCTTGTTCAGATTTGAATTGAGTAAAGCTTGTCATGATTTTTTCCTGATTTGTTATTATAGAAAATGAACTTTAAATCCGTTTCTATATATAAATAGGGGCGGATTTAATTAGTTATGCATAACATTCCAACGAACACCTATAACTACATGCAGTTATTTGAAGGTTCCGGATGTTTTGAGGAGAAAATAATTGTCAATTCATTGACAGAATTTGAAAAACAAAAACCATCAAATTAGTTGTGTATTCTGATTAATGAAGAAATAGTTATTTAGATGATTATGAATCTATATTTCAAATTTATATGACCTATAATATTGTTTCAATTCAAAGTGATACATATCACTGACATCGAAACGTTATGCCGCAGAGTATTTGTATTTTTCAATTTGTATCAAGAAGATTAAATTAAAAAGAAGGATTTTTTCAAGAAAACTGGGTTTATAGTCAACTTGAGATTTTTTAAATGATACAGGAGAACCATAAAAGGCTTAATAAGATAAGATAGCAGCGTAGACAAATGACTATTTACCTTCAGATTAGTCTATCAGCAACGAAGCGAGACTTAAGATGCCTAAGTGGAAACTTGTTACCGAATTTAGCTTTGATAGCGCCCATTACATCAAAGATTATGATGGTCCTTGCGGTAGGATGCACGGGCATAGTTATACAGTGCGGATTGAAGCTATTAGCACCAAACTACACTCTTCAGAATTTTGTCCTCATCCCGTGATGGTTGCTGATTTTAGAAGTTTACGTTGGGCAAAAAAAGATGTCACCAAAGGAGGATTAGATCATTGCGTGCTTAACGAAGTCATGCCTCCCGAATACGAAACCACGGCGGAGATGATTGCTAAATATATATACGACGAGACGAAGAAAAAATTGCCGGAAGGAGTGAAAATTAAGGTTGCCGTGTCGGAAACTGCTAATTCTTGGGCTGAGTATGAGGATGATTGAGGGGTGAGCTTTATCTAAGTAGAAGTCTATATAAGTAATATGAAAGGTAAAACTATTAGAATCTTCTTGGTGGAAGGAACACCTAATAGTATCTTGACAGCAGAAATTATTAACTGGACTGGTAAAGTGATTGTAGCACCGCGATCGCAACTTCCTGAATTAGCTACACGTATGGAAGCTAAGCGTACAGGTGTTTATATTTTAGCTGGTGAAGATCCAGATAATCCGCTTAGAGAAAAAATATATATTGGTGAAAGCGACAACGTTTTTAAAAGGTTAACCGAACATAATAAAGACGAAAATAAAGATTTTTGGACTCGAACAGCATTGATTATTAGTAAAGACGAAAATTTAACAAAATCGCATATCCGTTATCTTGAAAGCAAATTGATTAGATTGGCACAGCAAGCTAGAAGAGGAACTATTAATAATAGTACTGCTCCGGAAATACCTCCTTTACCTGAATCTGATACTGCTGATATGGATTTTTTTCTATCTCAAGTTCAAATGTTGTTACCAGTATTAGGGTTTTCGTTTACTCTTGCTGCACCGAAACCAATTTTTACAAATGAATTCATAGATAATGATAATGATAAAATCGAGTTTCAAACTATTTCACCCGTATTTTATATGAAAGCATCTGGAGCAGAAGCAAAAGCTCAAGAAATAGATGGTGAATTTATTGTACTAAGAGGCTCAACTGCGCGAAAAGAAGGTGTCAAATCTTTATCTAAAAGAAGTTGGGAAATACGCCAACAGCTAATTAAAGAGGGTAAATTAATTAACAGTCAAGATGAAGCATATCTAGTTTTTCAAGAAGACATTTCTTTTACAAGCCCTAGTGCAGCAGCCGATACTATCTCTGGAGCAAGCTATAACGGACGTACAGCATGGAAAATTATAGATACTAATAAAACTTATAAAGAATGGCAGGAAACAGCAATAGAGAAAGCTGAGAATTATTGAAACTTACTATATAAAAAAAGCGATAAGCAAAGCTTGGTGCCTTCGGCATTACGCCCTAATTTTTAGTGGCTGTCGTAACTTAAGATTTATTTTTGAGGTTTACAAAAATTTTAAAATTATTGATAGTTAACCTGTTTTATTAAAAAATAAAAGTAATAAAATGATTGATTTCAAAAAATGTGAAGAATGTGGAGCTAATCTTGAGCAAAAGATTCAAGATAGAATCCAAGGTGCATTCTGCAATCAATGTAAGAAATGGGTTATAGTCACTACTTATATGCCAGCAATCTTCCAGGATACAACTAAATACAAAATGTATTTATGTTCTGCTGACTCTAACAACAAAGAGCATATAAAAGCTTTGTCTCAAATCGCAAATATTAATTTCCTGCAAGCAAAAAGAATGATTAAATAATATCTACCTTTAATTATTGAAGATGAAGCTGTGGAAATAGATAAAGTTCGTTGCATTTTGAAGAAGTTATCTATAGAGTACGATATAGAGCCATTATTTCTATACTAAAATTTGTAATAAAAATTGCGTAAGTCCTGTAAATTATAAAAGTATCTAATGCCACCCTTTCACCTCATCTCCCCTACAACAGCAAAAAACAATAATTTAAACGAAGTTTATCAAAGCGATTACGGCATTCTCTATCAAGGAGATTGCTTAGATTTTTTATCTTCTCTTCCTAATGAAAGCATAGATATTGTATTTGCCGATCCACCTTTTAATCTTGGTAAAAATTATGGCAAAGGAGTGAGTGATAATCTAAAAGATAACGAATATCTTACATGGTCAAAAAACTGGCTAAATGAAAGCGTTCGCGTAGTTAAACCAGGTGGAAGTTTATTCGTTTTTAACTTACCAAAATGGTGTATTGAATATGGCGCATATCTTAATCAAAAAGGAATGCTTTTTCGTCACTGGATTGCTTGTAGAATGCCGAAAGCTTTTCCCAGAGGTAAGCGAATGTCTCCGGCTCATTATGGATTAATTTATTATACGAAAGGAGAGCCAACAGTTTTTAATAAAGTTTATACACCAATACAAGTTTGCCGACATTGTGGTGGTGAAATTCGCGATTATGGAGGACATCGTAAGAAGTTAAATCCTCAAGGTATTAATTTAATGGACGTTTGGGATGCTCCAGAAGAGGTTTGGGAAGATGTTTCTGCGGTTGATAATACAGAACAAACCTGGACTCAACTTGAAGAAGTATGGAGCGATATTCCTCCAGTACGTCACCGTAAACATAAGAAGAGGGGAGCAAATGAATTAGCTCCAATTATGTTAGAAAGAATTATTGCAATGTCATCAAATCCAGGACAAATTATAATTGACCCTTTTGGTGGTTCTGGTACTACATTTTATGCTGCTCAAAAATTGCAACGCTATTGGTTAGGAACGGAAATTGGTGACACTTCCGGAGCAATTCAACGCTTAAATGATTTAGCTGATGGTAAGTTTGAAGAGTGGGAATCCGCAAGAGGAAAGATTAAGAAAAAAATTCAAAAAGATTCTCGACAGTTAGATTTATTTTCTTAACAATATCAATAGATATTTAAATTAAAGCGCGACCATCTGTTCCTTTAGTAATTGTTGGTACATTACTATCTATTGCGTCATGTTCTATTACAAATACTTCCAAAAATCCTTCATTAATATTAACAGCCCGTCACACATCAAAATATGGCTCTAACTCTTCATAATTACCAATTCTATCAGTTAGAAAAGCGTAAAGTTTTCTACTAGGAAGTACCAAAGCCGAGCCTAAAAATACCCCTCGTAGAAGTCCTAAAACCATTTTATTTACGGCACGATGGCTAGAGGAAATATTCCCAGTTTCCCATTCAAGAGCGAAAAAATCACCATTCAGTCTTTTTGTTGCATCTATTCTTCCTGGCGAACGAGTTGCATAGGTAATTTTAGTTTCTAATTCCCAACCAAAATTTTCTTGAAGAGCAGTCATGCAGGCATTTTTTATCGGTTTAACACCGTTACCATGTCGTGCAGGATTAATCGTAAAATTTGATGCACCAGTCGGGTACACAATCAAATCAATAGCGCTACGAATCTCACTTTGAATAACAGACCATTCTTGAGACTTTTCAAAGCCACCACGATTAATTAGCGATACCTCTTTTACAATTTTCAAGGTTTATAAATTCCTCGACTCAATCATAAAAGTGTAAATTTATTCAAGTTCATTAGCAAGAGCGAGCTACACGGCCTCAAACTTCTACCGATTATTAACTATTTCCAAATACCCTTCCAAATCCTTAACCCGCGTTTCTGTAACATCAGCTAAACAACTTACTTCCAAAACTGTTTCTAAAGTACCTCCCTCTGCAAAAGCTCCACTAAAAGCACACGTTTTATCTCTAAACTGAATCCAAGCAAGTTGAGCATCAACTAATTTCTTCTGTTGGCTTTTACCTAATCTTGGCTTCAACTGTCGGTAAACTTGATTCAATTTTTTATCGGCTTTCTCATATCTTTGTCCCGCACAAACTCTCATTTCAAAAGTTGTCACGGGATTGTTACAGTTAACATTCTGAGCTATTTCATCAGAATTACCGCGAGCTAAATTTGGTAAAGCTACAATACCTAAAATTGGAAGAGAAATAAGAGCAACTTTGTGTAAAGTAGAGCGTAGTTTCATATAATTCAAAATCCGTTTTTGTTTGCTATAAGTATCACCTCATTTTTAACTTTCTACATTCCGGATTGAATTCGGTAAATTTCTGCAATTTGTACAGCTTGAGTAAATTATGCCGAGAGAGCTTTGATTTTGTCTTTCCCTCTGCACTACCATTCGTCATAATGACAATTTTCAATTATTCCATCAAAAACTTTTCTGGATTCCCTTCTTCAGGAACAATATCAATTTCGATTTTGAAAGTACCAACAAAACCGGTGCCGCGAACTTCAAATTCCCAACCACCATCAACAAATTCCATGACTGTGGCGTTATTTTGATCGGCAAATTGTTCGTCGCGATGTAAGAAAAGCTGTAATTCTTGATTTTGAGTTGGTAGCAAAGCTCGAATATAATACTGCTTGCGGAAGATTACATTGTCGGAAAAACCGATACCTAATAAATCTCGCTCTCCCACATAAAAATCAAGTCGCATTACCATATCTTTTTCGGCAATACTTTCATCTTGCAAAATTGTCTTGGTATCGAAATAACCTTCCCACATCAATTTGTTATCGTCAGCCCAACTAAAACCAAGTTCGTCGTTACTTTCCCCAAAATCAATATTGTTATCCGAATATTCGGCATTAGTTTGACTAAATGGCCCATAACAGTTTTCTGCTTCTTTACTTTGATGAAACAATTCAAAGTCTACACCACGGGGCTTTATACAAACTCCTAAAAAGAATTCACTTTTACCAAATAAATCTTTACCGCGAGTTACTTTACCGCGTACAAAACGCAATCTTGCTCTTAAGTTACCAAAAAAGAAGCGCGTAGCAATTTCAAAAGCTTCTCTCGAATTGATTATAGAATCCTTACCGCTATGACTTTTATGGATAAATGTTCTTAATGCCCCAGGAATTTGAGCATAAGTTTGTTTGACTAACCCATCACTGCAATTGTAATTAGTTCCATACTCGTCTTCTACAGAAAACAATCGGTTTGCAAAAGATGCTAGAGGTACGTCATAAGTTCGATAGTTTGTACCGACTATTGTTAGCAATCTTTCCAATGGAAAATATTTGTGGAAGTTAACGAAAGACTCTGGGTTTGTGGCATTTCTTTGAAAATTAGGATTAAAATGCTCTATTTCATCTTTGGCACTAATTCCAATCCAATTTTCCATCAATTGAAATGAAATTCCTTGATGGGGTGTACCAATAGTCACGATTTTATTAATAAAATCTTCCCCTTTCTGAGAATTTTCGGGATAAGTACGCTGTATGGCTTCTCGCACCAGCAGCCCGCCCATAGAATGAGCAATGATATTTACCTTTGGCTTCGGTTGATTGGGGTTTTGCATCTGTGCGAGTTCTCTAATAAAGTCGATTAAACGCACCAGTGCCTTACCATAAGTTGTAAATGTTCTATCGTCTAAATCGTAGTAGCGAAACACCCAAATCGTTTGACATACATTGTCTACTGATTCGAGTAAATGTAAAGCCA
The DNA here is from genome assembly GCA_019192545.1 of Rivularia sp. MS3. Lineage (GTDB taxonomy): Bacteria > Cyanobacteriota > Cyanobacteriia > Cyanobacteriales > Nostocaceae > Rivularia. Next base: position 74,288 of record JAHCMI010000033.1, on the reverse strand, counting down.
TTGCTGGATCGATAATTACTTTATCTCCCGAAAAATAATTTTTTGACTGCAAGTGCTTGAAGTTTTGTACAACTTTCATATCTTCAAGTTTTTGCAATTGAGGGGATAAAGAAACTCCTCGATGGACTAAATCTTCTAAATTCAGTAACTTGCGAGGAAGTACCGGCTCATTTTTTATCTGCTTGCCATAGTAACCAACAACATTTGTGGCATCTTGGTACTTCCAGTCTGACTTTAAAAATCTGAGAATAAATCCTTCATAAATATAATTTTCTCCTTTTTTGTGCGGGTAAACAGTACCATTATTAAACCCTTGGTATGCATCTTGCTTTTCGTCCGAAACATCCAACTGACCAAAACCTCTAATTAAAATTATCGGCTGAGAATTTCTTGTAGGTTCAGACATGACAACCTCTCAAAAATAATTTATTGAATTTAAGTAGTTCATATATTCACTTTTATACCTGATATCAAGATATTTGCGTATTTACTTTTAGAAAAATACATACTTTTGCATTAATAATTATTAACTTTAATAACCGTATAGGTCATAGTAATAGTTAAGCTGAAAATTGTTGTTTATTTAAAAATTGACTCAAATTAACTATTCTTTTGAATGCCCGTCGGATGTCGCAGTAGGAAAACCGTACCTATAAGCAAACCCCAGCATCCAGAAAGTAGCTCGTAAGAGTTAAGCTTTAGTAAAGTAGCTTTTCCTAACCGAGAAGCGATAATAAACTTTCAGTTTTTGTTAACTTTTAATTGCGCTGTTTGAGAAACACCTAATGCTAGAGCGAATTTTCGATTATCTTCAATATAATTTCAGCATTGAAGCATCTATAGTCCTACTTATTCTAATTTTTCTAGAAGCCGTACTGTCAGCAGATAACGCCATTGCCCTTGCTGCTATAGCTCAAGGGCTTGAAGACAAGAAACTCGAACGTCAAGCGCTTAACATCGGTTTAGTCGTTGCATACGTGCTGAGAATTACTTTGCTTCTTACCGCTACTTGGGTGCAAAAATATTGGCAATTCGAGTTAATTGGCGCAGCTTATCTACTTTGGTTGGTATTTCAACACTTCACCTCCGAAGAAGATGAACAACATCACCATCACGGTCCTCGTTATACATCGCTTTGGCAAGTAATACCCGTAATTGCCCTGACAGATTTAGCTTTTTCTTTAGACAGCGTAACTACTGCCATTGCTGTTTCAGATACGAAATGGTTGGTAATAACAGGAACCACAATTGGCATTATTACCCTGAGATTCATGGCAGGTTTATTTATTCGCTGGTTGGATGAATTTGTTTACCTTGAAGACGCAGGTTACATTACCGTTGCATTTGTAGGCTTGCGCTTATTGCTCAGAGTAGTCAACGAAGCTTTTGTTCCCCCTCAGTGGGTAATCATTACCGCGATCGCGATTATTCTATCCTGGGGATTTTCTAAGCGTACAGTTCCCGAAATTTCAGAAGAAAGCGAAAAAACAAATTAGTGGTTAGTAGGGAATTGGGTATGGGGCATAGGAGTTAGGAGTTAAGAATTAAGAATTAGGAATTATCAAACTATTTATAGTGGGAGCATCTTGCTCCTTATCTCCGCATCTCCATATCCCCTTGTCTCCCTATCTCCCCATAACCGATTCCTTCAGAAAACTACTTAGCTGCTAATTCCTTAGCAAATTTTTCATACAGCCAAGGCATATTTTGGGGGTGCCAGCTAACTAGTTCATCATTGCTAAACCATAGGGAAATTTCTCTTTGTGCGGTTTCAACAGCATCCGAACCGTGGATTATATTGCGACCGATGTCAACCCCAAAATCACCGCGAATAGTTCCGGGTTCCGCTGTTAGAGGGTTAGTTGCACCAATAATCTTTCTAGCAGCAGCAACAACGCCTTCACCTTCCCAAACCATTGCTACAACGGGACCAGAAGTGATAAAGTCCACCAAGCCAGCAAAAAATGGTCTTTCTTTATGAACGTCGTAATGGGATTCAGCTAACTCCCGACTAACTTTCATAAATTTCATACCAACCAAAGTAAAACCCTTGTTTTCATAGCGGCTAATAATTTCACCGACTAATCCACGCTGTACGCCATCGGGCTTAATTGCTAAAAATGTGCGCTCCATCACTATCTCCTATAAATTCATGAATCTATCACTTGTTATTTGTCCGTCGCGATTCGCTTTTTGTCAATAGGAAATGAGAAATTGGGCGTAGGGCGTAGGGCATTGGAATTTGAAATAAAATTACGTTTAATGTGGATTAAGTATTGAAATAAGCTTAACTACGTTGATAATCTCAAAATTTAGATTTAAGCAGGCTTAAAAATCTCTATAGTAGGACTGTTGCGTAAGTCCTGTATAGAATAAAAGATATTTAATTAATAATTACTAGTTAATAAAAATAATATATATCCCCAATGCCCAATTACCTATTAGCCATTACCTAATTGCCATTTATCAAAAATTTATACCCTACGAATATTCCCACACAGACACGAATGCGTTAAATTGAGATTCGTGGGTGAAGTACGAAGGTGACTGGTAAATGGGTGTTGAGTTTATTGCTACATCGGCTGAAACAGGAAAATTATCATTGAATGGCAAAAAAGCTAAAGTTAAAGTAAGTAACAATAAAAAAACTCAGAAACTTTTGTCTCCCAGTACAATTACAGATTCGCCCCAAAGTAATTGGACAATTGAAGAAAGTGAAGCATTGTACCGCATTGAAGGTTGGGGACAGCCTTATTTTTCGATAAATGCTGCCGGTCATGTTACGGTTTCTCCAAAAGGCGAACGTGGTGGTTCTCTGGATTTGTACGAATTGGTGAAAGCGCTGAAACTGCGTAATTTAGGTTTACCTTTACTAATTCGCTTTTCCGATATTTTAGAAGACAGAATCGAGCGTCTCAATGCTTGTTTTGCTAAAGCTATAGCTCGTTACAATTACGATGGTGTTTATCAAGGCGTATTTCCAGTTAAATGCAATCAGCAACGGCATTTAATTGAAGATTTAGTACGTTTTGGCAAACCCCATCAATTTGGGTTGGAAGCAGGTTCTAAGCCGGAATTAATGATTGCTTTGGCGCTACTAGATACAGTTGGAGCTTTATTAATTTGTAACGGTTATAAAGACCGTGAATATATTGAAACTGCGATGTTATCTCAAAGACTGGGACAAACTCCGATTTTAGTTTTAGAACAAATTGAAGAAGTTGATTTAGTTATTGAAGTTAGCCGTCAGCTAAAAATTAAACCAATCTTAGGAATACGCGCCAAACTTAGCACTCAAGGAATGGGGCGCTGGGGAACCTCTAGCGGCGATCGCGCCAAATTTGGTCTAAATATTCCGGAAATTATTCGCGCTGTCGATAAATTACGCAAGGCGGGTTTGTTAGATTCATTACAGCTTCTGCATTTCCATGTCGGCTCGCAAATTTCGGCAATTAATGTAATTAAAGATGCCATTCAGGAAGCAAGTCGCATCTACGTAGAGTTAGCTTCCTTGGGAGCAAATATGAAATATCTTGATGTCGGTGGAGGCTTAGGAGTAGATTACGACGGCTCTCAGACTAATTTCTACGCTTCTAAAAACTACAACATGCAGAACTACGCCAACGATATAGTCGCAGAGCTAAAAGACGCTTGTAGAGAGCAAAATATTCCCGTACCAACATTGATAAGTGAAAGCGGCAGAGCCGTTGCTTCTCATCAATCAGTACTGATTTTTGATGTTCTCAGTACCAGCGAAGTACCGCACGAACCACCCGAAGCATTTCAAGAAGGGGAATCTCATCTTATTTCCTATTTGTGGGAAACCTACCAGTCTATTAACGAAGAAAATTATCAAGAGCTATATCACGATGCGGCTCAATTCAAAGAAGAAGCTATAAGCCGTTTCAATTTAGGAATTTTATCTTTAAAAGAACGAGCCAAAGCCGAACAATTATACTGGGCTTGCTGCTATAAAATTCTTAACATCACGAAGCAGCAAGAATACGTACCGGATGACATGGAAGACCTAGAGTTAATCATGTCTTCTATTTATTACGTTAATCTTTCAGTATTTCAATCGGCACCAGACTGTTGGGCTATAAATCAGTTATTCCCGATCATGCCCATACACCGTTTGGATGAAGAACCTACAAGGCGCGGTATTTTAGCCGATCTCACCTGCGATAGCGATGGCAAAATTGATAGTTTTATCGACTTACGAGACGTAAAATCCGTTTTAGAACTACATCCTTTCAAAAGCGGGGAACCCTATTACTTAGGAATGTTTCTGAATGGAGCTTACCAAGAAATCATGGGTAATTTACATAATCTCTTCGGCGATACTAACACCGTTCATATTCAACTAACGCCGAAGGGCTATCAAATTAAACACGTAGTCAAAGGCGACACCATGAGTGAGGTCGTAGGTTACGTACAATATAATACCGAAGACATGATAGAAAGAATTCGTCAGCGTTGTGAAGAAGCCTTAGAGCAAAATCAAATAACCATCGCCCAGTCTCAGCGACTGTTGCAAACCTACGAACAAAGTTTAAGTCGGTATACTTATCTTTCTTCTTGAATCACAATCTCGGAACCTCACCCCCAGCCCCTCTCCTTGTAAAGGGAGAGGGGTGCCGCGTCAGCGCGGGGTGAGTATAATTCGTAATTCATGATTCGTAATTCGTAATTAGGTAGATGGTGCGTGACGTTAGCAACAACGTTTTTTGCTACGTCACACACCCGACAAGAAAATTCTCCCCATTACCAATTTTCAATGGCCAATTCCCAAAAACAAAACCCGGCTTCTCGAAAACAAGAAACCGGGTTTTATTAGATTGTATTATGGTAATTCTCGTTCAACTAGAAGTAGTATCTAACAACTCAGCAATAGCTTGACGCTCTGCGGGATTATGAGCGGGTGGTACTTGACGAGCATCAGTAATCAACCAGTCTAAAGAAGCTGCTTGAACGTCAATGGATGCGCCAGTTTTATCGACGCAGTAACGACCGTAAACTAGTTTATCAACTAACATAACTCCCGGGCCAAGCCGTGAATATTCAAAAATCACGCTGTTTTCTACGGTAGCGCCGCTACATACGCAGCAAGAAGGACCAATATAAACTGGGCCAACAATTTTGGCTCCATCTTCTATTTTGGTCATTGCACCAATATAAACAGGGCCGGTAATATCTACCTTATCCCAGTTTACGGAAACATTTAAACCGGTGTAAATTCCTTCTTTGACTTGATTGCCGGGGATTTGTACGTTTTTGATTTCTCCAGAAAGTACGCCGCGAATTGCGCGCCAATAATCGGGTACCTTACCGATATCTACCCATTCAAAGTCCATTGCTTTAGCGTAGAATGGCGCACCCATTTCTACAAGTTTGGGGAATAAGTCACCACCGATGTCATATTCAACTCCAGAGGGAATATGTTCAAATATTTCTGGTTCAAAAATATAAATACCAGTACTGATATTTGTACTTTTTGCTTCTTCGACAGTTGGCTTCTCTTGGAACTCTTTTATACGACCATCATCATCAGTAACAACAATACCGTAACTGGAAACTTCTTCCCGAGGTACACTTTTAGTGACGATGGTGGCGATAGAACCTTTTTCTCGATGCCATTTTACTGCTGCGGTCAAATCCAGGTCTATTAAAGCGTCACCGCACAAGACAATAAAAGTATCGTCGAAAAAAGTGTTAAAATCCTGAATTTTTCTCATCCCACCAGCAGAACCGATGGCTTTTCCGACTAATTTACCGTTGTCGTCAATACTACCTTCAAAAGAGTAGCCGATTTCTACACCAAACCTTTGACCGTCACGAAAATAGCTTTCGATTTCCTCAGCTAAATGACTCACATTGACCATAATTTGGTCAAAGCCATGCTGACGTAATAATTCAAGTAAAAATTCCATCACTGGCTTTTGCAGGATGGGAATCATCGGTTTAGGGGTAGTGTAAGTAATCGGACGAACGCGAGTACCTTTACCCGCAGCCAAAATCATTGCTTTCATAAATAATTAATCCTCAACCACAAGCCAGTTTACGTAGATTAAGCGATACTTCATCATCTGTTTTAATTTGTATGAAGTCATCCCTAAAAGCACGGATAATACACTTATAATGCATTCACATAAGTGGGTCTTGGCAGATTAAGTCATATAAAATTGCCAATATTCCAGTTTACTAACATTTGAGTATCCAACTCAAAGCTCGCATTCAAGCTTGGTGTAAAACCATGCTCCTTCCAAAGCGTTAGAGTTTTGAGTGCCCCAGAAAAGATAGTTGCTCCACTCAAAATTAACTTGCTGCTTGAGACATAGGGCTACTAGTCGATTGTGCAAGCAAGCGAATTTTTACTTCCTGATAAAAATCTTCTTGATACAACTCTACCTTTGATTGAGCCGAGAGTAGTAGCAGCGCCCAGAAAACACTTACTGTATGAGCATTTACTCCGTGAGAATGGTCTTTACCTAAATTCGATATTGATTGAGTTTGAGACCACCACTCTACTAACTGTTCCAAATTCATCCAGCTTTCTCCCAAATGCAGTTCTGCTGCTTTGGTTTGCAAAACTTGTTCTAATTCCCCAGCAACTTCTGTGAGATTTTCTTGGTGTGCTAGTTCTAATGCTGCTTTTAAAGTTCTAACTCCGGGCTGGCGTTTTTTCGCTAAAGGCTTAGTTTTTTGTACCAGTTGCAGTTGTTTAGCCATTACATGCAACTGGTCAATTAACTCCTTTAAACTTACCCGACGTGCGGGTGGAGGCATTGCAGAACGTCTTCGTCGCAACTGTTTCTCTAAAGGCAGTCTAGCTATCCGCTCGTTTAAAACATCTTCACCATCAAGCAGAAATTCATCTGTCATTGAAGCATCTAGCTCATCTTCTGCTGACTGCAATTCCATCAAAGTATTAGCTTTGAACAACACTAACATTGATGCCGATAAAAATGCTTGTCCCGATTGAGACAGATCGGTTTCATACCCCCTTCTCCTTTTCTCAGGTGCCATGAGTTCTATATATCTGTCTATCACCTCAACTACTTGCACATCCCAAGGATCGATTTCTCCTTGTTCGGCTTGATGAATAAGTTGGGTGATTGTTTCTAAAAGCTCAGAAGCATCCATCGACAAGTACGCTTATTTAGGTCAAAGGTTAAAGGTTAAAGGTTAAAGCTTAGGGGTTAGGAGTTAGGAGTTTAAAATTATCTCCTCGTCTCCTTATCTTTCTATTGCTTTATCAAGCGTTAGCTGAATCGCTAGTGGCTGGTAAAGAAAGTTGTAAAGATTGAATTTGAGCTTGGTACTCTTCAATCTTGCATTCTAATTCCTGAATTTGAGCATTCTTTTGACGAACTTTTGAACCTGACCACACAAGTCTTTCTAAGTGGGTCCAAACACTAAACAACCAAGCCAGAACTCCACCTAAGCCTAATGCTATTAGCAACTCGACTGAAATTGGTGCTTGTACTTCTACACCTGGAATTAGATGAATGGTTCCTAATTCTGTGTTTTCTATGCTGAATAAAGCAAAAGCTAAACAAAAAATAAAAATTATCGCAAAATTTATTTGTCTCATTAGAAACTATCCGATTAGGTAATTAATTGTCGTTATTTTTCCAGTTCTTTCCAATCAATACCTGCCATGAATGGTAAGTATTAGTCGTACAACTTTTATATATTGCATTTTTATCAATGCAGTCTTACACCTATAGGAACAATAGAGCCTTAGAATATAATTCACTACGCTATTTGCTACAACCGAACGCCAGTTCTTCCATTTGGGAACCCCCGCACGCGGTTGGCTCAAGAAAGTATATCACGATATTTTTATACCTTTACTCATAAAAAATAACATTGTAATTAGAGGTAACTAAGGTCTTTATACCGAATAAAGGTTAAAAATTGCTACACAAAAGTTTAAGACATAATTTGTATTAACCTTCCCTTAAATTTTCTTTTGAGCATTGTGCCTTAGCAGATACTGTTGAATTATTTTTGATGCATCTTTCTTCAGACTACTTATATTTATTTGGATATCTAGTATTGAAGACTACTAACAGGATAGATATTGAGGATGAAAAATTAGGAGTAAACAGTTAGCATTAATCGCTGTTTACTATTCCCTGGCTACCCTTGGCTGGTTTTTAACAGCGTCGAAAGTTCCTTTAATAGTTCCAGCGATAGGAATTGCAACTAAAGTCCCTAATAATCCGGCAATCTCGAAGCCTACAAGAATCACAACGAAAATCCAGATGGGATTAAGTCCGGTAAAGTTTCCCATTAACTTTGGAGCTAGGAGATTGTCTTTAACCTGCTGCATGAATATTGAAAAGAATGCTAACTGAATTGCCAGCCACCAATTTTGTAGTAGCAGCAGTATTGTTACGAAACCAATGCCTAAAGTCGCTCCAATAAAAGGAATTAGCTGTGATATCCCAATGACTACGGCAAATAAAAAAGCAAATGGAATTTTAATAATTAAAAATATTGGTGTGAGAGTTGTCACCATGAATAGTGCTAGTAAAAACTGACTCAGAAAAAAGTAGTGAAAATTGAGCCGTAAGGATTGACTCAAAGGAACTCGGATTTTTTCAGGCAAAAGATTTACCAAACCAAACCAGACGCGATCGCCATACAAAAGCATGTAAAATGCAAGCACTACCACTAAGATGGTATTTACCAAACTTGATAACAAGGTTCCGGCAAATCCAACAGCACCAAGTGGCAATTCTTTGAGCAAGTTTTCGATGCTGGCATTAGTTTGATTCGCTAATATTTGTAAGTTGATTAGTGGTAAGCGTCGTCTTTTAGCAAAAGCTTCTAATTGCTCTAGCTTTTCTTGAAAGCTGTTTAACCAATCGGGTATTTTATCAGAAAGTTGGATAGTTTGGTTAATGGCAAGGGGTACTAAAGTAATACCGATAAGAATCATTAGTGCTAAAGTCAGCAGCAAAACTATAGTTACCGCCCATTGACGAGAAATGCGGGCACTTTCTAGAAATCGAACCGGATAATTAAGCAAAAAAGCCAAAATTGCTGCAATACTTAAAATAGTCAGTGGATGCCGAAAATAATGAAAAACAAAAGAAAGCAAGCCAATATTAAGAGCTATAATCGGGGCGCTTAAGCCATAGATTAATAAGTTTTTTAAGGAAGCCCAATGGCGCATCCGCATATATTTTTTTTATTTTGTACTATTTCTATAATGACGGCAATCAAACAGTTCTAATGGATAAAAATATAGCAGACCTTCGTCAAGATTACACTTTAGAGGGCTTAAGCGAAACTGAAGTTAACTCAAATCCTTTCATACAGTTTAAAGAATGGTTTGACAGAGCAGTGAGTGCCGATATCTTAGAACCCAATGCCATGACTGTGTCAACTACAACACCAGAAGGTAAGCCCTCAGCCAGAATGGTGCTGTTGAAAGATTTTGACGAACGCGGTTTTGTATTTTATACCAATTACAATAGTCAAAAAGCACAAGAATTAGCAGAAAATCCCCAAGCTGTTTTGGTCTTTTGGTGGGCTGAGTTGCAACGTCAAGTAAGGATTAGCGGCAGAGTAGAAAAAGTTTCAGAAACTGAATCAGATAAGTACTTTTACAGTCGTCCTTTAAAAAGCCGTTTGGGTGCTTGGGTTTCAAATCAAAGCGAAGTTATTAAAAGTCGGGAAGTTCTCGAAAAACAGCTAGAAGAATTACAGCAAAAATATCAAGATCGAGAAGTCCCTCGTCCGCCGCATTGGGGTGGAATTCGAGTTATACCCACAGAAATTGAATTTTGGCAAGGACGTTCGAGTCGTCTCCACGACCGTTTAGTTTACAGAAGAAACTATGATGGTGCTTGGAAGATTGAGCGGTTGTCTCCTTAGAAAAGTTCGTATTAACACATTAATTTTCAAAGTTAAATCAAGGTTCGTAGTTGCGCTGTCTTCGCCAACATAATGCACCCGGAGACGAAGATGGCATAACTACAAGCCTCTGAAAATTAATGTGGTGGAATATTATAAGGTAGGTTGGGTTTCTCTTCTTTCAACCCAACCTACGAATCTTTGTTACCACATAAGGTCAAATACAGTATTGTGGGATGGGCATCCTTGCCCGTTGGATTTCTACCAATTTATTTGTACTGCACTCAACTAAAACCACTATATTAAATCGGACTTATCAAAAATTATTTCTCACCTAAAACAACCCAAAAAACAAAGAACACGACATTTGCCGTGTCCCTATAAAAATATTAGAGGAATCCATAATTCTTACTTCATTTCTTCCTCATCATCCCAAGGAGGAATTTCTCCCGTTGCTTTGGGTGTCATATTAAATTTTTCATCTTCAAGCAGAATTTCTGCCGTGATGGTTGGAGGCTGAGGTTGAGATTTTTCATCCTGCAAGGAATCGTCATCATCGTCATCCCACGGTGGTATTTCTCCTACAATCTCGGGATGAGTAGCAATTTCAGTAGTAATTACAGTTTCACGAGGTTTATTTTTCTCCTGTTTATTTTCCGTTTCACTGTTTGCTGAAATTATTTCAGTTTCATCTTTATTTTTATTTTCTGCTTTTTCTGCTTTTTCTTTAGACTGTTGATTCCAAGTTCGTAGTTTTATTTGTTTTTTGTCTTTTTCCTCAGACATAATAATTCGTTCCTATATTTAGTTTAATTCTGAGTTTAATCAAGAATTAAATCCATTTCATTTCTTTAAGGATAGAGGAGACATGTTTTACAAATCTTTCCCCCGTCACTTCAGGTAATTCATTCACCTCATTTAATTTATTCATCATTGCAAATTGCAAATCAGTAAATCTTTCGCGTACCGCTTGAAAATCTGGATCTCTACTAGCCCAATCCCACAGATTGCGATCGCTATCTCGTAATAAAGCGTAAATCAAGTACTGACGGGCTTTTTGCTTTGTTTGTTCGTCTTCGGCATTTTGCCCGGTAAAGATTGCATACCATGAAGCTAAATTATACAAAAATCGGGAGCTCAATTCCGATTCTGCATTCCACTGTTTTTCTAATAACTGTATTTCCTTGCGGGATTCCTCAACTAAATTTTCATCTTCAGTTAGTAATTGAGCCATTGCTTTACCAACTTTAATCCTGCGTCTTACGGTTTCATCTTCACATCTAACAAGGGCTTTTTCATATTGTAAAATAGCTTGTCGCTCAAGGTTAACTCTTTTATTTTCCTGAAACTCTCTTCCTTGAGTGCTATAGGTATCTCCCAAATTTTCATAAGGTTGATACCAATTTGGATCTAATGCTATTGCTGCTTGTAAATCTTCAATTGCTAGCTGATAAAAGAAATTGCCATGAGTTGGAGCGCTAGCATAATTGATTACGCCAAAAAAATTATGTATTTGCGACTGATATCTTTTACACCAATTACCTAAATAATACCAAGGTACATTAGCTAGCATTTCTCGTCTTGAAAGTTCTAGAGCTAACCACCGAGTAGCAGGTTTTAGTAAAGCTCGAAATCGGTCTTTTAGTTCAGGATATGTTTCAATAGGTGGTAGTTCAAATTCCTCGTCGTCAACATTGGTTCTAGATGAGTTTTTAGCCAAGGTTTTAATTACCGTATCGGGCAAGCTTTCGGTAGTATTTTCTTCCCAAATAGTATAAAGTCTAGAAGCAACACGACCTTGAATATCGGCGACTTCAAAAGTAATTCCCAACCGATTGTAATCTTCACCTTGGCTCTGCAAAATACTAGTGACTTTGGTTCCATAAGGTGGAAATATAATCTTGAGCAGATTAACCAAAGGATCGATTTGATCCGGCGTAAACTCATTAAGCGAAGCAACTAAATTAGAAAGTCTTTCATCCGGAGTTGCTTGTGGTAGCGGTAACTTATCGGGACGACGATAAGTCCGCAGTCCACTGCTATTAACATGTTCTTTAAGACGCTGGTGAACGCCCTTCATCTCCCTCACCAGTCTTTCCCGCCCCAACTGACTTATACCTGGTAAAACGAATTCCATATTTTCGGCACCAGAAGCGTTGGTAAAATTATCGATAACTAATTGAGACGAACGAAAAGTAATCAGTATTATAATTCGCTGGATAACAATAAGGCTAAGCAAAATAATTACTATTTTTGCCAAAAAGAAAACTATTCGGTTAAAACTTTTATCTACCCTATCTAAGTTTTCCAGTACTTGTTCAATAGAAGTCTTTGGTTTTTTGGATTCTTCTAACTCCGACGCAGTAATAATTATTGGTGTCTGTGTTCTCGTAGAATTAGATATCGGTGTTTGAGAACATCCCGAACCAAAATTAATGACTACAAACGTGAATACTAATACAAGCCTTTTTTTCACAGTTGCTGCAATTGAATGATTTTTCGGCGGAGCAGATATTATCTGCGTATTATAAATCACGCCTTTTTAACACAGATTTTTGGAATTGACAACAATTTTCAGCCAGCAGTTACCAATTATTGATAACTAGTGGTTTGTCCTATAAAAATTGAAGGGTATGTCTTATCGAACACTCTTTGCCAACGTCGCAGCTATTTGGCGCTAAAGCGCAACTACAAACCCCTCACTAATAAACATATTATTTAGTTATTGCTCGCTGGCAAATGCTAACTGTTAACTGCTCGCTGCTCACTATTCACTGTTAACTGCTCACTGATAACTGCTCACTGCTCGCTGCTCGTTGTTGAAAACTGAATTTTCGGGTCTGGCATAAAGCTGTATCTGAGGTAAAATCCTAAAGCAACGAATAAAACAATAAACAAAGTTCCAATACCAACCGGACTAGGAAGCCAGAAAACTGCTTCAATATGATTTAATTGTCCGGGTTTAAGTTTCCATGAAAGCTGCTTGTTGTTTTTTTGCGGCTCAATGGAATCTTCGGTTTTTTCAATGCTGGATGCACCCCAGGGAGTATTCAAACTAAATTCTAGATCGAGAATTGAACCAGTGTTAGTCAAAACGTTACCCTTACTAGAAATTAAACCCAAAGAACGCAAATCTAAATCGTAAATTAACTGATTGCGTACTAACAGTAAAAAATTACTCTGTTTTAAAAATAAATTTGAATCTATTTTTGGTAGTTCTGATTCCGAGTCAGCTTTTTTAGTACCAGATTTAGCATTATCTCTAGAGTTAAAAAATACGTTGTATTTTCTTTGCAGTTCCCTACCATTACTGAATGGAATAGTGACAATTACCTCTTCTTCAGAAATTCTTTTTGCTTTTCCGTCTAACTCGCGAGCGCGTCTTTCAATACTATCTAACCATTCATAAACGGCATCGCCGCTAAAACTCGTTAGTTTTTCTCCTAGCTTAATATGCTGTACGAATTTTCCGTAATTAGCATTATTTAAATTTATTCCTAAATCGTAGTCTACGCATCCAGAAAGTAATAGCGATGCTAACAGTAAAATGCATACAAGACGGATTCGTTTAAAAAGAATTTTAACTAATCGCGTCGTAGTAGCATGAGAATACTTTTGATAGCTAAGTCGTGACATAATGACAAAATTTAATCTATGTACAAATTTTGTTGTTTTTGGTGGCATTAACGAAAAATTGTTTAAAAACTTAACCAAATCAAGCTGCTCAAAGTTACGGCGATCGCCAATAGCGCCAGCCAAATAAAGCGATTGTCTTGAGTATTAACCTGACTCAAATCGATAAATTCCATTTCTTCGATTTCTTTGGCTAAAGATTTTTTAGGAGAGGCAGCCAAACGAATTTTGCTTTCATCAGATAATGTTGCTAAATCGGGTATTTCAGTCATCCATTCTTTTGGACGTTCCAATTTAGGCGCTTTGAGAATGTACTGCAATCGCTTAGCTTCTTTGCTTGTTTCCGGATAGGGATGACGCTTAAGCTGTTCGCACAAATCTATAGCTTGTTGATTTTCTCCGGCGGCTTCAAAAGCTGTTGCCAACCAAATTTGCACTTCACCCCCGAGACGCGAATTGCGCTCTAACAAAGCGCAAGCCTTTTTTAATTCCTCAACAGCTTGACGATATTTTCCATTTTCAAAAGCAACTTTACCATTACGGTATCTAACTTTTGCTGTTTCTAAACTTTCGGAACTCACTTTTGTTGAATATATGTAACCCAATCTCTTTATTTTGCCGTTTTAATGCAACATTTTGAGAATATTTTGTAAAGGTAGGTATTTTCTTAGAGAAAACTTCTAAAATCAGAATTAGGTAGATTCGCTGATAATCTAGCCTCGGTGGTTAGCTAGGAAAGATATTATGTTTAAGAATGCCAAAGTGCAACCGTATTTTGTGGGTTTTGGAGCTGCTGCTTTAGTAGCTGCTGTAGCTGCACCTGCTTCTGCTCAGTCGATAATCATTATTGATGGCGGCACTCCTTATCATGGACGCAGCCATAGCCCTAATGTAAGTAATTTTATTTATGGTAGTCCTATTCCGACACCAGTACCCGTAAATCCTGTAACGGGACAGATTCCTACACAAAGTTATTTTTCCAAGCCCCATAAAAAAAGAAAAGTTTATAATTCCACCATTATCAATCCAGTTTTAGTAAATCCAGTAATTATCAAAAGTCCTCGATATCAAAGACGTTATCGCAATTCACGAAGCCGGGGTTATCGTCAACCAGCTTCCCGAATTATGATTAACTCCCCGTGGTAAGAAATGGAACTATTGATTTTTCAGGTGCATCTGCAACTCAAATAACTTTTAAAATCACTGCTTTACTTTATTCTTCAATATATTTCGCGGATAAATTCGCCTATTTAGAGAATCTATTTGTACTGCACTCAACAGCAAACTGCTATATTAACTGTTTTTTCGCAATTAACATGTTGGGTTAAAACACGATAATTATAGATTACCGGTCAAATTTAACCCAACTTACAATTTAAACGCGCAATTCAAAAAGACAATTTAAACAATATTTTACTTAATTTGAGAACCCAGAATCATTGTCCCAATACCACCATCGGTAAATATTTCTAGCAAAAGAGCATGGGGAATGCGACCATCGATAATGTGTGCTGCACGTACTCCTTGAGCCAAAGAACGCACGCAACAGGTTACCTTGGGTATCATTCCCCCAGCGACTATACCCCGTGAAATCAAGTCGCGAGCTTCCTTAATATCTACCTTTGGAATCAAAGTAGAAGGTTCTTGATAATTTTCTAAAATACCCCGCGTATCGGTAAGCAAAATTAACTTTTCTGCACCTAATGCCGCAGCTATTTCTCCAGCTACTGTATCGGCATTAATATTGTAAGCTTGTCCCGTATCGTCAGCCGCCACGCTCGATACTACCGGGATATAGCCACTCTCTACTAAAGTTCCTAAAATTTCGGTATTTACAGAGCTTACTTCACCAACAAAACCAATACCTTCTTGCCCTTGGTGACGAGCAGTAATTAAGTTACCATCCTTACCGCATAAACCCACTGCATTTCCACCAGCCTGGTTGATTTTAGCAACAATCTCTTTGTTAACTCGACCAACCAACACCATTTCTACCACTTCCATTGTCGGAGCATCCGTGACTCGTAAACCATCTTTAAATTGGGGTTCAATTCCAATTTTACCGAGCCAAGTATTTATTTCTGGGCCACCGCCATGAACTAAAATCGGACGCAAGCCTACACAAGATAAGAAAACAACATCACGAATAACTTTATCTTTGAGGGTACTATCTTTCATCGCCGCACCCCCATATTTTACAACTACTGTTCTACCAGCAAATTTTTGTATATAAGGTAGTGCTTCACTTAAAACTTTTACCCGACTGGCTGCATCCTGGTGAATATATTCAGTATCGTTAACCATCATAAGCAACGTTGTATTATTTAACCCGAATCTAGTTAGTTTAGAAGAGTTTGGTGCTGTAGGAATTTATAGATTATTTAGGGGAGAAATAGCCGGTTTCTACCAGTTATTCAGTCTCTTATCACTAACTCTACAATAGCTACCGGCTTAATTGTTATTTGCGATCAAAAATTTTCCAATCGAGTAACAAGAAAAATAGCTAAATAAATTCAAATTAAGGAGCAGAGGTGTTTTTTAAAACGCTAGGAATCTGTGTAAGTACTCGCTTAGCAATTTCTTCCGGAGTTTCCCCGTCTTTGATAGTGATTCGTAAATCAGCTAAAGCATACAGCGATTGCCTTTGTTCCAAAATATTACGTAATTTTAATAGTGGATTACTATCTCGTAACAAAGGTCTTGTAGTATCTTCCTTTAAACGGTCATATAATAATTCAGCGGTTGCATCCAACCAAACGATTAAACCGTGATGCAGGTAACTCCAGTTTTCGGGCTTTAATACAATACCTCCGCCGGTTGCTACAGTTAACTTTGTGTAAGCGCTGACTTGAGAGAGAACATCACTTTCCAACTGACGAAATTCAACTTCTCCCTCAGTCGCAAATATTTGATTAATACTTTTTTTTGCAGATGCAGTAATAACTTCATCGGTATCTACAAACCCATATCCCAGTTCTTTCGCGAGTAAACGCCCTACAGTGGTTTTACCAGCACCCATCATGCCAATTAAATACAGGTTGATTCCTTGCAATAAATTTTTCACTTCTTAGCTAAGCAATTGAGTTCCTAATTTTCACTCTACTTTAAAGTTCGTTGTTTAAGCGAGTTACTTTTAGATGGTTTTTCAGTTGCTTTTCAAAAATAGTATGAGCAAATAATAGCGAACTTGCTTCATCCCGGCTAAGTTTAAAATTTTCTTCAATCAGCTTTTCAATCAAATACTCTCTCAATACTGGTGTAAGAGAAAAACTAGACTCTTGTATTTCAAGCAAACAGCGTCTTTGCAGCAATTCTACTGCTTCAAGTGTTAATCGCTGCGATACCTTTAACATCAACTTTTTTTGCAGTTTCTTTAAATCAAAATCACCATTAAGAGCTAGCAAATACATAATCTGCTTTTCTACAACAGACAAACGATTGAATTGCTCGTCTAAACAACAGCGAATACCCCCAAACACTACTGTCTCCTGCTGGAGAAATTTGTCTATTTGCCCAGCAAACAATTCATCAATAGCCGTAGCAGCTAATTTAATGAACAAAGGATTTCCCGCATACCGCCGCATTATCTGTTGCGATTCTTCTAAATCAACACTTGTAAATCCTTTTAATTCCAAAATTTCTTTACTTTGTGATTTATTTAACCCCGTTAATTTCAAGCAGCGAACTGGTAACGTTTTTCCTTCAAGAGCAGCAATTTCTTGAGGTTTCTCTCTACTAGTCAACAATAAACAACTTAGATGTTGAGATTCTCCCAAACGCTGAATAAACTCTCCAAAGGCTTCATAACCGGGAAGATATTCAATCGAAGGTACGTTTACATTTATATTTGATTGAGCGATGGCGCTGCTATTACCCGATAATAAGTCTGTATATTCCGGAACCTCAGCATTATAATTGCTGAATAAAATTGAATCTACATGGTCTAAAATAATTAAGCTACGAGTCGAACGCAAACAACTAACTAACTGAGAAATACTGCTAGAAATACTTTGTCCTTTTGTGAAGCTTTCTGGTGATACAACTTCTAAAATTTGGTCGAAAATAATCTGTGGAGAAGCAGCGAAACGCAAAGAACGCCATACAATAAAGTCAAAATTATCTTTGAGAAGTTCCGCTAACTTTACAGAAAAAGTAGTTTTACCAATTCCACCCATACCTAAAAGTACTACTAAACGTACTTTCTCTTGTAAAATCCATTTTTCAACTTCAGTTAATTCTTTTGTTCTTCCATAAAAAACGCTGGTATCAACAGCTTCTCCCCAATCTTGCATGGGTGTAGATTTATTGTTGGCAATTTCCTGTGCTTTGGTTTTGTTTGAAGTTTTGTTAAGAGTTCCCGATTCAATTTGCAGCCAAACTTTTTTATAACCTGCTTTCTCTAAAAGTTGAGTCACCCGACTCCAGTTTTTGACTTTAATAAATTCTGGAGCTTGCCTGCTCAACATTTCTTCTATATATTTATATAATCCATTAGAAAGATAAACCCTAACGGTGCTGCTACTACGAGTTTTATAAACTTTACTTGCTATTTCCGCCGGACTAAAACCGCATAGCAAACCTCGAAGAAACTTTTTTTCTACAGGTGTTAAAGCTTTTCCTTTCGCAGACGCTAAATCAATATATAACTTTTCTAAGTCCCAATTGTTTTTAGCTTCTATAAATTCCTCTTCTATTTTGCGACGACTTGTACTCATTATTTTTACTGATTTTTTAAACTCGAATACGGCTTATCTTAACCAGTTTCTAGGTATTTTTCTTTAAAGCAAAAATAAATAAAAATAAATTTATAACGAATTTATAGAAATCTTCTAACGAATTTAATAACGGTCGTTAGGTGACTAATTGGTAGTGACTTCGCTATCTTTGAACTTAACGTAAACTTAATAAAAATTCTTTGAAACTTTATTCAATTGGTGTAAGTCATTAATGCAGGGTCTGGAAAAGTAGGTTGAAGAGTAGTGGTTTAAATCAAAGACAATACTTTGTATAGAGACTTACTCAAACTACTTAAGTATCGAATTAAATATCCAAATTGTTGCAAACTGATTAGATGAATTTCATCGTTAATAAACTTTTATGGTGTGGTGTTTTAAATGACAAAAATTTTCTATAATTCCAAAAACATTTTGTATTGCAAAATCCGCCCAACTTTTAGCGGCTGCATATTTTAGCCTAGAAAGCTCGAACAAATAGTAGTAGGGCCAAGCAAAGAAGGGAGATTTGATTAATGGTTAGAATTCGTGATGTAGTACAAAAAGCTTTAGCAACAGGTTATTTAAGCGTAGAAGCGGAAAATCAGCTGCGCCGGTTACTAACAACCCATTATGACTGGGAAGATTTTAACGCTTTCGTGATTCTTCAAGAAGCAGCGATGAATGGTAGAGTCAAACAAGAATCTCGCGAACGTTGTGGGATCAAGTAGATCCGGCAGTAAATTTTAATGTAGCCGTAAACTGAAATACGCTTGAGTAAATTATTTCGGCCCAGATTTATCTTCAGCAAAATCCTCATCTAAGAAACCCCAATCGTCATCATCCTGGTTATTCTGAGAATTTTGTGAGTCTTGGGAAGTTGTGGAAGCTGCTGGAGGAGGTACAATGACGCGATAATCGGCATCATATACCGATTCTGTTTTTTCTGTTCCTGAATCCTTCAAATCCCTGTCATCATCGGGATATGGGTTAGTAATTCTGGCGCGATCGTTTTCTGGTTGCGGAAAATCTTCGTAGTCCCTATCATCTTGAATTTTTGTATACTCGGGACGAGATGATGGTTCAAAATATTCTTGTTCTAATTTTTCTTCAAAATCCCAATCATCGCTAACTTTTCTATCTAAGTCCCAATCATCATAATCATCCTCAAACCGATTGGATGGCTGTGGCGAGTTGCTTGGCGGTGGGGGATATACTCTATCTTCAAAATTATTTTCTCTAGGATTTTCCCTATCAGTTCGTTTGTTAACACGGGGTGAATCTTCTGAAGGCTCGTAGGATATTCTTTGAGGTTGCGGCGAAACAGCACGGCTTGATAATTGAACTAAGCCGCTAATAACCAAAGAAGTGAAAGCACCAGCAGCAGCACACAACAACATCCATATGGCTAAAGAAACTGGTTGAGTTCGTAAGCCAAGGAAAACTAACGGTATTGCGGGAGACCAATTTTGCGCTAGCAATAGCATAAGTCCTCCCAGTACTGCAACTAAGAGAATTAAGCGAATTACAGTCATAAAAACATCTTCATAGTTTGGAAACGAGCTTGTATTCCAACCTGCCGACGCAGTGCTTACAAGCTCAGTGGCTTCAACCCTAAGTCAATGACACCTTTACTTTATAATTTATCAACGACCTTGCCAGCGTTTAATAGGTACGCAATCAATATCGAGTTGATCTAAACTACGAGCTACAACAAAATCAACTAAATCCTCAACAGTTTGGGGATTGTGATACCAAGCTGGAATAGCAGGAACTATTTTAGCTCCAGCTTCAGCTAAACTGACCAGATTTCGTAAATGAATCAAGCTAAAAGGAGTCTCGCGAGGGACAATTACAAGCTTTCGCCCTTCTTTGAGTTGAACATCGGCAGCCCTTTCTAACAAATCCGAACTTAAACCACCGGCTAATTTACCTACAGTACTCATACTGCAAGGCATAATTATCATTCCTAAAGTACGAAAAGAACCGCTTGCAATGTTTGCCCCCACATCAGCCCAAGGATGGCAGCGCAGTAACCCAGCTTTTTCTACTCCTGCTTGGTTTCGCCAAAATTGCTCTTGAGCTTTTGGCTCTGCTGGCATAGGAGTAGCATTTTCCGATTGCCAAACCATAAAGCTTGATTTCGATGCTACTAATTCGATAGCATAATCGGCTTCTAACAAAAACTTTAGGGCGCGTACAGCGTAAATAAGACCTGATGCACCAGAGACACCTAATATTAATGGGCGGGCGTTATTAGACACTTGTTTGTAAGAGTAATGGGTAGGGAGTAATGAGTAGCAAGTAGCAAGTAATAAGTAATCAGTAATAAGTAACAAGTAGCGAGCAATAAGTAAGCGATAGAGGGTTAAGAAACTCTATAAGAATAGAAATTACTTGCTACTTGTGAAACAGTTGCGGAGGTTTACTTACTACTTACTCCTTACTCCTTCTTAAAAACTTCTAACTCCTAACTTTTTATTTAATCTTCTTCGTAGTCTTCCATATCATCTGACTGGTAATGATGGTTAGCATAGTAACCGGAATCCGAATCGCGATCGCTTGCTCCATCATCGTTACCTACAGTTACTAAATCAATTTGCTGACGGTAATAATCAACACTCTTGACCTGAACGGCTACGCGGTCGCCCAGTCGATAAGATGCGCGATTTTTGCGGCCGAATAATGCCTGCTGCCGAGCGCGATATTCATACCAATCGTCTTTGAGAGAACTGACATGTACTAGCCCTTCCACCCGCAAAGGTATGTTGCTAATTTCTTCAGCTTCTTGAGCGGGTACCTCAATTTCAACAAAGAACCCGTATGATTGAACACCAGTAATTACACCGCTGAAAACTTCACCAATTCGCTGTTTCATTAAAGCGGCTCTTTTTAAACCTTCTAAATCCGCTTCAGCTTCTTGGACTTCCTTTTCTCTATCGTTAATTTGGGTAATTACCCTAGCTAAATCAGTTTGTAGTTCCTGCTGTAGTTCCGGAGGTAGCACGTTCCAGTTAATGTCACCATGACAGTTGCTCGAACGTAAATTTACTCTTTCTTTTACGCGAGTATTACGGCGATCGCGTCCGTTTTCGATTAAAGAGTAATATACCCTTTGCATCAGTAAATCGGGATAGCGTCGCATGGGAGAGGTACAGTGAAGATAACCGTCTGGTAAAGCTAAACCAAAGTGTCCGCCTTGATTGGTGGTATAGGTAGGTGGCTTGAGAGTATCTTGCAATAAATAAGTCAGAACTTGTTCGGAAGCAGATTCAGCAAACACTTTAGTTAAGTGTTGATAATCTAAAGGTTGAATTTCAATATCATCCGGTAAAGCAAGCTCTACACCCAAGTTAATTGCTAATTTGAGCATTTCTTGAACATCGTCCGGATCTGGTGCCCCTTGAACTCGCCAAATCGCTGGAATACCCAAAGCGTTCAAATGAATCGCCATTAATTGATTTGTTAACAGCACTAATTCAGTTAACAAAGAACTAACTGGCGAATCAGTTTCAGTAACGCAACCGCTAGCACCTTCATCAAAGAAGGGGTTTTGTAAGACTGGTAGATTTAACTGCAAGCTACCCCTAGCCAAACGCTGCTCCTTGAGAACTATTGCTAAGGCTTGCAACTGTTGCAGCATTTCCACAACTTCAGGCTCTTCTTTGGTTTCAGCCGCCAGAACTTGACTAGCTTGCTTTTGATTTAGATCGGTATCTACATTAACTACACTTGGCTGAATTTCCCACTCAAGAACTTCTCCAGTTTCCCCATCTAAAGTAGTTAGAAAAGAAATTGCTAACCTGTCGCTTCCGGTAACCAAAGAACTTCTTGCTGCTACTGCATCTGGTAGCATGGGCAAAACCAATTTGCCTAAATAAACGCTTCTACCACGTTTGAGAGCTTCGCGATCCAAAGCTTCATCCGGCTTAACATAATGAGAAACGTCAGCGATATGGAAACCTAACAGCCAGTTTCCTTCTTCAGTTTCTTCTAAGGAAATAGCATTTTCTCTAACTTTTGATGAATCGGCGTTAGCGCAAATGCAAATCGTATATTTATCTGTTAAGTCCAGTCGGCTTTTACGATCTGCTTTGAGTATCCTTTTAGGTAATTTTCCGGCAGCTTCTTCGACGTTATCCGAAAAAGTACGAGAAAGGTCGTGTTTACAGGTAACTAAATCAATATCGGCAGCTGCTTCGGCATCGCTACCTAAAATTTGCACCACTTTACCTAAAGGCGGGTATTGAGCAAGGGGATAGCGCAGTACCTGTACGTGGGCAAGATGATCAATAGCGTTGTCTAAAGTAATACCATTTTGCCGTAATTTGAGTTCAAACAGCAGCCGGTCATCCAAAGGTACGGCACGGAAACCCCCTTCTATTTGCTTAATTCGCGCCAATAAAGTGTGGTTAGAACGTTCTAAAACCAGCTTTACCTCACCTTCAGGAGAACGCCTGCGACTACCTTCTTTAAGAACTCTGACTAAAACGCGATCGCCATTCCAAGCATTACTTAAATGGCTTTCTCGGATATAAATATCTTCAGCAGCTTCTACGTCTTGAATTGCAAAACAAAAGCCTTTAGAAGAACAGCGAAGTTTAGCTTCAATCAAAGAATCCTCTGAAAGACGACGATACTTACCTCGTTCTTTCGCCAAAATTCCAATTTTTTCTAAAACATCTAAGGCAATTTGCAGTTTTTGTATGCTGTCATCATCTTCACAACCAAGTTTTTTTTCTAGAAGTTTACGAGCTACCAATTTATCATCAGTAAAATTGGCAAGGAGTGTAGCGATTGAAAATTCCATGCACTGAACCGACATAGAGGTCAAAACATCGTTTTTTTTAATTGGTTAGTCTTCTTGCGTATACCCTCACTACTTGCAAAGAAGTCAATCAATTTTGCGAAAAGTTTGGAAGAGGAGATATTCTTCCCCATTCACCGTTAGGTGCGGCTCAGTTTGGAAGGAGATATTCTTCCCCCCGACTTCTCTTCCCAAAACTTTTCAAGCTAGATTTTGAGGACAGTGCATTTCCCAAGAGCCACTCAGAAAACGAGATTTCCCGCAGTACAAGAGAAGTGGCGGGGTTCCCCCCATACGAGCGGAACGTTTTCCCATAGAGTGCAACTGTCCGGAATGTACAATTTTGGATTGAAACCCCAGATTTATCTGTAGGTTTAAAAGATTCTAGTAAGTCCGACAGGAAATTAGCATGACAACTGCAACAAGTACCATGTCTACTAAGATTGCCTTGCTTGAAACCACAATCCAAAATATTAAATATAAAATTGTTTCGGTCATTTAGAAACGAATTACCCGCCCCCAAAGAGGGTATTACACGATTATCTCAGAGTTTGTTGGGTCTACAAGAACCAACATTAAGACCAATCTGACAAAGCACACCTGAAATAATTCTTACTTCGTCGTTTTGATTATGAACGGCAAAGTTTTTGAAAGGTAACATGAAAAAATTGATCGCTGTTTTTCCGTTTATCAGTAGAAAGGAAAATCAACTTACTGTTCAATTGTTCTACACGTTCGGGTACTTTGACACCACCTAACTCTGAAAATGTACTTGGAGTAACTGCCGACTAACTGAACTGCCCTATGTAGAATCGGTAACAATTTGGTCAGCAGTCAAACCGCCTCGGGAAATGGAACCATTACTTTATATTGTAGATAAGGAGGGTAATTCCAGAAAATAGTTCTGGAAAGCAATTTGGGTATTTAGTATAGCATCGATAGCAATACTACTAAAAATTACTCACTACTCAGCCAAAAAATTACTCCATTGACTTTACCTTTTTCCTACAATCAAAACGTTTAACACGATTCGCAAGTAGGGTTTCGTTTGATAGTGAAACTTTTACACAAGAATATTTTTGAGAATATTTCTTGTCTAATAAGAAAAGAACACAAGCCACTATTTTTGTTCCAACGAACAAGCTAAACTAACATACACTGGATGGTGTATATCGCATTCTATTTTCTGATAGTTTACTACGCAGTGGTAGCAATATCAGAGTTAAACTAACTCGGAACATCAAAAAAAAGAACCCCACCGTAACCTCGGCATGTTAGGGTAAGCAAGCGGTGTAGCCAATAACTATTTTTCCGTAAAGAAAAAATAGTGAGTTGCAGCCATCGAGACGGCACCTTCGGTAAACACCATAACACATCAAAAGCTTGTAACAAGTTTTGTGATACACAATCTCCGATACATTAGAAAGGACAAATTAACGTAACTTAAAATTATTGATGCAGTTCACTCAGTCAATTAGCATATAAATTTTGGTCTTTTGGTTGTCGTTATATGTCGTTATATAAAAAATAAAACACGTAACAACAACAATTAATCCACCTCAAGCAGATTTAAATTGGTAGCAATTATGTTGGCTCAATTTCAGAGCTTGTATCCTACAGGTAGTCTTACAACCGAATTATTACAAATTCATCACGGTAAATATATCGTTCGTTCCAGCGTGCAAGTTGAAGGTGTAACCCGTGCTACTGGAATGGCTGCGTCTGAAATTCTTGAAGAAGCAGAAGATAGATCGAGAACTAGAGCGTTAATGGTTTTAGGAATCACAGCCCCACAATCTCCAGCACAAGTACAGCCAAAACAAGTTACGACTTCTCCAGCATCAAATCTAGAAGTTCTGGAAAATCGTTCCTTAACCACTGCAAAAGCTGAAGTACAACCGGCAACTCACGGCACAAATTCTTCTGAAGTTGCTCAAGCTCCCATATCAAATAGTCCACCAACAGCTTCTCAAGTTCCACAAACTTCTGCTCAAGCAACCCAAACACCCGTACCAGAGACTCCTCCAAGTACTCCGGAAGTAGCAGAAAGTTCTGTATCGCAAACTGTAGATACATCGCCACCTCCGGAGCTTTTTCCCGAGTCAGATGACAGCGATATTTACAGTCAAGAATTTGATAAACCTTTACCGATACAAACATATGGCGAGTCAGAGTTTGATGCATCAGATAGCTCAGATGACTCAGAAAATCCTGAAATAGCATCTGATAATCAACCAGAAGAAGAACCAACTCCCAGTAAAACATCTAGTAGTAAAAGTACTGCTCGAAGAACTACAAACAAGAAAAAGACAACGAGTACAACCAAAAGGAAGAAAAAAACCGAACCAATTGATTTATCTGACGTAATAGCCAAAACCGATGTTGAAATGGAGCGTTTAAGTTGGACTCCCCAGCAAGGAAGGGAATATTTAATTCAAACCTACGGTAAAAGAGGACGTACTTTACTTACTGAAGAAGAATTACTTGATTTTCTTCAACACTTAGAATCTATTCCCACGCCGCAACCAGAGCTTTCGGAAGCAGATCCATTAGCGGGGTTTTAAGGTTAAAGGTTAAAGGTTAAAGATTGGGAGTTGAAAATTAAAAATTAAAAATTTCTGTTTTCTTCTCCCTTCTTCTAAAAAACGCAATCAAACGCATCCGTTGTTAAAAACAAACTTGAAATGAGCAAACCCGTTGATGTGTCTGAAATCATTGCCAAAACCGACGTTGAAATAAAACGCCTTGGTTGGACTTCTGAGAAAGCAAAAGAATTTTTAATTCAAACTTACGGTAAACAAGAACGTACTTTACTTACCGAAGATGAATTACTCGATTTTCTTAGATATCTCCAATATCTACCGACACCAGAATCAAAATTAAAAAATGAAAGTCCGATAAATCTTCATCGGGCAAATAAAAATAACAAAACTGTAAAAACCACATTTAAAAGAAAAAAGAATCGCCAACCAATTGATTTATCTGACGTAATTGCTACAACCGATATAGAAATGGAGCGTTTAAGTTGGACTCCCCAGCAAGGTAGGGAATATTTAATTCAAACTTACGGTAAGCGAGGACGTACTTTACTTACTGAAGAAGAACTACTTGATTTTCTCCAATATTTAGAATCTATACCTACTCCACCACATGAAATTTTACAATTTGAAGATCCATTAGCAGGATTTTAAGGTTAAAGGTTAAAGGTTAAAGGTTAAAATTATCCTTATCTCCTTGTCTCCCTCTCTCCCCCATGCCCTATGCCCAACGCCCGATGCCCAGTCTAATTTCCAAAACAACACCCCCCGAACAGAATCCGAGGGGTAATTTAATTTGACTTGCTTCAAATTGCAATTTGCTTCAATAAGCGTCTTGCAATTCATAAAAGTCGGGTGAAACGTAATCTTTACGCAAAGGATAACCTACCCAATCTTCAGGCATCAAAATTCGCTTCAAATTAGGATGTCCTTCGTAAACAATTCCGTACATATCGAAGGATTCGCGCTCTTGCCAATCTGCTGTTTTCCAAATCCAATACACTGAAGGTACTGTGGGGTTTTCGCGAGGCAGGAATACTTTTACACGTACTTCCTCGGGTTGATCGGCATTATCGCTGACTTTCACCAAATGGTACATGCTGACTAATTGCTCTCCCGGACCTAAATCAATACCACATTGACACTGAAGATAATTAAACCCATAAGCATACAAAGCAGTACAAATTGGTAGCAGAAAATCTGCTTCCACCTTAATAATTTCAACTCCAGCATGGTCTGCTTCTAAAGACTCGTGAGCAAAGTCATTTTCACTTAACCATTTGGAAACTTTACCCGCTTCTACGGGAGCGTTTTCCTCTGCCGGTACTGGTTTTGATTCTTCAGCCACGTTCTACCTCCTCTTGCTTTTTGGAAGTTAGTAAAGCAGGCGGTACTGGCATACCAATGCTTTCGGTTAATTCCTTTGGTGGAGCCATACGTGTTTGGGAACGTAAATATTCACCAGTAAGAATTTCTTCAACCGGCTTCATGCTGTGAGTTGTGCTGTAATAACGATGAGTTTGCTTAATCTCACCACGCTCCTGCATTGAATCATCAGCAATCTTTTTCCGCAACTTAATTATTGCGTCAATAATTGCTTCCGGACGTGGAGGGCAACCAGGTAAATAAACATCTACCGGAATTAACTTATCTACTCCTCTAACTGCTGTCGGAGAATCAACGCTAAACATACCGCCGGTGATAGTGCAAGCACCCATAGCAATAACATACTTGGGTTCTGGCATTTGTTCGTAAAGACGAACTAATTGGGGTGCCATTTTCATCGTGATAGTACCCGCAGTAATAATTAAATCGGCTTGACGGGGACTAGAACGAGGAATTAACCCAAAACGGTCAAAATCGAATCGAGAACCAATTAAAGCAGCAAATTCGATAAAGCAGCAAGCAGTACCGAATAACAAAGGCCATAAACTAGAAAGTCGCGCCCAATTGTAGAGGTCATCAACAGTTGTTAAGATGACATTTTCCGATAGTTCTTGAGTAACGCTTGGGCGTTGTATCGGATTGGCAATACGTTCTTGATTTTGCCCTATGCCTTTTGTATTATCTAAGACCATTCCAAAGCTCCTTTACGCCATGCGTACACGAGGGCAATTACGAGAATTGCGATAAAAACGAGCGCTTCAATAAAAGCTAGTAAACCTAGACGATGGAAGGCAACTGCCCAAGGATATAGGAACACGGTCTCAACATCAAAGACCACGAACACCAGTGCAAACATATAGTAGCGAATATTGAACTGAATCCAGGCTCCACCGATGGGTTCCATGCCAGATTCATAAGTGGTGCGCCGTTCGGGACTACGACTGCTCGGTCGCAGAAGCTTAGAAGCAGATAAAGCTAGTGCAGGCACCAAGCTGCACACTATTAAGAAGGCTAGAAGGTATTCGTAACCGCTCAGGACAAACACAATAAATACAAATCCGTTATTGACGTAATTTTCGTAATTTTCTTTAACATTCTTACATTATATCGATTTGACGGTTCTGGAACTTAGAAAACAGACCCATTAAAAGATTTGATTACTTTTCGCTTTTCATAGAAATACCCGACAATTATGTCATAATTTTTAACGTATATTTAAGCTTTGCCCTGTTTGGCATTATGAGCGAACAAGTTGTTGAAAATACCGAGTTAGACCGCTATGAATGTCGTGCCTGTGGTTACGTCTACGAACCCCAAAAAGGAGACGATAGTCATAACATACCCCCGAATACTGCTTTTGCAGAATTACCTATAACCTGGCGCTGTCCGGTTTGTACTGCTAAAAAGAAAGCATTTGAAAATGTTGGTCCAGCCGGTACGGCTTCCGGTTTTTCAGAAAATTTGGGCTACGGATTAGGCGTTAATAAACTGACACCCGGTCAAAAAAATATTTTGATTTTCGGTGCTTTGGCTCTTGGTTTCTTATTTTTCATTAGTCTGTATGGCTTAAAATAAGTAATTCCGTTTGTCTTGAAAAGTTACACTCGAAAAGATTGCCTATGTCAGCGCGGACAAGCTCCGCTAATGGCTCGCATGGGGATTCAGTCCGTTACACGGGAACGCGCACCGTTATATGAGCTAACGTGTAAACCCGCAATACCGCACTGTTCGCTTGTAAAGCTAGGCACATAATTTATTTGCAGCTAGAAAAGCTTTCAATACGCTTTCTTAAGAAAATTAATCGAAACTAAACTGATACAAATGTTGCCAATTATGAGAATTGGAAGACGAATAATAGCACTGTTGGCGATCGCTCTAATGTGTTTCGGTTGCAGTAGCGTTCCTTCCATGAGTTACAACCCTTGGGAAGTAATTTCCTTGCCTACTGATTCCAAGCTGTTTGATATTGCTTTTACCGATGACCCCAATCATGGTTTCATTGTTGGCAATAAAGCCACCCTGCTAGAAACAAAAGATGCTGGGGAAACCTGGAATCCGATTGCTTTGCAGGTGGGTGATGAAAATTACCGTTTCAATGCAATTGATTTTCATGGAAACGAAGGATGGATTGCCGCCGAACCTTCGATTTTGTTACACACTAGCGATGAAGGTAAAACTTGGACGAGCATTCCTTTAAGCGAAAAATTACCCGGAAATCCAGTAAATATAGTGGCTTTGGGTGACAATCAAGCTGAAATGGCTACCGATGTCGGAGCAATATATAAAACTGAAGATGGCGGTAAAAACTGGAGAGCGCAAGTAGCAGAATCTGTAGGAGTTGTCCGCAATATTGAACGCTCCGAGGATGGTAAATATATTGCTGTTTCCGGTAAAGGTAACTTTTACTCTACTTGGGAACCAGGACAAAATGCTTGGGTTCAGCACAACCGCAGTAGTTCTCGCAAAGTCGAAAACATGGGTTTTGCTCAAAATGGGCAAATGTGGATGCTAGCAAGAGGCGGACAAGTCCAATTTAGCGAACCAAATAGTTTAGAAGAATGGCTTGATGCTCAATATCCAGAATTATCGACTAGTTGGGGTTTGCTCGATTTAGCTTACCGTACCCCATCCGAAATTTGGCTGAGCGGAGGTAGTGCGAATTTGCTTCGTAGCACCGATGGAGGAGAAACTTGGGAAAAAGATCGCGATGTAGAAGATGTCGCAACAAATTTTTACAAAATAGTTTTCTTATCTCCCAAGAAAGGATTTATTATCGGAGACCGGGGCTTTTTATTGAAGTATCAGCCTGATATTGCACCGTCATCAGAGTCATCCGCAGCTTAAGATGATTCAGAGGACAAATTAGGCGTGAATATTTATCCTTAATTATGAGAATTTGTTGCAACTTGTAACTCTTTCTTAACTTTGTAGGATAATAAACACATACTTGATGTTTTGATAGGTTAAGCAAATGAGTGGAACTACCGGAGAACGTCCGTTTTCAGACATTATTACTAGTATTCGTTACTGGGTAATTCACAGCATCACAATTCCTGCATTGTTTATTGCAGGTTGGTTGTTTGTTAGCACCGGATTAGCATACGATGCATTTGGT
Source organism: Rivularia sp. MS3 (assembly GCA_019192545.1). Taxonomy (GTDB): domain Bacteria; phylum Cyanobacteriota; class Cyanobacteriia; order Cyanobacteriales; family Nostocaceae; genus Rivularia. The sequence continues at coordinate 44,228 of JAHCMI010000033.1, read as the reverse complement.
ACCCCTCGTCCAGATACCTATTTCACCCAGGAAAGGCAAGAAGTGCCATTAGTGAATGACCGTTTTGAAGCTAAAAATCAAGTTGACGTATTTACCCGAAATTAGTTTTAAATTATGACAAGCTCAGATAACATCAACCAACCAATACAATATCCAATTTTTACCGTTAGATGGTTAGCGGTTCATACTTTAGCAGTACCCACTGTCTTCTTTTTAGGCGCGATCGCGGCTATGCAATTTATCCAACGTTAGGAGTTATTCATGGATAGAAATACTAATCCCAATAGTCAACCGGTAGAGTTAAACAGGACATCCTTATTCCTTGGACTACTACTAGTGTTTGTTTTAGGGATTCTTTTTTCCAGTTACTTCTTTAACTAAGTTTACTGGTCTGGGATTAATCTATTAATTAATCATTTTTTATTTAGTTGCTCGATGTTGTGATTAAGGAGGCAAGTTAATATCATGTCTGGAGGCGGAAGAATTCCCCTGTGGGTTGTTGCTACAATCGCTGGATTGGGCGTAATTACTGTTTTAGGCATTTTCTTTTATGGTGCCTATGCTGGAGTCGGTTCTTCAATTTAAAAATAGTCCGATTTTTTCTAATATTTTGATTAGAAATTAGCATATAAAAACCGCCCATCTGTTTTAGATGGGCGGTTTTTGTCGATCGTAAGTTGGAAAAAAATAAGCAGAATGCCATAACCATAAGAATGTACTAAATTCAAAGGCAACAGCTTCGTGCTTGTTATCTATTTAAGCCAAAACTTAACCGATATCATCGCGTTCCATGTACAAAAGCATAAATGCCATTGTTACAGCCGGGAAAATAAGACCAGTTAAAGGAACGAGGACGGATGGCAGAAAAGATGCAGCCACAGTAAAACCTCCTATAAAATCGGATTACAATTCAACACGAGCTTACTGCAATTTGCACCGTCTTAAGGCAAAATTGTACATATTTTTAACACAAAGTGTTTTAACGAAAGTCTTTAACGGTTATTAACAGCCCTTGTTGATTCCTAATTTTCTATTACATGCCAAGCATTGCGTCTAATTGAATATTAGGCAAGTCTGGAGGAATTACAGTACGTTGAATGGTAAATTTATGGCTTTCGTGTAAAGTACTTGTATTCACAGCGATTGCTTCGAGGCGAATTTCTAAACAACCGAAAGGAATGTTTAATTTAGTTACTATTTCTAAATCTTGGTTTTTATTAGGTGTGAAATTGCTCAACAAATGAGGACCATCAAGTAATTGCCTTGTATGACAATCTTCTACCCACAATTTAACGGCCAGATGAGAATTTCCCTGTGGCAGACGAATTCGTACATTCAAGGATTTACCCGATACAAGTTCTTTTTTTGCTATATAAAGTTCGGGAGTAGGCAATTCTTCTATTTTACGACTACTTATTGTCAGTGCTGAGGTTGATGCATTTTCTGCCGGATGGTTTACAGGCTGATTCAATTGAGTATTTTCTGTTGTTAATATGTTATCGGCAAAAATATCCGTATCATCTACTACAATTTCTTGAGCAGTTTGATTTGATGGTGCTGCAATTTGATTCACTTGCCACCCAGAAGAAGTGGAAATAGACAAATAAGTCGATGCTATGGCTTGTGTATCTATTTGTGCTTTCTCTTGATGTAATGCTTGAGAATTATCGTTCGTTTGCGCGTTTGCATTTTGCGAAGTCTGTTGTACGGAAATGCCCTGACTTATCTCAATATCATAATCTTCGTATTCAACGTCAATTGGTTCGGGTACGGAATATCCCTGAGAAAGCATCCATTGTCTAATTAAAGGAGATGTATTGAGATTTTCTGCTGCGATAAATTCGGAATTTCTTGAAGTAACTGATTCTTCAAACTCTAAATAATTATCTTCTTTTGGTCGATCGACAATTAATTCTGCTTGAGAAGTATTATCCACAGAAGTATCATCCACTGGAAGTGATGTTTCAGTGATGTTTTGATTATCGGTAACGTTTCTGTATGCGGCTTGCTGTGTATCGTAAACATTTGCATCAACTTCAACGGTAGAGCGATTTATTGGCTTTGACTTTCGTAAGTAAGGAAAACTAGTACCAGTAGCAGCCGAACTAGAAACTGCTTCGATATGTCCATAATTAATGTATTCATCAATTTTCTCTTGATAACCAGGGACATTTGGTAACTTTAGTGAATGTGTGGCAACCTTTCTCCGAAGCTTTCGAGCATCTATACGAGGTGGGAGAGATTTTTTGGTTAATGGTACTCCTGCTACCGACTGTTCTTCTGGCTTTACTGCTTTTACTAAATTAAAAAGTTCTAAATCTAGCGTAGCTGACTCTTCCAAAGTTTGAGGTGCATTTCGTTCAGATAATTTTGCTGTGGAATAAGCAAATTTTTCTAATTCACCTTTAGGATTAGCAACAGTAATCGCTAATAGCTCTTTAATTTCTGCCGTAATTGTAAAAGACTGACTTGCTAATAATTCAACAACTCCTTGATTGGAAATTATCCCGTATAACTTAACTTCTCCCAAAATTAACTTAGAAGCACATTCCTCGGGAATATTAATTAAAGTCGCTATGGCAAACGGTAGAGATTTGTTAGGGTTAGGTAAGCGAAAAGATTGTAATAGTTGAGAACTTTGCGGCGATCGCAGTTCAATCTGTACTTCAGCCTTGGCAATCTGCTTAATTTGCTGTGTTGTTTCTTTAACAGCAATTTCTCCTTGGAGTGTAATAGTGCTTCCCCAACTAGCTACAAAGCTATTTTTATCTAAAGTTATTAGTAACGGTAAAGGTGGCGGGACTTTAAGATTATCTTCAATATTGCGATCGGGAAGTAAAGGCTCCGAAGACGGTAAAGCTAACTCCATCAAATTTTGGAGAATTTGCTCTGCTGTATCCCCTTTAACTCTTACCGGATTAGAACTTTGTTCAACTATAGCTGTAACTTCTTGCCTAACAGGCTGTTTGCTAAGGTCTTTTTTATTTGAGGTTTTTGGCTTGTTTGATGATGTTTGTACTGATTTTTTGCTAACGGTTTTATTTAATTTAGCTTTAGACTTTTCTAAGGATTCTTGAACCGATTTTGTATTAACGGTTTTATTTGAGATGGCATTAGATTTAAAAGGCTGTTTTCGAGATGATGAAGCATTAACAGTTTTTGCCGGTGAAATTCGAGCAGAGTTTGTTATCTTTTGGGAACTTTGATTCGATTTTGTCGGGGGCTTTTTGCTAGTAGCCTTTTTTTTCTCGGCAGCAGCTTTAAGCGAATCTCGTAATTTTTCTTTATTATCGCTAGTCGATCTATCTAAAGAATTTTTCTTAGCTGTATTCCCAGGAGTTGAACTTATTTTTCCTGTTTTGCCAACCGGACTTATTTTATTCGCAGCTTCTATAGATATAGAAGATATTAACCCAGCATCGTTTGTTTTTATATCTTTAGATGAAGTTGAAGAATAACGGCTAGGTTTAATATCTGGGATGTTGGATTTAGTTTGATTTGCTTTTGTATCTGTGCTGTCAACTTTATGCTGGCTCTCTAAATTACGATCTAATTTTTTAGAAACTACCTTTGCCTCAACTTGAGAAGGTATAACAGCCAGACTCACAGTATATTGCCAAGACGCACCAAGAAGATCGGACATTAAATCGCCAGAGCATTGTAATTCCCAAATTCCTGACTTGAGATAGGTAAAAGGAATTACAGCTGTCAATCCTTCGGAATTTATACGTCGTCTTCGCTTTTGAATGCGCCTTCTAGGTGGAACCTCCAACGGAGAAGAGTGAGTTACTCGCACCTCTACGTCCGTATTAACACGGTTGGAACGAGCAACTACTCGATACCGACCTTCCATAATTTCTATTCTTGGCTTCTCTAAAGGATGCCAAGTACGTTCGCCTTCTTTCTGTATCAGAAATTGCCACTGTTCCATTGTGAGTGATGCCTGAAACTGATAGCAGTCGTAGTATTATTTGCACGATCTTGTTTGCAAGTTTACCGCACTGTATCTGTATTTGGTTGCATAAATTGTTGTTTTGATTAAAACATAATTTTATGCTGTCTTTAAGTGTAATTAGATTAACATTATAATTAGTATTAGTCTGTAGACTATTTATTTACAGCGCTTTGCAAGTAGATAAGGTACTGCCCTTATATGATAAAAATTTTGTGGTACGGGCATCCTGCCCGTTTAAGAATGTACCTCACAAATAGAAAATATGCTGTATTTACGATTTGAGTAGCGTACTAAAATCACTCATCGACTGCTTTTTGGGTATTTCCCATTGATGTTATATTTCGTCAGATGCTGTGGATACAGTTACACTTGAGTGGGAAAACAGATGTAATGTTATTCGCCTCAAGCAGTGTGAAGATTCTCTGTAATGCTGCTTGCGTGCTTATGTGTGGCTGCTTACATTCCATCAGAGTTGAAGTACAATTAAGCCGCGCTATATAAAATAAAAAATTCAAGGTCTTTAAGACAATGCAAAATCCTCTCAACTAAAAAGAAGAGAGGTTGTAAATTATAATAATTTGTCTGTAAACAACTAGCTATTAGACATCGTAGCGATGCTGATAATAATCCAGGATTTGCTTTACCCATTGCCTGGTTTGGGAATTAGAATTTGAACTATAATCAATCCATAAACCATCGACTTGGCTTTGGTTGTAGTCAAATTCTTGAGAAGTTTGAGGAATTAATTCTACTTTTATGCCAGTAACAGTTCCTAAATGAGCGGCAATCTCGCGGTAGACTGTCAAAGGTAAACCAGCAAATACAACTTTTTCCCTTGTATTCATATTTTTACTTACCCTGTAAGATATTCCTTCGGATATCAAAGGAATGAATTACGCTCAACCTACCACGATTAAATACTATCTATCAGTCTTGACTAAAGTCGCATCTTAAATATCCCTTTCAGGTAAATTTATGAAGCCCCAATAGATGTAGATTTTGATAATGATGGTAATCTTGAAACAGAATTTTCTGTAGAAGCCGTAGCTGGTTCATTTCCTCCCATCGGTGCTTCTCCAACCATTCTCGCCACTTCAATACCATATTGTTCTAAAATCACAACTGGCTCAGAACCTTCGTTCATTTCAATTCTTTTAACAAGTAATCCGCTTGCTAAGCGTTGTCCCGCTTGAACGTAGCGACTAGTCGGTTCGCTGGGTACTTTAATAATTGCTTGAGGACGATTTCCTACTTGAACTACACCCGAAACTAAAACAGCTTGGGCTAACTTCGGTTGTGGTGGCGGTGGTAAAACAGATGCAAGGTCTGGTTGCGGTACTACTCCGGGCAATACTTTCGGTACAACTGGAACTGAAGCCGCGCTACCAGAATTAACGTTTGAATTAGGTTTTTTGACTGTTTGTTGAGGATTTTTTGGAGTAGCCCTCGTCGAGCTAGAACTTCTGCTAATATTTCTTGAATTTCCTCCCGTAGTAGCAGAAATTACCGCACTGCGGGGACGTCGCCGTCTAGATGCAATTCTTCTATTAGAAGATGGTAGAGGAGGCAATACAGGAACGGCTTTTTTCCGGTTGTTTGCAACAGAAGCTGCGGGCTTTTTAGTCGCAAACTTTACAGGAGGTAGAATATCGTCAAACGGGTCGCTACGCCCTTTCGATACTACTCCTACTCGTTCCGTTGGATTTGTCGGTTGAATTAAAGTCGAAGGAGCCTTAGCGATAGTAGGATTTTGCTTCGCTGGCACCACTGGATCTTTAAAATCCTCGGTTGTCTTGCCTTGGTTATTTTCAGCCGTTTCGTTGGGGGTGGGAGCAACAGTCTCTACTTGTTCCTCTTCACCAGAACACCCGGCGATCGCCAAAGCTAAAATAGATGCAATTGTGATTGTTAAACGTCTACCCATTAGCCATTCTCAAGAGAAGACAAATAATTTTGAATAAATGAAATCAATTTGATTGAAAGTTTTATCAAAAGTGAAATCTGATACAGTTATAACCTAATTTTTTGAGATTGAGAATTATTTTATACAGCGTTATGCATGTTTGATTAATCCTCTGCTGAAACCATTAGATGCTTGAGGGAATTAAGCCCTTTTTTTACTCTGCGAGAAACTGTAACTACGCTGATACCAAGTCTTTCAGCCACTTGTTTTTGCGTTAAATCGTGTAAAAATACAAATTCTAAAACTTGACGAGTACGATTTTCTAGCTGAAGTAGGGCTTGTTGCAAGCGTAATTGATCTTCCTGTGCGAGTTGAAAACTATGGTAGCTGCGATCGGGAACGAGTTCTGCTAAACTAGCCGAACCTTCGTCTCCATCGTATACAGGCACGTCTAAGCTTAAAGGAGCGCGATTTACCCAGGCTAATTTAATTTCTTGCCATTCTTCAAGAGAAATAGACAATGCTGCGGCTACTTCTGAGTCGGTAGGTTGACGATTATATTTTTCTCGCAGAGAACGAGAAACTCCTGCCGATTGCTGCTGTAGTGCCAGCCAACGCCTTGGTATTCTTACAGTCACACCTTTATCTCGAAGGTAATGCTGAATTTCACCGCGAATATATGGGATCGCAAAGGAACTAAAGGCATGACCTTTAGATATATCAAATCTTTCGATTGCACGAATTAAGCCCAGACAACCAACTTGTAGTAAGTCATCAAAACTTTCGTGGCATTGATTTATCCAGTAGTAAGCCTCTTTTCTTACAAGTCCAAAATTAAGCTTTACCAGTTTGTTACGAACTTCGGCTGACTGAGATTGCTGATATTCTCGCAATAACTGCCAAATTTCATGCTTCAGTTCTTTGGTGAGTAAGGTAGTGGACATAGCACCTTGATGATTAATAAATAAGTATTTAAATCAGAAAATGTTACTTGTTAAGATGCACTAAATGCGTATTTATACTAAAATATACGCGAAGGTATCCTCCGCTATTGAGCATCAATAACGGTTGATTATCAGACTATGAATTACAAGGGCTGATTGAAAGAACGGGTTGTTTTAAGGGCGGCAGGGCAATCAAGTAATGCAGTCGAAAAAATAGCTAATATGATTTCTGTATCGCAGAAAATTTCCCACAGGGATAATTGAAAGTTCCGATTGTGCTTGCGAGCTGATTAAAATTCAATCTGCGGGGAAATTTTTAGCATATAGAGATAGCTCTTTTTATCTTTAATTTATTTGGTAGCTAATAGGCTACATATAAAAAAATATACAATTATCTAGGTAAATTGAAACCGAATTATTACGTAATTTGTTTTCTTAGAGTTTTGGTTAAATTACGGTTGAAAGCTACGGCAAATTAATCGAGCAGTTTAATAAATAATTTATGAGCGAGAAAGTACTTATTTGAGAAGATTTCTTAAAGAAGATAATAAATAAAAAATTTACATCAAGTTCTATAAATAGATAGTTAAAAAACTACTATAAAAAACACTAATTTTATCTATTTTTTGGCTGAAGCTATGCTTATGATACGGAATTAAGAGTTTTCAATACAGAACAATTAATAATAAAATCTAAAATTGATCGACAATTTGCTGGAGTAAAATTAAAAAAAAAAGGGCTTTTAGCCCTTTAAATTGATAAAGTCAATCAGCAATCACTAATGAAAGCTGCTTATACTCAAATCTGATTAATTGAAACAGTAAATTCTAGGAAATTACGACACAGGTTCAACACGAGCGTAAAACAAACCGCGAACTTTTACATCTAAAGCTTCACCAGCACCTAAGTCAGTATCCGAAGGCTGATCGCTGACAAAAGTACCAGCAATTTCACCGGTTTCACTATCAACTTTTGCAACATTCAAAGAAATATGACCGTTACCACTCTCAACACGCTTAACGTTAGCGCGTCTTAATTCTTCACTGTCTGCCTGAGAAGGTAGAGCTACTGCATTATCGTAACCGCTAGCAACACCACGACCTTTAGGATCTAAGAAAGTTGCGCCACGATAAGAAGGAACTTTAAAATCTCCTTCAAAATCAGTTGAAGTATTAATGCTAGTTAAATCGGGTTGTGTTTGAGCAACTAAATCCTTTACGGTAAACAAGAAAGGAACTTGTTCCCCACCAGGAAGCTGTACGGTGATAGCTTGGAAGTCAAAACCATCTTTCTCTTCAAAAGTTAAGCTACCATCCTGGTTAACTTTCAAATCTCCTTGAATTTGGTCGAGAGATGAAGTTTTACGAGTCAACTGTCTCGCACCAATAAATTCAGCTTCTTGTCTTTTGTTAAGAGGTTCTTCTTTAACAAAGTAAGCGGTAGGCTCAATGCAAAGTTCTTTAATTTGGTAAGATTGGCTCGAATCGATGGCGATAGAACCACGACTAGTTTCAGAAAGCAGAGGACATTTATTCGCTAAACCAGTACCTCTAATATCTTCATAGGTAAGTAAATCTCTAGCATCACCACTAGCCATATCCGAACCGTCACTGCAAGCTGTCACTAAGCCCAACAATACAGCCATTAATCCAGCAATTAAAGCGCGATACTTCATAATTAACCTCAATGTCAAAAATTATTATTTTTAGTTGTTAAACCAAAAAACGATTGCGTAGTTTAACGCTTTCGATTATCAAGCGATCACTCATCACTAAGTGCTTCTATGCTTTGCTACTTCCCACGTCTCTGACTCATATTGATGGCACAATATTTACTATATTTCGAGACAAGCAATCACTAAAATCTTAAGGTCAAAAATTATTTCTGACCCAAAATTTTTCAAGCTTAAAAATCCGATCAAGAACTTTGTTCAGTTACATGAAAGGTGAAAGATTCCAGAAAATACAAAAGTAAACTAACTTTTATATAACATCCCGACCACCATCTTGATAAGACATTTGTCAAAAATTCAATCCAACCGAAGGAAAATAGTTTTATGATTCGCACTTAGCTAATTCAAGTTAGCACGAAGACGCAAAGTAAATATTTTTTATAGTTATGTTATGACTGAAAATTTTGTAGCTCTCCTTCAAAAACGATTTAGTATGAAATTTTGTATTTGAGTCAGTCTCATTCTCTCACAAGTTTGTAAATTAATGTTCAGCCCAAACAGAGAATATTAAAAAACAATCTGCCTTCAATAGTTTGGTTTATTTTCTTATCCACTAAATTATCCGCTTTCTATACATTTCTTAACATTACTACAAAATATTTAAAGATTAAACTATATAAAATTGGAGAAAAGGGATTATTTTTGTATCGGGGCTTGACAAATTAACGTTTATATTGCTGATTTATAGCATTTAAATGCTAGATAACTTCCTAGAAAAAATGTTTCAAAATATGAAGATAGCTGTTACATAATGTAATTTAATTGCAATCCCAATATTTGTCGTCGGTCGATCGTATTTTTAATATACTGTCTGTCATCACTATTTAACGCTGTCGTTACTATAGTTGTCCAAAGTTAAGATGAGTAATATGCGATCGATAAAGTAAATTAAATAATTAACTAACAATATTATGAGTAACGGCAAAAGTCCCGATTCCGATAAATTATCTTACAAATTACAAGAAGTCACGGACGCGATTCACGAATATTCAGTTCTTTCTCAAGGGGATATTTTAGCTATTTTGGCATTGCTCAGACAGTTAGAAAAATTGCATAGACAAATAAGAGACGGTATTTTTCAAGAAAGCTTGCCATCAAATCGTCAGGCGCTATATTCTCTATTAAAAGATATTGAAGCAGAGGGAGGCTGGCCTTATATTGAACGTATGAGGATTCAGAATCTGATGATGAATTTAGAAAGCATTGCCGAAGAAGAAGGCTAAAATTTCACTTATTTTCTAATTCTTCCGTTATTTGATTGCCCTTTGGTTGGGATGTCTCAAAGTTTAAGTAATACCCTGACAAAGTTTGCGATCGCGTCCATCAACATTACGGTTGTACTGGAGATAATTACCTACCCAGTGACAACCTTTTGCTAGCAAGTAGTTAAGGTCTAAATTCCACAAAACGATTGTATTATCGTCGCTAGCAGATGCTAAAGTCTTGCCATCAGGACTAAAGCTAACATCTAGAACGGGTGCTTGATGTTCGCTAAGGGTTTTAATTAATTTGCCTTCACTACTCCAAAGTTTGACAGTGCTATCCCAACTAGCAGCAGCGAGAATCTTTCCATTAGGGCTGAAAGCAACATTACTAACGCTATCGCCATAACCTTTTAATAAAGTTTTTAGCAAAGTGCCATCCCAACGCCATAATCTAACAGTGTTGTCCCAACTAGCAGAAGCAAGCAAGTTATCGCTGGGACTAAAACTCACACCTAACACCCATCCGGAGTGAGGTAAAAATGTTTTTAATAGTACACCATCTCGTCGCCACAATTTTACAGTTTGGTCGTCGGAACCAGAAGCTAAAAATTGAGAATCAGTGCTAAAACGAACGCTGTTTACCCTTCCTTGATGACCTTTTAAAGTTTTAAGTAGTTTGCCTTGTTGATTCCATAGTTTAACAGTCTCATCTTTACTGGCAGATGCGAGCAACTTGCCATCAGGACTAAAACTAATACTGGTTATGCTATCATTATGGCCTTTGAGAGTTTTAAGTAATTGCCCGTCTTGCTGCCAAAGTTTTATCGTTTTGTCGTAGCTTGCCGATGCCAGTATTGCAGCTTTGGGGTTAAAGCTAACGCTTGTAACTCTGTCGGAATGCCCCAACAAAGTTTTGTAAAGACGGGTGGTGAATTCATTATGCTTACGTTGTCGCTGCCACAGTTTAACTGTATTATCGCGACTGCTCGAAGCTAGAATATTACTATTGTGACTCCAGGCAACACTTAAAACCCGGTCTGAATGTCCTTGTAAAACGGGTAATTTTGGAGGATTTAAACTCCAAAGCTTAACACTTTTGTCATAACTTGCCGATGCCAAAAATTTATCGTCGGGGCTGAATGATACGCTAACTACAGCATCGCTATGACCTTTAAAAGTTTTAAGTACTTTGCCAGTACTAATATCAGTAAGATTAATAGTATTGTCATCTCCGGCTGAAGCCAGCTTTTCGCCTTTTGAATCAAAATTCAGACTCCAAATTGTACCGGTATGGTGTTCTAAATTTTTATAAGGACGGTATGTAAAACTGCTTTCCGTGTCTTTTTGCTCGCGTCGCCACAGTTTGACAATCCCATTTCTACCAGCAGAAGCTAACATTTTGCCATTTGGGCTAAAGTTTACAACAGTTATTCCTTCTTCATGACCGGGTAAAGTAGTTATTAAGCGACCATTTTTACTCCATATTTTCACGGTATTATCATCGCTAGCAGAAGCAATAAACTGACCGTCAGGGCTAAAAGTTACCCAGTTAATCCAACCTTGATGTCCCCGCAGAATTTTGATTAATTTACCGTCTCTGCGCCAAATTTTAACAGTTTCATCTTTGCTGCCGGTGACTAGCAATTCACCATCGGGGCTAAAGCTAACTTTATCAACCCAATCACCATGATTGAGAGTTGTTGTAGGTTGCCAATCAAATTCTCCCGTTGCAGGATTTTTACGCCATATTTTTACGGTTTTATCGCGACTTGCAGAAGCAAGCAGGCTACCATCGGGACTAAAAGTTAAACTGGTAATGCTTTCGGAGTGCCCCTTTAAAGTTTGTAATAAATTGCCATTGGTACGCCATATCTTGACATTTTTATCGCGACTACCCGACGCTAATAAATTGCCATCGGGACTGAAAGCAACATCCCAAACAATATCTGAATGTCCTTCTAAACGGTTGACTTCGGCGACTCCATAAACCGCTTGCTGTAGAGCCGTAACAACTCGCATCCGGGTATCGGGTTGAATTCCATGCCCCCTTTTTAGCTTTCTCCAAGCACGTAAACTTTCAACCAAAGCATCAAACTCTTTGTTGGAAGCAAACAAAGCTTCAGAAGCGGCTGTGATGGCACCAATCTTAAAGTTGTTTTCGCTACGTTCGGCGCGTAAACTTTGACTAATCGCGGCTTTTTTTTGCAAATCAGCCTGCCACCACAAACCACCAATCGTAGAGGACATAACTGCTAAGGCAAAACCAACTAGACGTGCTTCTCGGAGTCTTCGTTGAAGTATAGAATTTAGCTTTTGTTGGGATAATTTTTGAGCTACTTCTGCTTTAGTTTTTTCAAAGCGGATTTTTTCTAATTCGGCAATAATTCCATAGTCGTTACGAACGCGAATGGGTTTAACTAGATAATCGTGAACTAACTGATAACGCTCTCCGGACTCTTGAAGCACTCGCAATACCAAACCGCTTCCTACAAGGATTTCTAAAATCAACTCTAAGGTACTGACATTGTAGGAATGCATAAAGTTATCCCTATTTTCTTCGTCGCTGCCGGTGCGAGATTGGTTAAATGTAGAGAAAGCAGAATCAGCAGTTTGATTCATATTAATTAAAAAATTATCTGGTTGAGAATTTTCTGCTTCTTCTTTATAAGAATCTTGTTCTTTAAAAATAGCCGTAACTAATTCTGCTTTAGTTTTAAGAGGTCGGGTACCCTTTTCATCAGTTAATTCAAATAGTAATTTCCAGCTTAGCTGTTCGTTTTCTTGCCCGCAATCGTAAATAACTTTTTCTAACCAGTGTTGGACTAATTTTTCAGAACCACCACTGCGTTGATATTCGCCTAATGTAGTAATATTTTGTGCTTCTAATTGAGCGCCAACGATTTGTAGCTCTATAGGATGCACTTGGCGAGTAACCCCTGCTAAATCCTCTACTAATTTATTAATTAATTCATCACTTAACTGGTAATGAGAGCGTTCTGTCAAACTATGGATAATACTATTAGCATCTTGGCAAGTAAATTTGCCTAAGTAGTAGCGGATATTCTTATCTAGAATATTTTTATTAATTACTCCTAAGTCGTGAGATTCTTCTTCTTCTAAGTAACTTAAACGCTCGAATTCTAACAAGTAATGTAAATAATCTTCCCGCAATGAAAGAATAATTTTGACAAACGGAATATTCAGACATTGATTAAAAAATTTGTAAAATTCGATTCTTTGAGGCGTATCCTGTTTGACAAAGAAAAACTCTTCTAACTGGTCAAAAATTAAAATTACAGTGTAATTATTGTCTGCTAGCAGCCGTAGTTTTTCTAAAATGACTTCAACAGTAATGTCTATCGCTAATGATATGGAAGTACGGGCAATAACCTGATTTAAACTACGCCCTAAAGCTGCGATCCAATCAGTATAAACAGATAGAACAATTGGTAAAGCCATGCGCTCTCCAATTGCATTTTGTTTTAATGCTGGAACCAACCCTGCTTTAATTATCGAGCTTTTACCTACCCCCGAAGGTCCGTGAACCACTGTGAGTTTACAGTCAGCACGAGTCATTTTTGCCAGCAGGTTATGCACATCTTGGTGTCTTCCTGAAGCCGCAATTTCTTGAGCAACTCGATCGGGAGTAGATGAAATTTTTTGCGGCTGTAAAACTGGATTGATTCTATACCGCTGTGGCTGCAATTGACTCGCACCAATAAAAGCACGAAATCCATACTGATGTTCAATCTGAATTTTTTCTCGTTTAAGTTTAAAAGCTTCTAAGTAGTCATGACGTTCGCAGAAATAAAGCGAGCGCAATTCTTCAACAATTTCTAAATATAAAGATGGCTCGTATTGAGCTTCACAAACAACTTTAGCCCATTCTAAAGTATTGACAGCTTCGTCCCATTCACCCAAATTCCGTAAAGTACGACCCAGTAATAATAAATACCAGCTTTCTTGTTGGCGAGACACTTCTGGAACTTCCTCTGCAATAGAAAGAGCTGTATTAGCTAATTCATGGGCTTGTACCCAATCAGATTTAGAAGTAGCTACAACACATAGAAATCCGTAATCTTGAGCAACTAAATTTTTATTACCTTCAGAGGAATGCAACTGCAAAGAATAAGCAGCTAACTCTGATAAATCATCCCATTGCTGCAAACGTTCTAGGACTTCACAGGCTGGAAAAATAAATTTAGCACTTAAATCTTTTCTGCTAGCTTTTTCAAATATATCTAAGCATTGCTTAAACCAATTCAAAGCATTTTGCCAAAAGCTAGTATTGGCAGCAGGCTGTAAGTCTGCCAAGCGTCGGTAACAAAGTCCCAGGTGGAACATGACAACAGCTTGACGTATGAGAGAAAAGAGTGGCGCATGGGGAGAAAAGAAATCACCTTTGTTTGTTTCCTGTTTGCAATTGGCAATCAAAGGAGATAAAGAATTACTGTTAATTTCTTCTTCCCAGAGTTCTAGACTGCGCTGGTAATGACATAGAGCTTCGTCAATGTTGTCGTTGACATAATTATCGCGTCCGAGAACAAATTCTAAACTTGCTTCTAATTGGGGTTCGAGCTTGATGTCATAAAGCCGCAGCAAATCGTTACGAGCAGATTCAACTTCTCGACGCTGCTGTGATTTGGGATCTAAAAGTAAAGCAGCATTAGATAAAAACTTTTGCGCTCCTGCATCTATAACCTTGTCAAACAAAGCCTGTGTTTGCTGTTGGATCAGAGTGACTAAATCCGGAGCAGCCATTTCAAATTTAATCGTCGTTGCCGCCCAACTTTTGAAATCTGGGGCAAATCGTGATAGTGATGTTCCAACTTCATCTTTAAGCCATAAAACTATGGGAAAGGAAAAAGTATCGGCATATATATCTCGTGCTTGATTAATACCGGTAAGTAAATCTTCTAAGTTGGTTACTGACTCCAAGCCAAATACCATTACTGCTGTTGGTAAACAATCTGTCTTTACAGCTGGTATATCCAAAAATAGCTCTGAGACTATAGTGCTGTGTAAAGCAGTGGTTGATGGAGATAGAAATACTTCTCGCAAATTTACATCTTTGGTTTGCGAGCGGATATTGTCTAATACTTGCTTGCACAACTCCGTATAATTACACCGCACAAGAATCAGAGAAAATTGACCTCTTGATAGTGCAATTGCCCGAATTAATCTTTTTAGAGAATGCTGATTAGAAATAGCGATATCCGTGAGATTTGTATTTTCGCTCATAGCTGCAAAATTTTGATTTGACGTTGTGTCACGAGATCGAACCCAAGGGTTTATTCAAAAGCTTCTCAAATATCGTCAAAATTAAAACTAATGAATTAGTTTTTTGCCGATATTTAACAATGTAGAAGCCTGCCCTTTTCCTGAGACTAAAGTTTAAAGCCCCGTTTATTCTAGAAATTGTGGGTAAATTAGATTTGAGATTTAAAACTTCGGATTTTAGATTCACAGCAGCGATTAAATTATGCAGCTTGCTTTGATCTAAAAAACTCCATAGATAATCTGATGATGCTTTTGAAAATTAAGTTTGCTTGTCTTCACTCGGAAAAGTACAGTTCAGTTGAGCAGAAAAATATTTTTATTAGCCAAATTTAACTAATTAGAATAATTAATATTTCTAATTAAAAATTTCAAACAATAAATGCCCCATCGGATATCTAATTTCTTTTTGTTTGATGATTTTTCGGGCTAAATTACTTAAAAATTCTACTGTCAAGCGTATAAAAGCTTCTCCTTATCAATATTTGGATTAACGAAAAAGGTTAAATGCAAGCTTTTACGCTAATAATTAGTCTTTAATTTTAATAAGCAATATTGAATCGGCAATATTACTATCAAGAAAAAGTTGCTGGAATCTTGTACTCAGAATTTTCCCAGCTGAGGACTTTTTCAGTTTCCGATAAAGCTGGACTAATGCCGAACCAGCGTCCCTTAGCATCTCGGTATTCAAAAACAAACATACTTCGTAGCAATCTTTGATATTCAGATTCACCTTTAACAGTTTGCTGATTGACAACTTCATACAGCAATTGCCATTCTTCGTCGTCGATCGCTAAAAGTAAATCGTCGCGATAATCTTTGATGACTGCTTCTAAGCAAGAACGCTCGAAGGGAGGATCTTGCCGTTGCAAGCAGCTGTAAAGTAATCCCAATAAATTACGAATATGACCGCCACTAACCCTACACAAACGGTCTAAAGTTTCCGAACTATCGAATATTTCATTAATCAATCTCAATCTAATGTCCGGCGAAGCTTCCGGAAATGCTCTGGCTAAAACCAACTGACGTAAAAGAGTCATTCCCGGTTTGCAGTCGTCACCATCCCTTTGACGTACCAATACCATCGGCAGCACTTTAGGCGCAATACCACCACCCAAACGATTTTTTAACGTTTCGTATTCACCAGAAAAAATTAATGCTAATGGAATTGTATAAACCACATGACATTTAAGCCGACGCAGCTGTTCGCCCCTATCAATAAACAAATATTCGGGTTGCGATCGCCCTGATGGCATCGGGCGCATATCAACTCTATCCAAATTGTCAATAATTACAACCAGTCCTTTTTGTCCCCTTAACTGTAGCTGCTTGGTTGCTTTGTCCAACACCTCTTCATTAATCGCTTGCAAAATGCTATTAGTACGAGGTTCAAGATATTGTCTAAGCTGAGAGCGCAACTGCGGACTATCTTTGGCTTTCGCACTGATTTTCGCAATCCCTAGAGAAAATTCAGCTTCTGCGGAAATATCTATCGGAGTTTGCAGAAATTCCCCTATTTCTCTAAATAAATTACTAAAATAACCAGGCTTTAACCTAATGTTAATTTCTTCTAAACTGGCACTAACTTGGCGGGCTACACTCAATAAAATATCGCTGACATCTATATCCGCCATGTCCAAATCCTGGCTGGACTCAAAATAAACTACATGAAATCCGGATTGCTCTAATTCTGCTTTGAGACGCTGTAGCTCAGTTGACTTACCGCAGCCAATATGACCTGTAAATAATTGACAAGTGGGTTCATCGGGAGAAATACGGACAATTGTTCGTTGCAGTTCTTCTACTATTTTGCAACCCCTTACTTCGGAAAAATCTATGTAGTACTTTCTATCGGAATCGTCGCCTATAACCAAAGTCCTACTTGGATTACAGGCTTTAAAAAACCTTGACAAATTTAGTGTAGTTTTCATGTAGATGCAATTTCTATAAGTATTAACCATTAACTCAAGCACCCTCAGTACTTGTTTTACTTGGGTTTCAAGCAGACTAGAAGCTCTGGTCAATTATTTGTCCCTGATGCAGGAGAACACGTATTTGTATTGTTATACCGGCATCGGTAAGCTTTTGACAAAAATACGTGGCTTCAACTATAACTCTTTTGTATAAAACCGCCTCGTTACTTTTAGTATAAAAAGCTGCTTTATACAAAAGTTTGTTTTGCACTTAAGTATTAATTGTAGCAAATCATGCATATCATTTTTTCAGACAAACGTCAAGCTGCTTTAAGTATATATACTATTTCTTTCTGCAAAGAAATAAGTTAATGTTAGTCTTCGTTACAGTAAAGCTTAGCCATGTATAATAAGGGATTTAATTATCGAGCCATAATTTAACTGTCAAAAAAGGATGTAGCTGTAGCTGTTAATACTTCAGGTAGCATACTGATAATTTTTCCATTATATTTTCGTATTATTTGTAGCCCTTTGACTTGAAAATAAATGTCGCTCTAAAGTAAAAAGACTACATTAGGCATAACCAAAATATAAATTGTCCGGTCGTTAAAAAAAATCTAAATAAAACCTATAACTATAGTGTTATTGCTTACTATAAGCAATACCGTTAACAGGTCAATTTATTACTGGTGAAGGCATGATAGTAAATAATAATTATGGTTCATATGTACTTTATATAGGTAGTGCTTTTGTTATAAGTGAATATTTCTGAAAAACTTGAGGAGAAATATAATTTTTTCTACTTGTCCATTCAAAAAAATTGACTTCAACGAATTTATTCATCTTCATTCAACAACTTCAACTCAAATCTTGCACGAAGAGGTTTAAATGCCGGAGATATTATCAGTTTCCTCCACAGACTTGGAACTACGTCGCGAAAAACTACGCCGTAACAGACAAATACAAATTATTAGTGCAATTTGGCGTAGCTTCGCCATTACAGGGCTGGCGGTTGGTTTGCTGTGGTTTTTGATTCAACCAACGTGGGTACTCAAAAGCAAGAAAGATATTGCTGTTTCCGGAAATCATCTGCTCTCTGATGAAACGATACAGTCAAAAATCAAATTATCTTATCCCAAATCTTTGTGGCGGGTTGAACCGAGTAGTTTGAGCGCATCTTTAAAGCAGCAACCAGGCATAACACGAGCATCCGTAACTCGCAGGTTGTTTCCACCGGGATTAAAAGTTGAGGTATCTGAAATCATCCCAGTGGCAATTACTCAAACACCTAGCAGCGTTGATTCTAATGCTGAAAAATCAATCCGGGGATTAGTGGACTTAGATGGTGCTTGGGTGTCTTTAGAAAACTATAAATCAATTAGGGAAGACAAATTACCACAACTCAAACTAATTGGTGAATTGCAACAATGCCGCCCTTTTTGGAAGCAGCTTTATCAAGCAGTAAGCAAAAGTTCGGTTCCTATCATGCAAGTTGATTGCCGAGACCCTAATAATATAATTTTAAAAACAGAATTAGGAAGCGTGCATATTGGAAATCCGACATCTAAGTTATCTGAAAAGATTAAACTATTAGCAAAAATCCGTCGTTTACCAGCACGAGTGAATATGAATCAAATTGAGTTTATAGATTTATCTAATACAGAAACAATCTTGGTACAAATGAACCATAAAACTGTGCGAATAAATTCTCGAAATAATTAAGAAAACAACTATTGGAGGCGAATGTATAAAATACTCCTGGTTTATTAATAAGATTTATGCTGATAAATATATATTAATGATTGTTGTTTTAGGAGCGACCATATCACAATCAAGTTGGCTTTGAGTCGATCGCATTGTTTCAAAAATAATCAAAAACCTTCCCTTGGGGAGTATAAACTCTTTTGCTGTTGTAGTTACGCTTAAGTTCAAGGGTGCAAGATGTAAGACAATTAGCTGATGATGACGTTCCTAGCCGAAAATAGGCGTTCCTTAAACAGCCTGCGATAATTGGTAAGATTTACCTTTAATGGCGAACAAACGTACCATCTTTGCTGATGCAAGCAGTCATACAAAAAGAAACCTTAGTTAGGAGTTGAAAATTTGTTTTACATGAAGATAATTTATGTTCTCATAACTTGCAATAGTTTTTGATAAAAGAATGTTTTCCAATTATCTACAGACTTACGTCAGTGTTTTACTTGTTTAATTAATTTCAGTGTTCCCAAAATTAAACCAGTATTTATGGCTACAAACAAACAAAAACAAACACTATTAGTTGTAAAATTGATGACCAATATACATTAAAAATAACAAAGAGGAGCAAGCAAGCATATATGAAGCTAATAACAAGTACATATTGTAAAGTCAGCTTTGAAGAGACGCAGTTCTTTCTTTAAGTAAATATTAAGTATACTTCTTGAGAATTAGTTGTCGATCGCGAAACTTTAGCGTTCGGCGATTAAAAAACGCTTCGCGCTCTCAATTTTGCCTCTAATTGGAGAATATAAGAAAACAGTAATAACATTCGGGAACAGCAAATCCCACAAGAATGTTTATCGAGAGTTGACGCGAGCGGGTAGATCGCACCCCGATATAAAACCTTAATGCGGAAATTGTGACCCCTAAAAGTCGTTTATCTGAATGCACGTAAATCTAATGACACTTGATAATAACCAAGGGCTTACCTATAAAAACTCGCAGTCTCCCGGACAGCAAGGAATCTCGCTAGCAGGAATTAGTACCAATAACCCTTTTGGTCATTCTGGGCTAAGTTTGGGTCAAAACGGCGATAATAACCATTCTCCTGACGAAAATCCTGTTGGGGATATTATTCCTGGCAGAGTCGCTAATATCAAAGTAATTGGTGTCGGTGGTGGTGGTGGAAATGCCGTCAACCGTATGATTGCTTCGGATTTAAGTGGAGTCGAGTTTTGGTCAATTAACACCGATGCTCAAGCTTTAACGATGGCTGCGGCTCCTTGTCGCTTGCAGATCGGACAAAAGCTAACGCGGGGTTTAGGCGCGGGCGGTAATCCTGCCATCGGGCAAAAAGCAGCAGAAGAATCGAGAGATGAAATTGCTACGGCTTTAGAAGGAGCCGATTTAGTTTTTATTACTGCTGGTATGGGAGGCGGTACCGGTACGGGTGCGGCATCGGTCGTTGCTGAAGTCGCAAAAGAAATGGGTGCCTTAACAGTTGGCGTAGTTACTCGTCCGTTCGTATTTGAAGGTCGCCGCCGGACTACCCAAGCAGAACAAGGTGTTGAGGCTTTGAAAAGCCGGGTAGATACTTTAATTATCATTCCTAACAATAAACTTTTGGAAGTGATTCCCGAGCAAACACCCGTACAAGAAGCTTTTCGTTATGCAGATGATGTATTGCGCCAAGGTGTGCAAGGCATATCCGACATCATTACAATTCCCGGTTTAGTCAACGTTGACTTTGCCGACGTGCGAGCCGTGATGGCAGATGCAGGTTCTGCTTTGATGGGAATTGGTATTGGTTCTGGCAAGTCCCGTTCTCGGGAAGCTGCAATCGCCGCGATATCCTCGCCTTTACTAGAATGTTCTATTGAAGGTGCAAGGGGTGTTGTATTTAACATCACTGGTGGTAGCGATTTGACTTTACATGAAGTGAACGCAGCCGCAGAAGCAATTTATGAAGTAGTAGATCCCAACGCCAATATTATTTTTGGAGCAGTGATTGATGACAGACTCGAAGGGGAAGTGAGAATTACTGTAATTGCTACCGGCTTTACTGGTGAAATTCAAGAAAGGCAGCAGCAAAGTGCAACTCCTAACAATCGAGTAGTTGCTCCCCAAACACAACAGCAACGGCGACAGATGCCACAACCATCATCAACAGGTGCTAATTCTCCCAAACAACCCCAAGCCGAACCAAAACAAAAACCAGGATTGGAGATTCCTCCATTTTTGCAAAAACGCCGTAATCCCAATAATTAATTAGCAGTATAGGTCTCGGAAAACGGGGGGTTCCCTCGTATTCTTAAAATTCATTGCCTCCCAAACTTCCAACATCTATCTGTAAGGGAAATTCGCAAAAACTAGTTTAAACAACAAAGGTCTCAATCGCTGCACTCATAGTTGGCGATAAATCCTGCTATGTCTAAATTTTGGCGAAGGAATCTTTAAGTTTTGTCATCTGTTTCGTTGATTTTTTAATGGTTTTTGATTTAGCTTTTTATTTCACCTTTTCCAGGGTGTAACACCGCTAATACCGAACTTTAAATACCGATTTATTTATTGCATCAAATTTTTTACCGCTTCTTCTACCCATTGAATAAACTTTTTGCCCAAGTTTGTATTGCTAAACCGATCGATTTCGCGAATACCTGTAGGGCTAGTAACGTTGACTTCAGTCAGATACCCGCCAATCACATCGATACCTACGAAAATTAAGCCGTCTTGTTTGAGGGTGGAAGCTAATTGGGTACAAATTTCCCGTTCTCTGGAAGTAATTTCTGTCTTGGCAACCGTACCTCCAGCCGCCATATTGTTACGGAATTCTCCAGGAGCAGAAAGACGGTTAAGCGCTCCCACCGGTTCGCCGTCAATAATAATAATTCGTTTGTCTCCCTGCTTGGCTTCCGGTAGAAAGGTTTGTAGCATTACTGGTACTTTTCCTCGTAGAGTACTAAGTTCGACTATTGAATTAAAATTGCGATCGCCTTTTTCTAAAAATAAAATTCCTTCTCCTGCCTTATTGCCAAGTGGTTTGAGAACCGCAGCCCCTTTATCTTCTACGAACTGTCGAATTAAGTTTTTATCGGCACTAACAATAGTTTCTGGAATAGCTTCGGTAAACTGGAGTGCATACATTTTTTCGTTAGCATCTCGAATACCTTTAGGAGTATTAACAACCAAAGTTTTGCTTTGGTCGATATAGTCCAAAATATAAGTAGCGTAAAGATAAATATCATTTACTGGTGGATCTGTCCGCATAAATACGGCATCCATATTTTCCAGGCTGCAATTAATTTTTTCGCTTAACTCGTACCAAGGATTTACAGTTTTGTAACCCGCATCAGTTAACTCAACCGGGATAACTTGAACTCGTTGGAGATGTGCCCAAGCATTACTACCTACGACACTTAAATTCCCAGCTTGAGTTATCCAAACTTCATGTCCTAAAATACATGCTGCTTCCATCATGGCAACACTGGTATCATGAGATGGGTCTAAATTCTGGATGGGATCGATAATAAAAGCCAGTTTCACGGGATTGCCTCAATTTACCCTTCAAAAAATGTGATTCATCTAAAATTATCCCTCCTTTGTGTAATACCGTTTCACTTTGATATTGATAGACTTAAGTCAGCTTGAAAAACTCAAAGAGCAAAAGCAATTAACATCTCCACATTAGAAAACCCACCCTTGAAACGGGGTGGGATTGAGTATCAAGCAATTTCTAAACTATCAGCCCCATTCTCTTCCTTAAGCTAATAGTTCTTCCAATTTACCTTGAGACTCTAAACCGTAAATATCATCGCAACCACCAATATGGACATCATTGATGAAAATTTGCGGCACAGAACGTCGTCCATCCCCTCTGTGAGCCATCTTTTCTCGCTCTTCTTCATCACCATCAATACTGTATTCGATGAATTCAACCCCCTTCTTCTTCAATAAACTTTTAGCGCGTATGCAAAACGGGCAGGTACTCCAAGTGTAAATTTCTATTTTGGCAGCCATAACGTCCTCTTGTTGACTTAGCAATTCTTAATTCTAGAACGTTATATTTAGCTACGATGGCGAATAAGTAACTAAATGACACTTTGATACACATAAAAATAATTTCATGTACTTTCAGTCACAAATTACACTAAGCAATATTTTGTCTAGAGTGTTAATTAAGACTTAAATAAATTTTAATTTACGGGGTAGGTGCTAATGAGTCCACTATCAGGAGCAATAATAGACTCATTAAAAGCACAAACCACAGTGATTGTGTTGGCTATAATCCAGGTGCGTAACAACTTCATAATATTTCAGTTTAATTACGGTATACATCAGTGTTGATACTGATATATTTAATAACTATAAAAAAAATACCTAGTATTTACCGAAGAAGATGAAATTAGAAACAACAGGTCAAGGTGCAAAAAAAAAGTCGAGGTTAAAGTGATTTCTCTACTTACAATGCTTAAAATAACTTTACGATTAAAACAGTCAAACATAAAATTACTCCTGAAGATGAATTCTCCAGGAGTTTAAGTTTACTCAAACTTTAATATAAATTGCTTATCCAGATGCAGCAGCGTATTGTATTAACTGACCTAAACGTTCTCTCAAAGTTTCTAACCCAAGACGCTCGTATGCAGAAATAAACACAGCCATTGGGTATTCTTCTCTAGCTAAAGCTAAAGTTTCGCTGTTAGCTCGATCGATTTTGTTGAAAACCACCAGCCCAGGTCCTGGCGTTACAGGCATTTGCGCTAATATATCTCTGACAGAACGTATGTGACTTAGCCAAGCAGGATGAGATAAATCGACTAAATGCACTAAGGCATCAGCTTCGGTCACTTCTTCCAAAGTAGCTCGGAAGGCATCCATTAACGCTTCTGGTAATTCGTGTATAAATCCTACTGTGTCTGTCACTAGAATTTCTTGAGCTTCGTTTGTAAGTGCATGAGGAACTACCAAGCGTCGCGTTGTTGGATCTAGAGTTGCAAACAGCTGGTCTGCGGTGTAAACAGAAGCATTAGTTAAAGCATTAAGTAAAGTAGATTTACCAGCATTTGTATAGCCAACAATAGCGATAGTAGGTACTTCCCTATGTTGACGACGCTGTCTTAACCTTTCTCTATGGGCTTGTAACTGATTGACTTCTTTTTGTAAGCGAGTAATGCGTCGAGAAATAGCACGACGTTCGGTTTCTAACTTGGTTTCACCCGGACCCCTCGTACCTATACCACCTCCAAGTCGGGACATTGCCTGACCTCTACCGGTTAGTCGCGGTAACATATACTCTAACTGCGCCAGTTCTACTTGCAGCTTACCAGCACCCGAACGGGCACGTTGAGCAAAAATGTCCAAAATAACTTCAGTACGATCGACTACCCGAACTCCTATTTGAGCTTCTAAGTTACGAACTTGGGCTGGCGATAAGTCACGGTCAAAAACTACAAGATTTGCTCCTAATGTTTGAACGCTTAAGGCAATCTCTTGTACTTTTCCCTCACCGACTACTGTTTGGGGATGAATTCGCGATCGCTTTTGTCGCATCATCTGCAAAACTTCTCCCCCAGCGGTGTCTACTAACCGTCCTAACTCTTGCAAAGTATCTTGGAACCGTTGAGGAGTATCTTTTTGGGTTACAACTCCGACGATAACAACTCTATCTCGGTTGCTATCAACTTCCTTACCAACAAATTCTCGCTGAAATTCTTCTTCAAGCCCTTCTACTAAATCCAAAAAGTCTTGTTTGCTCAAGGCATCCAGACTCATGGGCGGTGAAACGCTCCAACTAGGAGAAAAGTAATCGCTAGTTTCTAATTGAGGATTCTGGCTTGTAATTAAGGTGCGGGCATCTTGGGGTGCTAAATGTGCCAGATAAGCTTCCTTAACATACCCAGTAGCGCCACCACCCCGACGTTGAAATCCCGTCCCTGTAATATTAATGACAATTAAAGCATCTAATCTTTGCAGCGCCATAGCTGTCAAAGCACCGTCAGAAGGGTGTTCTGGCTTGAGTTGAGTTGCAATACATCGAATACCGCTAAGTCGTTCCGCACCGTAACGGGGCAGTTCCGTCAGCGGTATTTGGGTCTTACGTGGAGTGCCTACCCCAACCCGAATTACTTGTCCGCGACGGTTGAGATAGGCACATACTGGCTGATTTATTTCACTACTAATTGCCGCCAGACGCTGAGCGAATTCCGGAGTTGTAAAACTATCGCCCGGTATGCGCTGGTGATACAGTCGCTGTAGTTGCTTTTGCTGACTGTGTTTCAGACCCTGGAGATTACCAAAGATAGTTTCTATAGGCATCTATGACCAGTAAACTAGTCCCCCATATACATCTATGTTTATTTTACAACAGCGTTTTTCAGCTAAACTCTTTCTTTTGGTAGATGCAATTTCAGGTCAAAGGTCAAGGGTCAAAGGTTAGATATAAGAAGTTGAGAGTTAGGAGTTAAGGATTAGCAATTGTCAATGCCCCATGCCCAATTACCCAATCTTCTTTTCTAGGTAGGCTATACTTGCCAAAGTTAAAAATATGTTACGAAACACCTGTGTTTTTCGGCGATGAAAATTCTGCTTGTAAATGATGATGGGCAATTCACAAAAAAATTAAAAGCTAATTTAACTAAACATCGATACCTTGTAGATGCTGCGGTAGATGGGCAAGAAGGCTGGGAATTTGTTGAAGCACAGGAATATGATTTAATTGTGCTCGATGTAATGCTGCCAAAGCTTGATGGGATTACTTTTTGCAGTCGCCTGCGTGCACAAGGATTGCAGGTTTTGGTGATGTTTTTAACTTCGAGGTCGGCTAGTGAAGATAAAATCAAAGGCTTGGATGCTGGTGCTGACGATTATGTTGTTAAGCCAGTACCTTTACCAGAGCTAACGGCTCGAATTCGGGCTTTGCTGCGCCGAAAGCAAGCAACAGTATCGACAGTATTAGAGTGGGGAAACCTGAGTTTAGAACCTAGAACTGGAGAAGTCAAATATGCAGATGTTGCTTTAAATTTGACAAAAAAAGAATATTCTTTGTTAGAACTGTTCATGCAAGATGCCCAAAAAATATACAGCCAAAACAGTATTTTAAATCAGCTATGGACTTTTGAAGACGAACCACCAACCCGAGATGCAATCAGAACTTTAATTAAAAGACTACGACAAAAGTTCAAGGCTGCTAAAGCTCCCGATTTAATTGAAACGGTTTTTGGAGTGGGGTATCGTTTGAATCCTGCTTTCGAGGAAATATCTTCAGCAGATAGTAGTTTATTCTTAAATAAGAAGCTGTCAGAAGCTGGTGTCTTGGCGACTTCTAAGAAATCTGAAAACAAAAATCAAACAATACTGCTTCCACAAAAGCAAACACAAACTTCGCAAAATGTAGTTGAATCGGATAAATCAGCAATTCGTTTGTTGATCGTAGATGAAGATAAAGAATTTATTGATACTTTAGTAGATTTAGCAACTAAACGAGGGTGGCAAACGGCGATCGCTCTTAATCCAAAACTGGCAAGAGAGTCGCTACAAAGAATTCGTCCAGATATTATTTTGCTAAACATATCTGACGATAAAAGAAAAGACGAATTCACTTTTCTAGAAGAAATATCACAAGAGCAACCGTTAATTCCCTTGCTTGTGTTTACTTCTGAAAAATTATCTGCCGATAGAGTTGCCCTTGCTCGTCGTAAAAGTCAAGGGTTTTTTCACAAGCCTATTTCTTCAAATCGCGTTTTTGAAATAATTACTCAAACCTTAAAACCTGCCAAAAAAATCGAAGCTAAAGTCATGGTGGTTGATGACGATCGCATGACTCTACGTCTTGTGCGAACATTACTTGAACCTTGGGGAATAAAAGTTGATATCCTCAATAATTCTTTACAATTTTGGCAGCGTCTTGAATCTGTAGTGCCAGATTTACTGATATTAGACGTACAAATGCCTAATGTTGACGGCATTGAATTATGCCAGCTATTGCGAAATGATTCCCGATGGGCTTGGTTACCAATAATATTTCTTACCGGGCAGCGAGATACTGAAACGATTCAACAGGTATTTTCCGCAGGTGCAGATGATTTTATTCATAAACCTGTGATTGCTCCGGAGCTAATTACACGTATTTTCAACCGTTTAGAACGCAATCGTTTATTAAGAGAACAAGCAGAGGTTAATCCGATTACTGGCTTACCAAATCGCCAACGCGCTACTCAAGATTTAGAAAGGTTGCTACATTTAGCAAAACAATATCAACAATATTTTTGCTTATCAATACTTAAAATAGATGATTTAAACCAAGTAAACCGTAATTATGGACATGGATTGGGCGATAAAATTTTACGTCGTTTAGCTTCTGTATTACAAAAAGAATTACGGACAGAAGATATTGTATCTTCTTGGAATGGTGGAGAATTTTTAATTGGTATGTACGGTATCAATCGTGGTTATGGAGTTGAATGGTTAGCAGAAGTATTAGAAGTTTTCCGTTCGATAGAATTTGAATTTTCTCAAGAATCTTTTCCCGTTACTTTCAGCGCTGGTGTGACTCAATTTCCTGAAGATGGAACTGACATGCAAAGCCTTTATCAAAGTGCTGCTTCCACAATGGAAAAAGCTAGAAATATGGGTGGAAATCGTATCTTACCTTCTAACTGGAAACAACTTCAATCTTCTCAATTACCTCTGCATAAAGATGTGATTTTGCTACACCAGGATTCAGAATTTGCTAGCTTGATTATGGATGCGCTCATAACCAGAAGCTATCACGTTCATTGGTTAAAAGACGGAAAATCAGCATTAGAAGTATTAGCAGCAAAAAGTTCCTCACTACATGGAAAAGTTATTTTACTAGAAGAAAATTTACCAGGTTTGGAAGGGTTAGAAATTCTGAAGCAGTTTAAAGACAATAAACTTATTCAAAGCTCTAAAGTTATTTGGCTATCTACAACCACAGACAAAGTGGAAAAAGCTCTGAGTTTGGGATGTTCAGACTATATTAATATTCCTTGTAATATTTCGGCATTTATGTATCGTTTGCGCCATTTCTTAGAAACTTGATATGGCATTTGCTAAGCAACTGAGGTACAGCGATTACCTCACCCCGATAAAGCTGTGCTTTATATCCCCTCTCCTTGTTAAGGAGAAGGGTTCACCTACAGGCAGCATCCCTCTCCTTACTAAGGAGAGGGGAAGGGGTGAGGTTTCGAGTGTATTCTACTGAACCGAAAACTGCTATAAATAAAAATTATCTTTTAAAAAATTGATATTTAATTTTTAAAATCGAAAATTTTTCAATTCAAATTTTATAGAGATGTGGCAATGCCACATCTCTATATTCTACGAGCGCACATTTTTAATAAAAGTAGAATTTCAATTTTTTTTCTACATGGCAAATTGAGGTTTATGCTCTTTATTAGAAACTGCTTGTTGTTGCAAAGTTGGAGATTCTCGATCTAAATACTTGTTTACCATTGCTAAAAGTTTTTCAGCAACTATCGGCTTGTTCATAAAGTCAGTAGAGCCAGCTACCTTGGCGCGAAACTTATCAAAAAGCCCATCGCTACCAGTTAATATAATTACCGGGATATTAGCCAGTTTATTAACCCTTCTGATTTGGGCACAAACTTCGTATCCATTCACCACTGGCATCATTAAATCTAAAAATATTAAATCTGGTTTATTCTCAATTAAAATTGGCAAAGCTTGAATAGCATCTTGGATTTGCACGAACCTCATATTATTTGAAGTGATAATATTCTTTAAAGTCTGGCATATTTGCAGACTATCATCAATACAGGCGATAAGCGGAGTATTTAATTTTTCTGCTGAAGGAGATGGAATATAATTTTTGACCTCTTTAATATTTAAAGGTGAATCCGGTAAATTCGACATTTTGATAAATCCTCTAAGAATGAAAGGCAATAAATCAGAGGATATTTTAAGGATATTAAAATCTAGTTTCAATGCTAAATCTTGTAAAGTATATTCGCCGTTAATGAAGTTAGCAAAGTTTTTGTAAACAGTAGGCGTTACAAGTTTTTGAATTTGTTTGGGTTGTAATAATTTTGGCGATAAATGAGGAGTAAAATTTGCTAATCCAGAAGATGACCATGCATTCCATTCTCTCTCCATACGTTTGATAAAAAAATCTGTATTCATGAAGGTGAGAGATATATCTAAAATAACTTTTGGATTAGAAGTACAACTTACATCTTCAAAATTTGCCTGCTGTGCAATGTCAAATAATACTTCTGATATCACATTTTTGGCGACAGCTTCGACTTGTTTTCTATCAGCTTTTTTACGTTTATAAAAAATCGTTAATAATTGATAATCCCAAAGTTCATTTTCTAATTGCCCTGGCTCTAAGTTAATCTCATCAATTTTGATTTGGGGACAATATTGACTGATTTTTCTACGCCAACGTCGAAACGGATGAATTCCACCTGTAGCCCAAATAATTCGCCCAAACCTATAGTATAAACTCCATTTATTTTTAGAAGAATTAATTTCTAATTGACCGCTGTACTGATTAATTGTATAACTTTTAAATTTTTCAATCAGGTCTTTATATGCTACGAACTCTGTATGCACCATGATAACTTTCTTCTCAAAAAAATAAGGCAGATGGTAGATGCTAGAAGAAAAGATTTGTAAATTAAGGAAGATGAAAAATTATACTATCAAATAAAAATTATCGTTAGTATTTGCAGAGCATCCTAAGTATTTACATTCATAACATTAATAAATTAATGTGACAATGCCGTGACATGTGTTACGTAGATATTTTCGCCCGAAACAGGTTTAAACAAAAATATTCTTATCTGCTGATAGAAAGCTGTTGCAAATGGGAATAATAAGTTTGTGATACAAATCGCTTCTATGAGTTGAAGCTTTATGGAAGTTCGACAAACAACTTTAATTATCAGTACATCTACTAAAAAGGATAAGTATAATGACTCAAATGCTCAGAGAAGAAGTGCGGGAGCGTCTTGGTAATATAGACCAAATCCGCGATATCATTTTTGGGGCGCAGATAAGAGAATATGAAACCAGATTTGGCAAGTTAGAATCAGAAATTTCGCTTTTACGGCAAGAGATGCGCTCCCACGTAGAGCAACTAAAAGTTAATTTTGCAGCAGAGTTAAAAGCAGGATTTGAAAATTTAGAGAAAAAGCTGAAATTATTCAACCTTAACAACGAAGAAGAAGCTGCTGATTTACGTCTTTGTGTAGATAGACTGAACAGAAAGTTTTCTAAGTCTGTACAATCACTTGATGAAGAATTAGATTCTCAAACCAAATCAATCCGTGAGGATGTTTCTCAAACAAAAGTCCAGTTAGAAGAAGAAGCTTTGGCTTTACGGGATTTAGTTTTAGAAGAAATTGAGCGGCGTTTTTCTAACTTGACGCAAACAAAAGTTTCTAAAGACGATATGGCTGAGACATTATTTGCTTTAGGAATGCGACTCAAAGAAAAAGAATTCATCCCTATGCTGCGCGAAGCAGGAGATGAAAGCATTGAAAATAATTCCATAAAAATGCTTGGGCAAGGAGAAAAGAAACTTTCAGAATTATTAGCTAAATCCAATTCTAACGGTTCGAGTAACGGTGCTTCTGAAGTAACTTCTTAATCTTAAATATATAGGAGATGGGGAGACAAGAATAGAAGTACAAACATAAATCATTACTTTTCATCATTTCTAACTCCTCACTCCTAAGTAGTCACTGCCCGCTGTTAGTTGCTAACTGAAATGTCTGAATCTGCTGAGTTGAATCAAGAAGAAATCGCACAGCTGGATAATTTTGTTAATTTGCTGGCTGATTTATCAATTGTCGAACCATCTAAAAAAGTTACTCAAACATCAGTCAAGCAAGAACAATCCCATGCTGATGATTGCGAGACTAAAAATCAATCTGTAGATGCTTGGAATTGGCGTGAACTGCGTAATTCATATATTGTATCGCCTATTGATATTGGTGATGATGAGGAAGATTTTATTAAAGAGAATAAATCTGCAAATGTTTCTAATACTATTTATCTAAAAGCCCAATTAGATTTGTCTCAAACTCAATCAACAAATTGCCAAGAAATCGCAAAGGAAATTGATGTTGAAATTTCACCTTTAGAACAAGAAACAGAAAATTCCAAACAATTAGAGCAGGATAATTCCGAAGAAACAGTTACTGCCTTCCAAAAATTGCAAGATATTTTAGTCGGGGATGAATTAGAGTCAATTCAACAAAATTTGCAAAATCTCAACCATCAACTTTACGATTCGGATGAATTACTAAAATTGCTTTTACCACAAATTACCGAAATTTTAAAGCTCAAAATTTCCGAATCTAAAGAAGATTTTGTAGAAGCAGTTTGCCCCATAATTGATAATGCTATCCATCGCAGAGTCGAGCAAAATAAGGAAAGTATGGGTACGGCTTTAGCCGCTGCCATTCCTGTTGCTATTGCCGAACAAATAACTCTTAATTCCGAGGAATTTGCCGAAGCAATTGCTCCGGCTATGGGGCAAGCAATTCAAAAACAAATTGAACTTGAGAAAGATAAAATAGTTGATGCCCTTTATCCCGTAATTGGTAATACAATCTCCAAATATATGGGAGAAACTATCCAAGCAATCAACGAACAAATTGAAAATACTCTGAGTGTTGAAGGAATCAAACGTAAGATTCGGGCTAAATTGCAAGGTGTTTCTGAAGCAGAGCTAATAGTCAAGGAGTCAATATCTTTCACTCCTCAAGCTATTTTTTTAATTCATAAAACATCGGGTTTAGTTATTTGCGATATTCAACCTTCAGATTCAGAAAGGTTGGAATCAGATATGATAGCAGGGATGTTAACTGCTATTCGCAGCTTTGCTAATGATTGTATGATTCAGTCGGGCAATGTTTCGGAACTCGATGAAATTGATTACGGTAATTTCAAGATAATTTTAGAAGTCGCAGGTTACTGTTATTTAGCAATTATAGTCAAAGGGGAAGCGCCAAAGAAATTCATTGCTCAGATGCGGCAAGTTCTCGGTAATATTATTACGAATTACGGTAAGACTATAGAACAGTTTGAAGGAGATTTAGAGACAATTCCCAACGAGATCAATACGCTTTTAGGAAGTTTAACTAATTTCAAACATCAAAAGGAGGAGAAGCAAGGTAAAATATCACCTTTATTAATCTTAAGTTTATCATTTTTAGGAATAATTTTTATTCCTCTTGGTATTTGGCAATATAATGTTAGTCGAATTCGTTCGGTTGAAAATAAGACAGCATTAGCTTTAGCTTCTGCTCCGGAATTATCAGTTTATCGTATTGATGTTAAAGCAAATGGAGATAAAATTAAGCTCAAAGGAAGAGTTCCCAATCAATATTTAAAGAGTCAAGCAAAACAAATTGCTGCTTCCACAGTTCCTAATTGGAAAGTTGAAAATCAAATTATTTCTGTTGAAGTACCACCATCTCCAGTGTTAGCAAAAGCAGAAATAAAACGAGTCACCGCAGTTTTGAATCAAACAGATAATACTAAAATTTCCGCAGATTATAGCAACGGTAAAGTTGTGGTTGTTGGTACTGTCAGCAGAATTGCCGATGCTCAAAAAATTACTCAAGCTTTTGAAAAAATTCCTGGCGTTCAAAAAGTATCAAGCACAGTTGAAGTTAAACCTCTTTCAATTCCAGTCCGATTTTATTTTAAACCCCAATCGGCAAATTTTTTAGCTCAAGATTTAGAAAATAAAATCAAGCAGGTAAAACAATTTTTAGCACGGCATCCGATGCAGAAAATCAAAATAGTTGGTTATAGCTATTCAAATAACAATACTTCTATAACTCAAAAATTAGCGCTGCAACGAGCTAAATCCGTACAAAAAGAATTAATTGAGCAAGGAATTTCTCCCTCAAGAATGCAAGTTATCGGTAAAACTAGTTTACCACCAGGGATTGATAAATCTCAGCCTGCATGGTTAATGCGCTCTGTTGTTTTAGAACCGATTGTAACTAATGAAAATTAAATTGTATTCGCTGCCGGTAATTATCGATAAGATGCAATAAGAATATTATAAATTATCATTCATCTACCAATAATTTTAGTATTAATTATGTCTACAATTTCAAATAAGATTTGTTTAATTGGTGATTTTGGGGTTGGTAAAACAAGCTTGATTCGCAGATTTGTTGATAGACAATTTAGCGATAAGTATCTGTCAACAGTAGGTGTCAAAATCTCCCGTAAATCTACTGAAGTCACAGATTTACAGCGACAGAAACATATTACACTACAGTTGTTAATTTGGGATATAGAAGGAAGTACTAAATTCAAAGGAGTTTCCGCAAGTTACTTCCAGGGAGCCAAAGGAGCAATTATAGTTGGTGACGTGACGCGCCCAGAATCGCTGGAGAATCTCTCAGAACATATTCAAGCTTTCTTAAAAGTGAATCCTAAAGGGAAAACTGCGGTTGCTTTGAATAAATCAGATTTAATTGATGCAGAATACTTAGAAAAGTATTGTCAACTATACAGCTTTAACGATAACAAAAGTTTTGTTTCTACTTTTGCAAGCTCGGCTAAAACTGGAGAAAATGTTGATGAAATATTTCAATCTTTAGCAAATTCAATGATTTAATAAAATGAATTCCCTATTAAAAAATATATTATCTTTACGCCGTATTGAATATTTAATTGTTAACCAAAATTGGCAAATTTTAGAATTATCTCCGAAAATTAATCTTCTTGCAGACAACTTTGACGAAGTTGTTGTAGGAAAAGACGTTCGTATTGGCTTTCCCGAATTAATTGGAGTTGAAGTAATTGCTAGCGATATTTTAGCAGGAAGGCAAGAAAATTTTGAGTTAAAAGGTGTGATTAGAACTCAAAAAGCTTTAAATCCAATTTATATCGATATTTGTATTGCTAATAATATCAAAAATAATCAAAATAGTAAGCAGCTATTAATAATTGTTGAAGATGTAACGGAACGAATGGTTCTCGAACAATCTTTAGTTCAAGGTGCAAATGAAGCCAACCTTTTGCTACGTACTCTTACCGCTTCTAAACAGTACATTGACCAAATTGTCACATCGATGGCTGACGCTCTATTAGTGACAACACCATCAGGAAAAATTAAAAATATTAACCGTACAGCACAAATTTTATTGGAATACGAGGAAGCCGAAATTTATGGTAAACCTATTGTTAACGTATTAAAAGAAGTTGATAGTTGGAAAGCAGAAATAGAAAAAAGAGGAAATATTAAAACTCCTTTATTTGGTCCTATAACTCCTTTAGTTAAAGAAGTTGAAACAGTTTGTCAAACAAAGAGTGGAAAAATAATTCCAGTAGCTTTTTCATGTTCAAAAGTTCAGACGGAGATTGAACATTTTCAAGGTTATGTTTATATTCTGCGAGACATGACTGATCGCAAACAAGCTGAACTTGCAAAACAAGAATTTTTAGCGATGATAAGTCATGAAATACGTACTCCTATTGCAGCAGTAATTGGTATGGGAGATGTACTATTAAATACCGATTTAACAACGCAGCAAGAAGAATTTGTTGAGACTATTTGCAATAGCGGTAAAGCTTTATTAGAAATTATTAATGATATCCTTGATTTTTCTAAAATTGAATCGGGAAAACTAGAAATAGAAGAAGAACCTTTCCATTTAGATAGCTGTATTCAAGAAGCTATTTCGTTGTTATTAACGAAAGCAAAAGAAAAAAATTTAGAAATTGTTTTTCACAAAACTTCTGAAATCCCACAAGTTATTGTCGGGGATATCAGCCGACTGCGACAAATTTTAATCAATCTACTTAGCAACGCTATCAAATTTACCGAAACTGGAAGTATAGAAATTTCCCTTACAAGTCGCAAACGTCAAATTATTGGTAACGAAAAAAATAACTATGAAATACAGTTTGCTGTTAAAGATACCGGAGTCGGAATACCCAGCAATCTAATTAATCGTTTATTTAAAGCTTTTAGTCAAGTTAATTCTTCCATAACAAGAAAATATGGTGGTACTGGTTTGGGGCTAGCAATATGTAAACAATTAAGCGAATTAATGGGCGGTAAAATTTGGGTTGAAACCGAACTAAATAAAGGCAGTACATTCTATTTTACGATTTCCACTCGGGTTATAAAAACACATTTAAACCAGGAATGGGAAAGTAAATCAGCAGAATTATATACCAATATTGATGCTACAGTAGCCGAAAATAATCCTTTAAAAATACTTTTAGTAGAAGATTACCATACTAATCAAAAGATAATAACCTTGATGCTGCAAAGAATGGGTTATCAAGCAGATATTGCCAACAACGGTTTAGAAGCACTTACAGCGTTGCGCCATCAATCTTACGATGTGGTGTTGATGGATATGCAAATGCCGGAAATGGATGGAATGACAGCAACTCAATATATTTGTCAGGAATGGGATATATCGGTACGCCCTCGAATTATTGCCCTAACAGCAAGCGCAACAATTGGGGATAAGGATAGTTATTTCGCATCAGGTATTGATGATTTTCTTGCTAAACCTTTTGCTATTCAAGAACTGATGCAAGTACTGAATAAATCTTTAGCTAATAAACCAGAAGAGATTCAAAAAGTCAAGGTTACTCATCCAGAAACTTTTAGTCAAAATCATTCTACAATTGACTCAACAGCCCTGCAAGAAATTTATAGAATTGCTGATTTCAATTGTGGAGTTGATCCCAGAATATTTTTGATAGAAACAATTGATGATTATTTAGAAGAAACACCTAAAATGTTACAAGAAGTTCAGCTTGCCTTAAGTGAAGACAATTTAAAAAGTCTGCAAATATTCGCTCATAAGCTTTCTTCTAGTAGCGCGACATTAGGAGCAAACAAACTCGCTGCTTTGTGTACGCAATTAGAAATAATGGTAGTAAGTGAAATGCGAGATGAAATAGCCGAGCATATTAGCAACATTAAAACTGAATATGAGAAAGTAAAAAATGTTTTGATGGAGAAGCGGGAGAAGTATTAGAAATTAGGGTGTGTTGTCAGGGGCAACGCACCATAGCAGATGTTTTTCGTTGCTAGCGATCGCCGGTGTCTTGTCGCATTAACGTAACGCATCTATTAGAATGTTTTTTTCAATCGCTTTTCAAGGCGAAGAGTTACTCAGACAATCCGAACTCTTTTAGTGCAAATTTTCAACAATCGAGCAGCTTGGGTTGTTTGAATCATCACAGTAATTCTGTTGATAATATAAAGTATTTTCTCTGAATAAAAAATAATCAAAAATAAAACCGGGATAAATTTGACTACCAACAACGTCAGCACAATTGAGATAAATAAGATAAATTAAAAATTGGCTCGCGGCATCGATTGGAGTACTATCAACTCGTTTAAACAGATGACAGCAAAGTTACTGAACAATCGTTATCAAGTTATCCAGGTGTTAGGTGCTGGTGGATTTGGCGAAACCTTTTTAGCAGAAGATACTCATCTTCCTTCTCGCCGACGTTGTGTAATCAAGCAACTCAAGCCATTAGCAAACGAACCAAAAACCTATCAAAAGATTCAGCAAAAATTTGAACGAGAGGCAGCAACTTTAGAATTTCTCGGTGAAGGTAGCGAGCAAATTCCCAATCTTTTTGCTTATTTTTCCGAAGATGGTTTATTTTACTTGGTTCAAGAATGGATTCAAGGAAAAACTTTAAGCGATATTGTTGAAACCAACGGATGTTTAAACGAACAAGCCGTTAGAGAAATTTTACTCAGCTTGTTAAGTGTTTTAGAATACGTCCACTCAAAAGGAATAATTCACCGCGATATCAAACCAGATAATATAATCCTTCGTAGTTCTAACAACAAACCTGTTTTAATTGATTTTGGTGCGGTAAAAGAGACAGTGCGTACTGCAATCAATTCCTCGGGTAATCCCACGCAATCGATGGTGATTGGAACACCAGGATATATGCCAATCGAACAAGCAATAGGGCGTGCGGTTTTCGCTACCGATATTTACAGTTTGGGCTTAACGGCAATTTATTTACTAACTGGCAAACATCCGCAAGAATTAGAAACGAATCCCCAAACTGGTGAAATATTATGGGAAATTTACGCACTTGAAATTTCTACTTCCTTAAAAACATTAATCAACAAAGCAATCAATCCTGATATAGATAGTCGCTACAGCACGGCAAGCAAAATGCTTTATGCTTTGCACTCAAATACACAAGCTAATGCGACTCCACCAATATCAAATACTCAAAATACTCAAAATACTCAAAAAACAGTTGCAGTATCTCCTGCAAAGGGAATTCCACAAAAACATATAAATTCAAATTCAAACTTAAATTCAAATTCGCCAAATTGGCTCAAACCAAGTTTAATTTTTGGTAGTTTACTCGGCGCTGGATTAATTGGGGGAATAGCGATCGCTAATTTCAACCGCCAACAACCAGAAGAAGATATTGTAATTTCCCAAACTCCACCACCAGAATCAATTGACAGTGACGGTGATAATAATTTAATTCCTTCCCCCAAACCAACTCTAACCCCAGAAATTCAACCTCCACCACAACCACAAATTGCTCCACCACAACCGCAGCAAGAACAAATTATCGAACCAACATCAAAACCAATACCTGAAAATACGCAACCGGCACCTATTTTTACACCACAACCCCAACCGCAAATATTTTCTACTCCTAAACCTATTCCAACTGTTACACCTAGCCCCATAGCTTCCATACCACCAAAAGCTGAAAAACAAGAAAATAATAATCCTACAAATGTCAGTTTTCCAGTATTTCCTACAGGTAGCTCCGAAAGCAACGTTAAAGCAACTTTAGGAAAACCGACAAAAGTTTCCCGAGGTTTATGGAATACCAATGCCTATCTTTATAAACTACAGCCTAATGTAGATTTGGGTTTATTATTCGACCGACAATCTGGTAAATTACGACAAACTGAAGCTAGCTTAGCTCAATCAGTAGGAGCAAACACGATGCAAAATACCTTACAAGGAATGTTAAAAGGTAATATGAATGGCGACATTCAACAAGGATTGCAGCAAGTTTATCAGCGCCAAACTAATAAATATTCTTTTCAAACAGGAAATTTAAAAGGAACAATACAGCGTAATCGAGAAGGTAGAGTTT
Organism: Rivularia sp. MS3; assembly: GCA_019192545.1. Lineage (GTDB taxonomy): Bacteria > Cyanobacteriota > Cyanobacteriia > Cyanobacteriales > Nostocaceae > Rivularia. The sequence goes on along the minus strand of JAHCMI010000033.1, from coordinate 6,458 downwards.
ATATCGCCGTTTGGGATGCCGATTTACATTAAGATAAGTCAAAGGTTAAAGGTTAAAGGTTAGAGGTTATATCGTTTCCGTTTATATCGGTATGATATAGATTTTTTCTTCTTCTTTCCTCTGCGCTCTCTGCGGTTTTTTTTAATAATTCTGGTGCAACCGGAATTGATATTAAAGGTTAGAGGTTAGAGGTTTTATAACGGTTAGAAATCAAATCTGATAATACATACAATGAAGGCTCTGGCTTCAGTTTATACTGATGCAGAGCCTCCAAATATTCGTTCACGTCAAAGACTAGGAATAATTATATTACCTTTAACCTTTGACTTCTAACCTCTAACCTATTTAACAGATACTTTCGCACCAGCTTCTTCAAGCTGCTTCTTCGCATCTTCAGCAGCTTCTTTTGCAATCGCTTCTTTGATTGCTTTAGGCGCAGATTCTACCATTTCTTTTGCTTCTTTCAAGCCTAAACCGGTAATACCGCGTACAACCTTGAGGATAGCAATCTTCTTGTCGGCAGGTACGTCTTCTAGTACTACGTCAAATTCGGTTTTCTCTTCAGCAGCTTCAGCTTCACCACCGCCAGCGGCTCCAGGCATCATTCCGGGCATCATCATCATGCCACCACCACCAGAAGCAGAAGCATCTACCTGAAATACTTCTTCAATTTGCTTAACTAATTCGGAAGCTTCAAGTAAACTCAAAGACTTCAAGCTTTCCATGATTTCATCAGTTTTTGCAGACATAATTCTACTCCTGTTGTTGCTGTTGTTGTAACTGTTATTTTCTTATTTCGTTCGTAGTTAGGGCTTCAGCCTTTACTACAAACTAAAAATTCTAGGAATCCCCAGAATCTGAAGATTCTTCTTTCTGAGATACTTGTTGCAGCGCTCTTGCCAAAGAACTTGGTACTTGGTTGATACCTCTTCCCAATTTCGTCGGTACTTGGTTGACTCCTACAGCCAATCCGGTTGCAATTGAATTTATACCACCAGCAATGCGAGCCATCAGCTCTTGCTTGGAAGGTAATTCCTTGAGTGCTTTGATTTCATCGACAGTTAAAGCCTGCCCTTCAAGCACTCCACCACGAATTTTTGTTTTCTTGGTGGCTTTCTGAAAATCTTCGTAAGCTTTAATAGCATCTTTTAATTCTTCTTCTACCAACAAGAAGACAGAAGAATCTTGAAGATACTGCGTCATTGGCTGCCATTGAGTATCTTCTTCAACGGCAATACGCATTAAGGTATTTTTAGTTCTTTTACAAACTGTACCAGTAGGGCGCATCCGGTTACGCAAATCGCTAATTTGCGATACGCTTAAACCTTCATAGTCAATTACGATCGCTAAAGAAGATTTATTTAAAAGTTGTTTGAGATCGGCGACTATCTCTTTTTTATTCGCTAGGGTTCTACCCATCTCATATCACCTCCTTTCCGTTTTTATCGACCTTTAAAACCACAAAACCCTGACTGCAACAGCCAGGGTTTAACAAAGATTCATCTAGGTTTTATATCTACGAAAACGTTTCTCTACGCTTTCATAAGTCTCTTCTGCCTTATACCATCTCGCTACTGGAGATTAAAAGCAAGGCGATTTCTGAGTAAACCTAGGCAGGAAATTAAGCTTTTATTAAAGCACCTACTGTCTCTGGCTGTTAATTATTCAGTTAAGAGTTAGAAGTTAAGAGTTAGGAATTAAAAGCATTTTTGCTTAAAACTCATAACTCACAAATGATAACTCAAAATTGGTCAAAGTCAAACAATTTTAGATTTGGGATTTTGGATTTTGGATTCACGTAAATTCAGACTGAAAATTACACAGGTAAAAATTTACGACTCTAGCAGGTTATGGCATCAATTTTGACGGATTAGTTTTTTTCAAAACCGTCAGAATAAATGAAACGCACTGCTAAACATTTTGCTCGTAGATTTAATCCTAAATCCAAAATTGTAACTAAGCCGTCTTCATATCGCGCAAAGCATTGGTATCAACTCGAATTGATGGTCCCATTGTGGCGGATACGTAAATAGTACGCCAGTAGCGACCTTTTGCTCCTGAAGGACGGTTACGGTCAATGCTTTCCTGTAATGCCTTCAAGTTTACTAATAAATCTTCTGGAGAGAAAGAAGCCTTACCAAACATAACATGAACAATGCCAGTACGGTCGGCTCGGAATTCCAATTTACCAGCTTTAAATTCTTCAATCGCTGCCGTTAAGTCCGTTGTTACGGTTCCACCTTTAGGAGACGGCATCAAACCGCGAGGACCTAATAACTTACCAAGTTTTGCTACCTGCGGCATTACGTCGGGAGTCGCAATCAATTTGTCGAAATCCATTCTTCCTTGCTGAATTTCGGTAATTAATTCTTCCGAACCTACGACATCAGCACCAGCGGCTGTTGCTTCTGAGACTTTCTCACCTCGTGCAATTACTGCCACTCTAATGGTTTGTCCGGTTCCTTTTGGCAGTACTACTGTTGTCCGCAACTGCTGGTCTGTATACTTAGGATCGATTCCTAAACGAATATGTGCTTCAGCAGCCTCGGGAAATTTTGCTGTTGCTGTTTCTTTCAGCAAACTCAATGCTTCTATCGGTTCGTAGTCTTTATCTTCGACTTTCTCAAGCAGCGCCTTTAAACGACGCGATAATTTATTCTTTGCCATTTTTTACTCCAGGGGTAATTAACGAGATTCATTCTCTCCCCCAATAATTTTTAGTAGTTGTTAGTAGTTAGTGGTTAGTTGTTATTAGTTAGCGATCGCTCAATCAATGATAAATCTTAACTCTTAACTCTAACTCTTAACTGAATTAGTCGCTTACTGTCACACCCATATTGCGAGCGGTACCCGCAATAATTTTCATCGCCGCTTCAATATCGTTAGCGTTCAAATCGGGCATTTTGGTTTCAGCGATTTCTCGCAATTGGTCTTTTGTTATGGAACCAACTTTAACCTTTTGCGGTTCGGCCGAACCTTTATCAATCTTGGCTGCTTTAGTAATTAACACCGACGCAGGAGGAGTTTTTAAGATAAATGTAAAACTCCGGTCTTCAAAAACCGAAATTTCTACAGGAATTACCATCCCAGCTTTATCGGCTGTTTTGGCGTTGTACTCCTTACAAAACATCATGATGTTAACACCGTGCTGACCTAAAGCAGGCCCTACAGGGGGCGCTGGGTTAGCTTTCCCTGCTTGCAGAGCCAGCTTAATAATCGCCGTTACTTTCTTCGCCATTTCTTACTAGCTTTGTTTTTCTACTTGATTAAATTCTAATTCTACTGGCGTTTCTCTTCCGAAAATCGAAAGCGAAGCTTTGAGCTTGTTTCTTTCCGGACTGACTTCGATTACCTCACCTTCAAAATCTTTAAATGGACCTGAAAGCACGACTATCTTATCACCAACAGCCATGTCAACTTTAACTACTTCCTGTTGTTCGGTAGCTTGCTTAAAGATTCTTTCTACTTCACTATGAGAAAGTGGAAGCGGTTTAACATGACCGCGACCTCTACCGGTACCGCGTTTTTGTTCTGCACCTACGAAGTTGATTACATGGGGAGTGTTTCGCACTACCTGCCATATATCATCTTCCATTTGCATTTTCACCAGTACGTAGCCAGGAAATACCTTTTCTTCTGTTTGATAGCGACTGCCATCTTTACGAATCTTAACTGTTGGCGTGTGCGGAATTTCTACTTGAATAATTTTATCAGCGACATCAAAAGTTTGAATACGCTGCTCCAAGTTTGTTTTTACACGCTTCTCGCAGCCAGAAGCTACTTGTACTGCATACCAACGAGATGACTTTACGCCATTATTTGATGGTGCATCTGTTTCCTCTGGCTGCAACGGCGAATTACGATCTTCGTCTGTTGCAGAATTCATTTGAATATTACTGTTGCTGCCCAAGCAAAGAATTTATCTACAAAAAATATTACTGTAGCGGAAAGGGTTACCATCAACAGCACGGCTGCGGATTCACTGACGAGCTGTTTACGACTTGGCCAAACAACTTTCTCAAACTCTTCTCTAGTTCCTTTTAAGAAGTTGCCTACACTAAACCCGCTATCTAATTCTTGCATTTGTGCTTCGTTTTTTTTGGCCACGGTATGAACCTCTCCCCAAACATACATTCTTGTTACACCGAAGGTTTCCCTCCATCAATAGTAACAGCTTTAAATTTGACCATTATTTATAATTCAGATATATAAAGCTGCTATAAAAATAAAATCAACCCGAAACTATCAGTTAATACTGATGTTGCAGTAAATACTGCAAAGCTTCCGGGCTGCACTTTATTTTTGAGCGCGCCCTGGAGGACTCGAACCCCCGACATCAGGTTTTGGAGACCTGCGTTCTACCAACTGAACTAAGAGCGCACAAGCTTTTTAATGACTGTTTAAATTAGTCTTATTTATTTTAACTCAATTATGTCATTTAAGATCCATTTTTATGGAAATTTACCTTTATGTTGCCCAAAAGGCACCTAGTACATCGATATTTGCCGCTCAGTTTGGGGAAATATTTCTTTTCCCCAACACACAGAGCCTATCTTCGCAGCCTGTCCGGAGCAAATAGGAAGATACCGCTTTTGGTAAATGCTGTTTCATTGGGAGCGGACAATTGTTAACCTTACAAAGAGCGGTCAAAGCGTTGTTGAATGCGGGTAGCTTTACCAACGCGATTGCGGAGATAATAAAGTTTAGCCCGTCGTACTTTACCGCGACGCATTACTTTAATGTTGTCAATTCGAGGAGAATGTAAAAGAAATACTCTTTCTACACCAACACCTTGAAATACTTTGCGAACTGTAATAGTTTCATTGATTCCGCCATTACGCATGGAAATTACAACTCCTTCGTAGGGCTGTACGCGAAATTTTTCGCCTTCTTTAATTTTGACTCCAACTTTCACGGTATCGCCTACGTAAATTGTTGGTAAGTCGGTTTTTAGCTGTTCCGATTCTATGTCACGGATTATTTGCTGTACGTTCATTTCAAATTCTCTATCTTGTTTGCAAGCCCGATACCAAGGTTCGGGATAGGAAACGACCTGCCGCAGAATGATGCCGGTCGCTATGGGTTGTGTTCAAATCTCACGATCGCTAATAATAAATCAATATCGATGATTTAGTCCACTAATTTAAAATCATTATTTAAGATATTGCAAGATCTTTATGTATGAAGCAGAATTTATTTTTATGTTCGCTAGTTCGTAGGGCTGTATTTAAAGTACTAAGTGTATGAAATTTAGCGTTGTGATTGCAACCTATAACCGTTTAAATTTACTCAAACGAGCAATTAATTCTGCCCTTAACCAAACTCTTGAGTGCGAAGTAATAGTTGCTGATGATTGTTCTTCTGATGGGACTTTTGAGTATGTAGAAAATTTTCGGAAACAGCTACCAACACAACAACAGCAGCGGTTAGTTTACACTTGTAATAGTTCTAATTCCGGTCATGCTGCTACGGTGAATGCTGGGATTGCTCTGGCTGGAGGTGAGTGGATTAAATTTTTAGATGATGACGATTATCTAGCTCCTAATTGTCTGGAGGAAATGCAAGAGGCGATCGCGCTTTGTGAAAATGCTGTTATCTGCTCTTGTGTTGCGGCTCAAGTTTCGGAATTAGAAGTCGAAATTAGACGTACACCAACTTTAGGTCCTGGTAAAGCCTTTTACATTCCTCAAGCTGATATTCATTTCGGTATGCTTCTGGAAAGATTACCGTTTGGTACGCCAGTTCAGGTTGCCTGTACTCGTGAAGCTTTCTTAAAAAGTGGTGGATGGGATATTAAGTTAACTGGCTGCGATGATATTGATTCTTGGATTCGTATTGCTCAGTTTGGAGATGCTATTTTTATTAATGAATGCTTAGCTTATCGAACGATTTGGTCTGGGGGATACGACCAAAAAATCTTTCTCAAAAAACGTTTGAGTACGAATATTTCAATGAAGGAGAAGATTTATGCTTTGGTTGACGAACAGCATCGCTCTCAAATTCCTGCTTTTAATGATATTAAAAATTACTTGAAACTACACTGGGCTTTGGTTGCATTGAAGCAGAAGAAGGTAAAAAATTTTCTTAAACTCGCAGATACTTCTGTTTTGTCTTTAACTGCCTGGAGGCTTCTACTTGCTTCAGCTATAGCGCGCCGTGGCAATTTACATAATTCTAATTTGCGAAAAATTGTTTTGATTGAATCAGCAAAAAAAAAATAAATTTATTCAACGCTATTTATAGTTATTTAACCAACAATGACCGATGAAACAGGCTTTAATCAAGCTCTTGTCAGTAAGGAGGGTAAATGCACTATGGTTGAAGCAAAAATTTAATACTAAGATTATTTATATTTATCTTATGATAGCTATATAGTTTAATCCTATATTGAGCTATTAATTATTTTTGGCTCATCAGTTGTTAGTATGCTAAATTCTGAATAAAAATTACCGAAATAT
>JAHCMI010000032.1 GCA_019192545.1 Rivularia sp. MS3 | reverse complement strand
TATAAACAAACCGATAGAATAAAAATTCGCCCTATAAGGACGAGGCTTTAAACCTAAAATTTTCGGTAACTGGTTGATGGAAAAATTGGTTTATATGGGTTAAGTAGTAGATTTTTGAATACTCAACTGATAGTAAACAATTTTCCAGCCTTAAAGCTCATTTAAAAATAAACTCTAAGGATAATATTTTTTCACAAAATACCTTTAGCCGAAGAAGACTTCAATCATGTGTAATAGATTCTTGTTCGGCTTCAGTTAAAAATTAAGGTAAACAGATATTAAGAAATGACTGAAAACTCATATCAGAATTAAACTACGAAGAAAAACGCATTTAATCTTAGAGCTTTATTGAGCAGGAAAAATATATATACTATATCTTTTCTGCCGACTTTAATTAAGCTGTGGCATGAGTTTTCAGCATTTTTAACTTAAGACAAATATTTCTCCAAAGTATTAGCTAATGTAGTTTTGGGAACCGCGCCGACTACCATATCAACTTTTTGCCCACCTTTAAAAATCATCAAGGTGGGAATACTGCGGATACCGTACTGGGAAGCGACGTTGGGATTCTCGTCGGTATTAACTTTAACAACCTTAATTTGACCTTCGTATTGTGAAGAAATTTCTTCCACAACAGGAGCTACCATACGACAAGGGCCACACCAGGGTGCCCAAAAGTCAACTAATACAGGAACTTCGCTATCGAGGACTTCCTGTTTAAAGGTGGAATCTGTAACTTGTGAGGCTGATGACATGCCTTAAAACCTTATAATTCAGATGTTTTTGATTTTTGTGAAAATTTTACCACAGCAAAAACCACTGCCTTTGCATTTGGAATATACATTTACAGAGTAGCGTGAAAATTTATTCCAAGACATAAGGAACCGCCCGAACAGTAGTCCGGGCGGAGTGTGGTGTGAGGAGTGAACGGAAACATGCGTCTCCGCTATTTCTATTGTAGGCGACATATGGGATTTTTCCAGCCATAGTTTGAAAGTAAAGAAAAATTTCTTCAAGGAAGTGTTGGACAACTAGGATTCGGGATTCAAGATAGTTAATAATTGACGTTTTTTTGAAATAGTGATCGTACCTCTAATAATCGTTAATGATTGGGTATTTCTCATATCATTAAGCTTTTTACTCAATTTTCTTTACTTACCCATGCCTAAATGTTGAGCTTTCTGGTATACTTTCCCCTCGGTTAATAGCGATGGAGCAATAACCACTTCTACCTGCTGCATCTCTTTTAGATTTTTTGCTCCAAGGGTTCCCATACTTGTTTTTAAAGCACCTAAAAGATTATGAGTGCCATCATCAAGTTGTGCAGGTCCGGTTAATATCTGCTCTAAAGTACCTGTCGTACCGACGCTAATGCGAGTACCGCGAGGTAACACCGGCGATGGAGTTGCCATTCCCCAATGAAAACCACGTCCAGGAGCTTCAGCGCTTCTAGCGAAGGGAGAACCAATCATTACACCATCAGCACCGCAAGCAATACATTTACAGATATCACCGCCTGTGATCAAACCGCCATCGGCAATAACTGGTACATAATTCCCTGTTTCTGTGTAATATTCATCTCTAGCTGCCGCACAATCCGCGATCGCGCTGGCTTGTGGAACCCCTACACCCAACACTCCACGGGAGGTACAAGCCGCACCAGGACCAATTCCAACTAATACCGCAGCAGCACCTGCTTTCATTAATTTAAGAGTGACTTCATAACTAACGCAGTTACCCAAAGCTACTGGCATGGGCATTTCCCGGCAAAACTCAGCTAAGTCTAAGGGTATTATCGATTCTGGTGATAGGTGTGCTGTAGAAACCACGGTAGCTTGTACAAAGAATAAATCTGCTTGAGCTTCGGCTACCGTAGAACCATATTTAGTCGCTGCTGCAGGAGTCGCACTAACTGCGGCAATACCACCACTCGATTTGATTTCTTTTATTCGTTGCTGGATTAATTCCGGCTTGATTGGTTCTGCATACAGTTCTTGCATCAAGGGTACAAACTCATTTTTATCTACCCCGGCAATCTTGTCTAAAATTGGTTCCGGATTTTCATAGCGCGTTTGAATTCCTTCTAAATTGAGTACTCCTAATGCTCCTAGCTTTGACAAACCTACAGCCATACGAACATCGACTACGCCATCCATTGCACTAGCAATAATTGGGATTTTTCGCTCAATATTTCCAATACGCCATGTAGTATCTGCTAACGTTGGGTCTAATGTTCTTGTACCTGGCACTAAAGCAATTTCATCTATTCCGTAAGCTCTGCGGGCTGTTTTTCCCCGCCCAATTTGAATATCCACGTGCTTTCACTCTAGTTATGTATTTAAGCTAGGGTATCAAATTGTGGGAGTATTTTGACCGGTTTTTTTTGAAACTAATTGTTTCGAGTAGAACAGATAGAAAATTACATTAAAAAGTCATTGAAAATTCTGTCAAAATATACTATCCATCCAAATCAGTAGATGGCTGCATTTTTTGATTCCTGTTTGCATATTTTTTATCAGTCTATTTTCTTTGAGTAAATATCTTAGTCTAAAGATAGTGTTTAAAAGCAAAATCTAATCTCACAAGCTGACAAAAATCATCCCCAAGGAAGATGTTCTAAAACATGTTATTTATACATGGATGGGTTAGTTATCTTAGACTTTGTAAGTCAATACCAATGTATTTAACATTGTAAATACTCCGCCTTCTCTAAGTATTAATCCTGAATATTTTTTATTCGCAAGTTTATTTTATTACGACTATAATTATGTTTTTTAGAATACATAAGTGGTATTAAATACTTGCATATAGTATTTGCTGGCAAATTTGAATAGTCAAAATTTATATCCTACATTCAAAATAGAAACAAAAATAGATTATAATTGTTTACAACTTGAAGTACGCAAAAGTTATCTATAAAAATTATTTTTAAGATGACATTAAAGAACAGCAATTTGGACTAGACGAAGAGTTTGTCGGTTCATTTTATAATCACCTACCATTGATCGCCGAAAACTAAATGCAATAATTTTGTAGCGATTTATACAACAAAGATTGATTTTTAAAACAATGTTATGACAAAGGAAAGTGGTTTTAACGACTGTATCTAAGTAATAATCACTAATTAAATTCAAAAATAGGGACATACTGTTCGCAAGCGTTCAGAGTCGCTAATATTGTTAACATAACTTCAAATACTATTATTAAAATAGCCTTGATCCAATCCGAAACACTAGAATTATTGGAATGGTCTCGCTTATGCCAGCATTTGTCTACCTTTGCGGCAACCAAGCTGGGGGCGATCGCCGCACGTAATATTGCTATTCCTGACTCTCAAATAGAAAGCGAATACTTGTTAGCGCAAACAAAAGAAGTATACGAATTAGAAAATCGTTTAGATAATGGAATTTCTTTTGAAGGGATTCAGGATTTCGGCGATTCTTTAGAAAGAGCGGAACTCAAAGGTATATTAGCAGGGGATGAATTATTAGCTATAGCTACTACCTTGGCGGGAATCAGAAATTTACGTCGCTTAATTGATAACCATCCAGATTTAGAAATATTAAACGAGCTAGTAGCCGATTTACGAACTTATCCAGAATTAGAACAGGAAATTCATCGCTGTATTGATGAGCGGGGACAAGTAACGGATCGGGCTAGCGAGAAACTAGGGAATATTCGTAATTCATTGCGTCAGAGCCGCAGTCAAATTACTCGCAAACTACAAAACATAATACAGGTAAAGGCAAATGCCCTTCAAGAAACCATAATAACTCAGCGTAGCGATCGATTTGTAATTCCGGTAAAAGCACCACAAAAAGATGCAATTCCCGGTATTGTGCATGACACTTCAACCAGCGGAGCCACTTTATATGTGGAACCGAATTCCATAGTGCCGATGGGCAATCAACTGCGTCAGTTATTGCGAAGGGAACAAGTTGAAGAAGAAGCAATTCGCCGCAATCTTTCCGAGCAAGTAGCCGAAGTAAAATTAGATTTAGAAAAATTATTAGCAGTTGCAACGACATTAGATTTAGCAACCGCGAAAGCGCGATATAGCTTTTGGCTAAAAGCGAATCCTCCTCGTTTTATCAAGCCGACAGAAGAGAATATAACTCTACGTGAATTACGACATCCTTTATTAGTGTGGCAGCAGCAGCACGAACAAGGACACGAGGTAATTCCGGTAAACTTAGTTATACATCCCTATATTAGAGTTGTTACGATTACAGGGCCAAACACTGGTGGTAAAACTGTTACTTTAAAAACTCTTGGTTTCGCAACCTTGATGGCAAAGATAGGTTTATTTGTACCAGCCCGAGAACCTGTAGAGTTGCCTTGGTTTGACCAGGTATTAGCGGATATTGGGGACGAACAATCTTTAGAGCAAAGTTTATCGACTTTTTCCGGGCATATTCGCCGAATTAGTCGAATTTTGGATGCAGTTTCTACAATAGATGATCGAGAAGGACAAGGAGATAAGGAGATAGAAGACGAAGAAGATGAAATCACTTCCCCCACTCCCCTTCCCTCTTCCCTAGTTCTCCTCGACGAAGTTGGTGCCGGTACCGATCCTGTGGAAGGAAGTGCTTTAGCCATTGCTTTGTTGCGTTATCTTGCAGATAATTCAATGCTGACAATTGCTACCACTCACTTTGGCGAACTGAAGGCGCTGAAGTATCAAGACGAACGCTTTGAAAATGCCTCGGTAGAATTTGATGAAGCGACTTTGTCACCGACTTACCGTTTGCTGTGGGGAATTCCCGGACGTTCCAATGCTTTGGCAATTGCTTCTCGTTTAGGTTTAAAACCAGAAGTAGTAGAAAAAGCAAAAAATGAAATGGGAGGTGCAACGGATGAAGTTAATCAAGTTATAGCTGGATTAGAAGCACAACGTCGTCGTCAAGAAGAGAAAGCAGCGCAAGCTCAAGATTTATTGCAGCAAGCCGAACGCTTTTATAAAGAAGTTTCAGCAAAAGCCGCAGACTTAGAAGAGAGAGAAAAATCTTTACGTGCTTCTCAGGAAATAGCAGTACAACAGGCTATCGCTTCAGCAAAAGGCGAAATTGCTGCGGTAATCAAGCGTTTGCAACAAGGCAATCCAACTGCTCGGGACGCTAAGAAAGCTACCGATAGCATAAATAAATTAGCAGATAGATTTATACCAAAAGCTGAGCCAAAACCAAAAGCAGACTTTATGCCTAAAATTGGCGAACGAATTCGCATTCCCAAATTAGGACAAACAGCAGAAGTGTTAACAGCCCCTGACGAAGATGGGGAATTTAATGTCCGCTTTGGAATTATGAAAATGACCGTCAAACTGGATGATGTGGAATCTCTAAATGGAGAAAAAGCTCAGGCTCCAGTCAAAGCAAAACCCACAGTGAAAGCAGCCCCTGCGCCACCGCCTCCTGTAGAAAATACACCTTTAATTCGGACTTCTAAAAATACCGTAGATTTAAGAGGAAGACGAGTCGCAGACGCTGAATTAATTTTACATAAAGCTATTTCAGAAGCCCAAAGGGCAATATGGATAATTCACGGGCATGGAACCGGAAAACTTCGTCAAGGAGTACATGCATATCTAAAACAGCATCCGGGGATTAGTAATTACGAAGCAGCACCGCAAAACGATGGCGGTACCGGCGTTACGATTGCGTATATAAAACAGTGAACACTTAGCGGTGAGCAGTTATCAGTGAACAGTTGTTCACCCGTTCACCGTCAGGTGTTCGAGTAGGGTAGGGTGTGGATCATCAGTGAACAGTTAGTTGTTAGTGAGTAGTGAGTAACGAGTAGCAAGTAGTAAGTTGTTATTCTAGCAACCACCTATTACTTATTACCCATTATCCAATTCAAAAATTCCCTTTGACAAAATAGAAATTGAATCTAAAGTAGGTAAAAGACAAATTGCTGTTGATTGAAATCAGGTAGAAAGCTTGCCATATTGCGAACTTTTTGCTATAGCTTGCCCAAAGCAATATAAAATGTTAAAAGTCTGGTTTCAAAATGGGTAACAGCAACCGTCCATACCAGCCCGATCACCTATGCTTAAAGTTATGCACTCTGCTGGCGATTCACCCACTATTAGTTCCCAGTGGGAGGATTTAACTAATATTGCCGCCCCGACATCCATTCAGTGGGACGATATTAAAGCCCAAATTGACCTGGTGTTGTTGGCGCTAGAAGCTTTGACAGGAATCGGTTCCGAGGCAATGCTTAATGCGGCAATTAATCTGAATTTAGAATCAAGAGTGCCAGACCGGGTGGCGCTGTGGCGATTGCGCCAGTCTAATCCCATACGCAAAGGTCAGGGAGGCAGAAAAAAATTAGATGTAGAAGAAGCTCGTTCGTTAGTTTTGATTACTTGCTATCTAGCCAAGCAGCACCAAGAGTTGATTCGTCGTGCTGTGGACTTGTTAGAGCAAAATGCTCAAAATAACCGCGAACCTCATTACTCTGCTTTGTTGGGAGATTACATCGATGCTTTCTGCAACACTTATCAAGAGCGGATGGAAGATGATGAGAAAATCTCCACAGATATACTCACCAATTTGGCACTCAAATTGCTGATAGATTTAGTTTTTTACAGTGGTTCCGGTGGACATCGCCGTCTCTGGCTAGCACTTATAGACCGTTCTACAAAATTTTAAAATGTCCAAGACGCATTTACTGCCATGCCTCTATCAAATTCAGTGATTCGTCGGTATACGCCGCCTACCTGCACGTTAGAAGTTTTGGCGCAAAGTTCTCCTTTGTCGCGTTGGATGGGTAAATCCGTTCTCAAGCAGGTCAGGTTTAATCTTCGTTTTGACGATCCGCGACAGCCAGAAGACGAAAAAATTGTAGTCCAAGGCGACCGGGACCAGTTAGAAGCTTTGTATACAGCAGTTTCGGGTTACGTGCAAGAAATTTTGCAGCAGTCTCCTGAAAATTTCTGGGATTCGAGAATTAAAGCTCATTCGGCGAGTACAACGCAATTTCCTAATTCATTAGAAGATGTTTCTAGCTTAGAGCAGGATGCTGCTAATTCTAGAAACAAATTTGCTAATAGGGGTAATATTTACTTACAACCAAGCAGTAATTTGACTCATCAACTGTTTCTTGGTTCTTTAGCGAACCAGGCTACAGGTACTTCAATTCAGTTGGGTTTGCTGCAATTATTCGATTTAGCAACAGCTTTAGATGAGTATATAGCTGATGTTGTTGCTTTACCTACTGAAGCTCAACCGCGTGGAAACAGTTTTGCAATACCTGCTTGGGCACCTGTGGCAGCAGTACTAGTATTAGGTTTGGGTTTAGTGCCATTTACCTATCAGTATGCTAACCGTCTGCGAGAGAAAAACGAAACGGGTGAGACTGTAGCCACAGCAAACAAAGATATTGCTAGCGATGAAGCTGCGAAAGGTTCTTTAACGCCGCTACCAGTTCCAACTTCCCTAGCTACTCCTTCGCCGAATATATCACCGTTACCGACTCTCGGGGCGGGTTTAAACATTCCTAATGCATCTTTACCAACTCAACAGGCATCTCCCGCTCCAACTTTAGCAGCTACGCAGAAACCCAGTACTACTTTTCCTTCTGCATCTACACAACCATCAAGTAGTTTATCGAGCATTCCTCTACCGCCATTAGGTAACAATAGTTTTGGTAATAGTGCAACTACAAAACCACAAGCAGGAGGGCAAACTTTATCTATTTCTCCAAATTCTTCATCTGCAAAAACGAATGGGGGAATTGCGACACAGCCTAATTTAGGAACAAATAGTTCAGCATCACTACCGAAAAATAGAACAAGCTTACCATCAACTAGTTTACCAACATTAACGAATCCATCGACTCCTAAATCTCCTATAATTCCTTCAAAACCAGCAAATACAATACCTCAAAGCGGCAACAATCAAGAAAGCTTACTTACAAAACTGCCTAAATCAAGTGACGATTTAGCAGCACAATTAAGAGAAAACCGTTCTGCTTCAGCAGCAAATAACGGGGGTAAATCATCTGCAACAACAGCCGCAGCAAATAGTGAAACACTATTCGATACCAATCAGGTTGCAGAAGTTAGAAATTTTCTGAGAAAACGTTGGCAACCGCCTAGGGGATTAAAACAGCCTTTACAGTACAGTTTGACAGTAGGTGTTGATGGTGCCCTCGAACAAATTCTTCCTTTAACAAAAGCTGCAAGAGATAATGTCGATCGAGCCGGGATTCCAGAAATTGGTCAACCGTTTGTTTCTTCTAGTCGCAACGGACAAAATGTAAGGGTTCGTGCAGTTCTTAGACCTAATGGTAAAGTACAGGTTTTTCCCGAAACCGACTAGCTAAATCATCAATATAAATCTGATGCTGTTAAAGCCTCCTCGCCCGTTTTAGGACGGGGATTCTTATCTAAGTAAATAGATCGGCTGATAAATTTCCGATAGTTTATATTCAAACTTTTCTTTTGCTTGCACGGGCGATACAAATTGAGTTAAGTTTAAAATGCAACTTTTGCAGTGACAAAATATTAGTATAGATACAGGCGTACCAATATGGGTCAGCTTTATATTTTAAATAAAAATCTATATTAATAAATGTTTACTGTAGCGGTAAAAGTTGGCGACGGCAAGCGTATTTACTCGCCTTGGTTATATTAACCAAAGGTGCTTTTTAATGCAAACAGTTAACTCTATTTTTTTGATACTTAATTTACATCTATTAACTTGATTATTTGCTGATACTTATAATTTTAATCTCGCGAAATATTAATTAATAGGTGGAAATACCATCCCCTTAAAAGGCATTAGGAGTTAAAAATAATAGATTGTGGACTGTACGCCCTTTAACAGCGGCGAACAGACTCTGCACCAGATTTTAGTAAATTATAATGTTATTTTGGCATCACCTGTCATGACCTTCAATGATTTTTATACATCAGAGCATCTTCAAACGGATATCCTTGAGTTAATAGAAAAATTACCGAAGTTAAAGAATCGGAAATACATCGAACAGACTTTAAATTCAGTATTGCGACTTGCTGGCGATGAAATTGACCGCTTAGATTGGAAAATATTATCGTCGTCTCTCGCGGATATGGAGCGGGGTTTCCAGTTGTTTCATACTTACCGTCACGTTCGCAAAGTTACCATATTTGGTTCGGCACGTTTATCTCCAGAAACACCTGACTATGAAATGGCAAAAGATTTTGGTCGCTGTGTATCTGAGTTGGGATTCATGGTAATAACTGGTGGTGGTGGCGGAATAATGCAGGCGGGACACGAGGGTGCAGGACGAAAAAACTCCTTTGGTTTAAATATAGAATTGCCGTTTGAACAAGAAGCAAACCCAATTATTCTGGGTGATGACAAACTAATTCATTTTAAATATTTCTTTACTCGCAAGCTATTTTTGCTTAAAGAAAGCGATGCTGTTGCTTTATTCCCCGGTGGTTTTGGCACTCAAGACGAAGCATTCGAGTGTATGACTTTAAGTCAGACTGGTAAGTTTGGTCCTGTTCCATTAATTTTGATCGATCATCCTGGTGGCGATTACTGGAAATCTTGGAGCGAGTATATTGATAAGCAGTTAGTTGCAAAAGGTTTAGTAAGTCCTGAAGACCCAAGTTTATATACCGTTACAGATAACTTACAAGTTGCTTGTGATGCTATTACCCATTTTTACAAAGTTTACCACTCTAGTCGTTATGTGAAAGACCGTTTGGTAGTTCGATTAAAGTCAGAATTATCTGATGCTGAAGTGGATAAGCTAAATAGAGAATTTAGCGATATTTTGGTTAAAGGGCAAATTGAAAAAAGTCAGGCTTTACCACAAGAAGGAACTGACGAAGCCGTTGGTTTGCCACGTTTGCTTTTGTATTTTAATCAAAAGGATTTAGGACGCTTGTATCAGATGATTGCAGTAATTAATCAAATGGGAAGTCCTTCAGTGGAAGATACCAAACATCCTGAAAGGAAATAAATTTAAGTAAATTTGGGCACAAGGGATTGTGTAGACAGTATATCTCTAGATGGGAAGTCTAGGGCTACACAAACGAAGTTCGTTTCTAGGGGCTAAGAAGTAAGCAAATTAAGTAATCTCTAGTGACTCGTTCCCAGCCTGGAGGCTGGGAATGCTGTTTCAAGAAGGCTCTGCCTCGGGTGGTATTACATTTTGAGTGTTACAGACGGGGTGGTAAACCGTACAAATATTGCAAGCACTACCAAACCAGAAATAGCAAAATTTTTATAAAAGGGGAATTTTTGAATATGCAATTGTCAGAAATTATATCGAAGTTAGAAAATAGCAATGGTAAATTACCCCGTCAAGCTTTAGAAAGAGCCATCGAAGAAAGGGAAGCGATTACTCCTTTATTATTAGATGTTTTATCGAATTCAAAAAATAACCTTGAGGAGCTATCAAATAGACCTGACTATATTCTACATATTTGTGCGTTGTACTTACTGGCACAATTTAGAGAGCTATCAGCTTATCCGCTTATAATCGATTTTTTCTCAATTCCGGGAGATATGCCAGTTGATACAACCGGAGAATTGGTAGGGGGAGATTTAGCTAGAATACTTGCTTCTGTTTGTCATGGAAATATTGAACCCATCAAACAACTGATAGAAAATAAAAAAGTTAATGCATGGATCAGAGCCTCTGCTCTTGATTCTTTGATTGTTTTGGTTGTTCAAGGAATAATTTCTAGAGAGCAAATTATCGAGTATTATAAAGAACTTTATGATACTCTTTTTGCAAATGAATATTATGTACCATTAGTTAAAGAAAAATCTGATTATAATATCTGGACTGCCTTAGTAAGCAATAGTTCTATGCTTGCTCCGGTAGAACTCCAGCGATATATTGAACGAACTTTTAATGATGGTTTAATTCTGCCATTTTATTTTGAGCAGCAAGATTTTGAAGAACTATTAAAAGTTGGTTGGGAAACAACTTTGAACAAACTTCGTAATGATATTCTTTATTCTTTAATTGAAGATGCTATATCTGGGGTAAAATCTCAACTTTTTTGGATTTTTCCATCTAAACAAACTCGTAATAATTTGACTGAGATACAAGGATTTTCTAATTCATCAAAGAAATCTAAAAGTAAAGCAAAAAATAAGAAAAAAATTCAGCAAGAATCTCGTAGAAAAAATAGGTCTAAGAAAAAGTGATTTTATCCACTATTATCATGATTAATAGCTGGACTAATTTGTACTGCTATTTGGGAACAGCATAGTGATTATTTGAGAGTAACAAACAAAAATTTATCTTCCTATCTACAAATGATGTTTTTCAGAAAAAGATAAATAATTCTGTAGATTTATTTTTGTCAATTTAATTTTATAAATTAAAAAAATCCACGGTGGACAAATAAATGCCCACCTAAAAAATTAGTTAAACTGTTAGCTAAGAACCCAGTTAACCAAAGTACGCACGCCGAAACCAGTTGCTCCGGAAGGATTATAGCCGTTTTCCTTATCCGTCCAAACTGGGCCTGCAACGTCTAAATGTGCCCAAGCGGGGGTATCTTTAACAAACTGCTTCAAGAATAAAGATGCAGTAATCGAACCACCAGCACGAGGGCCGGTATTTTTCATGTCGGCAATGCCAGATTTTAGACCTTCAAAATATTTCTCTTCCATTGGCATCCGCCAGAATTTCTCCCCAGCGGTTTCCGAAGCTTTTTGCAATTCGGATGCTAAGTCATCGTTAGGGGTAAACAATCCGGCAATTTCCGAACCTAGAGCAACAATACATGCTCCTGTCAAGGTTGCTAAATCTACAATTGCATCTAATCCCAACTTATCGGCAAATACTAACGCATCAGCCAAAGTTAAACGCCCTTCAGCGTCAGTGTTATTAACTTCGATAGTTTTACCGTTAGAGGCTTTGAGAATGTCTCCCGGATGCATTGCATGTCCGCTAATCATGTTTTCAGTTGCGGCAGAAATAAAATGTACTTCCGCATCTGGCTTGAGTTGCCCAATTGCTTTGGCAGCACCTAAAGTAGCCGCAGCACCCCCCATATCCATTTTCATGGTTTCAATACCGCTACCGGCACCTTTGATATTTAAGCCACCAGAATCAAAAGTTAAACCTTTACCAACAATTGCCAGCTTACGTTTGGGTGTACCTTGGGGTTTATAAGTAATGTGAATAAATTTTGGGGGTAAATCGGAAGCTTGAGCTACTCCTAGAAAAGCACCCATGCCTAACTTTTCACATTCTTCTTTTTCAAGAATTTCTATTTCTAAACCGTGTTCGGAAGCAATATCTTGAGCAATTTCCGCCATTGTTACCGGCGTTAACTCATTCGCTGGGGCAGCAACTAATTCCCGTGCCAGCATTACTCCAGAAACTATATGATTAGCACGGGTTACGGCAGCATCTTGTCCCCCCAATCCGAGTAAATCTATAGTTTCGACTTGTGTTTCTTTTTCTTCTGGCTCAGACTTGAAACGATTATCTTGATAAAGTGCTAGTTGTACGCCTTCAGCTATTGCCTGTGCTGTTTGAGCGCTATCATCATTCAAACCAGGTAAGCTAATACCTAAAGTCTTGCACTTGTGCTTTTTAGCTAACTTTCCAGCCGAAGCAGCCGCACGTCGTAAGCTTTCAGCGTCAAAAGAATCGGCTTTACCCAAGCCTACTAAGATAACTTTACGAATAGAATTATCACCACTTAAGCGAGTAAAGGCGGTGCTGTTAGGTTTTCCTTTAAATTCTTCGTCTTCTATTAATTCTTTTAAGGTACCGGCTAACTTTTTATCCAAAGCAGCCAAATCACCATCTAACTCTAACTTTTCTTCAAATAATCCTACTGCTAAAGCATCCCCAGACCAATCTGAAAGCGGTGTATTACTCGCTCGAATTTCCATTTCGTATCCAACAAGTGACTTTACTTGTACCAGTATTGCTCAAAATTCGCGCTTTGTACTGGTTAATTAGTTTTGAGCCACTCCCACGATTAAAAACCGTGGGCTTGCGCTCTCCTAGAATCTTTGTCAGTGATGAGCAGTTAGTTGTTTAGAGTGGGTATCACCGGAGTTACCAGTTACCCATCTCTAATCCCCTATTCCTAATTAATTATTGATTAGTTACTGTTTTCTCGATTGAATTTGAATCAAGATCAAATTTATTAATGATAGCGTTGATTATACTTTGCTCTACTGGGGTTGTTTCGTGGTTTAGTTTGGCAATTCGATAGCACTGAGCTAATAAAGGTGCTGCAAAATCGCGATTCAATTGGTTAAGTAAGCTATCTAAAGGTTGGGGAGATTTAATATTTTGTTCGATTGCTTCCAAGGATGTTGAACTTAGGTTTAACGCTTCTAGCTGGGGTAGAATTTCTGACCAAGTTTGTTTTGGATGACTCGCCAAAATCATATGTACTAAAATTTGATCCATAACTGCTTCTTGAGCAATTGCAGTTTGTAGATAGTTTTCACTTTGTTCCTGTAGTTTAGCTATTGTTTCTTCGCTGTTAAAAGATTCTGATGTGTCTAACTTAGTTTCGTAAAATCGGCAAGCAGCATATCCTAAAGAAAAAATCATTGTGGCGTTAGCACTTGCACCAATTACCGCACCGGCAAAAGGTATATTCCTCAATAAACGCAATCCCGCTGTTTTTAATAAACGTCCTCCCCCTAATCCCAAACCAAAAATCGCTAAAACTTCACCTTTACGAGTTGGATCTTGTAAATCTAACCCATAGATAGATGCAATTTGATAAACCATTTCTGATTGCAATTCTGTTGTTGCTGCTAAATCAACTGCTAATAAAGCCGCAGCCGCACCAGGTAAAATGCTTGTTGTTAAACCGATTCCACCGGCTTTCACAGCTTTGTCCATCATGACGCGATGAGCAAGTTGAGTGGATGATTCGTGAGGATATTTTTGCTTTAGGTGATTGACTGCGGCTTCTGCTTTCACTAAATCAACGTTCTCACTAGCACCTACAAGCCAATTTAAATTTACGACTCCAGCTAATCTGTGAATCAACCAGTTATCGGTTAAGTGACTGACTGCATGACCTGCTGTTTCGGTGGCTTGCTCGATAATTTTATGAGTTTGTTTTGCTGCAACTTCTCCTACAGAGGCTACAGTTGAGGCTACTGCCGAACCAGCTTCTAAAGCGCTACCACCAACAGCAACTCCGACTCCTAATGCTGTATCGGTAATTGTTCCTCCAACTTCACCAACAGTTTTAATTAGGGAATCTAAAGGAGAATTTTTTGAATCTTGTTGTGTTGGTGTTGCGATATTTTTTTCTGGAGCTTGGGGGTGAATCTGAACTTCTGTTTCAGAAACTGAAGGATTTGTTTGAAGTGATTTCTGTTCGGCTTTATCTGACATTATTAAGATACCAATAGATATTAAATTATTCTCTGCCTTATCTATAGCTTGCGGTTAATTGAATACACATCCATCTAAAAGCGCAATTATACTGCGACTAAATGCATAAAAATTATTTTATGGAAGCAGTCCTATAGTGAATGATTACTTAAATGATGGCTTATTTAAAAATGCATATTAAAGCATATTGCAGTTATCAAACTTTTATGTATTTAAATTGTTCATTTGCACATATAAATACACCGGTTATTCGATGAAAAAATATTTTCAGATAATTAAAGTTAAATGTCTTTTAACTGATTTATCTTAATAATAGGAATGTCCGCAGTTACCACTTCTGTTTTATTGGTGCGTAATATTAATAGGATTTACGCAATTGTCATAAGTAACGGCTAGTACTACATCACGGCAACGGCACAGCAGTTCTGCCGGTAGTTCATCCACATAGCCTAAAAGACTTCCCTACAATAAAAATATGCAGTTGCGGTCATTTCTAAATAATGCCGAAAATCTTGATTTGATGACTAAAGTAAATTCGCTTGAGATAAAATTATAGCGGCTTGATATTTGCTTTATTAATAATGCCTACATAGTCGATTATAATTATCTCCAAAATATAATCTTTTTTTATGATTTCGTGAAATTAGCATACCCCCCAAAATATACAGCAATCCTATATGAGTCGTGACAAAGATAGATGTCAAAAACCTGGTTTTCCGCAAAAACCGGGTTTCTCAAATCTCAAAATGATTTAGTAATGCTATATGTATTTGCCTATACTTGTATTTTTATAAACTTTAAGAAACAAGCTTTTTATATAAATTTTCTTTGAAAATATAATAATAGCTTAGATGAGTATACGGACAATAAAATTTATTTAGTGAATATAAAAATTGTAGATGCACCATGATAGGACTCTGACTTGAAGTCAGAGTCTTTTTTTTGCAAGTAGCACAGAAGATTCATTTGTTTTACTAGGTTTACTAGCTTGCTGTTTGAGATATTTTCCCGCAACCCATCCAATTTTTTCTTGATATTCTACAAGATACCATTCTACTGCGTCTCGATAATACCTTTGTTGTTTATCTTCGATTCCAATTGCATCGCATGGAATTACAGTAATTATTTCTGTATTCAAACCAGCTTGTTTACGCATGTTTAAACCATTTGCATCAGAAGGACAATCTAATCCATATTTACCAGCAAATGATTTTTTTTCATATTTAATACTAGGAGTTGAAGAAGATTTTCTTTCAACCATAGGGCTAGGAAAAGTTTTTGGTGTTGCTGGAACTGACTGTGATACAGGTTTTCTCAAAGATGTATTATTAGATGGTTCGTGCCAAAAACTCATAAGCGTAGCACTGGCGATAGTAATAAATAATCCAAAAATAAAAAAGCTAATACCCATAAACATACTTGTCATGCGTATCGATGATGGTTGTTTATAATTAGTAGAGCTTGAGTTTGAACTATTGAACCTTTTTCCCACCCATGATAAAAACGGCGTAGAAATAGATATTCCGAACAAAATTAGTAATACACCGAAAGAAAAAAATATAATTGCTACAAATTTCATCAAACTTTGCCACTCTATATTTATTGTCTGCAAATTAAGTAAGACACTTTTACTGGCAACCTTTAAAACCAGTAGAGGCAAGTTTAGCGATAAAGTCCTATGGATACTAGTACTTTTTATTACAAGTGTTGTTTATAGCTGCTTTTTTTGAAAAATTATCAGTAAATCTTATTCCCAAAATATTTAAGTTCTATAATCAAAGCCCGGTATTTCCAAAATACCGGGCTACAGTAGATAATTTAAGAATTTAATTGTCTATCCAAATTTTACGCTTTGGATTCAACCGTTTCGCTGGCGCATTCTATAAAATCGTTCTGACACATAATATCGTAAAGATTGATTTCTTTTTCTAACAAACAAGCATGTCCGCTTTCTGGAAGTACTAGAATCTTACTATTGGGGAAAATATTTCCTAACCTTAAAGCTTCTGTTGTAGAAGGTAGAAGTCTATCGTTAGCACCGGCAATCAATAAAATTGGTTGATTTAACTTATTCAATTTGTATTCGTCAATGTAAAACTCTCGCAGCAAGCATATTCGCCAGCGTATTGTTTCTGGTGGAACTGAGCGCATAGCTTTCAAAAGTTCTTGGCGATCGCTGCTAGATATTCTTTGTAAAGAAGCTAGAAATGGTAATAATCCAAAAGCACCCACGTCATAAAAAAAGTTAGGTACGAAGTCAGTAAACTGAGAACCCCAACTAAATAATGTACGAGCTTGGAAACTCGAAGCTGGGTTTAAGAGAATTATACGCTTGAATAAATGTGGTGCAGCAACTGCTACTTTTTGTGCTAAACAACCTCCAAATGACTCTCCACAAAGATATATGTCTCTGTGAGGTGTATTTTTGAGTTCTGCATTAATTAACTTTAAGACACTCGAAGTTAGTTCATCCCAGTTATTTATATCGTTTTGCGGTATTGCCAAACAGCGCACATCAAAACCAACTTCCAATCCATCAGTTTGGGTTCGCAATAGCTGACCGGAGCCATCCATCCCTGGCAAATATATAAATAGCGGTTTATCTGGGTTTATTGATTTCGGAGAAAGGAAACAAGGTTCTAGTAAAACTTTTGGTCTATTCATCTGTTAATAGTTTATTGTTAATAATCGGTTAATCTTGTTTGATTTTGAAATTTTTGCAAGAGCGCTTAAACAAAGCTACTTTGATATAAACCCATGTAGCTATTCTTACATAGTAAATATGTTATTTCGGATTCACTACGGAGATTCGAGTTCTTCTACTATAATTGCTGCCCGTATTACGCAGTTTTTCTTTTTCCTTAATGTTGTAATACTAAGCAATATTCAATAAACATAATTAATACATTGGCATATAGCTATAAGCAGCTAAAACTGTAATCTAGTTTGATTAAAGAAAGATTCATATAAAAATATTGCAAGAAACTGAATATCCATTAAGAATTCATCGAAAGCGGTTTGCCTACTTGTAACAAAGCATTCCTATCTCTATCGTTTTTTTTTGCAACTTCCTTTATTTCAAATATTTGTCCTATTAGATAAATATTGAGTGCTAAAGAAAATAATTAACGATCAAGATTGCTAGCAAAACATATGCCTCTATAAAGTTACAATAGCTACTTATTTCTAATATTCTTGCACTTTTAGGTATCTAGCCCTAGCAATAGTAGAGAATTTAGTGGAAGCAACGCAATATTGGTAATTCCCGAGAAAATTATAGCGGCTTATCCAATTCAGAAGTTTTCGATATGAATTTTATCAAAAGATTTCTGTTTAACATGAGTGATTTTTTACATTTATTTAATATTAAGGTGATTATCTTTAGACTAAAAAAATATGCGTCCAAAATATATAATCTTCTAAGAAAGAATAATTTGTATTCATTATCACAAGCGTCTTTGAGATTTTTTCTTGCTAAATTTGACTGTTAATCTATTCTTTTGATAATCATCAATTTTACTGATATTTATTTTTTAAATAAACCGGAAGTAAATAAATTTGTTAACATGAAAATGCCGCTTGAAAAAGCATCAGAATTATTGTATAATAACGTGGTTTTGCCTGAAAATGTCAGATAAAAAACTGTTTTTTTTAGAAGTAATTTTATTTTTGCGTGAGTCTAGTGGATAATACAAAAAATACATTTGCTCTTACTACGCCGTTATATTATGTAAACGATTTGCCTCATATTGGTAGTGCCTATACAACAATGGCAGCAGATGTGATGGCTAGATTTCAGAAGCTTTTAGGTTCTCAGGTACTTTTAATTACTGGTACTGACGAACACGGGCAAAAAATTCAACGGGCAGCAGAAAGTAAAAATTTACAACCTGAAGAATTTACCAATCAAATTTCTGCTGAGTTCGTATCTCTATGGAAATTGCTCAACATTCAGTATGACCGTTTTATCCGCACTACAAATCCAAAGCATGAAGCAATAGTAAAAGAGTTTTTTGGACGATTATGGAAAAGCGGCGATATTTATCTCGGTCAAAAGAAAGGTTGGTATTGCGTTTCCTGCGAAGAATTTAAAGAAGAACGTGAATTATTAGAAGGAAAGCGTTGTCCCATACATATTAATAAAGAAGTTGAATGGCGAGACGAAGAAAATTATTTTTTTAAGCTATCAAAGTATCAAACTCATCTTGAAGAACTGTATAGCTCGAAACCGAATTTTCTTCAACCAGAAAGTCGGCGCAACGAAATCCTTAATTTTATTAAGGGAGGGTTGCAGGATTTTTCCATTTCGCGGGTAAATTTAGAATGGGGTTTCCCAGTTCCTAAAGACCCCAAACACACGTTGTATGTTTGGTTTGACGCTTTATTAGGATACATTACAGCTTTACTCGAAGACGGTGAAGAGCCGACATTAGAAAACGCTTTAGCTAAATGGTATCCGATAAATTTACATTTAATCGGTAAAGATATTTTACGCTTTCATGCGGTTTCCTGGCCTGCATTGTTGATGAGTGCCAATTTGGCTTTACCAGAAAGAGTATTTGGACACGGTTTTTTAACCAAAGATGGTCAGAAGATGGGTAAAAGCCTGGGTAATACCATCGACCCCGTAGCTTTAGTAGAGAAATATGGTTCGGATGCAGTTCGTTATTACTTTATTAAGGAAATTGCATTTGGAAAAGATGGCGATTTTAATGAAGATAGATTCGTTGAGGTTGTAAATGCAGATTTGGCGAAGAACTTAGGTAATTTGCTAAATCGCAATCTAAACATGGTTAAAAAATATTGTTCTGGAAACGTACCATTAATTGCAAGCGATAGCATTCGAGAAGATAATGCTTTGAAAGCTATTGGCTTGAAATTAGGAGAGCAAGTAAAAGCTAATTACGAAGCTTTGGCTTTCGATAGAGCCTGCGAAGCTGTTCTTCGATTTTCTCAAGCTTGTAATAAATACGTTGACGAACAAGCTCCTTGGAAATTGTATAAACAAGGAAAACAGGAAGAAGTAGAGCAAGTGCTGTACGTTATTTTGGAATCTATAAGGTTGGCAGCTTATCTACTTTCTCCCGTAATTCCTCACATCAGTAGCGATATATATCAACAATTAGGGTTTGGAATTGATTTTAATAATCAAATTGAAACTGCAAATTCAGCGCCCTTTGACGTACATGGAAAATGGGGTTTGCTTAGTAGCGAACAAAAGTTAGGTCAAGCAAAGCCTATTTTTCAAAGTATTGAAGTGAAGAACAAATTGTAAATTGTGCTAACTAAGCAACAGTAATATTTTGCTAACGCTATTTACAAAGCTTGATTTATCAAGGTGTAAGTATTAGCCTTGAATGATTATCATAAATCGCCGAAACTTACGTGTATAGAAACATAGTAAGTTTCAATTATTACAAGAATAACAAACGTATTGTAAAATAAGAAATGAGGTATCAGAAAAATGTTGAATAATTTACAGGAAGAGTCAATATTTACTCCCGAACAAGTTTTAGAAAATCGAGGTCGCGTAGCTATATTTATTGATGGCTCCAATCTGTTTTACGCAGCGCTTCAATTAGGGATTGAAATTGATTACACTAAACTGCTTTCGAGGTTAACAGGTGGTTCAAGATTGCTGCGTTCGTTTTTCTATACAGGTGTTGATAGGACAAATGAAAAACAGCAGGGATTTTTGTTGTGGATGCGTCGTAATGGTTATAGAGTTATAGCTAAAGATTTGGTACAGCTACCAGATGGCTCAAAAAAAGCTAATTTGGATGTGGAAATAGCTGTAGATATGATGGCTTTAGTTGATTCCTACGACACTGCCGTTCTAGTTAGTGGTGACGGGGATTTAGCATATGCGGTGAATTCCGTTAGTTATCGCGGGGTTAGGGTGGAAGTAGTTAGTTTACGCTCTATGACTAGCGATAGTTTAATTAATGTTTCCGACCGTTACATTGATTTAGAAGCTGTGAAAGAAGATATTCAGAAAACACCTCGTCAAGGGTATCCTTATCGACCATTGCCCGAAATGAGCTTTTTAGAGCAATCACCAACATCTGGTATGGTAGATCCTCGTTTAGAAGTTCAAGAATAGAACTTTAACATTAGAAAAAGTGTAGTGACGAGTTAAAGGGAGGATAAACTATTGGACATCAAAAGCTGAATTATCCAAAATTTATCTTTATGCAAATGCGTTAATTAGCTAAATTCTTTCAATCATCAGGAGTTTTAGCTACTAACGCATTTTTAGTTATGAGCATACAGCACTTTGCAGGAGGTACA
Source organism: Rivularia sp. MS3 (assembly GCA_019192545.1). Taxonomy (GTDB): domain Bacteria; phylum Cyanobacteriota; class Cyanobacteriia; order Cyanobacteriales; family Nostocaceae; genus Rivularia. Next base: position 66,899 of record JAHCMI010000032.1, on the reverse strand, counting down.
ACTTAATATTACGATGCTTGCCGAGGTTAAATTAATTGGAATCCCTTTGAAGCAAGAATTCCTGCATATAGTAGTTGTCGATCTCTGTGCAATACACTACTCCACCTCACGCCTTAACAAGCAGAGGGGAAGGGGAGCCACTGCGTTGCGTGGTGAGGTCAATCTGTATTTCATCTAACTGACAACCTGCATATTGCCTACAGACTAAATACGCAGCAGCTAAATTGAATACAAAATTAGTACAAAAAGTTTAAATTTAAAATCAAAACATCAATACGGATAATATTAATTTTTTCTACGTCTATGAATGCTGTATGGCGCAAAAAACTTTTTAAAACATCCAGGATGAAAAGCTTAACTCATAGGGCTTTTAGCCTCTGCCTTCTGCCTTGCGCTTTGTGTCTTCTGACATTAATTAGTTGTGGAAGTCAGAAGACTAACATTGACGAGGAGCCAGTCGAAAACGAATCCGTACAAGAAGACGAAAGTAACTTTACTTTTCAAGGTGTAGCTTTAGAACAATTTGATGAAAAAGGTCAACCAATTTGGAAGGTAAACGCCAAAGAAGCTAAATATACTAAAGAAAAACAAATAGGTAATGCTCAGAATCCTTATGGAGAACTATACCAAGACGGCAAAATAGTATATAAAATTACAGCAGAAAAAGCTGATATTAGGCAAGACGGAAAGCAGTTATTTCTCAAAGGTAAAATTGTTGCAACCGACCCGAAAAATGGTGTGGTGTTGCGGGGTAACGAATTAGAATGGCGACCGAAAGAAGACTTGATGATTGTTCGCAATCAAATTAACGGTACTCACAAACAGCTACAAGCAGTAGCAAAAGAAGCGAGAGTAAAAACCCGCGAACAGCGTATCGATTTTTCTGGAGGAGTTGTAGCGAAATCGGTAGAGCCTCAACTGCAAATGCGAACTGAAGAATTAACCTGGATGATTGAACAGGAAAAATTGATTGGCAATCGTACCATGCAAATTGACCGTTTCAAGAATAATAAACTTACGGATCGTGGTAGGGGAGACGCTGCTGAAGTTTTCCTGAAAACAAAAATTGTTAATATCACTAAAAATGCTTTTATCGAATTGCTAGATCCTTTGGTGCAGATAGCTAGTAACTCCATAACTTGGAATATTAATGCGGAAAATATTAAAACAAATGCACCAGTGAAAGTGGTGCATCGTGAGGAAAATATAGCAGTAAGTGGGAATCGAGGTGAATTAAAAATACCATCAGACACAGTTTACGTTCGGGGAGACGTTAGAGGTGTCGGACAAAAAGGTCAGTCTATTCAATCTAATAATTTGACTTGGTTTTTGAATAAACAATTAGTGGAAGCTTCTGGCAACGTCATATATGCTCAAACAGACCCTCAATTAACTTTTAAAGGTGATACTGCCACTGGTAACTTTAAAACGGAAAATGTTGTTGTGAAAGGAGGAAATTCTGGCGATCGGGTGATTACAGAGATTATTCCTAACTTTGATAATTAACGGTTATCAGCGAGCAGTGAACAGTGAGCAGTGAGCAGTGAGCAGTGAGCAGTGAGCAGTGAGCAGTGAGCAGTGAGCAGTGGTTCACCCGCAGGGTGTGGATCATCAGCAAGCAGTTATTACTATTAACTCAGCGATCGCTATTGCGAGTTCAAGTGTATAAATTGATTGTAATTGCTCGCTGTTAAAAGTTAACTGTTAACTATTCACTGTTAACTGTTAACTGTTGACTGTTTAGTGTTGACTGAATTTAGCTTTTATATAAAATTTCATTACGATTTGCTTTACCTAATTCGGGTATGTCTTTTTTCCCCTCAGTAGGGCTAACAGCAGTTGAAGCAGTTGCTGGCTCTTGTAAATCTTTAAGCATTTTTTGCAGTAGCTTGTCTTGTTCGGAACGAAAGCCCGGAACATAAACACCTTTATTAATAACCGCAAACCAAACTAAACCGCGATTTTTTGTTGGCATTACTCCTGCTAAAGCACTAACATCTCTTAAAGTACCAGTTTTAAAAGCTGTATTTTTAGGAATGCGTCTGGCGTAAGTCGTACCGCGATGGTCTAAACCAGAAGTCGGGAACAAGTCAGCTACAGTCAGATTATGAGGCGTTGCTAAACGTTGAATTGCCATTAACATCGCAGTCGCAGCCCTAGGAGAAATGCGATTTTCTTGTCCGAGTCCGGAACCATTGATCAGTTGAATTTCTTCTACAGGTACTCTTGCGAGTTTAGCCGCAGTTGATTGGACTACACTGGCTCCTCCGACTGATTCTGCGAGCATTTCTGCCATTTCGTTGTTACTGAAAACATTCATCTCATTAATTAACTGTGCCATTGGTAAAGAGCGATGGCGTATCAGCTTGATTTGAGAGGTTTCAACTTTATCTTTAACTTCAACTTTCCCAGTAATGACGATTTGAGGTTTTGGCGTACCCTTGGGCATTCGGGAATACTGAAAGGCTATTGCTCTAGACCAAGTAGCAGAATTAAATGCTCTTTTTAATGCCTGCCCTGCTAATTGCGGATTGCGCTGGAAATTCATGGCAAATTTGCCAACAATGACTAAATTGCCATTAACGCGCTTTATGCCCATTTTATTCAGTTCATTGGCAATAGTTATTGCTTCTTCCCAAACAAACAGTGGATCGCCACTGGCATTAACGACCAAATTCCCTTCTAATACACCGTTTTTAATTGGTCCTGTAGCATTTATCAAAGTTTCAAATTTATGATCGTGACCCCAATGTTTGAGAGCCACCAGTGAAGTTGCAATTTTAGTTAAAGAAGCAGCTGGTAAGGGTTTTGTGCCTTGATGGTTAGCCATCAACATTGGGCCTGACTGCATCCAAATGCCTTGGACTTGGGTTTGTTCGGGTTTGATTAGTTTTAGTGCTTGTAGTTGTTTTAGATATTCTCGTACCGTATTAATTCTGGCTGGATTTGGGTCGGGGGCGAGAACTAAGTTGGTACCAGTTTGCCAAGCTAAGGTATCAACAGCCTGCATTGGCTTTAATTTTACTCCTGCCATATCTAGCCATAATGAAATTAAACCCGAACCAAATAACTCCAGCATCCTTAACTCCTATACAAGTAACTGCTACGCATTTTGCTGTAATATTACGCACAAAGCAAACCCATCAGCATTGAGTAATCATAGCTTTATAGCTTCTGTTGTGGAAGAGAGCCATATAACAAAGTTTTGCAATCTGCCTCAACCATTATGCTTAAATTTTTTATCTAATGGGTTTTATTATCACACTTCTGGTCGCGATCGCACCAAATTGATTAACAAAAAAAGGTTATGGAAAACAACGGGTGTTTCAAGTAGATTTCAAGAGATATATAGAGATAAAATCATTTTGAACGCCGATGTTGCTGCAAATCGTAGAGTTCATAAAAATATGATTTAGCAATTATTGGGGCAAATTTCATGCGTCGATTTAATCAATGTAGCGGATAATTTAATTACTGATGGGCAAGTAAAATAAACGACAGCAATATCATTTTAGTTCGTAAAATCCCAGAAAATTAATATTATCAAAGATATCGTTTGCGGGCAAAATAATATTGATAACCTTTGTTTTCTAAGGGTTGCACTCTCATCGCTGTGAATATATTCTGGATGTTTTCAACCAAATCAGGCAAATTTAATTATTTTTTGGACTTTGTTTCAGAAAGATTGTTTTACCTAGTACATCAAGAGAACGGAAGCGGCGTGTCTTCAGACCGCCGAGGAAGTTCAAAAAAGGCGGATAAATCCGCCGTCTATTAAGACATTTATTATACAAATCCATATATGATAAAAGTCCAAATAACAAATAAGAGATTTTGATATTTTGTGGAAGTCGTACATATTTTTTTGCGAAGAAAAATATTGCTATTGCTTTTAACAATTCATTTATTCTTGATTTTGTCTGTCTGATGGTTTAATAGTGCTTTACGCTCAACAGCAATATTGTTTTCGTTGCTTTGGCTGACCTTTTATCGCTTAAAACATTTACCTGTAAAGAGATGAGAGTGAGTGATAGAGGTGAATTCGTGTTATGTTGAGCAAAAGTAGAAGTTGATGCCTTACTTAAAAAAGTAAGATTTGGTAGTTAAAAATCTACTGCGACTAGCAGGGGCATCTGGTAAAATTTGTAAGGTTTCTGGAAGCTCTGAGCAATGGGATCGACTGGCGTAAGAATCGCTATTGATGCAATGGGAGGAGATAATGCACCCGGTGAAATCGTGGCTGGCGCACTGCGAGCCGTGGAAGAATTGGGTGTAAAAGTATTGTTGGTAGGCTCCCCCGAAGATATTGAACGAACACTGCCTCCATCAATAAAGTCCGAACAAGTGGAAATTGTCCCTGCCGAAGGCGCGATCGCTATGGATGAGGAACCTTTAAGCGGCATTAGACGCAAACCAAAGGCTTCCATTAATGTAGCGATGAGTCTGGTTAAAAAGGGACAAGCTGATGCTGTAATTAGTGCCGGTCATTCTGGCGCAGCGATGGCAGCAGCTTTACTTCGTTTGGGAAGACTTCCGGGTATTGAACGTCCGGCAATTGGTGCTGTATTTCCTACGATGGTAGCTAGCAAACAAGTTCTGGTACTTGATGTTGGCGCTAACGTAGATTGCCGTCCTAAGTTTTTGGAGCAATTTGCCATTTTAGGTTCGGCTTACTCTCAGTATGTTTTGGGTGTTGCAGAACCAAAGGTCGGTTTATTAAATATCGGTGAGGAAGAATGTAAAGGCAATGATGTTGCCATACGCGCTCACCAAATGATTACAGAAAATCCGTACATCTCCTTTGTTGGCAATGCTGAAGGGCGCGATGTGCTTTCTGGTGATTTTGATGTAATTGTATGTGATGGTTTTGTAGGCAATATCTTATTGAAATTTGCCGAGGCAGTTGGGGAAATTATGTTGCAAATTATTCGCGAAGAATTACCCCAAGGATTGCGCGGTCAGCTTGGTTGTTCTATTTTAAAACCAAATTTGAAGCGAATTAAGCAACGAGTAGACCATGCAGAACATGGCGGCGCTTTACTGTTAGGCGTAAACGGCATATGTGTAATTGGTCATGGCAGCTCCCAAGCTCCTTCAATTTTCGGTGCAATTCGTTTAGCTAAAGAAGCAGTAGACAATCAGGTATTAGAACGGATTCACTCCCAGAATCTGAACGAAAAAAGCATTTTATGATTTAGCCTTCCGGGGCAGTCAAATGATTAGCCGCATCAAAACCCAGAACCGAACAAACGCAGTTGTCGCTCCATAATTTAATTTTTGAAATTGTTGGAGTCTAAATTAAGGAATAATATTTTATGTCTTTTCTCTAGAGAAAAAAGATTGTAAGGAAAAAGAAAACTTTTACGATAAAAGCCAATTTTTCTTTTGATGCGGACAGATTTTATTGCTTGATTTTTTAGTTAATTGCGTTTGTTCGTTCTAAAAACAGGCTTATTGATAATTGCCCGATTGGTACTCTGAACTGCTAACGGACCGCAAATCAGCACATTGTCAATAATAATGGTACAACTATTAACTATTAAACCTTGTGTTAGACACAGAACAACTTGCCCGCAAATGAACTTCGGGTCAAAGTAAGCCGCAGGCTTTGCGCGTTTGCCGTCAGGTGCGGTTAACAGGGTATCTTGCCCGTTTATGATGTACCTCATAATTGGGAAATATGCTGTTTTTTTGATCGAAAAGTTTTCAACAGTCCTTAAGCGCGGATAGCTGTGGAGAGAATGAGTGCAAAATGAGCGGAATAGCAATTACAGGAAGTGGCTCGGCTGTGCCAGGAACATTTCTTGATAACCAGGGGCTGAGCAAACTTGTTGAAACGTCGGATGAATGGATTACCACGAGAACGGGAATCCGTCAACGAAGATTGGCTACGGCTACGGAGTCAGTCACTAGCATTGGTGCTGCTGCGAGTCTCAAAGCATTAGAAATGGCACAGATTGAAGCCAAAGATTTGGATTTAATTTTACTCGCTACTTCTACTCCCGATGATTTGTTTGGCAGTGCTAGCCAAATTCAAGCTGAATTGGGAGCTAATAGGGCGGTGGCATTTGATTTGACTGCGGCATGTTCTGGCTTTGTGTTTGGATTAGTAACTGCCGCTCAATATATAAGAACAGGTGTATTTCAAAATGTACTGTTAATTGGGGCTGATATCCTCTCTCGTTGGGTGGATTGGCAAGATAGACGCACCTGCATATTATTTGGCGATGGTGCTGGTGCTGCGGTGTTGCAAGCCAATAAGGATGACCGTTTATTAGGGTTTGAAATCAAAAGTGATGGCAGCCTTAATAGCTGTCTCAATCTTGCATATACCACCGAGTCCCAAGAATTGATCGATGGGGTAAATGTCTCCAAAGGAAGTTTTGGCAATGTTTCGATGAACGGTAAAGAAGTTTATCGTTTTGCCGTTAAGCGAGTACCGGAAGTTATTGACAAAGCTCTGTTTCGCGCCAATATCGGCGTTGAACAAGTGGATTGGCTGCTACTGCATCAAGCCAACCAACGTATTCTTGATGCAGTAGCCGAACGTCTTTCTATTCCATCAGAAAAAGTAATAAGTAATGTAGCTAATTATGGCAATACTTCTGCTGCTTCCATACCAATTGCATTAGATGAAGCAGTAAGAGAGGGCAAGATAAAAAGGGGAGATACTATTGCTGCATCGGGTTTTGGGGCTGGACTAACTTGGGGTGCGGCGATATTTCAATGGGGAAGATGAAGAGGTAAGAGTTAGGAATTATAAGTTATGAGTTATGAGTTATGAGTTATGAATGTTAAATCAGAGAAATCAGTGTTTGTTATGAGAACACCTGTGTATTTCCAATGTATTTTCAGTTAAATGTATAACTCAGCATAAATTAGGAACAAATATACTTCATTAATTCCTAATTATTGACTCCTAACTCCTCATTTCTAACTTCTAACTCCTAATTCCTAACTCCTAACTCTATGAAAAACTAATCACTAACTAACTAATAACTAATGAGTAAAACCGCATGGGTGTTTCCCGGACAAGGTTCCCAAGCGTTGGGGATGGGAACAGATTTACTTGAATTACCAGAAGCGAAAGAAAAGTTTGCTCAAGCACAGGAGATTCTGGGTTGGAGTGTCAGCGAAATCTGTCAGAATCACGAAGACAAGTTAGCTCGTACCCTTTATACTCAACCTTGCTTGTACGTTATGGAAACTATTCTTGCCGATCTCATTGGTAAAGAAGAGAAACCTGATTTAGTTGCGGGACATAGTTTGGGAGAATATATTGCCTTATATGCAGCAGGTGTGTTTGAATGGTCTGCTGGTTTAAGTTTGGTAAAACGCCGAGCCGAACTTATGGAAAATGCTGCTGGCGGAAAAATGGCGGCTTTGGTTGGTTTTGATAGAGAGCAATTAGACAAAGTCCTTGCAGAAACTGATAATGCGGTATTGGCAAATGATAATAGTTCGGCACAAGTAGTAATTTCCGGTACCCCTGAAGCTATAGAAAGCGTTTTGTCTCAAGTTAAAGCAAAACGCAAAGTTCCTTTGAAAGTATCGGGAGCATTTCATTCGCCGATGATGGCGGAGGCATCTGCTGAATTTAAAGATGTATTGGCTTCAGTAGAATTTCATCAAGCCAATGTACCAGTTTTATCTAATGTAGAACCAGTACCCGCCGTGGAAGCTGATGTTTTAAAGCAAAGATTAATTCAGCAGATGACTGGAAGCGTGCGTTGGCGAGAAATAGCATTAGCTTTACCAGAACAAAGAATTGAACGAGTTATAGAAATTGGACCGGGAAATGTTTTAACTGGTTTAATTAAGCGTACTGCTTCCGGCTTAAAATTAGAAAACGTGCGTTCTGCTGCCGAAACAAAATTAGTTAAGAGTTAGGGGTTAAGAGTTAGGGGTTAAGAGTTATAAATTTTGAATTTTAAATTTTGGGTTTTGGATTAAGAGTTATGAGTGAGGAGCGAACAGTTAATATTTTTAAGTTCATCTAAACTCTTACTTTTTGCTCTTAACTTTATTCATGCCAATTTTTGATTATGCCTAAAAATCGCGAACCATTTGCTAGTCTCTTACTTTACCGCGCTTTTAAATACTCGGTAGTTAATCCTATGCTTCGCGTTTACTTCCGAGGACGTATTTATGGAGCCGAAAATGTCCCTCGGAACGGGCCATTAGTAATAGTTAGCAATCATGCCAGTAATTTTGACCCGCCGATTGTTTCGACTAGCGTTCGTCGTCCTGTATCATATATGGCCAAAGAAGAATTATTTAAAATTCCTGTTTTAAAGCAAGCAATTGAACTATATGGAGCATATCCAGTCAGCCGGGGAAGCAGCGATCGCGGCGCAATTCGTAAAGCTTTAGAGTATCTAAATGAAGGCTGGGCTGTAGGTATTTTTCTGCAAGGGACTCGAACTAAAGATGGGCGGATTACAGATCCAAAGAAAGGTGCGGCTTTAATTGCAGCAAAAGCTAAGGCACCGCTTATACCAGTGTGTTTATATGGTACTCAGGATATTGAGCAAAAAGGTTCTGCTATTCCTCAAAGGGTTCCGGTTACAGTCAGAATTGGCGAATTAATTTCTCCGCCGAATTCCACAAATAAGGAAGATTTGGCTGCTGTAACTGAAAAATGTACTCTAGAAATCAACAAATTGCACGATTTAGGACGTTAAAGTCCAAAAATCCCAAAATTTATTTGCCGAAATATGCTTTAAGGAAGTAGCCTTGGTCGCAGAAATTGCTTAAATTGGTTTTCGGACAATATTGGGATAAGAGTTTAATTTTTATACAAATTCTTCCCTACTTCCTTATTTCTATTTATTTAAAATTATATGAACGACTCAGACGGTGAAAATTTCTTAACTAAGTTAAATAACTTTACTTTAGTTCGCTTTCTACTTTTTGCTGCCTGCGGTTGGACAATTGTCGAGTTAATTGCTTATTTTCAAGCAGTAATTGTGATTTTTACCTTTGCTGCAATTTTGGCTTTTTTACTTAGCTATCCGGTTCAATGGCTGAAAAAATTTTTACCTCACACTGTAGCAGTTATTTCTATCTACTTAGTCAGTATAGTTCTTTTGGGTAGTTTAGCTATCGCCGCAGGCTTAGGGTTATTATCTCAAGGGCAGCAACTAATTGACAGTGTTGCTACTTTTTTAAACGATTTAATTCCTTTGGTGGAGCGATTGGAAGAGACGCTGAGAAATCGTAATCTTCAAATAGATTTGAGTTCTTTAGAACAGATATTAAGAAAGGAAGCTATTTCCAGACTTAGCAATATTTTATTTCTATTTCAAGGTTTTATTACTAATTTTGCTACTTTTATTTTGATTGCGGTTGTAGCCTTTTTTATGCTTTTAGAAGGAGAACAACTTTGGCTGTTTATTTTAAAAATAGTACCCAAGCCTCGACGTAAAAGATTTGAAAAAGTTATCAAACGTGCCTTTCTCGGCTTTTTCCGAGGTCAGCTATTATTAACTTTGTTTCTTACAGTCAGCACTTTTTTGGTTTTCGTGGTTTTAGGTGTACCTTTCCCTTTAATATTGTCCGTGATAGTTGGTTTTATTGATGTAATTCCAGGTATTGGTGCGACATTAGGAATTGGTGTGATTACTTTGATTGTGTTGTCTCAAGGTGTATGGTTGGCGCTAAAGGTATTAGCAGCTTGTATTGTACTTCAACAAATTCAGGATAATTTAATTGCACCTAGAGTAATGCAAAATGCACTCAATTTAAATCCGGTGGTAGTATTTTTTGCCTTACTTATAGGTGCTAGAATTGCGGGCTTATTAGGTATTTTTATCTCTATTCCAATTGCCGGGGTAATAGTTTCCCTGTTTGAAATTGATGAAATGAAAGCAGAAAGTTAATCAATATTAACTAGTAAATTAATCCTAAATATCAGTTATTATTATGGTATAAAACATAATTTTTATTAAAATAATATTTTGATTTTTCACAAATAAATTTAGACTGTTATATATTAATCGTTGAAGAATAAATAATTATTATGACAAATCAAGATTTAAGAGCGCAATTAGATGAAAACCTTGATGAAGCCGAATGGGAATGGTTGATTCCTCACGTACAACGAGATTCTGTAATTGTAGTTGCTACAGAATTAGATTTGTTAGATGTGGGTGAGGCTATTGCTAGCGATCGCGCCACCGAAGTCCAAAATTGGATTGATGAAGCATTAATAGCTAAACCTTCAGCAGTACAGATGGGAGAATGGAATATGCAAAAACAAAAACGATTCAATACACTAATCGTCCAGCCTTTTGTACTGGTTCAAGAAAAAGCTGCGGCATAAATCTTCAATCCCCTGTTGTTTATCAATTAAGGGGATTTGATGATTGTTGATTTCGAGCGTAATTTACTTCTTTCCACCACCAAAACCGGTAGCAACCCAAACAATCGATCTAACTCCGTCTCTAATAGATTTTTCTACAGGTTCGGAACTTGCTTTTGAAGGTACAGATACTTTTTGAAAGTCGATTCCTCGACTACCTAGAACAATCTCACCGATAACGCTAGCACGAGGCATATGATAATCGGAAGTGACTAAATATAACTTCTTGATACCTCTTTTTTTCAAATCGTCTACTAAGGTTGTGAAATTTTCTACCGTATTTTCGGCTCGGTAGTCTAAGTACAAGCGTTGAGAATCAACACCCGCATTGCTAAATACTTTTTTTGTCACACCTTGAGGGCTACCCCCCGAAATCCAAATCGGTAAGTTAGGATGTTTTTTGGCAAATTTAGCAGTAAATTTTTCTCGCTCTAAGCTTTTAGTTGAACCTCCTAAAACCAAAATCGCTTGTGGCTGCACAAATACAGTTTGAACTTTTTTGTAACCCCATAGTAAGGTTAGGGGCAAGAAAACAAGCATTAACCGAGAAGAAACTCCTGATTTAAGCATTTTATCCAAAGGTTTATCGCTTAGAATATCTAGAGAAGATTTTTTTCTAAAAAAATAAAAATAAAGCAACAGTCTGTAAACTGTTAATAATTAATATGCCTAAAAAATAGGCTCAACAAAATATAAGTATTTTGTAGAAAAATGCATAGGGGGTCACACCCCTAAACGAACAATATTTAAACCAAAAACCTATTCTCAGCGATTCTAAGCAGCGCTTTTAGTTGTTGTATTGGTTACGAAAAAGTATAGAATTGCACCACAACTAAATTTTTTGACGGATGGATGTCATTTAATGTTCGCCATAGTGGGCAAATAACCATTTACCAGTTTATATGCACTTGCGGTCGCTTTCCAGCCACAAGGAATACCAGATCCAACAAAATATTTTATATGTTTTGCCGGTCAAATAAAAAGTATACTTGATAACTTTAGAAATTTTGAGGAAAACGGGACTGGTAAGACTCGAACCTACGACCTAGCGCTTAGGAGGCGCTCGCTCTATCCAACTGAGCTACAGCCCCAAATTGTTATCTTAATAATAACATTTTTAGTCATTAAGCCAGGAACTATCCCAAGGTCCGCCACCTGTTTCTAATCCACACAGATCGCTGGTTGCTTTCAGGATAGTTTTGGAGTCAACAGCATTTAATTCACGTAATTCTAAAGTTAATTTTCCTTGCATAGTATCGCGACAAGCAAATATTAAACCATTTTCGGTAGGTGCGCGCAATGGGGTACCGCTTTTATCAGTAGTTCCAATTAAAGTAACTTCATATTGCGAATTTCTCGCGTACATTTCCCATTTCCCCCAAGGTTCAATATTCCAACTAACCTGTGAATTCCAAGGTACAAACTCGTAAAATTTACCTTGATAATGCAAGCCAATCATCGCCACAGATTCCATCCACCACAACACGCCGCGTCTGCCTCCACCTGCGGTTAAAGCCAAGTCTGCTTCGGCATCAAAACTATTGCAGTTTAACCAAAACCATTTTTGTGGGAAAGCACCTCCCCAATTTTTTTCACTATAAGCAGGTGCATTAGTAAATTCGTAGCGTTTGCCATTCCAATCTATCCAGCCACTAGCTAAACCATGAGCCATCAAAATTTGCCATCCCGGCTCAAATATCTGTAAAAATGAGATCCAGCCAGCGGTTGATTGCTGAATGCTACCTCTGTTTCCCCAATAATAAACGGGCTGAATTTCATACTGCCAACGACAGTAGTCACCGTTACTGGGATTGTGAATTATGCCTTGATTTAAAGTTGCTGTGGCTTGATAACCTTCTTTGATATAGCTTTCAAACTCTACAGGCAGTAAATAAAGCGGTTGACTTGCAATATTAGTTTTACCCCAATGCCCGAAAGCTAAAACATCAGGCTTTGCCCAAAATTTGTTGACATCGGGAAAAGTACGCCATAAATATTCATCATTTGGCCCAAGAATTTGTGCTGCACCACCACTGTGAGGTTTTCTTCCGACGGGATCTTCAATGGAATACATGAAAGCGAAAGTTTGATTTTCTTTAGGTAGAGTTACTCGGTAATACCAACCTTCAAAAAAACGACGTTCTCCGCCATCCCAGTGGTAACCGCTATGAGGGGTTTGCGTGAAAGAAAGGAAATTTTGAGGAAGATGCAGCATAAAAAGATTGACTCACAGATATTTTCTAGTATGAGCGATTATTTAATCGTATTTACTAAGCGCGATCGCAAAGTCTAAAGGATTTATTGAAACCGAAGCGCTTGTACAGACTATAAGAATTAGGCAACGCCGCATATTTTTATTTTAGAGTGCTGTGAGAGCGAACCCCGTGACAGTTGTGTAAGTCCTGCTTAAACAAAAATATAAGTACTTACTCCTAAAAAAATCAAAAAAATTAGACAAATATTGCGAAAAGTAACCAATATTTACAGACGGTAAAATAATCTTTTTTTTCGGAAAATGGATGCTAACTTTATAAATAAGGCACAAGAGATTTACAACTCTAACAAATTAATCTTCCGATTGGGGTTTGTGTCTCCGGCTCTAATCACATCGCAATGATTTCTCGATTCTTACATCCTAAAAATCAATTCTGTGTTTTCGCCTTGAGTCTATCAATAATTGAATTTGGAGGTTTTGGTAAGCAGACAAATAAACCTGCTTGGGTAGCAAGTAAGTTAAGGATGTAAATCAAGTAATAAACGTTTCTAAAATTGCGATTTCGGTTCACCCTATATTTAAATTAAACTCTGATTTTCAACTCTTCTCAATTTACTAAATATTTAATAAACCGCTTTTAGTTACTGACATCTTTCGGTCGTAAATAAAAGCGGTTTATTTAGTGAACAGTAACCAGTAAGTATAATTCGTAATTAGTAATTAGTAATATGGCGCATTCGCGCCACGCAAGCTACGTAATTAATTCCCCATAAATATAATTTAGAAGCTTTAATAGAGTTAATCCACGGTTTATAGCGGGGGCTTTATTCCAAGGTAATTACGGTGACTTCTGGGTTACAAAAAAGCCTTCCTGGTAAATATGTTCCTAAGCCACGATTAACGTATAGCTGATTTTTACCTACTCGATGAAATCCTTGTGCCCATTCCCAATGTCGGAGAACTTTTACGTAATCTGGTCGCAAAAAAGGAATCAATCGACGTACATCTTTAGGAATTTTACAGACAAACTTTTTGTAATAAACTACTAAAGGTCCAATATCTGGTAGGACAATTTGTCCTCCGTGACTGTGGCCTGACAATTGCAAATCTACTCGCCACTGCTGCAATATTTGAGCGGTATCGGGATTATGAGACAAGACAATACAAGGCTTTGCAGCGTCTAATTGATTCATTACCGATGCAGGATCGAATTCTTGGCACCAGTATTCAGCTAATCCTACTAATGGTAAATCTTTCCCTAAAGGATAAGCAATTTCATTCCAAAGAACTTTAATATCAATACTTTTGAGTGCTGCTGTAACTTCTGCTTTCGCAGTCCGATGGCGAATATCATGATTGCCTAGTACGGCATATATACCAAGGCGAGATTTTAATTTTTTAAGTCTTTTTACTAGTTTATATATTGGTGCGGGGTCATCAGTTATATAGTCACCAGTCAAAACAAGCAAATCCGGTTCGGCTTGATTGCTGGTAATTATGGCTTGCTCTAACATTTCTTCCGATAACCTTAAGCCGTCGTAATGCAAATCAGAAAGCTGTACTATCCGAGTACCCTTAGTAGATGCTGGTAAACCCTCTATTTTAACTACGAGTTTTTCTACAGTTAAAGAACCAGTTAACAACCAATGCATAGGGCTTATATTGCTTTTTTTTGTACCAGCGCTTTTAGTGTAACAGCGAACAGCGAGCAGCGAGAAGTTGTGCGGCTTTATTCCAAGGTAATAACAGTGACTTCTGGATTACAGAATAGCCTTCCCGGTAAATAAGTTCCTAAACCACGGTTAATGTATAGTTGATTGCTGCCGACTCGATGAAATCCTTTAGCCCATTGCCAATTCCTGACAACATTGAAAAACTCTGTTTTTACAAGTGGCATCCGACGGCGCATTCTTTTTGGTACGCTGCGAACTATATTACTATAAGCAGCTATAGCAGGACCAATGCCGGGAATTACAATATGACCACCATGAGTATGACCCGATAACTGTAAATCGACTCGCCATTTTTGTAAAATATCGGCAGTATCGGGATTATGGGATAAAACTATGCGCGGTTGTGCTGCATCTAATTGGTTCATCACTAATTCGGGATGAAAATAAGGAGACCAATATTCACCAATTCCTACTAATGGTAATTCTTTTCCGAATGGGTAAGCAATGCTATTTTCCAGAACTTCAATTCCAACTCTGGAAAAAGCAGATGTAATTTCTGCTTTTGAATGGGCATAATGTATATCGTGATTGCCAAGCACTGCGTAAGTGCCGTAACGACTTTGTAAATACTTTAATTGAAGAACCAATTTGTTGATTGGACTGGGGTTATCAGTTACATAATCACCAGTTAAAACAACTATATCGGGTTCGGCTTCGTTGCTAGCAATTATGGCTTTTTCTAACATTTTTTGCGATAAACGTAGACCGTCATAGTGAAAATCTGTCATCTGCACTATACGGATACCCTTTAAGAATGCTGGCAAATCTGGAATCCGAACTGTGATTTTTTCTACAGTTAATGGTCCGGTCAGTAACCAGTGCATAAATCAATAAAGCCCATTACTTCAATACTCCTAGCCTATCAAAACCAATCTTGAGTAGCAGTATATTAAACAACTAGTTACTTCGATTGGTAGATGAAATTTTTTTGGTTATTCAAACGTCTTTAACTAGTTTATTTTTAAATTAAAAACAATTAGCAACTTATAACAATTAATACTTGCTAAATACTGCTTTAGTAGGAACAGATACAATGCATCTGTCCTAAGTCATAATACCTATTTATGCCGCAAGCAGGGTTAATTCCAAGTTATGAGTTTATTAAATATAAGAAGAAAGTAATTGTTGATAATTAAATTTTGTTGGTTAGGTAGATTTATGACTTTTACAACTGAAGAAAATACTAGAAAAGCTGTAGAACAATTTCGCAGCTTTGATGCTGATACCCAGTTAGGTTTATTATGGTACGGGTATTTAGATATAAAAGAAAATTTAACTCCCGTTAACCAAGATTCTGCTCAGCAAACTGCTAAAGCTTTGTTTGATAAAATTCAAGCAATGTCGAAGGAAGAACAATTACAAGCACAACGAGATATTGTTTCTGGTAATAGTAGCGATATTAGCAGTGCATATGTGGCTTTAAGTTCTAGCGGTAAGCTTGATGTATGGTTGAGACTAGCTCAAGCTATGGAAAGCGGAAGCGTAATTCAAGTACCATCAGACTATGAATTACCATCTAAAACTAATGAATTTACAAATTCTATCAAAGGCTTAGATTTTGAACAGCGTGTCAATTTTATGCGTAGTGTGGTAGTAGAAATGGGTGCTAATTCTTAGTTTATTTTTTAATATTTTTTTGTAGGGATGTAGAATTAATGCATCTCTACTATTTGTTAGTTGGTAAGTGTTAACTGTTAATTGTTCGTCAATTTAATCATATCAGCAGCTTTCTCGGCAATCATAATTGTAGGAGCATTGGTATTGCCACCAATAATATTGGGCATGATTGAAGCGTCTACAATTCTTAATCCTTTTATTTGATGAACTTGTAGTTTTGAATTAACTACTGACATAAAGTCATTGCCCATTTTACAAGTTCCGACTGGATGGTATAAACTTTCTGCGGCGCTACGGATAAAATTACAAATATCTTCGGTTGATTTTATCTGAAAGCCGGGGGCTATTTCTTCACCTCTAAATTTGTCAAATGCTGGTTGCTGCAAAATCTGACGGCTGATTTTGACACCTGCTAATAAAACTTTTAAATCCTGTTGATTGCTCAAATAATTCGGTTGAATAAATGGTGCTTCTAAAGGATTATTTGAACGTAGAGTAATTTTACCTTTACTTTGGGGATATAGCAGAGTTGGACATAAAGTAAATCCATGTTCTTTTCGCTTTGCGAAGCCGTGATTTATTAAACATCCGGGAACAAAATGCAACTGTAGGTTAACGCTACTGAGATTTTCTGCTGTTTTTAAAAAACCTCCTGCTTCGGCAATATTTGACGTTAATGCACCTTTTTTAAATAATAGATATTTAAGAATATTATACGGTTTTTCGACATTAGCTAAACTAATTGGCTTTGTGCATTTATAAGCAATAGAGATAGACAAATGATCCTGTAAATTTTGCCCGACTCCGGGTAAATCAATTAATACTGGGATATTTAATGATTTCAGGTGTTTTGCACAACCAATTCCGGAGAGCATTAATATTTGAGGGGAATTAATTGCTCCAGCACTTAAGATAATTTCTTTGCTAACTTTAACTCTGTGTTCTAGATGATTTTTATTTTGATAAATTAAACCAGTGACTCGTTTGCCTTCAAATAATAAACTTGTGACGAGGGAATGAGTTTTGATAGTTAAATTTTTTCTCGATAGTATCGGTTTTAAATAAGCTGTAGCAGCACTGTGACGTTGCTGATTTTTTTGGGTAACTTGATAGAAGCCTACTCCTTGCTGGTGTTTGCCATTAAAATCATCATTGCGAGCTAGTCCAAATTCTGTTGCAGCTTTGATAAAAACTTCAGATAGAGGATTGCGATCGCGCAAATTAGTAACGTGAAGATAACCTTTGGTATTATGATATTCGCTGACACCTTGAGAATAATTTTCGGCTTTTTTAAAATAAGCAAGTACTTCTTGATAGCTCCATCCTTGATTGCCTAAATTGTGCCAGCTATTATAGTCGCTATCATTGCCTCTAATATAAATCATGGCATTAATCGAACTACTTCCACCCAGCACTTTTCCCCGAGGAAAATAAAGTTTACGGTTATTTAAACATGGTTGTCTTTCTGTAAAAAAAGCCCAATCATATTTGGTTTTAAACAAATCTGGGTAGCCAACAGGAATATGAATTTTATGAGATTTATCCGGGTTTCCCGCTTCTAAAAGTAAAACTTTGATTTGAGGATTTTCTGTAAGACGGTTTGCTAATACGCAGCCAGCAGAGCCAGCCCCAACAATTACATAGTCGTACATGGAATTTTGGATTTTGCACAGAGGGGGAAGAGGGAGAGAAAAAAGAATTTTTATCTCAAATTCGGTAGTATATGGATGGTTAAATTTCTCTTACCAAAGCGCGACTTGCTGTTTAACTTCCTCTACGTTTAAATAGTCGCTTGCGAAAGCTATTCTTAACAAGGGATGGGGAATAAATTTATCATATTTTTGTATTTCTGGTGATTCAGCATCTGCTACTAAATGTTCGTTGACTATACGTTGCTCGCACAATGATAAAATTTCGGTTTCAAGCTGTTCAAATTTACCTTTTCCTAATTTTAGGATGGTGAAATAAGGGTTAACGCCACCGATGGATTTAATTTCTAAGGATTCTCGGCAAAAATTATTTAGCAACCTGTGCAAAGTATTGTAAGCTACGGTACCCATCCAAGGAAAGATACAGCATTTACCCTTTTCTAATTTAATAATATTACGTTTATCTAATTCAAAATCTAAAGCTAATTGACGGGCTGATTGCAATCTTTTTTTCGCATTTGTTTGTAAATACGCATACTCTGTATCTTCTAATAAAACGCGACGCATACGTTCTAAGATTTTGCTGTGAATTGTACCGCTACCACCCCGCCAAAAAATACCGGCTTTGCCTTCTACCTGCTTCACAAATATTGTTTTTTTGGCAAAATCTATATCTAAGACTTGCCAAGTTTTTCCTGCTAAACCGAATTCACTGCCAACTTTAGGCATGATGACAATGGTACCAATATCTATTGAATCATGTTTAACGGTGAATTCGAGGGTTTCGGGAAAGACTGCATAAAATTGAAATCTTTTAACTATTTTCTCACCGGCTAAACCTAATATTAATTTACCTTCTTCAGTTTTATGAATATGGTCAATGGTGACTAAATAACGCAGCAATAATTCATAGTATTCTTGGGATATATATTGAAAAGATGATAGGCTAAATATTTTTTTAGCAAGGGCTGATGGTGAAATTTCCTTTGTGGCAGCCAAAATGCTCATAGTTTGATGGTAAAGCAAACTTAAGGGATATTTAATTGGTTGAATTGGCTCAATCCATTTATCTTCAAGATACAGTTGAATTGTAGCTATAGACTGTAAGAGTTGCCAGGGAATTTGTTGGGGAAGTGGTGCTTCTAAAGGTGGCTGCTTTTCCGGGCAAACAAAACGCATGTCTGCCGGTTCGCCCCTTCTGCCGGTACGCCCTAAACGTTGTAAAAAACTTGCGACGGAAGCAGGTGATTCTAATTGAATTACTCGCTGTAAATAACCAATATCTACCCCTACTTCTAAAGTCAAGGTGGCAGCAGTTACGGCAGGTTTTAACGGTTCTCGCATGGCATTTTCTGCAATTTGACGTAGAGAAGCCGATATACTGCCATGATGGACGTGATAAATATCGGGTTGTCTTTGGCTGGCAGCAATGTGCCGCAAGGAAGCAATTACAGACTCGGTTTGAGATTTGTTGTTAGCAAAGATAAGACATTTACGGGATTGACTCAAATTAAAAATATATTTGTCGCAATCGGTGACTTCAGATTCGTCAGCTTGCTCTGGAATATAAAAGTGTTCTAAAGCTAATTTTATTTGCCTTTTTGCGGCTGCAATTTTTGGTGTAATCACCGATTTATCGGTACCGGAACTTAACCAATCTTCAGCAAGAGAATAGTCTCCTAAAGTCGCAGACAAACCAATTCTACGATGCTGATTTTTAGTTATGTTAGCCAATCTTTCCAACTGACAAAGAATTTGACAGCCTCTTTCGGTACCCATAAAAGCATGAATTTCATCAATGACTACAAAGCGTACATCACCGAAAAGTCGAATTAAGTCATCATGCTTGTTGATTAATAAACTTTCTAAAGACTCTGGCGTTATTTGCAGAATACCAGCAGGATTTTTTAACAGGTGCTTTTTTCTCGCTTGGGGAACATCTCCATGCCAATGGTAGACTGGAATATCAGCTTCTCTTAATAAATCATTCAGACGTTCAAATTGATCGTTAATTAATGCTTTGATTGGACCTATATAAATTGCTCCTATACTCTTAGAAGGTTCTTCGTATAGGTGAGTCAAAACAGGTAAAAAAGCTGCTTCTGTTTTACCTGAAGCTGTTCCTGCGGCTACTAACAAATGAGAGTCTGTATCAAATATAACTTTACATGCAGCAGCTTGTACTGGTCTTAATTCCGTCCAGTTATTGTTATAAATGTATTCTTGTATAAAAGGCGCAAGTCTATTATATGCATCGCTCATAATCTGGATATTAAGTAGTTAAGCGTAAAAAAAGATATTTTACCCTGAGTTACTTGATAATGCTAATTTTCAAAACCTTACAGGTTATAAGTAGGAAGCTATAATTACACAGTTGTCTTGATGCTTAGCTTTGTTTGTGTAGCAGCATTATTACAAGGTGTAGGATAAATATCTCTTACAAAGTAAGATACTCGGATTTCAACGTTTATTTTGAATTAAAAATTTCAGCATCAATAATCATAAGTGATATAGTTGGCAGACAAAATTGTCTTATACGTAGATGATTTAAAGTGAGCCAGTAACAAGCTGAGTAATATGTGACAAGCGTATTTAAGTTTAAGCTACATTTATATCTTTGGGAAATAAATACTTTTATGTAAGTTCAAACACCATCTAATTAATTATATTTTTTTATTTGTATCAATTATAAATAGTAAACCAACAGCATAGAAATTGTAGAGACGCAATGAGTGGTTTATATTTTGCATATTTTTAACCGCACGGAATCAACCGAAAATATAGTAGTTAGTACAGAGGCAATATGTAATCAATATTGCTTCTGATCGGCAGATATTTCAAATTTAGGAGTTTTTTTGATGATGGAACTGTTGTCAAATAATATTTTATTTAGTCCCAAGATTCAGTTGACTTTTTTTATCGGAGTTCTTAGCTCGCTTGCATTTTTTGTTGGCTGTATTTTTCCTCGCATAGCTAAGTTTTGTTTGAGTCTATTTATTTCTCCTGAAGTCGGGGGGAAAATCGAAAAATTATTGCATCCTTACAGACATTTAATTGGAATTGCTTTCGGTTTAGGTTTTTTAGATATTGCTGCCTTGTTTATCCCGGTGCTAGATGACTATCCATTTATAGAAAAGATTATTAGCTTTATTTTGACTATAGAAGCTTGCTGGCTAGTTATTAGAATATTTGGTAAGTATATAGATGATTATATTTTAGAATCCGCTCTCAAAAGTGGTCGGAAAGCAAATAGCGAACTATTAAATTTAGGAAAGTATACGGCTTACTTCACAATTGTTTTTGCCGGGATTATTTTCTTTGCTGTAACCCATAATATTAATATTTTAAGCTTATTAGCTAGCTTGGGTATTGGGGGCGTTGCATTTGCTTTTGCATCGAAAACAACAATAGAGCAGCTTCTAAGTGGTGTCGTATTATATGTAGATCATCCTTTTTATATCGATGATTATATTGGCTTACCAGACGGAACTTTTGGGCGAGTTGAATCTATCGGATGGCGCTCTACAAAAATTCGGACTTCGGGAAAAGGAACGGTAATCGTAATTCCGAATAATTCTCTCACCCAAATGAATATTGAAAATTTCTCTGGCGCAAAAAAGATTATTTCTATTCTTTATTTAAACTTCAATCGTAAAGTTGAACCGAAAGAACAAGCATTAATACAGCAAGTGGTTTTGACGAGTACAAAAGATATTTTTGGACTGGATTCCCGCAGTACTCGAATAGACTTTAGAACGACAAATCAAGACACTCTACTAAAAACTCAAGCTCAAGTCAGCTTATTTATCTTAGATTCTGGCAAAGTATCAATGGAATTGCGCCGTCAATTGCTTGATATGGCAACGGAAACTATTAATCAAAAGCTTAAAGGATATGGTATTGATTTTGAAATTGAAGAGCCAACTATCTATGTAGATGCCCCCGTTACAATCTAGAGGTAACTATGAATATTATTAAACAAATACCCGAGTTTCTACTACGAGAAGATATTCGTAACTTAGAAATATTTGTCCTGTGTGTAATAGCTGCTTTTTTTATTGGTAGATATACTCCTTCAATAATTCAGTTAGCTATCAGGCGTTTCTTACCTCCGCAACTCACTGATATCTATCAAAAGTTAATCTATACAAATCGCCAGCCATTAAAATGGGCTGGAACCTCTATTCTAATTTTGTTATCTTTAGGTTTAATTGCTCCCTACAAAGGATTTTATGAGTTTCTCAAAAATGTCACAGACTTAGCCGTTATTATTAGCATTGCTATATTAGCTTCTGGTGTTTTTCGACAGTTAATTAGAACTTATGGAATTACTTTAATTCGCAAACTAGGGTATCAAGCAGATGATTTACTGTTGATATTTGAAACTGTAGTTAATATTGCTATAGGATTTATTGCAGTTTTCGTTTTTGCCAACGAGCGATTTAATTTGATTGGCTTAATTACCGGTTTGGGAATTGGTGGATTAGCTGTTGCGTTTGCTGCTCAAAAAACTTTAGAGCAATTTTTAGGTACTATTGTTATATATTTAGACAGACCTTTTACCACGGGTGAATATATACATTTACCTCCAGGTGGTAAGTTTACCGATGGTATTTATGGAAGAGTTGAATCTATCGGATTTCGTTCTACAAAAATTCGTTCTTCTGGTAAAAGCACTTTGGTAATCGTGCCTAACTCGATATTAGCTAATGTGGAAGTCGAAAATGTGACTCGCGGTAAAAAAGTCATGGTATTGCTTTATCTTGACTTTAATCAGAAGCTATTAGATAAAGGACAGGCTTTAGTAAGACAAGTTGTTGAAGAAAGTATGGAATCGCTTTTTGGAGTCGAGCCTGACACTACAAAAGTAGTTTTTGAAGGCTTCAACTTAAATGATAATTTAGCTATCAACCATAATCAAAAAGTTGAAAACGTAGAAGAAATTAATCCTTCAACGACTCTGCTTGCTACCGATAAAAATTCACAACCAGAACGTACTAGAGCTAGAATTACTTTCTTTCTTTTAGGTTCAAATCAAAATTCTCTTGAGCTAAGAAAGCAATTAGTAAATTTAGCGAACGAAAAGGTTTCTCAGAAATTAAATAATTTTGGGATTGAGTTCGTTATGCAAGAGCCGAATATTTATATTGAAGCTCCGGTAACAATTTAGAATTTTAAATATAAAATATTATTCTTCTGTGTTACTTCCCTCTCCTTAATAAGGAGAGGGATTGAGGGTGAGGTTTTATCTTATAGTTAATTGCGCCTAAGTAAGTCGGCACAAACCAAACGAACCATGTAACAGAATGTAAATAGCTATCAAATCCTTGGGATGATCCACATCCTAACGGTGAATGCTTTGTTGCATTTTGTTCCACTGGCAATGATATACCTTGATTTTTTAATGCCGACTTACTTATCCACTTAATTAAAGTTATTACTGGGTACAATTTTATGTTTCGTAGTGCGGGCATCCTGCCCGCTATTTTTATAGATATGAGCTTTTGATTTATTTGATTTATGTAAGTAGGGAATATACAGCATATTTCAGATTAGTGAGGTACATTGTTGCGGGTAAGAATGCCCACCCTACAATCATTTCAGACTATAATTTTGTACCTCATTTATTTGCAAACCGCTGTAAATGGGAGCAAGACGCTCCCATTACAGATATTTTTATAAATATCAGATGCTTTCAAATATATTTAATTCTTATACCTTATGCCCTATGCCCATTCTGTTGTCGTAATATAGCTTGTTCTATTTCGGGGGAAAGTTTGATAGGTAATTCGCCGGTACGTAAATGCAAGTCTCTTTGTGGGAATGGGATTTCAATATGATATTGTTTTAAGGTTGCTTCAATTCGGAAACATAAATCACTTTTAATCGATACTTGATGACTGGGCGCGTCTATCCATACTAATAGTTCAAAATCTAAGGAACTGTCACCGAAGCCGCTAAAAAGTACTTGAGGCTGGGGAACTGAAAGTACTTCTGGATGATTTTTCCCTGCTTCTAAAAGTGCTTTTTTCACGATTTTTACATCAGCACTATAAGAAACTCCTACCGGTATGTGAATCCGAGAAATCGGGTTGTGGTGACTCCAATTTATGACTTCATCTTCTAAAAAACGCGAATTCGGTACAATTATCGAAACTCTATCTAAGGTACGAATAGTCACGCTACGGGCACCAATGCTTTCTACGCTGCCCATATATTTGCCAACTTCAATAAAATCACCGACTTGAATTGGTCTTTCAAATAATAATACAAGTCCGCTACCAAAGTTTTTGGCAATATCTTGAAAACCAAAGCCGATACCGACACCTAAAGCACTAGCTAAAATTGCTAAAGAACTTAAATCAACTCCAAAAATTTGGAGCAGAACAACTGAACCTATTCCAATAAATGTATATTTAAAAACAATTGCGATGACTTCTTGCGCTCCCCGACTAATTCGCAGTAACCGCAAAATTCGCGATCGCAATATATTGGTGACGGCACCCGAAAGTACCATTAAGCCTAGAAATAACCCAATTAATACTAAAATATCGGTAACAGCGAAGCCTTTGAATATATCCGAAGTCAGGCTAACCCATATATTTCGGGCAATATCATAACTCCACTGTCTGGTTAAGGGAAATAAATTGGTTATATAAAGACTTATACCTATCCAAAGTGCTGTACGGGTTAATAACAGAGTTGCTTTGGATAATATATTTAAAGTGCTTTGTTGCTGATTTAGATCGGAAGAATCCTCAGAAGTTATGAGAGGTGCAATATTACGCTGCAATATATTCCAAACTCTTCCTAAAACCCAATGCAGTGCGGCAGTTAGCACCACAAGCATAGCACTTAAAAACAATGTATTACGAATAAATTCTTCACTCCTTTCTTGTCTGGCTTGATTTATCTTTAGGCGAATATCATCTGCCCATTTCTCGGCTTGCTCGTTGGGATTTGCTCCAGCAACTACGTCTTTACTAGTAATAGTAAAGTGCTGATGATCGCCAATTCTAATTTTTGCAATATTATCACCTTTCTCAACCTTTATTTCTGGAATTTGTTCGGAATTAACTGCATTTTGAAGGATGTTATTAATAATTTCAGCCCTTTCTCGAGCTTTTTTATCAATAGTATTACTAACTCTAAAAATTTGTCTACCATCAATGGCTACTGGAGCAAATTGATTCGATTGTGCCACTGCTGGTAATAACTGTAAGCTAAATACCAGCATTAAGATAATAATTATAGCTGTAACTGGCTGTAAATAGTTTAAGTAATTCCGTTTCGGTTTCTTTTTCATCTGTATTAACTTTGCTCAAATATATAATAGTAAAATAGAAAACATTTTTTTGCGTACAAATAATTACGCTTCAGAAAAGTTTTTTATATTCTAATCGCACTAATAGACAATGCCATCAGTCATTGGTAGAAGTTGTATACTTTTAATTCTAAGTATAAAAAATAGTTATTTTATGACCGTAAGGCACTAGCTTTTTAGTAAATTAATGCATCCGTACATATGCAATAAGGGTGCAGATTGCGGTAATCTCGATTGAGTAGTGGCTAGTCAATAACGAATCTCTAAAGTTAAATGACTAATTCCTTACTCCTAAATCTTCCTGTCTCTTATGCTTATGTTTTGTTCCCTTATAGGTGATTGACTATGCTCAAGAAAGTAGATAGAAACATCTGGGTTGCCGAACAAAAATTAAAATATTGGGGATTAGAAGTTGGTACGAGAATGACTGTTATTCGCCTAAAAAGCGGTGAAATTGTAGTTATTTCTCCAATCATGGTTGATGAAGCAACTATTAATCAAATCAACGATATTGGAGAAGTAAGTCAGATAATTGCTCCTAATCTTTATCATCATCTTTCTATTTCGGATTTTCAGTCTATTTATCCTAATGCTAAGATTTGTGCTGCTCCGGGTTTAGAATCTAAGCGCCCAGATATTAAGATTGACAAGGTACTGAGTCAAGGTACACTCGGCAAACAAGACGAAATTGAATATTTTTTATTCAAAGGATTTAAAATATTAGACTTGAAAGGAGTATCTAGTTTAAATGAACTTGTTTTCTTTCATAGAGAAAGTCGGACTTTGATTTTAACTGATACGGCTTTTCATTTTGATGATAGTTTTCCGTTTACAACTCAGTTAACTATGAGAGTTGTCGGAGGTTACAATAAACTAGAGCCTTCAATATTAGAAAAACTAGCAATACGAGAAAAAGAAAAGGTCAAAGAATCCATTCAAGCAGTACTTAATTGGGACTTTGAAAGAGTGATTGTAGCTCACGGTAGTATTCTTGAAAAAGCAGGCAAAGAAAAGCTCAAAAAAGGGTATGAGTGGGTTTTGTTCACTTAGCAGTTATCAATTTTCATCCGAAAGATGTGGATGGTAAATTAAAGGTTTATTTTGATAACTTCTAATTTTTAATTCCCAACTCCCAACTCGCAACTGTCAGAAACCCGGTTTTTCCAAAAAACCGGGTTTCTAAGTTACTTCGGGATTTAGGAATGCAATAACTCCTAACTCCTAAATCCTTTCTCTTCTTCGTGACTTCTTCATGCTTCTGATGCGAAATTACTCTTGCTTGACATCCGAGGAGAGTTAAACTAGCACGTAAAGCTGTGACTCCATCCGTAAAAATGAGCCTCTGTATTAATCCTTTGTGTCAGAAGCCAGAAAATCCTGACAATACCCTATTTTGCTTTGGTTGCGGTTCGGAATTGCTGCTGGAAGGGCGTTATCGGGTAGTCAAGGAACTTGGTGGTGGTGGCTTCGGTAAAACCTATGAGGTTAACGAAACGCGAAGCAATACCAACCAAGTATTAAAAGTGCTGATTAACAATCATCCCAAAGCGGTGGAATTGTTCCAACGGGAAGCGGAGGTTTTAAAGTCTTTGAATCATCCCGGTATTCCCAAGGTAGAATCCGATAGCTATTTTGTTTATTTTTCTAGAAGCAGCAATGAACCCCTTCATTGTTTGGTAATGGAAAAAATTGAAGGGTTGGATTTGTGGGAATATATCAGACAACGACAACAACGTCCAATAGATGAAAAACTAGCAATTCAATGGTTGGGGGAGGTTGTTGAGATTTTGCAACAAGTTCACAGCCAAAATTTCTTTCATCGCGATATCAAACCATCAAACATTATGTTAAGACCTAATGGTCGTTTAGCTTTGATTGATTTTGGTAGCGCTCGTCAAGTTACACAAACTTATATTGCAAAGCAGGTAAAAGGACAAGTCACCGGAATCATTACTGCTGGTTATTCTCCTTCAGAACAAATGCACGGACAAGCAATTCAGCAATCGGATTTCTTTGCTTTAGGACGTACTTTTGTTTTCTTACTTACCGGAAGAGAGCCTGGTGATTTTTATAATGCTCAAACCGGGGAATTAAAATGGCAAGAAGCTACACTCGGAGTTCAACCAGAATTTGCAGCTTTACTCAATCAAATGATGGAACACATACCATCATCGCGACCAAAAAATACTCAATTTATATTACAAAAGCTGACAGAAATTAATAGCTATCCGCCAGCAAGTCAGCCAGACAATCAACTACAAGGAAACGTACCCCCTACAATTCTTCCTGGTGATTATGCAGCTAAAGAAAAAAACAATTATGTAAGTTTTGTCAGAAGATTTTTTGCTTATCAGGTTGATTTTATCTTCTTATCGTTAATAGGTATATTCACAGGCGGTTTTTTCAGTTCTTCCCTTGGTTTTGATAATGAATTTACCTCAGAAAGCATGGCAGGAGGCTTATTTGGAGCTTCAGGCTGGTTTTTAGGTGGTTTAATTTTGTCAGCCCCCGATATTTCTGCGATCGCCCAATTTTCTCTCGTTATCAATTTGGTTTTAAACTGGATTTATTTTACTGGTTTAGAAAGTTCTAAATTAAAAGGCACTTTAGGAAAATTACTTTTAGGTATTAAGGTTGTCGATTTAAATAACGAACGAATTTCTTTGACGCAAGCTAACATTAGGTATTGGAGCAAGTTGCTTTCAATTTTAGTCTTAATGATAGGATTTATAATGACGATGTTTACTTCAAAAAAACAAGGTTTACATGACATGTTAGCTAAAACTACAGTTATTCGGAAATAGTAAGTTTAAGATATATGTAATTCTATAAACTTATAAATATATAATGAACGTGTACGAATCAAACCAATCTTTAAGTTATGTTTTCATGAATTACAAAAACTAAATGTTTGTAGATATTTGTTTATTCCTTAGCGATAAAAGTCAGAGTTATAGCTAAAGTAAAAGAGTATGAGTCGGTAGCTATACAGCTTGTCTTTTTCAAGGGTTAAGCAAAGGAGAAAGAATCATGAAACAAATGTATTTTGGAAATTTAACAGAAGAAGATAGAAAAAGAAATGAGTATTTGGATAGCATTAATCGCGCTCCTTATTTCACCATTGCTTTTTTAACCATCGGATTCATTTGTGTATTTACTGTGGCTGTATCGCTTGCCGCTTTTTAATTCGTATCATTATTTTTCAAAAATTCATATTTATGTAATAACGTTCGCGCTAAATTTCCGTATATCCAGCGCGAGCGTTTTACTGCAAGTATTTTGTAAAAAAGTATTTTGTCAGTTGCAATAAGCAAATAAGGTTATATTTAGAAAAATCATTTAACATTCTTTAGTTTTTATTAGTTTTGTTGGCTTTATTAATATAACCGCAGAGTACGCAGAGGAAGAGGATTTAGAAGATTAATTTGATGTGGTGAACTATTAACCAACGTTTTATAATTTTTAAATTATCTCCACAATAGTTACATTCGTAACCATGCCCCAACGTCCCATCTACCTTGATTGCCACTCTACAACACCAGTCGATGAAAAAGTAGTAAATGCTATGCTACCTTACTTCACCGAATATTTTGGCAATGCTTCAAGTATCAGTCATATTTACGGTTGGGAAGCAGAAGCCGCCGTTAAAAAGGCGCGAGAAACAATTGCAGCAGCAATTAATGCGACTCCAGAAGAAATTATTTTTACTAGCGGTGCCACAGAAGCGAACAATTTAGCGATTAAAGGCGTTGCAGAAACTTATTTTTCTCAAGGGCAACATATAATTGCGATTGCAACAGAACATAGTGCAGTTATAGATCCCTGTAATTATTTAAAAACACTTGGCTTTGACATTACTTTTCTTCCCGTACAGCAAGATGGAATTATTAATCTTAACGATTTAGAAACAGCCATCCGCGACGATACTATTTTAGTTTCAGTCATGGCTGCTAACAACGAAATTGGGGTTTTACAACCCCTAGCAGAAATCGGTGCCATATGTCGCGATCGCAGCAAAGGCGAAGGCAATATTATTTTCCATTCAGATAGCGCTCAGGCAATTGGTAAAATTCCTTTGGACGTACAGAGAATGAATATCGACTTAATGTCGTTAACAGCACATAAAGTTTACGGACCCAAAGGTATCGGTGCTTTGTACGTGCGTCGCCGCAACCCCAGGGTGGCTTTAGCTTCTCAGCTACATGGTGGCGGTCAGGAGCGCGGTATAAGGTCTGGAACATTATATACACCTCAAATTGTGGGATTTGGCAAAGCTGTAGAAATTGCTTTACAAAACCAAGTTAAAGAAAATAAATTTATTGCTCAACTCAGACAAAACTTGTGGGAACAGATTTCTCAGTTAGAAGGTGTTTATCTCAACGGGCACCCTACCCAAAGATTAGCGGGAAACCTAAATGTCAGCGTAGAGGGAGTTGATGGTTCGGCATTAATGTTAGGATTGCAGTCGATCATGGCGGTTTCCTCTGGCTCGGCATGTTCCTCAACTAATACCGCACCTTCCCACGTTTTAACAGCATTAGGACATTCTCAAAAGCTAGCTTATGCTTCCGTTCGTTTTGGTATCGGAAGATTTAATACAGTCGAAGAAATTAATCGAGTTGCCGAACACTTTGTTTCTACAGTCAAAAGTCTGCGAAAGCAAACTGTAATGATTTAGTTAGATTTTTGTAAACAACTGGTTACTAATACTCCGCCACATTAATTTTGAGGGGCGTGCATCTAATCCGTCAGGGGTTGAAAACCCCTGTCTCACAGCAAAAGTCCTCTCAAGAGGACTAAGTCGGTACCCCTCATAACTTTTGTGGTGGAGTACTAATACTCCGCCACATTAATTTTGAGGGGCGTGCATCTAATCCGCCAGGGGTTGAAAACCCCTGTCTCATCGCAAAAGTCCTCTTAAGAGGACTAAGTTAGTACCCCTCATATTTATTGTGGTCTAATATTAGTACTCCACCACATTAATTTTGATGGGCATATCGTAAATATAAAAAATATTTTCTTCCCCCCACTCCCCCACTCTCCCCCTCTCCCCCTCCCTGCCCTTACCCATCATATTTTACTTAAAGTATTCTCTACCGGGCGCATTCTCAGCTTCTTTTGTAAGTCTTAAGTAAACTACAACCCTACATCCTGGATTACCCTTAGCGATTGTTTCCTGAAGTTCTACTTTTGCATAACCCAGATTTTCAGCAGCAATGGAACCAAAAAGGTTAGAAGTCATCATGCACATTGAAGGACGATTTTTAATCTTATCGCCAAATGGACATACACGATTGCCAAAAACTATTTTCTCATCGGTTTGTTCAATGATATAAAAATCGCCTTTAATTCTGTTTTTTAAATCGACTAAAACCTCGGCAACTTGCTCGCGAGAAAGATTATAAACTTGTAGGGCAGATTTATATTTTCTATCAATTTCTCTACCCATAGATTTACCAACTACGCCAATTAACTCTGAAGCTTCTTCTAAGCCAACTACTTTTTGTAAGGTTCCTGATAACTCTCGAAATAAAGTACGCAAAAATAAGTTACTGTCCAAAGAAACATCAAGAGGAGCCGTTGAAGCTTCAGTAACTAGAGATTTTGTCATGGTGATGCTTTACGAAGTCAATTAATAGGTATAGTTTTATAATTCCCTAAAATCTTAAAGAATATATCATCAACTCGTACAAAAGTGACATGCCTCTCCGATAACTTGGATGGCAAACGAGGGTAAGCTGAAATATAATCATTAATTTTGATGAATCGGAATTTCAATCATAAATTCTGTTCCTTTGTCAGAGGAATCGCAAGATAGTTTTCCATGATGTTTATCTACTATTATTTGATAGCTGATAGATAAACCCAACCCCGTACCTTTACCAACTTCTTTAGTTGTAAAGAATGGATCGAATAATTTTGCTTGAACGTTTTGCGGAATCCCCGAGCCATTATCGGCAATACGAATAGCAATATTTTGGTTATTAATTAATTCTGTAGAAACTCGAATCTGAGGATTAAACTGATTATTGCAATTTTGATTTTTATTAATTTCATCTTCTAATGCATCAATTGCATTAACTAAAATATTCATGAACACCTGATTTAATTGTCCGGCATAACAATCAACTTTTGGTAAGGAAGAATATTTTTTTACGATCTCAATTTCGGGATGATGCGGTTTCGATCTCAAACGGTTATGCAAAATTAGTATGGTACTATCAATACCTTCATGGATATCCACTTGTTTAAATTCTGCTTCGTCAAGTCGGGAGAAATTTCGCAAAGATAGAACTATCTGTTTGATTCTTTCGGTTCCATTTTGCATAGAGTCAAGTAATTTGACAAAATCTTCTTTGAGAAAATCTAATTCAGTCGCTTCGATTTCTTCCTGAATTTCTTCTACTGGCTCGGGATAGTTTTTTTGATAGAGTTCGATAATTTTAATTAAATCTTGGGCGTATTCGCAAGCAGGTTCGAGATTGCCATGTACAAAGCTGACAGGATTATTGATTTCGTGAGCTACACCTGCAACCATTTGTCCGAGAGAAGACATTTTCTCGCTTTGAATTACTTGGGCTTGAGTACGTTGTAATTCCTGCAAAGTTTCTTCGAGATACGTATTTTTTGCATTTAACTCTAAAGTTCTTAATTCAACTCGATGCTCTAAGGTTTGGTTATTTATTTCTAATTGATGATTTATTTCTTTTTGCTTTTGTAATAATAAAGCAAGTTGCTCGCTCATATAGTTGAAACTTTTAGCTAAAATGCTAATTTCATCATTTCCATCTACATCAATACGAGTCGAAAAGTCACCGTTAGCTATTATATTGGTTGCTTCGGTTAAATAGATAATTCGATTTGTAACTAAAGCGATTGCTTTGAATACAACTAAGCTAAATATAATTGCAACAACTAGCGAAAAAATTATGATACTTATCCACATTTTTTGTTGAGTTTGCTCTAAAGATGCAACGGGATTGAGCAGTACTAGCTTCGAGATTTTATTATCTAATCCCACAATTGCTACAGAATAAGCAATATAATTTTCACCCGCTATATTAACTTGTTGTGGTCGCGATTTAGTTTTTGGAGCTTGCCAATAATTACTTTTAGCACTGGCAAAAGTGGATGCAGTTACTTGTTCGTTTTGGATTGTAACCAAATGTGGTTCTGCATTAGAACGGATACGAGTCAAAACCTCATCATCAATTACAGTTCCTACAATTACTCCTCCTAAAATTTTTGCAGTCGATTTTACTGAAGTTAAACCAATTAGCAAGGAAGCTGTATTATCTTGTGTTGCTATAACATTAAAATAATCTACTCCATTACTAGCTGCTTGATTAATAGCTGCATTATCTAGCTCTACTCCAATGATTTCTTTTTGCTTAACTTGTGCGAGTATCTTACCATCGGTATCGATAATTCTAATTAAATCGAGTTGCAGTGATTCTTTTAAGGGTAATAAAGTTCTGAGCAATGTAGCTTTATCTTTTTGGGCTACTTGCTCAGAAACTTCTTTTGAGTCAGCTATCCATCTTGATTTGAGAAATAGCGATTTTTTTTCGCGCTCTAAAGTATCTGTTACCAAAGAAGCAACTCCCTTTGTTTCTGCTTTGAGTTTTTCTTCTAGACGTTGGGTAAAAAAATAGCCGAAGCTGATTGTTCCTAAAGTCCAGATACTCATAAAAACCAAAAGTAAAGGTAAAAGAATTTTGGTTTTCAAAGGGAGTTTTGAATAAGCTTGTTTAAACATCTACTTGAATTTCTAAGTTGATGGTACAAAACCAGAATTATTTAAAATTTCGGCTCCTGCTTCGCTAAAAGCGAAATCTAGGTATTTTTGAGTTGCTTCTGAAGGTTTTTTGTTCCAAACAACGCCAATAGTGCGTACCATCTTGTACTTACCAGATTTTATATTTGCTGGAGTGGGTTCTATATCATTGATACTCAGACGATTAACTGGTAGTTTATTCGAGATGGTGTAAGCAAGAGAAAAAGCACCAATACTATAGGGAGTATTTTGTAAAGCGTTAATCAATTCTGGTTCGTAACGCATGATGGCTGCTTTCGGGGCATTTTTAAGTTCTTTCCCTAAGTAGTATTGGCGTAAAAGCTTTTTAGCAGACTCGTCTTCGGGACGATCTAAAACTACTATTTCGGCATTTTCTCCCCCTAATTGCTGCCAATTCGTCACGGCACCGCTATAAATTGCTTTGAGTTGCGATGTAGTTAAATTATTTATTCCTTTGACGCTGGGATGAGTCGCTACGAGCAATCCATCAGTTGCCAGCTGCTTGTATATTACCGAACCATCATCTTCTTTTGGTTTGAGCTTGCGACTGGCACCAGCAATATCCCTTAATCCTTTTTTGACTCCAGCGATACTACTTCCGGATTGCCCTTGGGGTAAAAAAGTGAATTTGATGTCTTGATTTTGATTTGCGTAAGCATCACCCAACAATTTCATTGCTACATGGGTGCTACTGGAACCTCCAAGCTTGATTTCCTGTTGAGTTTTAACTTCTGCTTGGGTAGAGTTACTAGAATTACAGCTTGTTGTTCCCAGGAAAGCAGTCATCCCGAATACTAGTGTAAACAAAAGATTTCGATTCATCAGTTGTATGCGGCAATATAGACTAATAGCAAAATTGGTATAGTTTATATTTCCCACATTTGCAGAAATATTACTTGTTTTGCTCTAAAATCCAACATCCTCGTATCCGAAGATGAATTATTTACTGTTTTTGATCGTCGGTTTGGCAATTATTTGGTTCTCAATAAAAATTGAAGAAGAAGTTCTACGTATATCAGCTGCGATCGCAGGAACTTTAATTACAGTTTGGGGTTTTTCTTTAAGCCCTACAACTATTCAAATTGCAGTTGAGCTTGCCGGAGTAATATCCGTATTTTCTTTTTGCATCCGCTGTTGGAAAAAGGATTAAATAGCAGAGGGGGAAAAGAGAAACAGGCGGGAGAATAACTAACTCAGAACTTACGCAACCACAACGATAAATCAAGTATTTGAACTGTTTAGATCCCCCCAACCCCCCCCTTAAAAAGTAGGGCTTTGCGTAAGCCCTGTAACTGCTCGCTGTTCACTGTTCACTGCTCGCTGTTAATTATGCCAGTCATAGAAGAAATTGAGAACGCAAACGCTTTAATTGTTGGTGCCAGTCAAGGGATTGGTTTAGGTTTTGTTAAAGCTTTATTGCAAGATGATAGTATTGCTAAAATTTATGCTACCTATCGTCATGCTGATTCTGCGAAAGAATTACTTTCTTTACAACAAGAATTTGTCCAAAAATTAGTTTGTCTGACAATGGATATTACTCAAGAATCCCAAATATCCACGGCAGTCGAAAACATCAGCGCAGAAACAGACAAGCTGCATTTAGTAATTAACTGCGTGGGCATTCTACATGAAGGAGAAATCCAACCCGAAAAAAGCCTGCGACAAATCAACCCCGAGAATTTAATCCGCTATTTCCAGGTAAATAGTATCGGAGGAATATTATTAGCTAAACACCTACAGCCTTTATTCAAGCATAAAGAAAAAAATATTTTTGCATGTATTTCTGCGAAGATTGGAAGTATCGGTGATAACCGCTTAGGTGGATGGTACGGTTATCGAGCATCGAAAGCTGCTTTAAATATGTTTATGCGTACTACGGCAATAGAATACAGCAGAAGATGTCCTAAAACCATAGTCGTGACAATTCATCCAGGAACAACGAATACTAAACTTTCGCAACCTTTTCAACGCAACGTACCTCCAGAAAAATTATTTCCTGTAGA
Organism: Rivularia sp. MS3; assembly: GCA_019192545.1. Classification (GTDB taxonomy): domain Bacteria; phylum Cyanobacteriota; class Cyanobacteriia; order Cyanobacteriales; family Nostocaceae; genus Rivularia. The sequence continues at coordinate 32,197 of JAHCMI010000032.1, read as the reverse complement.
ACATACAGTCAGGCTTTTACTTGGTGTAATTACGAACCTAAAATCCGAAGATAGTGGAGAGTTTTTCTCTTGGGATGGTAGTCGTTTGCCGTGGTAGAACAAGATAAAAAGCAACAATTAAGATAAGTAATAAGGGGAGTAGGGGGAGCAGGGGGAGAGTGGGGGAAAATTTTTTTAGTTTTTTTGTTTTACTCCACATATTTATTGTGGTCTGATACTATTTCAAACTAAAGATGAATGGCCGCAACCGGCACATTTTTTTGTAAGGTACTTGTACACTGACTAATTGTTAACGCAATAATCAGGTTGTAGTACGGCACCAGCCAGATTTTATGACAATTACGTAAGTCCTGCTAAATTCAAATTTATCGTTTTCTGTACTTACATGAAAAAGCGAATAAAAAAGTTATTTCCCATAATTGCTTTTGCTTTGCCTGTTGCCACCGTATTAATAACCATTAGTCCTCTCGGACGTTTATTACTTAAGCCAATAGAGTGTCAGTTAAAACGGTGGCAATTACCAGCTTCAGTGAAGACTTTAAAACCAGATGTATCGACCAAAAAGCCAACAGCACCAGCATTAGTTGCTACAAAAAAACCACCTTTTCCCTGCTGTGAAGGTGATACTTCTTGTTTAGATAAACAAATATGGGGAGAAAATGGTCAACAATCGGATAGAAAAATTCTTTTAAATTCCATAGACAACAGTTTGCAATATCTACAAACCGATGGAGCAAAGAAAACATACGATAAATATAAAGTACCTGGAATCAGTAGAGAACTAATAATCAATAGTTTACAAAGGTTTCGTCAATTGCTGCTCGAAACCAAATCCGCCGAAGAACTAAATAAAGCTGTTGCCGAAGAGTTTGTTTTTTATCAATCGGTAGGCAATGACAGCAAAGGGAAAGTCTTATTTACTGCTTATTTCGAGCCGCTTTACATTGCTAGTCGGCAGCAAACACCAGAATACCGCTATCCCATTTATGCTTTACCTCCAGATTTAAAAGATTGGCAAAAACCACATCCTACTCGCTTAGATTTAGAAGGTGCCGATGGTTTGCAAGGGCAAACTGGAAAACTAAAGGGCCTAGAGCTATTTTGGTTTAAATCCCGATTAGAACCATATATGATGCAAATTCAAGGTTCTGCTAAACTTCGACTGCTTGATGGAACTCAAACAACTGTAGGTTTTGCTGGAAATGTCGCTCATAATTACCGAAGTATCGGTAAAGCCTTAATCGATGACGGCGAATTACCATCGAGCGGTGTTACCATGCCGACAATCTTAGAATACTTTGAAAAAGACCCCAAAAAATTAGACGTTTATATTCCTCGCGATCCTAGCTTTGTATTTTTCCAAGAAAATAAAGGTGCCCCAGCACAAGGTTCTATTCAAGTAGGATTAAGTCCCGAGCGTTCAATTGCTACTGATAAAGCCTTGATGCCTCCCGGAGCATTAGCCTTAATACGCGGTCACTTTCCTTTTGCTACAGACAACGGTGAAATCAAACACCGTACCGTTAGCCGTTATGTTTTAGACCAAGATGCCGGTGGTGCAATCAAAGGTCCCGGTAGAGTCGATTACTTCTTAGGTACCGGAAAAATTGCTGGCGATCGCGCTGGAGTAACAGTAACCAACGGACAACTCTATTACCTTTTACTAAAAAATAAGTCGTCATAAATTATTTTTCGGAGAATAATTCATCTGCTTTTAGATAGATATTGCTTAATGAATAAGATGATTTACTATAATATCTATCTACTTAATTAATACAAGTAACTAATTATATTTTTAATGCAAAATTTTTGTTAATCTATGGATTTCATAAATGAACACTCCCGAACATTCTTAACACTATTCACCGAAAAAAAACATGGAACCAGCCAATTTATTTGTCGTCATAAAGAAAGGTATTATTTGGTAAATTCACAATATACTATTTTTGTCAATAGCCTTGTTTTAATACTTATTTAAGAGATAATAAGTCACTTTTCGCTAAATAATTTATCTAGCTTTTAGCTTTCAGCTTTCAGCTTTTAGCTAATCCGGGTTTAATACCCCACCGTTTATACGGTGCAAGAATTGGTTGGGGTTTAAATCCCCATCCAATTGCCAGCTAATAGCTGATAGCTAATAGCTGATAGCTTTTAAAGAAATCAGAAAAACAAGAAAATCAATTTGTATTGCTATTAGCCCGGAAGCTTATAAGTTCCAGGCTAAACAACTTTGAATTCAAACTTGAGATAAGCAAAAATTAGCGTCTAAAAGAAGGAAGCTTAGGTTTCTTCGGCTTTTTTACATGTACCGGTACATCTACTTTAATACCAATATTATTAGTATTAACACCAGTACGACGATTTGGATCTCCATCAATTTGCTGTCTGCTGTGACGTTTTTGTTCGCACTCAGAAGAGTTGCAAACTTGAGTAGATGTAGTCACGGCAGTGCTGCCAACAGTACCTTTGCAATTTTCACCAAATTCTTGGCTGACATTGTTTCTTTGTCTTCCTCTAAGTGAATTATCAATTGCCACTTGAACATTCACATCAATAGCATTACATCCTGCTAATGCTTTATTACTAAAAGAAGGAACGAAAAAAGAAGATACAGAAGTTAGTGAAAACAAACTGATAGTAAGTAGTTTCAGTTTCATAGTTGCATCCTTGAAGATTATTGACAAATACGGATAATGCAAAGATTGAAATTGTTTGTTTAACGGATATGGTTACGACTTCTTGTATGAGAAAAAACAAGTGAGAGCAAACATTTTCTTCCCCCGCGAATAGCCTCACATGATATTTTCTTGAGGCATTAATAACAGTAGCGAGAACCTAGAATAAGTTGACGCTGAATACTTATTTGCTCGGCATTTTGCTTGACAACACCACCATTAACAGCAACAGCATTTTGGTCAATCCGTTGAGTTGAATTCTGTGACTGTAAATCTTTGCTACATCTACGATTGCGAGGACCTATTCTTTCTTGACGCTGAATGCTTACTTGTCTGCCATTTTGAATAACTCGACTACCCGAACCAATTGCGGTAGCCTCCTGCTTTGCCTCTTGAATAATTCCTTGTCCTGCTACTGCGCTTGGTGTAACGATAAAAGCAGCAGCAAATAAACCGAAGCTAAAAACCTTTGTCATCATTGTTATAGACCTTATTAGTGTTGCGTGTTGTGTGACGTACTTAACAAAAACTTCAGTATTTTTGTACGGGCATTTTTGCCCGTACCGCAAGACTATCAACGATAGCAACCAGTAGTATTTACAACCACTTGGTTTTGTTCGCTGAGGGTAGAACTTGCTTGAGCATTATCAGAATAATCTATAGCACCACCATTCTGACTAGATGCTTGAGTCGAAATTTGTGCCTGGGTGCTGTATTTACCCGGACAGTAACCCAACCGTTTATAAATCTGACGTTGGCGTAATTTCACTTGATTTTGGATATTCAAGGTTTCTGAACTTTGAGCATTTACACTATTGCCGATCGCAGTGCCCGATTGCGTATTAATTTGCATATTCTCTTGTCTTTGAGAATCAGCAAACGCTGTACCCGGAACAATTACTAAACCAGCAGCCATTAGGCTAAAAGCCAAAGATTTATTCAACATTTTCAAAACCTTAAATGTAAGATGGCCCAAAAGCCTAAAAAATCAAACTTCTTGTCTTGGACGAAACCGAAACCCTCAAAACCGCATTTTCCGCTACTTCATTACTTCTTACTTCCGCGAAGCGGTACTAGTAAAGCTAGGGATGCCAGTTTTTCTTAATTGACATCGCCCTTAAAAATTTAATAGAAGATATTAACCGCAAGTACGATTATTAGAAGCAACCTGCTTTTGGTCGCTAACGCTGCTGTTCGATTGAGCATTATCGGAATAATCTATAGCTACACCGCTTTGATGGCTTCCCTGAGAAGAATGTTGTGCCCTCCTGTTGTGGCTGCTAGGGCAGTAGCTATGACGACCATAACGACCGTAACGACCATGAACAACACGTTTCACACGTTCGCGAGTCTTTTGAATTTGCTCTTGTACATTGAGAGTTTCAGAGCTTTGAGCATTTACACTACCATGTTCGGCTATGCCCTCTTGAACTGTATGCTGAGTGCTATTCTGAGTTTGAACATCAGCCAAAGCAGCACCAGGTGCAACCATCAAGCCAGCAGCTAATAAACCGAAACCCAATGACTTTTTAAACATTGTATTTACCTCGTTGAAATTGTGTTGTGTGTGTTGTTTTGTTGTGTTGCTGAATCTGAATGGCATTGCAAAGATAAATCAACGCCATCTTCTTGAATAAGTAACTCTTACCGGCAAGCATGGCTAGTTACAGCAGACTGTTTCTGGTCGCTAACACTGCTGTTTGATTGACCATTGACAGAACTATCAAAAGCTTCTCCACTCTGAAAGGTTCCTTGAGCAGAATCTTGTGATTGCCCGCTGAAGCTACTGCCGCAATAGCTAGGACGACCGTAGCGACCGTAGCGACCATGAACACCACGTTTCACACGTTCGCGAGTCTTCTGAATTTGCTCTTGTACATTCAGGATTTCAGAACTTTGAGCATTTACACTACCATGTTCGGCGATGCCCTCTTGAATTGTATTTTGATTGCTATTCTGATTCTGGACATCAGCAAAAGCAGCGCCAGGAGCAACCATAAAACCAGCAGCTAACAAACCAAAAGCAAAAGACTTATTCAACATGTTATAAACCTCGTGTGATTGTATTGTGTGTTGTGTTGCGTGTTGTGTATTTTTACCCAGTAATCGTACATTCTTTAAAGTATCTTGGGGTGTTTGTTGAGAACCCCTTGCTGTCTTTTAAAGATTGTTTTTCTGTTTGTGGGATATACCGGGCTACAGAATTCAATTTGTTTATTCCGGATTTATCCAATGAAATTTTGGTACCGAATTATTGAACCCTTCTACAAAAGAAATTTAACTAAAGAACTTAAGGGTATCAAGTCTTTGGTTAAAAAAGTTAGGCGGCTCTATTTTTTTGATGTTAGGATGTACGGCTATAGACGCGCATGAGTGCCGTATTGTGAAACCAAAACCAAAACCCAGAATAGCTTTTCTTCGTGAAAAAGCAGGTCTAACCCAGCTTGAACTCTCTCGTCTTGTAGGTGTTACGGAAAGTACAATTCAAAATTGGGAAAGTGGTAGAACGGGTACAGACCACATTCAGAGGATAATTAAATTTTGTAAAGCTCTTAACTGTCAAGTGGAAGATTTGATTGAATGCGAAAGCGATATTTCTCAAGAAGCATCAGCAAAACCTGCTTCCTTGCAGGAAATTCATAATTTATTGGGCACAGATGAGGAGGAAGCAGCAGAAGTAGAGGGAGTAGAAGAAGTAATAGTTAAGGAATAATTACCTTTGACAGTTACTTGCAATCATTAGCTGTTAGCTGATTGCCATAAAGTATCGATAGTAGTAAATTCATATCCCTGGTCTAATAGTTTTGGGATAATAATTTGTGCTATCTGCGCTACATTTTCTCCGCCGCAAACGCCATCATGCAATACTATCAAAGAGCCATTTTGTAAGTTTTTCATAACTCTGTCAACAACTTTAGATATTCCCGGACTTACCCAATCTTCAGGAACAACGCTCCACATTACAGGACGGTAATTCCACTGGTTAAACAGTTGTAAAGTTCTAGGAGTGAACAAACCATTTGGCGGGCGGATATCGCGTACTTTTTCTGGCGGTAAATTACAAGCATTGTAAATAGCTGTTTGAGTCTTTTCTAGACTTTGCTTAAGTTCTTCAGGGGAAAGCAAGGGAAAATTATGATGGGAGTAGCCATGTAACCCTATCCAATGTCCGCGAGAATGTACTTGCTGGGCTATGTGTGGCGCACGTTCAACGCAAATGCCCAGCCAAAAGAAACTTGCTTGAATTTGATAACGATCTAAAACTTTTAGTAGCTGCGGCGTATATTGTGGATGGGGACCATCATCGAAAGTGAGAGCGATAGTTTTGGAATTAGGATTACCCCTCCAAAGACATTTGGGAAAACTGGATTTGAGAATTGGGTATAAAAGTGGGAATAAGGGATAAAGCTGCATTTGGAACTTTAGATTTCAGATTTTATATTTTGGTTTTTGGCTAAAAAGTACATATAGCCTCAATATTTCATTGCCAGCAATCATTTGGGAACGAGTAACGGCATTTGAGTGTCATATCGCTCATATAACTGCACGTAACAAATTCTGTAACCATATAACCAAATAGCTTTTTTATAGTTTAGATTGAGATAAATTTAGAAGTAATCCCGGAATGAACGGGTAATGTTGTTTAAAGATATACGAGACTACCAAATAGTTTATCTTTCTCTGTTCCTTTTCTTAGGAATAGGTACGAGAGATTGGACGCTGCGACCGACGATGATATTAGTTGCAATTGCTACGGGCTTAGTTACGCAATGGCTTTTAACATTTATCGTCAATCTTTGGTCGTTTGTAAAGGTCAAAGAAAATCTTAAGCATAAAACTAATGTTCGCAGTTCTTTAATTACAACTTTGGGAATTAGCTTACTTTTACGAGCCGATTATCCCATAACGATGTTGTTTGCTGCTGCAATGGCGATCGCCAGTAAATTTGTGTTTAAGTTTGGGGATAAGCATTTTTTCAATCCAGCAAATTTCGGAATCATTTCTGCATTGGTGCTAACTCCTGATGCTTGGGTTTCTCCAGGGCAATGGGGCGAAGACTGGTGGTATGGAATGTTATTTGTTGGTACGGGTGGCATGATTTTGCACCGTATCGGACGTTGGGATACTACGGCAGCTTTTTTAGGGTTTTACGCTTTATTAGAGGCTGCACGTAATTTCTGGCTGGATTGGACTTGGGATGTTTACATGCATCGTTTGATGAGCGGTTCTTTACTGCTATTTGCATTGTTCATGGTAACGGACCCCCGCTCTATCCCTGATTCCCGCGCTGGAAGAATAATTTGGGCTGCCTGCATTGCCTTAGTAACCTTTGTTTTGCGAAACAATTTCTATCTTTCCACAGCAGTATTTTGGGCATTATTTGCTTTAGCACCGCTGACGGTAATATTCGACCAGCTTTGGAAAGCATCGCGATTCAGTTGGACAGCGAGCAGTGAGCAGTCAACCGTTACCACTAATAACTAACAACTCTTATGAAAATATTTCGCGTACTAATTTCAGTATTATTAGCTTTTGTAATCCTTATTAGCTTTACTCCTTCGGCTTTGGCTTTTTGTGGTTTTTATGTTGCTAAAGCAGATTCAAAGCTTTATAACAAAGCTTCTGGGGTTGTAATCGCTCGTAAAGATAATCGCACTGTATTAACTATGGCGAATGATTATCAAGGCGATGTCAAAGATTTTGCTATGGTTGTACCCGTACCAACTGTATTAAAGGAAGAACAAGTTCAGGTTGGTAAACCTAAAATAATCGAACGTTTGGATGCTTTTAGCGCTCCGCGATTAGTCGAATATTTTGATGACGATCCTTGTGCCCCCCTCATGTATGAAGACAGAGCATTACAAAGTGCAGTCCCTCCTTCAGCACCAGCACCTCAAGCGATGAAAAGAAGTAATAGAAGTTTGGGTGTGACGGTGGAAGCAGAATTTAATGTGGGTGAATACGATATTGTTATCCTCAGCGCCAAGGAATCGAGGGGTTTAGAAAGATGGCTTCGCGGTAACGGTTACAAAATTCCTAGGGGTGCTAAACAGCTACTAAAACCTTATATTCGTCAAAAGATGAAGTTTTTTGTCGCAAAAGTCAATTTAGAAAAGTTTGACGAAAACGGTTATCAGAAACTTCGTCCTCTACAAATTGCCTACGAATCCTCTAAGTTCATGTTGCCGATTCGTTTGGGGATGGTTAATTCGACATCAGAACAGGATTTAATTGCCTATATTCTTTCACCTAAAGGACAAGCAGAACTTACTAACTACCGGACTGTTAAAATTCCCTCAAACATCAATATTCCGGTGTATATCAAAGAAGAGTTTGGCGACTTTTACAAATCCATGTTTCAAACTTCTTACACTAAAGAAAATAAAAAGGTGGCATTTTTAGAATACGCTTGGGATATGAGTAATTGCGATCCTTGTTCGGCCGATCCACTATCAACAGAAGAACTCAAAGATGCTGGAGTATTTTGGCTGAATGATAATTCTAATGAAATCGCACCTCCTAATTTCCGCCCTAGGGCTTCTAATAACGTTTTCATTACTCGTTTGCACGTCCGCTATACCCGCAATAAGTTTCCTGAAGACTTAATGTTTCAAGAAACTTATAATCGCGACAATTTCCAAGGACGTTACGTTTTGCAACATCCTTTTACAGGCAAAACTGACTGTAGTGCTGGTAGGCAATATAAAATAAGTTTAAGAAAACGTTTTGAAAAAGAAGCGCAGAATCTTGCGAAATTAACTAATTGGGATATTCAAAATATCCGCAACAAGATGAAGCTAGAAGAACAAGTAAATATTTCATTCTGGCAAGGTTTTCTTTCTTGGTTGGGAATGTAAATCAATTCAAAATCTTATTTGTTAAGCTTGGTAATAGCTAGTTGTATCATGTTCGGTTAAACACAAGCTCAAAGAAACCCGGTTTCTAATCATGAAAGTATTGTTATTTGGTTGTGAAATCTCAAAGAAACCGGGTTTGCGGCAACTAATGTAAGATATCAAATTAAACTAACTTTATGGTATATTAATAAGCTGGGGATTTATTAATTTAACCTGTTAGTATTCTTTCGATTTCTGTCAATTGCTTTATTTCTTGGAAAGAAGCACCAGGGGCATTAAAAGCCCCTTGTTGTCGTTGGTAATTGCTCAAGAGTTTTTGAAAAAATCCGTCAATTTAAATCATTGGCAAAAAATTTTCAACTTTTTAATTGAAGCATTTACAATCGCTCAACATTCTGCTGAATGCTCGAGTAATAGCACGCTGTTGAAATATAGAAGCAAATAACTATCCACAAACCTAAATATATTATGGATTGTTATTTAAATCTATTCCTATCAATTTAAACAGTAATTCTATTCCGTCGCTAGGATTTAACGGCGAAATTCGTATATTGCTAATAAACCATGAGAAGCCCCTAAACCCTGCTGGAGATTCCATTCTAGGTTTCGCAATAAATAAGCTAGCTGGGGTTCAATCAAATTGGCTCGCGGATCGTCAAAGTGTAAGTTTGGAGCTTGATTAATTAGACGGCGCAAAATGCGAATGCTATCTAGAACAATCGGTGGTTGTTCTATTGGCGGTTCTATCAGCAATTTTTCGGGATTGCGCCACATATCTAAACTTTCTATGCAGCCATATACCAATGCATTCCAGGCTGATTGTAAGTTTTGGAAAAAGCGGTTGATGTGAGGGTGTTTGGGATGGGGCTGATAATCAAAAATTAATTGGGTTAAGTCGGTACGTATGTCGATTGCGTGTAAAGAGTTTACAGCACTTCTCAAGGGAGAGGCTTGGGGGTTGAATTCGCTGGTATCTGTATGACGACCTACTAAAATAGAGCGATCGCACAAATGAAATTCTCCGACTCTGACATTCATTTTTTCCGCAATGACTCTCAAAAAGCAGTCGAGTTCTTCTCCACCCCAGTAACGAATTGGAAATCTCTCTACATCTTCTGTATTTCTTTTCTCTGGAGGATAAAGATAAGACATAGAGTAAGTCTGCATGTCGCTGGCTTTTCCTTGAACTTCTCCCCAATAACAAGGCCATTCATAGGAATAACGACCGAGCAAATCAGCTACAAAAATAGCTCTATCGCCCATATTCTGACAAATATCTCCAACTAACCTACCGAGGCTGTCGTCAGAGAGATGAGATAAAGACCCATAGGAAGAGAAATAAACGTCGTAAGGTTTTTCCCCTGATTCTATGGGAAGCCCTTCATCAAGATCTGCCACAATAAATTTTGTTTGGTCGTGATGAGCGTGAATACTCTCAGCTTTGCCTATCATTGCAGGGCTGATATCAACCCCTTTATAAAACTCGATGTCAGATCCATTCAAGAGCGAACTAAATTGAGAATCTAAGGTTGGACTTGTATGGGGTAAAGTTGTAAGGATATTCCACCCTTCTCCTGCACCACATCCAAGATCCATAATACGAATTCCCCGATTATCGGCTCGCGTTCTTTCGAGCAACCGCCGAATGGGAGGGCTAAGAACGAAACGGGTATAACGGTCCTCCCAATACTGCCGCACGCTATCGCACTTACTACCTAGACCCATTAATTTGCTGTCATAGGCTCCTACTTCAACTGCTTTAGCGTAGTTGTTTAATACGTTATTCAACACAGTCTGTTGATTCATAAGACAATCTTGGTAGTTTGGAAACTCAGTTTTTTCAAAGCTGAGAGGAAAAACGCCGCCTGTGGTTTTAACCACAGTGACATTTTTCCTTCGGGGTGGTTAGCCCGCAATAGTGTTAATGTTAGCTTTCTCCCAAAGGGAGACGTTTCGCGTTCGCGAAGTGACCCGTTAGGGTAACGACACAGTTAAAGGTCGGTACTTTCCTTAACGCTTGCCTTTAACGAAAGTCTGGTCAACTATAATCTAAATCCTTGAGCTAGAAGCCCTGTATATTTAGACCTAGGTTGTTGACATACCCTAAAGAAATGAATTTTCTATCAAGAGAGAATTCATACCTATTCTCTCATACGCTACACCCTATACAAACCCCCAGTTCAAGTTTGTGCGGGAATTTCAAAGTTTTATACGTGCGATTTTATTGCCAAACCTGTCTTTTTGATACTATTTTGTACGTAAACCAAATTGTCAACTTGTTTTTTCAATCCAGTGACCGAAAAGTTTGTCAGTCATCGCTTACAGCGATTGTTAAAAAAAATTAAATCAGGCTACAAAACCTTATACAGGACGTTCTGACCAACGAGCAACATTACTTGATACAACCTCATAATTCTTAAAAACATCCATGAAAATATTGTGATAAAAACATTCTTCTGGCGATCGCAAGGTAATATGAGGGTGTTTTGCTTGATAATTTTTAGCTTCTGCGAGAGTCATTTTCTGCGAAAGCATTTCTTCTAACATATCTACAGTTCCGCTTCCTTCGTCAAACTGTTCTTTTTTTCTCCAAACGATTTCTGAGGGAAGCATATCTTCAAAGGCTTTACGCAAAATCCATTTCTCGACTAAGGGTTCTCCGACTAATTTCAGATTTGCTGGAATTTGCTGACCTAATTCAATCATGTTCAAATCTAAAAATGGCACTCTTCCTTCAATAGCATGAGCCATTGTCATACGGTCAACTCGCTGTAAATTGATATTATGCAAGCTAGAAACCGAACGACGTAATTCTTTATGAAGAACTTCTTCGTCGGGAATATCTTTGTAATAGGTATAGCCTGCAAATAGCTCGTCCGCACCTTCTCCGGTAAGGATAACTTTGACATAATCGGCTGCCATGCGAGAAGTAAAGTAGCAAGGAATGGCGCTGCGAACCAAATCTTGGTCAAAAGATTCCAAAAAATAAATAATTTCTGGAAGTTTAGCGTTTACTTCTTCTGGTGTAATAACGTATTCATGATGAATTGTTCCTAAATGAGCGCTTACCTTCCTAGCCGCTTCTAAATCGCGACTGTCGCCGATGCCAACGCTAAAAGTGTGCAACTCTTGTTTATGCTGCTTGGCAACTGCTGCAATAATGCTGCTATCAAGCCCACCAGAAAGGAAAGCCCCTAAAGGTACATCGCTCATCAAGCGCTTAATTACCGATGATTCTACCGTTTGACGCACTTTCGCAATTAAGGCTTCGACATCAACATTACTATCGGGGTATAAATCGGGAACGCTATAAAAAGTAGAAAAGCCTTCGTCTGAATGGTAATAACTACCGGGGGGAAACTCCTTAACATTATGGCAATGTTGAGAAATCGCTTTGAGTTCCGAAGCAAACACCCAAGCTCCTTTTATTTCTCCATAATATAGAGGTTTGATACCAATTGGGTCGCGAGCTACTAATAACTTTTCTCCATCAGCTATAGCAAATGCGTACATTCCATCAAGTTCTTTGATGGCGGAAATTCCTTTATCCTCGTAAAGTCTGAGAATAGCTTCGCTATCGCTACTGGTTTGAAAATCACTTTGTTTTTGTAGAGTCGAACGTAATTGAGGAAAATTATAAATTTCTCCATTCGCGATAATTGCGCGAGTTGCGATTTCTCCATAGATTGGTTGATTCCCACCTTTGGGGTCCATAATACTCAAGCGTCGATGCCCCAAATTGCCAGATTTATTTGCAGGAGCATACATTCCTTCTGCATCAGGACCCCGGTGAGCGATGCTATCCATCATGCTTTTTACTAAAACGGGATTGGTTTCACCCCAAATACCGGTAATACCACACATATTTTCTAGTAAATAATAAAGTATATATTTTACACCTTAGCTGAGTCATATTCTCAAAAACAGAAAAACTGACATTTTAAAAGTCATCAAATTTCAATATTTACATTTTCTGATTTTTTTGTATTTTTTATTCTTAGTGCTTAAACTGTAGATATAAGAAGCTATGGCTCAAATTCTAGACAAAAATATCTTGCAACCCATTAAAACTATATAGATACATGTATAAAATAATAATTGACTGAGTTTTATTTTTCGTCATAACTATATTTTATTTTTTATTTTCGTTGTTTGCATTACAAGTAGTTTGAGAAATTTTTCCAGTTAGCAAAATACGGATATTTAAAATTTGATTGTCAAGAAAATACTAAGTTGATTTTCCTTCGCTTTTTGATGATAATCGCTGAATATTAAATTAAATGCCTAAATTTGCAAGTTTTTAGCATAATTGCTATCGGCAATAATTTTTATAAATGAAACCGTTAATTCATTTTGATTTAATTGTGATTTGATAACGGTGTTTACTGAATCTAAGCCAATAAAAATGTCGTTCGATTACATACATTTGCTATACTCTTTTTTTTGGGAATGATGTTAGGCTGGGGTATTCAAATTTACCTTTTTTATTCCTGTGGGTTGAGTTAGCTATGTCAAAATTATTATCTGCAACTTTAATAACAACAACGCTATTATTAGGATTTAACCACAGCCTAGATTTGGCGATCGCCGGAACTTGTGCTTCTCAGTGCGGAGCAAAGCCACTGCAATTTACACCTGGTAGACGTATTAGAGTACAGGTAGTGAACAAAACACCAAATCCAATTTATTTAGAGAAACCACAGGGTAGTAACCCAATTTTGCTACGCCCAGGACAGCAAGTAAGATTAGAACAAGGAGATGGAACTGAACCTAATGTATCTGTAGTTTTCTGGAACGAAAACGGATTATCTTTGAAAGCTAATCTTTCCAAACCAAACTTTGCTACCCTACAAGTTGAACTGCGTCCCGAATGGCGTATTGGTGGAGATAGAGGTATTTACATACGCGATGATGGGCGGGTACAAATGCTTTAGCAATAAGTTTGTAATAAAGCTGCTGCTGCAAGATGTAAATTGACTAACATTTTGCGGCATCATTGACAAGCCTAAAGAAACCGAGTTACTTGCCATGAAAATATTAATATATAGTTATGAAGTCAAAAAGAAACTAGATTTCTGACACTGCTGTAAGATATCAGCCTCCGATGAAGGTTAAAGGTTGAAGGTGTTAAAATCCTTCACAACTAACAAAACTAACCCTTTTTTTACTTTGGCTGAAAGCTTTACTGTATAAGAATTTGAAAATGTTTTAATTAGGAGTTGCAAAGTACTTCATATATTAACTGCGTTAATTGATTCCAAACTCAATAAATATAATATTCCAGCTGATTTTTAGTTGCCAAGCAAAATCCAGCCGGGATTTTTATTATAAGAAGATAAACTTTGATTCTATTTTTTTAGGAATGGCCGCAACTGGCACATTTCTGCTGTAGGGTGCTGTGACACTTAATTTGATTTTTAACGTAATAATTAGGGTTTTAATGTCACGCACCACCCAAGTTGTGTGACGCTTGCGGCCATTCCTATTTTTATTTGTACGGGTATTATTTTTAGGCTGAAACAGGAACTTGAAAGTTGATAACTTTGATAACAATGTTTTTAACTTCCTTGAAAATGTTGTTGCGTTCGTAGGTTAATGAAAATATTCTACTTCCTCGCAATTCCTAAATTCCTAACTCCTAAAAATTCTTCGTATGCTAGACGAACTTAAATCGGAATCTTCCCGTCGTCATCATTTACCATTACAGCGCTGGCAAATTTATCCTCAAAAAACTGAATTAGCCCAAAAATTGGGGCAGGTAACTAATATGCCGCCTCTAATAAATCAGCTATTAATAAATCGCGGCTTTGATTTGCCCGATGCTGCCGAAATATTTTTAAATCCACAATCATTAAATTTACCAGAACCGTTAGAAGAATTTCCAGATTTAGCTATAAGTGTTGAGTTGCTGCAAAATGCAATTGCAACTCAGGAAAAAATTGCTATTTGTGGCGATTATGATGCTGATGGGATGACTAGTACGGCTTTACTTTTAAGGAGTTTGAGAACTTTTGGAGCCGATGTTGATTATGCTATCCCCAGTCGGATGCACGAAGGTTATGGTATTAATAAACGAATTATTGAAGAGTTTGATTCGGAAGGCGTAGGAATAATCCTAACTGTAGACAATGGTATCTCCGCATTTGAACCTATTGCTAGAGCTAAGGAATTAGGATTAAAAACAATTATTACAGACCATCACGATATTCCTCAGAAATTACCTCCTGCCGACGCAATTTTAAATCCCAAGTTACTACCGGAATCCTCCGTTTATCGCGGTGTTGCTGGTGTTGGTGTTGCTTATATTTTGGCGATGTCTTTAGCGGAAAAATTGGGTAGAGCCGACGAAATATCAGATACGATGTTGGAATTATTTGCTCTGGGAACAATTGCCGATTTGGCTCCGTTAGTGGGGGTTAACCGTACTTGGGTAAAACGCGGTTTACGGTTATTACCCAAATCTCAACTGGCAGGGATACAAGCATTGATTCAAATGGCTGGGGTGCAAGCCTTGAGTAGCCAAGGAGCGGTAAATACTGAATTTCGTAATACAAAAATCCGTCTTGAAAAGTTTGGGGTGAAGAACATCTCCACCCCCAACTTTCCGCAAAATCCAAAATCTCTGAAGCCTGACGATATTGGTTTCCGTTTGGGACCGAGAATTAATGCTATTGGTAGAATTGGCGACCCCCAAATAGTTATAGAATTATTAACCACCGACGATTTAGGCATAGCACTCGAACGAGCGATGCAGTGTGAAGCTACTAATGCTAGCCGTCGGGAAATGTGTGAGGAAATTGAAAAGAAAGCTATCGAAGTTGTAGAAACCGAATATCTTGTGTCTTTAAAAGAAGATCGAGTGTTAGTTGTTGTTCAACCAGATTGGCATCATGGAGTAATTGGTATTGTTGCTTCTCGCTTAGTTGAACGTTACGGAGTTCCGGTTTTTATTGGTACTTATGAAGATGACAACCATATTCGTGGCTCTGCCCGAGGTATCCCCGAGTTTAATATTTTTGATGCTTTGCAATACTGCGACGATTACCTCGGGAAATACGGGGGACACAAAGCAGCAGGAGGATTTTCTTTACCGGCAGAGAATTTGCCAGCAGTACGCCAGCGTTTGAGCGAGTTTGCAAACCAATGTCTGGAACTCCAACACCTCAAACCTTTATTGAAGATTGACGCTTTAGCCAATCTTAATGAAGTTAATCGAGAACTTTATCAACAAATTAATGCTTTAGAACCTTGCGGAATTGATAACCCGAATCCGGTTTTTTGGACTCCTAAAGTTCAAGTAGTAGAGCAGCAAATCGTCGGAAAAGGGCATATTAAGTTGACGGTTGCTCAAACAATCGATGGGCAACAGCATAAAATCAAAGGCATAGCTTGGCGATGGCGCGATTATTTCCCCCTACCAAAACCACCATATAAAGTAGATATTGCATACAAGCTCAAAGAAAACAATTTTAACGGTAACACTTCTATCGAGTTAGAAGTATTAGGGGTAAGACTTGCATCTAGCGATCGCCTGTTTTTCACCTACAAAGATAAACCAGTTAGAACCACATTCGTATACAGCAGTCGTCAGTATATTTGCGGCATTTATCAAAAAGGTTCTTCAGCAGAATTAAGAATCAAAAGTCCCGAAAATAAAGTTTTAGCGGTTCAGTCAGGACATAACATCGGTTTATTAGGAATCAATCGCGAGCAAGCCCAAAAAGTTGATGTATTTCAACCACCTTATTACAATATTATTCAAGCTGCTCTAAAAGCTTTAGAATCAGTGAAGAGAGAGAGTTAGGAGTGAGGATAAAAGAGTGAAGAGTTATTTACTTTAAAGCTTTAACCTTTAACCTTTGACCTTATTAAAGGAGTCACGAGGCCTTCCTCATAACTCCAACGAAAAACATTACATATCGCCGCCGCGAAATGCCAACACAAAAATTACCGCAGGACCAGCTAACATAATTAGCGCTACAGACGTTAGCTGAAAAATAACTTCCCAATTGAGATTGCCTAAAGCTTCCATAGTATCCTCCCAGTTGTCTTAAAAAAATTGAATCAAGAGAAAAGTCTTTCCTGGATATAGATCGTATCCGAGAATTGGCACTAAATTTTAATTTACTTAACAAAATGATAAAAAAAGATATAAAAAACGAAAAAAAGTAAATTGATTTTAATCTTGATGAGTAATTTACAATACTATTTTATAGGAGCATATGGTGAGGGGTGATAGAGGACTCATAGGTCAAGGCAATTAATAATTTAACTACCCAGCAATCAGTATAGGAAATAATAGTAGCATTTGTTACTTTCTATTAGAACGACAAAATGGCAACTTGGCAATGTGTAAAGCGATGTGGAGCCTGCTGCTATCTAGATCCAGCAGAGCGTCCCGAGATAGAAGAATATCTCACTCCCGAAGAATTAGATAAATATTTAAGTATGGTAGGGGAAGATGGATGGTGTATTAATTACGAGCATGAAAGTAGAGAATGCAGTATTTATGCCGAGCGTCCGCGATTTTGTCGTGTAGAGCCAGAAGTATTCAAAGATTTATTTGATGTCGAACCAGAAGAATTAAACGATTTTGCCATTGATTGCTGTCATCAGCAGATAGAATCAATTTACGGCGATCGTAGTTTTGAAATGATGCGATTTGACAAAGCAATTGGGATATAGATAGGGATGGGGGATGGGGCATAGGGCATAGGGCATGGGGAATTGGTAGTTGCTAATAGTTAGGAGTTAGGAGTTATGAGTTATGAGTTAAAGAATATTTCTGCTCCATTCCCCCTATCTCCCCATCCCCTTGTCTCCCCCTCTTCTCCCCCTCTTCTCCCTGTGCCCCATCTCTCAAAAACGGGCGGCAACTACACCCAATAGCTTACGGCTCTCCCTACTGCCGATGCATAGGAAATAAAGATACATTATCCTTAAGAAAAGTAGACAAATGTTCAGAAAAAAGTGAAATTGATTTCACTGCTAACCGTTCAGCGAGGGAGCAAGAACCCATTATGTTTGAACACTTTACTTCCGAAGCAATTAAGGTAGTTATGCTCGCCCAGGAGGAGGCACGTCGCCTGGGGCACAATTTTGTAGGGACGGAACAAATTCTCTTGGGATTGCTGGGAGAAGAAACGGGTGTTGCTGCCAAAGTGCTGACGGATATGGGTGTGACTCTTAGAGATGCACGCCGCGAAGTCGAAAAAATTATCGGTAGAGGTTCTGGTTTCGTTCCACCAGAAATTCCTTTTACTCCTAAAGTTAAAACTTTATTCGAGCAGTCTTTTAAGGAAGCTCGCTCTTTAGGACACAATTATATTGGTACCGAACACTTGCTTCTTGGTTTAACTGAAGCTGGTGAAGGTGTTGCTGCTAAAGTATTGCAAAATTTAGATGTTGATTTAAAACAGCTTCGTACTGCTGTTATCCGCCGCTTGGGTGAAGTCGCATCTGTTGGTGCTGGCGTAGGCGGTGGTAGCACCAGACGCAACCAAATGGCAACTTTAGAAGAATTTGGTAGAAATCTGACTAAGTTAGCAGCAGAAGGTAAATTAGACCCCGTAGTCGGTAGGGAAAACGAAATTGAGCGTACCGTCCAAGTTTTAGGAAGGCGCACTAAAAACAATCCTGTATTAATCGGCGAACCTGGTGTTGGTAAAACTGCAATTGCAGAAGGTTTAGCACAGCGAATCTACAATCAAGATGTACCCGATATCTTGTTAGAAAAGCAAGTTATCAGCCTTGATATGGGTTTGGTGGTAGCCGGTACTCGTTTCCGGGGTGATTTTGAAGAACGTCTCAAGAAAATCATGGAGGAAATCCGCTCTGCGGGAAATGTCGTCCTCGTGATAGATGAAATTCATACTTTAGTTGGTGCGGGTGGCATGGAAGGCGGTATGGATGCTGCCAATATTCTTAAGCCAGCTTTAGCTAGAGGCGAACTTCAGTGTATCGGAGCTACAACTCTAGATGAATATCGCAAGCACATCGAGCGCGATGCGGCTTTAGAACGTCGTTTCCAGCCGATTAAGATTGGCGAACCTTCAGTAGATGAAACCATCGAAATTTTACAGGGTTTGCGCGGTGCTTACGAGCAACATCACAATTTAACAATATCTGATGAAGCATTAGTTGCAGCAGCTCAACTTTCCGATAGATATATCCAGGATCGTTTTTTACCTGATAAAGCTATCGATTTGATTGATGAAGCTGGTTCCCGCGTGCGTTTGCGTCAGTCAATGGCTTCTAGCGATCGCGATTTGAAGCGTCAGCTGAGTGCGGTTGCCAAGGAGAAAAACGAAGCGGTTAAATTACAAGATTTTGACAAAGCTTCCGAACTCCGCGATAAAGAAATGGAGCTAGAAGTACAGCTAAAAGATGCAGAATCTGGCGAACAGATTAATAGAGCTGTAGTTAATGAAGAAGATATTGCTCAAATTGTAGCTTCTTGGACTGGAGTACCAGTTAATAAGCTTACCGAATCAGAATCTGAGGTATTACTGCACTTAGAAGATACCCTTCATCAAAGACTTATCGGACAAGAGCAAGCAGTTACCGCAGTTTCCAAAGCAATTCGTCGCGCTCGTGTTGGTTTAAAGAATCCCAACCGTCCAATTGCTAGCTTTATTTTCTCAGGTCCTACAGGAGTTGGTAAAACAGAATTAGCCAAATCCTTGGCTTCCTACTTCTTTGGTTCCGAAGAAAACATGATTCGGTTAGATATGTCCGAATACATGGAACGTCATACCGTCAGTAAACTTATTGGTTCACCTCCAGGTTTTGTTGGCTACGACGAAGGCGGACAGTTAACCGAAGCAGTGCGTCGCAAGCCTTACACGGTATTGCTGTTCGACGAAATCGAAAAAGCGCATCCAGACATATTTAATATGTTGCTGCAAATGTTAGATGATGGTCATCTTACCGATGCTAAAGGTAGGAAAGTAGACTTCAAGAATACCTTAATTATCTTGACTTCTAACATTGGCTCGCGAGTTATTGAAAAAGGTGGCGGTGGTTTGGGCTTCAATTTAGAAGATGAAGCAGAAGCTAATTACAACCGCATCAAAACCTTGGTTAACGAAGAACTTAAAAACTACTTCCGTCCCGAATTTCTCAACCGTCTCGATGAAATCATTGTATTTACACAACTTCAGAAAGACGAAATCAAAGAAATCGCCGACATCTTGCTCAAAGAAGTTAGTAGCCGTTTAGCTGAAAAAGAAATCAGTTTGCAAATAAGTGAAAGCTTCAAAGATTTGGTAGTGCAAGAAGGTTACGATCCTAGTTACGGTGCAAGGCCATTACGTAGAGCAATTATGAACCTTTTGGAAGATTCATTAGCAGAAGCAATGCTCTCAGGTCAAATCACCGCAGGCGATACAGCAGTTATAGATGTTGACGACGACGGCAAAGTTCAAGTTATTAAGTCAGAGAAATCTGAACTAGAGTTTGCTAATGTTGGCTAAAAGTTATACCAAAATGCATTTTGGTGGTAACATTTTCAATACAACCCTTTGTCAAAATAACAACAGCTTCTACATTTCCAGTAAACGGGTTTTAAGCCCGTTCTGGGAAATGAGGAGTAAAAATAGAGCAGAGGGAAATGTAGAGAATATACATAAGCAAACGTTGTATGAAATGGTAATAACTCATTAACCCCCGGTAGCGATACTGGGGGATTTTTATACTTAGTCTTTAGATCCCCCAAACCCCCTTAAAAAAGGGGGCTTTTATTCCCTCCTTAAAAAGGAGGGTTAGGGAGGATCTGCTCTTAACTGAGTAGTAATTGTAGGTTGGGTTAGACACGATAATTAATTGGATTTGTAACGGTAATTTTGAAATCGTGTCGTAACCCAACATCTTATTTATCCGCAATGGTAATGTTGGGTTACGGTGCAATTTCTAATTCTTCGTTGAAAATCATGACTATAAAATAGCACCTAACCCAACCTACAAGAATTATCTCTCTTAACTAGTCGTAAGTTGGGTTAGACACGACAATTAATTTAATTTGTAACGAGAATTTGGAAATCGTGTCGTAACCCAACATTTACATTTACATAACGCTTTTTGTTTTAGTGCGATACAGTTTCATACCTCACCCCGCCCTTTGGGCACCCCTCTCCTTATAAAAGAGAGGAGAAAATATGAAGTTATGATTTGTATTTACTCACCTGAAAATTGCTATCTTAATTCCGATATTTAAAAAAATATTATGGCAGCAAAAAATCTTCCGGTGTTGTTTCATAATCGCCAAATTCTGACAAATATGACAGGATAGAAGTACCAAAAGAATCTTGAGAAACTTTACCACTTACTAATAAATCTACAACTTTATCGGGACCTTTGAGATGAGCGGCTGCAATGATTCCTGAAAGAGTAATTTTGATTGTTTTAGGTTTTCCGCTTTCGTTAAAAGTTTTTACTTGAGACAAATATGATTCAATTGATTTACCTTTTTTGTTCATCAAATAGTTGATATCTTGCCAATAAACACCAAAAGCTTCCCGGATTGCTTTTTCTTGAACTTCAGGAGAATTCAGAAACTCAGCTTTGCTATTAATACCATCTTTTCCCGTCCAAGTACCTCGCCAATAATTTTTCTTAGCACCATTGCCAAAGTAAACTTGAGCTTTGTAATAACCAAGTCGAATTAACAAAATTTCTGCAAACTGATATTTGCCAAGAAAATATAGTTGGGGATTAACGAAGGTATATTGTCCTAAATCTCCAGATTTAAAGCCAGTTTCACGCTCTCCTAACGCTTCAAGCATATCTTTAAAATTTCCCTGGCTTTTTTGAGATTTATGTTGAGAATAAACAACTACTTTTTCCGATTGACTGTATTTAGATTGGTTGATTAAAAAGCTATCGTTAGATATTATTTGAGCTAATAACAGGAATTCTGTATACATTTATGATTGCTTTATTTTTTAATGAAATCTAATTTAAATAAAAGTCTACCAATATAAGTAAGGAATTATTGATTTTGATTGAAGATTTTACAATAAAATTATTTTATATATGTAGGTTGGGTTAGACACAAAAATAAATTTGATTTGAAACGAGAATTGTTAATTTGTGTCGTAACCCAACATCATAATTAAGAACAACCACAATTAATGGTGCGTTACGGCATTTTCAAAATGGTAAACTTAACCGCAACATAGTAAAGCCGTAACACACCCTACATTTTTCCTCAGCGTACTCAGCGCTCTCTGCGGTTTTTTATCCCCACACAATTGATAAATTTAAAACAAACCCTGGTAAAACATCTTCTCCGGATAAACTTTATTCTATTTATTAATAATTGAAAATCCAAGCAATTTCTTCATCATTCAGAATAAATGTATCTGGTATATTCTTATATTTTTTCATTCCCAAGCAGTAGTTATATATGAATCTATAAAAATCTCGCTCAAGTTTACATGATTCATAGTCTTCATGAGACATAGCGTAGATATCATAACTTTTATCTTCATTACTGTAAGAATTTAAATCCCATAAAAAACATTGAGCTTTACTATTTACTCCAAATACTAATCCAGAACTTAACAACTTTTTAACTGTCCAATAATTGTTAAGTTCATAATCCTCCATTATTTTCACATCTTGCACTTCTAAAGGTTCTATTTAGTCTTCTGTTAAACGAGTAAGCCATAGTTCACCATAGGTAGGCATATAATGGTAAGGGTTATGTATTTCAATAACTCCGTTCCCTATTTCACCGGCTCCAAATACCTGACAATATTCTTTATAACCTTCAGGTAAAATAATACCAGTACGTTCTTCAAATGCAATGATTTCTTCATTTGTTGCAAGCGTTAAATTGCCTCTGTATACTACAATTTTTTCAAATAATTCTTGCCAATCTGATAGCATTTTTCCTTAAAACTTTATCAATTATTATAATTTAGTACAAAAATACCATAATTCATTCGTAGGTTGGGTTAGACGCGACAATTAATTCGATTTGAAACGAGAATTTTGAATTCGTGTCGTAACCCAACATTTCATTTGTTTATCCGCAATCGTAATGTTGGGTTACGGTGCAATATAAATTCCGGTGTTGACAATAATTATTACAACAGCACCTAACCCAACCTACAAAAAGGGTTTTATACTCCGGAAATGGTGCGTTACGGTATTTTGAAACAAGGTAATTTATTATTACAACATATCGAATACAAAAACTACGAACGAACCATTGTCAAATTTGGTTTTGCTTCTTCCACAACACATTCGGTAAATTCTCGCTTCAACGCACTAAAAACTGGACAAGCTGGTTGCTCTTGTAAATTATCGGGTTTACTCCAGGTGAATGGGGCTTTCTTGGCTGCCGATATCCACAACAATCTTTTTGCTCTTGTCATAGCTACGTAAAGCAAGCGGTATTCTTCGGCTATTTTCAAATGTTTTGCTTGTTCCCATGCTTCGATTACGTCTGGTAATTTTGTTTCTCCGTGCAGGGAAGCGCGGATTTGAGCGCGAGCTACTTCTGATAAGGTGAAGTCGCCGAGGAATTTTCTTTGCGGTGGTACCCAAAATTTTCCAGGTATTAAGTTTTCGTGGAGAAACGGCAAAAAGACATAATCCCAATCCAAGCCTTTAGCTTTGTGCATGGTAATTATTGTCAATTGATTGCGTCTGGTATAACGCGCTTCTGAATCTTCTGTATCTACACCTTCAAAGCGTTCGGAGCTAACGATTTCGCTGAGTGTTCCTAGTATTGCGCCTAATGAAATTTCACCGGCAATTTGTTGGTTAATTCTTTCTGAAAGTTTGTCAGCAGTTGCTAATTCTGCTTGTTGGTAATCTAGTTTTAAAGCAATAAATGATATTAGTTGATAAAGCGGTAGTTCTAAACGAGCGTTGAGTAAGTCGCGACAAAATTCAGCAGTTTTTTTGACGGCTTCTGTTTGTGGTGCTGCTAGGGGAGAAGGATATAAAAATTCCTCGGGTAAGGAAGCCAAAGCATTTAAATCTTGGGGTTCGATTAATCTTCGTTTTACTAAAACCCCTAAAGCAGCTTTGAGAAAATCGGGAGAATGAGGTCTATCGCAAAATTGTAAAATAGCCAATATCTCTTCTGGTACGTGGGAATGTCGGTCTTGTTCCCCTACGTCATAAAGTAAAATATTATGCTTTTTACAAATTGGTCTCAGTGCTTGGCTTAACCAGTTTCCCTGACGGTTTTCTCTAACTAATATCGCCGCACTGCCGTTATTATCGTTATCTTCTGGAAATAGTTCAATAATTCTTTTTGACAGTAATTCAACGGTATTATGAATATCGCTAGGAGTGTAAATTTCTACGCCACTTCCGATTGCTGCGGGGTTTGCATTTGGCTGTGGATCGTTGGCATCTACGGGAAGTATTTTTTGGTTGCGGAAGGGGAGAGAAGGCGTAGAGTCAGAGGAAGATTGTTTTTGTTTGCTTTGGTAAAGACTGTTTACCCATTCGAGAGCAAAGTTTGCAGTTTCGATAATTATTCTACTACTGCGTCCGGCTTGATTCATCGTTGCCAGAAGCCCTTGTGAATCGCATTCCTGACAAAATGTACGAAAATAAATTGGATCGGCAGGTGTAAAAGTAGAGTTAATTGCCTGATTTGGATCGCCAACTCGAATTAAGTTGATTTGGGAATTGGTGATTGGGCATAGGGCATTGGGCATTGGGGATTGCGAATTTGATTTCTCTCCTTGTCTCCCCATCTCCCCATCTCCCCATCTCCCTATCCCCCTCTCCCCCTCTTCCCCACTCGCCAATATCTCCAACAACCGAGTCTGAAGCGGGCTGGAATCTTGTGCTTCATCTTCAAATACGGCGAATACTTGTTTTTGCTCGATTTTTCTGGCGCTTTCATTTTCCAAGACTCGCAAAGCGGCTAATATCATATCGTCATAATCGATAAAATCTCTATCTCTCATTAACGTTTGATATTGCTCGTATAATCCGGCGGCTATTTTCAGGATTTGATATGCATCGGTGCTTTGATAACTCAATTGCTGCAAGTCTTCGGGTGTCATTCCCGAACTTTTGGCTTCATGAATTACCGCTGTTGCTAATTCTGGCAATACTTCTGTTCTTAATACCGATTGACGACGCAATCTTTCGGTTTCTTCACCGTCAAATTGTATTCCTTCCATTAATTGAGCGTAGAGTCGGGGATTATTGGCAATCCATTTTTCGACTGCGGTACGAATGAAGCGGTGGCTTTGATTGGGAGTGATTAAGGTGACGTAGTCGAGTTCTAAACCGGATAATTCCGGATGGCGACTGGCAATATTTAATGCTAAACCGTGCAGGGTATATACTACAAAACCCGTTTGCGGTAAAGATAAACCTTCTCTTAAATATTTACGGATTTTGGCTTTTATATTAGCAGCAGCAGAACGTGTAAAGGTGACAACTACTAATTGACGGCGAATTTTTGGACGTAAAGCATCGCGATTTTCATACTGACGGGCAATAGCAATTGCTGCTGCTGCTGCCATACCGGTTGATTTTCCCGCACCAGGTACCGCAGATACTGCTAAGGGACCACCCTTCCAGTCTGCCATCGGTTGTTGTCCCGAACGTAGGGAATTGCGGATATTTGCAATCTCTGTATGACGGGAAGATGTATACAGCATCGGTAATCGCGTCACTGACAAAGCATTTTCTGGCACTGGATGAATGGAATTAGCGTCTGACATGTGGGAAGTTAAACTGTAAATTTTCTATATTCAAAATAAACATTGGGGTTGGATTTAAGTTTATCTATTTATCTCCTCAATTAGCTAATAATTCAATGATGACAAATCGGAAGCTTAATTTACATTATTTAGGTTTAACTTTTTCTATTTTCCTAGCGATTTTTCTGCGTTTTTGGAATTTACAACTTAAACCTTTATGGATGGATGAAGTAATTACTGCCATCTTTAGTTTAGGTAAAAATTATAGTTTTATTCCTTTGGATGTAGTATTTCCTCTGGAAAATTTACAAAATATTTTTAGCTATCAATCTGGAGTAACCTGTTCAACCATTGCTCAAAATATCGCCAGCGAATCTACTCACCCGCCGCTATTTTTTTGCGGCATGTATAAGGTTTTGGGATGGATGACTCCCTTAACTCAAAACTTCATCAATAAGTTGCGATCGCCTGCTGTATGGTTTGGGGTTGCTTTGGTTGTGGTAGTTTATTTTCTCAACCGATTGGCTTTTTCTCGCAAAGCTGGATTAATGGGTGCTGCTTTTGTCGCCGTTTCTCCTTTTGCAGTTTATTTATCCCAAGAAGCACGACATTATACTTTACCGATGCTGATGATAAGTCTGTCTTTGTTAGCGCTTATACAAATTCAGCAAGATATTTTTCATCGTCAAAAAATTATAGTTTGGCCTTGGCTGACTTGGATAGTTATTCATATTATCAGTATTTATATTCATTATTTCTGCATCTTTAACTTCGTGGCTCAAGTTGCTACCTTTTTACTGCTCATATGTTTATTTTGCTTGCCACGAAATATACAATCAGCAGAGAATTATCAGTTTTTAAAAAAATTCTATGGCAATAAAATATTTTTGACCAAATTATTTACAACATTAATTTTGTCTTCTAGCGCCGTTTTAATCGGCTTAATTCCTTGGTTTGGAGTAATGCAAAACCATTTAAACCGCTCCGAAACCAGTTGGCTACCTACACCACAGCATATTGAGCCGCTGTATCACACTTTAATTAGTTGGGTTGTAATGGTAATTATGCTACCCGTAGAACAACAGTCTATTGTAATTACAATTATTTGCGGTTTGCTAATGCTACTATTTGCGGGTTATTTAGGATGGAAAGTATTTAAAGGAATAAAATTATTATTACAAGAACCCAAAACTTATTTAGCGACTTTAACTTTCTTAACTTTCACAACTTTAGTATTGTTAGAAATATTTGTGATTTCTTACATACTCGGTAAAGATATCACAGTCGCACCCCGCTACAACTTTATTTATTATCCCAGCTTCAGCGCTTTGATTGCAGCCGGTTTAATTAGCAATATTAACAATAATAGTAGCAATGCTAGTCAGCAACATACTTCCTCGGCAGACACCCCAAAAGTTGCACAAAAACATCGTCAGTTAATCATTGTTTTATTAGTTGGTTTTATCAGTTGTATTTTTGTTGTCAACAATTTAGGTTTTCAAAAACCATACCTTCCCCAGCAAGTCGCGCAAAATATTTATCAAGAGCCGAATATCCCTGTAATGGCTGTAATGGCATATCGAAATTATCAAGATGTTGCCTTGGGCTTAAGTTTTGCTTTGGCTTTAGAAACAGAAGTTAAGCATTTTAATGTAAATAAAATTCCAGAAAAATCAAACTTATCTAACTTTGCCTTTTTCAACCAAAGCTCTGGTTTTGAATCTGTCTTTAAAAAGTTGGCTAAATTACCAAATCAAAATATTGCTCAACTCAATTTGTGGATAATTGCCCCCGGAAGACTAAAACGCGATTATCCCGAGCTAATAACCACTTATCAGTCGTTATCTTGCAAAATTGATCGGAATCAACATTACCGAATCGGCATTCCCTATCAACTTTATCGCTGTCAAAAATAAACCATGTTCGTAGTTGCGCTTCAGCGCCTCCTGATGCCGGAATTCGGAAGCGCTAAAGCGCAACTACGAGCCTAAATTGTATTCCTCAACACAACATCTTTTCAGAAAACTGAATTGCAATCTTTGACGAAAAATGTAAAGTTTTGTAAAGAAATAGGCGGATATTTGAATTACATCTGACAAACATACGAAGCAGAAAATTCAAACCCTTGCAGGAGCAGCCGTGCGAGAGCAACGTCCGATTTATCAATCGTTTTTCAGTTATATATTAGCATTACGCATATGGCACATTCTGACAGTTTAAATCAGGATCTCAATCAATTAGCGACAGAAGTTTCTAGGCATCCTCGCGGTAGTTTGAAGCGGCAGCAGTTGTTAAACAAACTAATTTCCCAGATGCAGAAGTCGAAAAAAATTTGGTTGGGTGGCGATATTATCCCCGAATATTATGAAGATGCATTGCAGAAAACTTGGTTTTGGTTTTGTAAAAATATTCATAAATATGATGCATCTCAAGCTAACGTAATGACTTGGTTCAACGCTTATCTAAAATTTAGAATTTTGGATATTCATCGAGAAATAGCTGATGACAATAATAGCAGGGTACATAATTCAGAAGATGACGAATTAAACTTTAAAGATCCGGTAGATAATATAGCTGCACCTGACAAACCGCAACCCATTTTAGAAGAAACTTTAGAATGGATTGAAGCTCAGGGTAGCGAATTAAGCCGTCTTCACGTGCGCTCGTCTCCGCATATTAACTGTCAGGAATTGTTTAAACACAAATTACCGCCGAATGAAAAAACTTGGCGGGAATTAGCCGAAAAGTTTGGTAAAAGAGAAAGCACTCTCAATCATTTCTACAATCACAAATGTCTTCCTTGTTTGTTAGCTTTTGGGCGCGCACAAGGATATATAGACACTTAGCGAAAATATTATTTACTACCTACGGTATTTATTTATGAATCTCTCAACACAGCAGCTAACTATTTCCTTTCCCATTACAGAATCAAACAGAAACAAAGCAAAACAATTTGCTCAAACACAATCCGATTCGGAAAAATATTTGCAAGTTTATCACAATACTTTAGCGGTATTGGTGACTAACAACTATTTACAAATGTTGGATGTATCGACTTCATTACAACAAAGTTATAGTTGGAATGCTGTTGCGAGAGTAAGTACCAATATTGCTGATTTGAACTTACCGGGGAAAGGGCATTTAGAATGTCGTCCGATATTGGATGCTGAAGAGACTTGTTATTTTCCTAAAGATACTTGGAATAATCGCATCGGTTATGTTGTGGTACGGCTCGATAAATCTTACAAGCAGGGAACTTTATTAGGATTCGTACCGCAAGTCAGTAGTACAAAACTCGATATCAAACAATTGCAATCTTTGGATGAATTATTCGTAGCTTTACATTCTAATGAAACTGTAGTGCAGTTAAGTAGTTGGTTAGAAAACATTATTGATGAAGGTTGGAGAAACATCGAATCAATAATAGGTAGACAAGCAATCAACCCTATGTTTGTGTTTGCGGATATTTCTGATGATGATGAAAATTATCAAAAAATTGAAGATGCTGTGGGGCAATTGTACGCTACTCAAAATGAGATAAATAAAGTGGATTTGGATTCCGAAAAAGCTTTAATTCACCTATTAAAAAATACTTCTAACGAAGAAATTCGCTGGAAAGCCGCTGAACTACTCTGGGAAATCAATCCAGAAAATCCGAATGGTGCTATTAGAAAAGCTGTTGATTTAGGAATACATTTTGGTGAAAATTTAATTGCTTTAATGGTAGCAATTTTACCGAAGCCGGATGGAAGCATGGCAATTTTAGTTAGGGCTTATCCTGGTTACAATACAAATTATCTTCCTCAAGGATTGCAACTGACTGGCTTAGATGCAGCCGGAAACTCATTTTTTACAGTTACTTCTAGAAGTAAGGACAACTATATTCAGTTTAAATTTACTGCTGAATTAGGTGATAAATTTAATATACAAGTAGCTTTAAATGATGTTAGCATTACAGAAAACTTTGTAATTTAATGATTTACATA
This sequence comes from Rivularia sp. MS3, assembly GCA_019192545.1. Classification (GTDB taxonomy): domain Bacteria; phylum Cyanobacteriota; class Cyanobacteriia; order Cyanobacteriales; family Nostocaceae; genus Rivularia. Next base: position 2,993 of record JAHCMI010000032.1, on the reverse strand, counting down.
GCTTGTAACTAACTATTTTCATTCACAGAAATAAATGTCATCTTAGACAGTAATATAAATTATTAATTTATCTTCTTAGAGACGTGATTATTCGCGTCTCTATATTTATAAGAATCTACAAAAAAATATTGCAGTTTTGTGCAATCTGTATCATAAATGGAAACATTTGCTTTAATTATCTATTCAATCCGTATAATTACTGTTATAAAATGAGACTAAAGCTTTAAGAAATCATTACTTACAAACCGTCATGAACAAGTTAGTTGTACTAAATATTGACGAGGGTAGTTTTGAGCAAGGTTTTCCTGTAAGACTCGGAATTGGCGAAGATGGTCGTATATTTCATAAAAACAGGGTTACGCTTCCTCCCGCACCAGAAATTCCTCGCTTGTATCAAGAATGGCAAAAGAAGTATCGCGATTTAGGTGACAACGGTGGCAATAGACAAATTGATGTTCCTGCGGCTCAAGTTACCCGTGTTTCGATAATTGAAGATGAAAATCAAGCTAGGAATATATTTGAGAACTATTTATGTGAGTGGTTTACACAACTTCCCTGGAGAGAATTAAGGGTTTGTATAGAAGAAAAAACGCAGCCAGATGACTTCATAAGAGTAATAATTGATACTCAAAATATTTATTTAAAAAAGCTTCCTTGGCACTTATGGCAATTATTTCAGAACCGTCCCCATGCTGAATTTGCCTTAAGTGCCGAGTATGCACCACCTAGTGAACCTTTAAAACGTCCCGTTAATATTTTGGCTATTTTTGGGGGCAGTGAAGGATTAGATTTGACTTCGGATAAAGAATTAATTGCCACATTAAGCCGTCGGGGAGCAAAAGTAACTTGGTTAGAACAACCTCAAAGACAAGAATTAAATGAAAGTCTGTGGAATCAGCATTGGGATATTTTGTTTTTTGCGGGACATAGTTCTTCTGGAGAAGAATGTAAAACCGGGCAAATTCAAATTAATGATAGTGAAAATATTTCCCTCAATAGGTTAAGAAATGCTTTGAGAACTTCCGTTAAAAACGGTTTAAAGTTAGCAATTTTTAACTCTTGTGACGGCTTGGGTTTAGCCGATGAACTGCGGGGTTTAGGAGTTCCGCAAATGATTGTCATGCGCGAGCCGGTACCCGATGAAGTAGCGCGACAATTTTTAAAATACTTTTTAGAAGATTTTTCTCAAGGACATTCTTTATATGTAGCCGCAAGAAATGCGCGTCAGCGTCTCGAATGGATGGAAGATAATTTTCCCTGTGCTTCTTGGTTACCTGTAATTTGTCAAAATCCCGCAGCACGTCCTTTGGTGTGGGCTGAATCCTCGATGAAAAATTTGAAAAAATGGTTTATTGGTGGTATTGCAGTTGGGTTAATTTTTACTGGAAATTACATCCGTGAAAATCTTTTGAAAGTTCATAATAATACTCCTCTACAAACAATATCTGCTACTAGTCAACCAAATTCAACCTCAGCCATAAAATCCTTAGAAAATCTACAAGATTTAGGTGACAATTTTAGCTGGGGAGAAAAAATAGTGATTAGTAACAACCCTAATAGATGGAAACAAAAAGGTATAGAAGCTTTTTCCCAAAAGAATTATAAACAGTCAATTGAATATTTTGAAAAATCTCTTCAGCAAAATATAAATGACCCAGAAACACTGATATATCTTAATAATGCTGTCGCGATGAAACCTTCCGAAAGCGATAAGCTTCCAATACTAGCTAAAGCTAATCCAAAACCTTGCCTTATTCAAAATCCCAAACCTGTAAAAATTGCTGTAGTTGCTCCTAGTTTTGCTAATACGACAAATCATATTAATGAAGAAATATTACGAGGAGTTGCTCAAGCTCAAAATCAAATCAACATAAGTTGTGGAATAAATGGCAGGCTGTTACAAATAGTTATTGTTGACGATAGAGACAAGATTTCCACATCTTCAAGAGTAGCAAAAACATTGGCTGATGAAAAAGATATTTTAGCTGTCGTTGGTCATTATTCTAGTAGAGCAACTATCGAAGCTGCAAAAATTTACCAAGATAAACAAATGGTTGTGGTTTCTCCTACCAGCACTGCTGTAAGAAAATCCATAAATAGAGACTATGGAATTACTTTAAATAAATATGTTTTCCGTACACCAACAAATGACGGGATTGCAATTAAAGATTTAGTTAATTATATGGTCAATACATTAGGTAAAACAGAAGCAGCTATTGCTTATGACTCTAATGGTTCCTACAGCAAAACTTATCGAGAAGAATTAAAGAATCAACTACAATCAATAGAAAATGGTAAATTGATTAATCTTGAAGAATGCGACCTTTTCAACAATGCAAATCTCGAAAATTGCCTTATAAAAGCTAATAAAACAGTAAGTGTATTAGTGCTTGTTCCTGAAACAGGTATAACTTATAATAAGGCTTTAACAATTTTAAATAGCAATAACAGTTCAAACTTGACACTTTTCGGTGGAGATTCTTTATATAGCAAAGTAGTAAAGAATAAAGGTAAGAAAGTCAAAAATTTAATGATTCCAATTTCTTGGTTGCAAAACCAAGCCAATCTAAGCTCATTTGAAGGCGATGCTCAAAAACTTTGGAATGTTCGGGTAAACTGGCGTACCGCTATGTCCTATGATGCAGCTATGGCAATTGTTGAAGGTTTAAAACGCATTGATGGAAATCTAACTCGCGAAAAACTTCAAAAGGAATTATCCAAACCCGAGTTTTCCGCTTCTGGTGCAGCAGGAATAATTCAATTTGATGAAAATGGCGATCGCAAGATTACCCCCGAAAATGATGCTGAAATCGGGGTTTTAGTACAAGTAAAATGCGATGCGAACACATCTAATAATTGCAAATTCGTTAGAGTTCCGCAACAGTAAAATATTGTTGTGCCATTATAACTTTGGCTAAGTTATATCAAGTTCGGCTAATTAGGGTTTGCTGAATAAATACGAAAATGTGATGCAGCATACATTTCAGACTAAA
>JAHCMI010000031.1 GCA_019192545.1 Rivularia sp. MS3 | reverse complement strand
TTCAATTCACTTATCTAATTGTATTTTTAGCATACTAAGTACTGAAGAGCCATATAAACAAATATCAAATAGCAATAAAAAATATTATCTCTATTGCATTAAGAAAACAGCAATAAGTAACATAGCCAACATTCCCATTCATTTTATGATTTAAACTCGTTAAGTAAAATATCGAATGCAATTAAATCAAGTTGTGCTTCGGTGAAAATCCACAGCTAAGAATGTTCTTAACATACAAATTTTATCAGTTCGTTCTTAATGTGAAATCTACAATCTAAAAAGGGAGAACATCTTTAGATGGCTCGAAAAAAACGGACAAAATCGCATGGTTTCGGGTTCAAGCATTTACTTGATAACAGATGTCCTATTTGTTGTATAGTACCGCCTTACATGTTAGAACAAATGGCGGTTAATGGTTCCCCAAGACAGCGCGAATGGGCTTTTGAAACTTTAAATCTTTCGGCACAGATTCGCGGCAGACGGTTTAACTTGGGTAACATGCAAGTTACGCCGCAAACAAGTGGAAAAAATCGTAATATATATGATGCAAAAAATTTGCAGGAACTTCCTGGGGAAATAGTACGCAGCGAAGGGGATGCAGCCACTGAAGATGAAGCCGTCAACGAAGCCTATGATGCTGCTGGCGCTACTTACGACTTTTTTAAAGAAGTTTGCGATCGCAACTCTATTGATGATAAAGGTTTGCGTTTAGATTCTACGGTACATTACGGCAAAGATTACGAAAATGCATTTTGGAACGGCAGTCAAATGGTTTATGGTGATGGTGACGGCGAACTTTTCAACCGTTTTACCAAGTCAGCTGATGTCATCGGGCATGAATTAACCCACGGAGTGACGCAATATGAAGCTGATTTAATCTATTTCGGTGAATCTGGGGCACTCAATGAGTCATTTTCGGATGTATTTGGTTCTTTAGTCAAACAGCGAATCAACAATCAAACAGCAAATGAAGCTGATTGGTTAATTGGAGTAGAATTATTTACCGAAAAAGTACAAGGTGAAGCAATTCGCTCGATGAAATCGCCAGGTACAGCTTACAACGATCCAGTACTTGGAAAAGATCCACAGCCAGCACATATGAAAGATATCTATAAAGGTACGAAAGATAATGGCGGAGTACATATAAATTCGGGTATACCCAATCGAGCTTTTTATCTTGCAGCAACGGAGATAGGTGGCTACGCTTGGGAGAAAGCTGGGAAAATTTGGTACGTTACCCTGTGTGAAAAGCTTGATTCCAAAGCCAATATTAAACAAGCCGCAGAAATCACAATTGCAGTTGCACAAGAACTTTATGGTGAATCAAGCAGCGAGCAACAAGCCGTAAATAATGCCTGGAAACAAGTCGGAGTGTTACAGTGAATATTTACAATTATTTTTTTCCTACTAATGGTCTGTCCCATAAAATAGGATGGGTAAAAATCGCTTCTCAACTTCTCTTCTTTTTCTTTTCTCAGCGTACTCTGCGCTCTCTGCGGTTATATTAATTAACCCTTCAATTTTAATGGCACAAACTACTAATTCATTTCATTAGTTTTGACGGGTATCACATAAAGGCTTTTTCTTCCCCTGCTCCCCCTACCCCACTCCTAACCCTCACCCGTCATTTTTAATAGTACAGACAACTACTCCTTCTACTCTTCCCTTTTTTGATGTTCGGACAAAATGTTAATTTCTCTAGAGCGAAGCGGTGGTTTTGCTGGCATAAGTAAAACAATTGAAATCGATACAGCAAAATTACCGCAGGAGCAAGCCCAAGAAGTTCAGATATTGATCGATTCTGCAAATTTCTTTGATTTACCTGTATATATAGCCGCAGATTCCAAACAGCGCGATCGCTTTCAATATACTTTGACAGTGGAAGATGATTGTAGGCAAAATACGGTAACGGTAGCAGAAAGCGCCATACCCAATAATTTGATACCTTTAATTGAATGGATAATGTCTAATAGGAAAATAGGTTAAAGGTTAAAGGTTAACTGTTCCCAAGCTTTACCTTGATAACCGAATTGAAAGATTTCTGGGTGAATAATTTCTGCTAAAATTTCTAAGGAATCAACTAAACGCGGTCCGGGACGATTAAAGTAAGAATTACCGTCTGTAATATAAACTCTATCATTTCGTACTGCCCGGAGCTGCGTCCATACTCAAATCGAAGACAATAACTGCTTACTATTTTAGAACAGCTTCAATAACTAAATTTATCCATCTAAAGATTTAAATATAAGTTATGTAGTATTATTCCATAATATATATAAAAATTTTACAGCAATATTGTCAGCTAAAATTAATTGTAAATACACAGCTAGAATTATAAATTTAGAAATAGCAATGTTTATCGTGGTTTACACTTAGCTTTAACGGATTAAGTCTCGCAAAAATTAATGCCCGGATTGATATTTTCAGAAATTTGTGGCTTATTGTGAGACACTAATAATGCTTTGATTACGTCGTTGACAAACAATTGCTCTATTGGTGACGAGCATGATACCGAATAAATATTGTATTCTACTAGTAAAGAATAAACACAAGGATAGAGATTGGCTGCCAACGGCACTTATACCTTATAAAGTAAGTGTAGTAAACGATTTATCTGAGATTCAGTCGGTATTGAGGTTTAATTCAATTGACGCGGCTATTTTAGATTTACCGTTGAGCGGTATTCAAGATTTCGACAGTATCTCCTTAGTTCGTTCGCAGTTAAGTAATACTGCAATTATAGTCTTGAGTGAAAATGAAGACGAAGCGGATTTACAAAAAGCTATCAAGTTTGGAGCAGACGAAGTAACGGTAATAGATGATAGCAGTAGTTGTTTGAGACGGGCAATAGTATCTGCGATTGAAAGACGTAGAAAATTTGATTATGGCAAGATACAAGAGAGCGAAAACGCTAAATGGCGTTTTTTGTCGGCAGCGACTTTTGAGGGAATAATACTACACGATAGAGGAGTTATTCTAGATGCAAATTATGCTTTAGCCCAGATGACGGGTTACAAAGTTGAAGAGCTAATTGGTAAAAACGGCTATGAATTAGTTACATCAGAATCGCAACAATTAATTAGTCAAAATATTTTAAGTGGCAATGAACACCCCTATCAAGTGACTGCAAAAAGGAAAGATGGCTCTACATTCTTAGCAGAAATCCAAGCGAAAACCATTTCTAATTTATCTCAAAATATTCGTGTAGTAGCAATTAGAAATATTACGGAACGCAATCGGATAGAAACAGCGTTGCAAAAAAAAGATAATCTTTTAAAAACTCAAAGTAAAATTCTGAGAAAACTAGGTAGCAGTAGAACTTATATTCAAGGAAATATCACTCAATCTGTACGGGAAATAACAGAAAATGTAGGGTTGAATTTAGATATCAAACAAATTGGCGTTTGGTTATATAATCAAAAAAATTCTGAATTAACAAATATAGATTTATATAATTGTGAAGAGAAAAAACATTCAAAATCGATTACTTTAAAAAAACAAAACTATCCAAATTATTTTGCAGTTTTAGATAGAGGTCAAAACTATTCAGATAATGTTGTAGAAACAAATGTTGTTCGAGAGCTATTTAAATTTTATATTGCCACATTTGGTGTTGCATCTGTATTAAATGTACCAATTTGGCTGAGAGGTAATGTAGCGGGTATAGTATGTTTTGTATACAGTGATGACAATGTAAATGCTTGGCATCAGTGGAAATCGGATGAAAAAAGTATTGCTATTTCTGTTGCAGATTTTGTGACATTCGCAATAGAAGCCAGTGAGAAAAAAGCTGCACAGAAAAGTTTACAGCAAAGCGAAGCACAATTTAAAGCAATTTTTGAACGTTCTTCTATCGGTATCTGTTTAGTAGATATAAGAGGAAGAATTGTCAATATAAATCCGGCGCTCTGTACAATGCTCGATTATAATTTTCACGATATTCATCGCGAAAGTTTTGCAAATTATCTCTGTTTTGAAAACAACGATGTAGAACTTTACAAGCAATTAATGCTGGGCAACATTGAGCGTTTAGAAATTGAAAGACAGCTTTTACACAAAAATAGCCATAAAATTTGGACTCATTTAAGCATTTCGCTGATTGCACGCGCAAATGGCAAGCCAAAGTTTTTTCTAGCAATTGTTGAAGATATCAGCGAGCGTAAAGAAACAGAATTACAATTGCGCGAAAGCAAAGAAGCAGCAGAAGTTGGTAGTAGAGCAAAAAGCGAGTTTTTAGCAACTATGAGTCATGAATTGAGAACCCCTTTAAATGCAATTATGGGTTTATCGCAGTTGCTACAACAAGAGATTGTAGGCTCTATGAATGATAAACAAAAAGAGTATATTGATTGTATTTATAGCAGTGGCGTACATTTATTAGAATTAATCAATGATATTCTGGATTTATCAAAAGTAGAAGCAGGAAAAGAAGATTTATCTTTGTTTCCTTTGCAAGTAGAAGATTTATGTCAATACGTTATTTCAACGGTGCGAGAACTTGCGGAAAACAAAGGGTTAGAGTTAAGTTATACAATCGATAAAAAGGCAGATTTATGCGTTGCTGACGAACGTAGAATCAAACAAATGTTATTGAATTTACTTACGAATGCAATCAAGTTCACCTCTGAAGGGAAAGTTTCGTTACAGGTGATAAAACTACCTCAAGGAATTGCATTTCGAGTATCGGATACTGGTATAGGCATCCAATCGCATCATTTTCAATATTTATTTGAACCTTTTAAACAACTTGATTCTAAATTAAATCGTCAGTATGAGGGCACTGGTTTAGGTTTAGCTTTAACTCGTAAGTTAGCTCGCTTGCACGGTGGAGATGTAACGGTAGAATCAACTCCCCAAAAGGGTAGTCGATTTACTTTGTTTCTTCCCGACAATGAATTTGATGAAGAGAAGGAAATAAACAAATGGGAAGCAAAAGTTCACTATCTTGAGAATGATATAGCTGAAAAAAACAATTTAACTAATAAGCGTATTTTCTTAATAGAAGATGACGAACATACTGGCAGACTGCTACAGGATTATTTACAAACAATAGGGTATCAAGTTGAATGGATATCAGATGGAAAAGATTTCTTGGAAAAAATTCGTATTTTTCAGCCACATTTGATTTTGCTAGATATTCAGTTAGGTAACTTCAATGGCTTAGATTTACTTGCAGATTTGCGAAAAATTCCTGCTTTAGAAGATACAATTGTCATAGTCATGACACCTGGTAAAGACGAAAATTCACGGCATAAATTTATTCAAGCTGGAGCAAATGATTTTGTCAGTAAGCCAATTGGTATTGTTAAGTTAGAATCGTTATTAATGCAACATTTCACATAGTCTTGAGAGTATTCTATCATTCACATCTGGCATCAGTGCTAGACACCTGGTTTGTTGTTGGTTAAATAACAAGATAATAATGTTTTTAGACATAGAAACGGGTTGATTTAGGCTTATTATAAATAGTGCAAGATAGATATCTATAATTGATAATTAAAACTCCTAAAATATCATGATTAAACTTGACCAATTTTTAAAATTACAGGGTATTGTACAAACCGGCGGGCAAGCAAAGCATTTAATTGTTGATGGTGCTGTCAAAGTAAACGGTATTCTGGAAACTCGTCGTGGAAGAAAGTTAGTGACGGGAGACAAAATAACTATAGAAAACCAAACTTTTGAAGTTGGTGACTTAGAGGATGGGCACAAAAGTGATTAATCGAATTCAAAACTTTATTAAAAGAAAAATTGGTAGTGGGAGCGAGATGCATGTCTTAAAGATACCGGGTTTATAATACTGGCAAGAATATTAACCATTTTCATTCATAATTTTGGCTTGTTTATCTTGAGCTTCCCGATATTGTCTATCTTTTGATTCGCGATATTTTTCTACGGTACGTTTTGTCGCCGTCGCATTATAGTACTCTTCCCCTTTCTCAGAAATCAATCTTGCTTTGACTTTTTTACGTAAATTAGAAACAATTTTACCATTAACTTTACGTGTTTCCGACCAATCAATTATGGGTTGGGGATAGTAACTATAATTAATATATTCTCCAGCCAAAATTTCCGGTAAGCTATAACCTCTTAATTCCTCAATCCAATGGTAAATAAAGTTTAATTCGGGGTCTTTATCTTGTATATTCTTTGTAGGATTATAGATACGAAAAGTATCGCTGAGAGGATTGGTAATTCCAGCTTGCATTTGCCATTGCCAATTGTTGATAGCTAAGTCTCCATCAACCAAACAATTCATAAAATGCTTGGCTCCATGATGCCAGGAAATGCCGCAGTTAATTGTTAAAAAAGTCGCACACATTGCCCGCATTCGGAAATTCATCCAACCCATTCTTTTTAATTGACGCATACTTGCATCTACCATTGGGAAACCTGTCATACCTTCACACCAAGCTTGAAATATTTCTTGCTTTTCGGGTGTTAATTCGTCTGGCTGATAATATTCGTCGAATTCCGGAAAACGATTGATATAAGCAATTTCTGGATGGGAGTATAGCCGTTGCGTAAAACTATCATGCCATCGCAATCTGTCTCTAAACGCTTTTAAGGAAAATGCCGCTTTTGGTTGTTTTTCTAACTCTTGGGCACGTGTTTTTGTTCTTTGATATACCATTCTTGTAGAAACAGTACCGAAAGCAAGATGAGGCGAAAGGTGTGATGTAGCCCTTTTTTGTGCCATCCAAGGGCGAGATACTTTCCAATGGTATCCTTTAAACCTAGTAGAAAGAAATGAGCTTAATACTGCTGTCGCTTCTGTTTCCCCACCGGAGAAATATATTTTATCTGTTTGCCAAAAAGCACTATATTTCTGTTTTAATGCTGCGATTGTCAGTTGAGGAGAGTTGAAAGATATTTGGGGTGTATTAATATCAGTCGGGCTAGGATATAAAGAATGTCGTTGATAAGTATAGTATTCATTAAACCATTCTTCACGACATTCTTGCGGTTGAATAAAGTTACTTAAACCAATATGGTACTCTAAATTTTGTTGCTTGTAAAAATCGATGATTAATTTATCTCTTTTAACTCCATATTCAACTTGGACATCGCGATTAAAATAAAGTTTTGGCTGATAGGATTTCTGTATAAGTTCTTGGGTTACATTTTGCAAAACATCTACAGAATTACCTTCAAATAGATATAGCTGACTGCCTATTTTTTGGAGATTACTATCTAAATTTTCTAAGCATTCAAATAAAAACCTAACTCGCGCTTTTCCAACATCTTTCCATTGATAAAACCAAGGATCGATAATAAAACATGGTAAGACTTCATTATTATTAGCAACTGCCTTAAAAACGCTTTCGTTATCGTTCAAGCGTAAATCTCTACGGAACCAAATTATATTCATTGTTGGTTAAAAACTAATAGTTTACAGTTGATTGCTATGACTCGAACAAAATTAATTTAAAGACAAACAAATCAAAAAAAATACGTTGATAAAGAAAAACAATATATATAATAAACTATAAATGAATTATAATTGCGTATTCTTACGGTATTCGTTGAATAATTACTTTATTTATAATTTTATTCTGATTTCAAAATCATTTTGATCGAAAATTAATATTTTATTACATTTTATCTTTTTCCGAATCATATATTACTGCTAAATACCTATTACTATTGTGGCAGATAATGTAATTTATTAGGGTCGGTTAATACTACAAAAACAGAGCATAAACGCAAAATGTATATAAATAATCTTATTTATATAATGCCTACAGAAATAAGATAATGCAGCGATGAAAGAAACTATTACTATTGATAAACATGTATACGAACAAATGCACGCAGAACTTATTTCGCTGCGCGATCGAGTTAAAATATTAGAAAATATTTGTCATAAAACACAAGCAGATGGAGCTTGCGGCTTATCACATAATTCTGCCGATAATGTTCCGGGAATAATTTATAAATTTCAGCTTCAGTCAAACGGTAATATCTCTTTTCCTTACGTTTCAGATGGATGTAAATTAATTTTGGAAGTTTCTCCAGAAGCAGTGCAACAAAATCCGAATATATTAATAGATATGATTTATCCGGATGATGTAGCAATTTTAAAAAAGACAGTTCTCAAATCTGCTCAAAGTTTTCAAAGATGGGAATGCGAATTTAGAATTACGACTCCTTCAGGTAAACAAAAGTGGTTGCAGGGCTTTTCTCAACCAGAAAAAAAGACGGATGCTTCTACTGTTTGGTACGGCTGTATAGTTGATATAACCGAGAGAAAGATAAATGCAGCTAATTTACGTACTGTATTTGATAGCGTTTATGATGCCATTTTTATTCACGATTTAAATGGCAAGATTATTGATGTTAATCAAAAAATGCTGCAAATGTATGGAGTGGATTATAACGAAGCTATTAAGTTATCTATTGAAACAGATTATTCTAGCCCAGATAATCCGTTTCAAGAATTACCTCGAATTTGGCAACAAGTAATTGCAGGAGAAACTAAACTTTTTGAATGGAAAGCGAAACATTATAGTAGTGGTAAAATATTTGATATCGAAGTTTTCTTGCGTCGGATAAATCTTAACGGACAAAATTTAATTTTAGCAAATGTACGCGATATTAGCCAGCGAAAACAAGCAGAAGCGGAATTACAAAGGTTAAATCAAGAATTAGAAATTAGAGTTAAGCAACATACTAAAAAATTAATTCAAACAGAATTAAGATTAACTCGATTAACTGATAGCGTACCAGGAATGATTTATGAATTTTGCCTGCACGCCAACGGAAATAAATCTTTTAGCTATGTTTCGGATGGGTGTAAATTGCTTTGGGAAATTGAACCGAAACAAGTATTAGAAAATTCAGATATATTGTTTGAGGCGATTCACAGACAAGATATTGATTTAGTACATAAAAAAATTGCCGATTCTGCTCGAACTTTGCAAAAATGGGAATGTGAATGGCGAATTAGTACTGGCTCTGGTAAAGAAAAGTGGTTGAAAGGTATTTCTGAACCAAGAATCGCAGCAGATAACTCTATTATTTGGTGCGGTTGCGTTATTGATATTACAAAAGAAAAAAAAGCTCAGGAACAAATAGAGCAACAGCAACAGTTTTTACAAAGTATTTGGGAAGGTGTTGATTACGGTATTTTTGTTCTTGAAGTTTTAGAGGCAGGTAAAGAGTTTCGCTTTGTAGATTTTAATCCAGCAATGGCAAAAAATTCTCCCGTTCATATGGCTTCATTGCTAGGGAAAACTGTAACCGAAGCTCTACCCGTAGACATGGCTTTGATTTATAATCAACGCTATCGTGACTGCGTAGTTAAAGGTAAAACTCAAGATTTTGAAGAAACTTTTGAATTAAATCAGATTCAAACATGGTGGTTAATAAATGCAACTCCCATGCGAAACGCCCGAAACGAAATTTTTAAGTTAATTGTTACTGCTACAGATATTACTCAACGCAAACAAATAGAATTAAAATTAATTCAACAAGAAGAACAATATCGTCATATATTTGAAAATGTCAGCGACGGGTTATTTATTAACGATTTAGAAACCGGATTATTAGTCAAATCGAATCCCGTTGCCTGCCATATGCATGGTTATTCGGAATCAGAATTTATCGGCTTACATCCGACAGTTTTTATTGATGCAGACTATCATCATTTATTTCAAGAGTTTAATCAAGTTCTTCAAAAAAAACATAAATTTGAAGCTCAAGCAGTCGATATTTGTAAAGATGGTTCAAAAATTGATGTTGAAATAAAAGGAACAAGCTGCATTTATAATGGAAAACTGCACGGATTAGCCGTAGTTAGAGATATTAGTGAAAGAAAACGCAGCGAAATTAAACTTAAAAAACAAACTCAAGAATTAAAAAAGGCTTTAGATACCTTAAAAAATACTCAAGCTCAATTAGTACAAAGTGAAAAAATGTCTTCTATTGGACAAATGGTTGCAGGTGTTGCCCATGAAATAAACAATCCAACCAACTTTATCCACGGCAATATTATTCCTGCTATTCAATACGTCCAAGATTTATTAAAATTACTCGAACTATATCAAAAACATTATCCTCATCCCCCGGAAGAAATTCAAGGTTTGATTGAAGACGTAGAATTAGATTTTATCAAAGAAGATGCGATAAAACTGCTGAAATCGATGCAACAAGGGACTAGGAGGATTAAAGAAATTGTTTTATCTTTACGCAATTTTTCACGTTTAGACGAATCGGAATATAAAGAAGTTGATATTCATTCGGGAATTGATTCGACTTTAATGATTTTACAAAATCGTCTTAGAGAAAAGCCTAATTATCCGGAAATTAAAATAGTTAAAAAGTATGCATCGCTGCCCTTAATTAAATGCTATCCCGGTCAGTTAAATCAAGTTATAATGAACATTTTGGTTAATTCTATAGATGCTTTAGACGAATACAATATCAAACGTAGCCCGAAATCAATTGAGAACAAACCCAGTCAAATAAAAATTACGACGGAACTTATACCACAACAATCATCTCAACAGTGGATAGCGATTCGTATTGCTGATAATGGATTAGGAATTCCTCAAGCTTTTATTGCCAAACTGTTTGACCCATTTTTTACCACTAAAGATGTGGGGAAAGGTACCGGGTTAGGGCTATCTATTAGCTACCAAATTATTGTCCAAAAACATGGCGGTAAGCTGTATTGCAACTCTACAATTGGCAAGGGTGCAGAATTCGTAATTGAAATTCCCGTATTGGGGAGTTGTAAATTGTAAATAGTAAGTTATAAGTTGAAAGTAGTTAGTTCACAAATGAGCGCAACTGTTCGCTGTATGAGGCTATCGCGTCACTCTGTGCTAATACTGATAACTGTTAACTGATTCCTGAGACAGTCTTCACAAAACTTTGTATGCTGGTTACAAGGGATAAATATATTTTTTTATAAACTCGTGCAGGAAGATTTTAGATTAATAGTTGATTTGGTTTCGGTTCTCGCTGTAGCTGCGGGTGGAGGGCTGTTTGCTTCGCTTTTAGGTTTACCCGTGTTATTGGGGTATCTCGTTGGTGGGATGATGGTTGGGCCAGCGGGGTTTGGATTAATAAAAGAATTTATTCAAGTTGAGACATTAGCGCAGTTCGGTGTTGCTTTTTTACTCTTTGCTTTAGGGGTAGAGTTTTCTTTTGCCGAACTTAACAAAGTTAAGAAAATAAGTTTGGGCGGTGGTGGCTTACAAATTCTTCTGACTATCGGAGTTACTGCTTTGGTGTCGGTGGGAGTTGGCTGGGTAAGTTCGCCAGTTCAAGGTGTATTTTTGGGGGCGATTTTATCTTTATCGTCCACTGCGGTAGTTCTTAAATGCTTGATGGAGCGTAATGAAACGGAAGCTCCCCACGGACAGGTAATGTTGGGAATCTTGGTAGTACAAGATTTAGCATTAGGATTAATGCTAGCAGTATTACCCGCTCTCGACCAACCCGTGGAAACTCTCGGTGTAGCCGTACTGATGGCTTTGTTAAAGATTTGCTTGTTTGCTGCTGGTGCTGTGGCGACAGGTATATGGCTGATTCCTCCTTTGTTGCGATTGCTGGCACAGACTGAAAGCCGAGAGTTGTTTTTATTGGGTGTAGTAGCTTTATGTTTGGGAATCGCTTTATTAACAGAAGAATTAGGACTTTCCATCGAAATGGGCGCATTTGTCGCCGGTTTGATGATTTCCGAAGTTGAATATGCCGACCAAACTTTAACTTATGTTGAGCCGTTGCGAGATATTTGTGCTAGTTTGTTCTTTGCTGCCATCGGCATGTTAATCGATCCAGTATTTTTATGGAACAATCTGGAATTGATTTTAGGATTGGTGACCTTAGTATTTATTGGTAAATTTTTAATTATTACTCCCCTAGTTAAAATATTCCGCTATCCGTTGAAAACCGCTTTAATTGCGGGCTTAGGACTGGCTCAAATCGGGGAATTTTCCTTTGTACTAGCTAGCGAAGGTCAACAGTTAGGCTTGGTTTCGCGCTCTGTATATTTACTTATTTTAGGTACTACGGCGGTCACATTAATCTTAACGCCCTTCGTACTGCGATTGGTGCCGATTGTATTTGATTGGGCTGAATCAATGCCTTGGCTAAAGCCTTATCTTAACGGTGAAGGCAAACCCCTTGATGTTGCTGACGACTTACCGATAAAAGACCATGTTATAGTTTGCGGTTACGGTAGAGTCGGTAAAAATTTAGTTAAACTGCTGCTTTTTCATAAACTTCCTGTAATAGTTATAGAACAATCCGAAAGGGTAATTCAACAACTACGAGAAGCTAAAATTCCTTATGTATACGGTAACTGCGTGAGTTTTCATGTCTTAGAAACAGCAGGAGTTAACCAAGCTAAAGCAATGGCGATCGCTCTCCCCGATCCTATGAGTACCCGTCTTTCACTGCGGCGCGGTTTAGAATTATATCCAGAATTAAATATAGTAGTGCGGGCTACAAACAACAAAAATATTGAAGCACTATACCAACTAGGAGCGCGAGAAGTTGTACAGCCAGAATTTGAAGCTAGTTTAGAAATGGTTTCGTTTCTGCTAACAGATGTTGGTTTCTCTCCAGTAACAGTACAGCGAGAAATGCAGGAAATCCGCCAACGTCACTATTTAGATTTTCGTCCCGAACAATCAGCTTCTGAAGTAGCCCGCGATTTGCGACGAGCTACAGCCGATTTAAACAAACGGTGGTATTCCCTGCCGACGCACTCGCCTTTAGTTGGAATGACGCTCGAACAAGCCGATATGCGCTATTTAACCGGAGTCAGTTTGATGGCAATCGAGCGCACCAACGGGTTAGAAATAGATTATCCCGACGCAAAAACCACTTTAGAAGAAGGCGACAAGCTTTTAGTAGTAGGTTCATCCGAAGAAATAGCAGCCTTAGACGAATTTGCATCGGGGAAAGCAACAGTACCGGGAGAAAACAGTGCCTGTCAATGGGTAATGCTCAATAAAAAATCGCTGCTTTTAGGAAAAACTCTGGGTGACTTAAATGTTCGTCAAGAATATGGAGTCGAAATACAAGCAATCCGAAGAGAGAGAAAATTTATTCGCTATCCCAACGGCAAAACCAAACTGCAAAACCGCGATCAATTACTGTTGTGCGGTAGATTATCTGCTTTAAACCAACTAGAAGAACTATTTTCACCCGAAACTAATCAACCAGTATTATCAATTCCAGTAGTTAAAGCCGCAGAATTAGAAGCTTTGCGCGATTATTTACCCCTTGACGAGTTGAGAGAATAGGAGACAGTAAGCAGTGAGCAGTTAGGAGTTAGGAGTTATTAATTTTCTCCCCCCTCTCCCCAATCCCCCATGCCCAATTCCCAATCCCCCATTCCCATGACTCATTTATTCCCCAACTTTCAAGAAAGCGATCGCCTGTTTCCAAACGGTAGTTTTTTGATTATCTGCTGACATAATGCAGAAACATTGTAAGTCTTGCCATAAAAGTTTTCCGGCAATCACATCGCCGGTTATGAGCTTTAATTCAATTTGGGTATTTTCTTGAATTAACTTTTGAACTTGCTTGATGCTAGGTAGTGAGGTATCGAATTCTGTCAACATTTTGTATGTAATGGTAGATAGTGGATAGTGGTTAGTGGATAGTGGATAGTAATTAGTGGCTTTAACAACTAACAACTAATAACTAATAACTAACAACTAATATCTGTAATAATTCATCAAAGCGACAAATGGCAATTAATTTTACTAAGTATCAGGGTTTGGGTAACGATTTTATATTGATTGATAATCGCTCAAGTTCAGAGCCAGCAGTGACTCCAGACAAAGCAATCCAGGTGTGCGATCGCCATTTTGGTATCGGTGCAGATGGTGTCATTTTTGCTTTACCGGGAGAAAACGGTACTGACTATACTATGCGGATTTTTAACTCGGATGGTTCGGAGCCGGAAATGTGTGGTAATGGTATTCGCTGCATGGCTGCTTTTTTAGCTGAGTTAGAAGGAGATGCCAGAAAAAGCGATAAGTACAGCATTCATACTTTAGGCGGTACGATTACACCTGAATTAATGTCTGACGGTCAAGTTAAAGTGGATATGGGTATTCCAAGATTGACTGCGGGTGAAATTCCGACTACCCTTGCTGCTGAAAATGAAAAGGTAGTTAACCAAACTATGGAAGTTGCGGGTAAATCTTGGGATGTTACCTGTGTAAATATGGGCAATCCTCACTGCATTACTTTTGTAGAAGACGTTGCAGCTATAGAGTTGGAAAAGATTGGGACTCAGTTTGAAAATCATCCGGCTTTCCCCGAAAGAATCAACACCGAATTTATTCAAGTTGTTAGCTCAGACTATCTCAAAATGCGAGTATGGGAGCGCGGTGCTGGCATTACTTTAGCCTGCGGAACCGGAGCCTGCGCTTCTTTGGTAGCTGGAGTATTAACTGGAAAATGCGATAGAAAAGCAACTATAGAACTTCCAGGTGGGCCATTACTGATAGAATGGTCGGAAATCGATCAAAGAATTTATATGAGTGGGCCTGCTCAGAAAGTGTTCGTTGGAAAGTTTTAAATCAAAATTATTGCTACAGAAAGTTCGTAGTTGGGCTTGCTCTGCGAGAAAGCTATCTCCTCCAGGCAGGCTTGGGACTAACTACGAACTTAATAATAACTAATTAATTACCAAAGCCCTTTGTGCTAACGGGCAAAAGTTGCGAAGCAAAAAGTAAAAAGTAGTGAATTTTAGCCCGAAATATGGTAAATGATCTCGTCTTTTAAAGACGAATAAAAACCAAATTTATCATTCCACCGAATCCTCTACCTAAATACACAAAGGTATTACTTCTTAACTTCTTACTTCTTACTTGTGAATTCCCCTTTACAATTACTGGCTTTATGCCAGCTATCTCCCGCATTCACATTACTGGATTGAGCAACAAATTCAACATTACCTTGCTTATCAATCACCCAGCCAGTAGCTTCAACAATTGCTTTTGGAGAATCATTTTTCACTTGCATACTTGTTTTTTTAGCAATATTCGTAGTACTAAAATCACGTAAATCCTTCCAAAAATTTACATCCACAATAGCTTCTTGTGGATTTGCAGCTAACCCACCTTTTCCAATTACCGTAAAACTATTTCCTTGATTAACGCTACATCCACTTGCAACCTCTTGACTGCTATCAATGACATCAGTTGGCAACTTTACGAAACTAGAACTAGGGTCAATTGCAGGGTTATTAATTTCTACAGTACCATTAACACCAAATTGAGAACTAGCTGTAATATCCGATTCGATTGTTAATTTATCTCGAAACTCTAAACCAAATAAACCACTTGTATTTAGTTTAATATTTCCACCATTACCTTTTATTGCATTCGCAACAATATCGCTGTTTTCTAAACCTGCAATTACTGATGAATTAATATTAATATTTCCACCATTCCCAGTTCCTCCAGCTTCAGCAGAAATCAGACTTTGATTGCGTAAAATTAAACCATCCTTAACATCTAAATCAATATTACCTCCTTCACCCGATTGAGTTGATGCGGTGATTTTACCATTGCTGTTAAGAAGAATAGAATTAGTATTAATATTTAAGATTCCACCCTTACCCGCTCCATCATTCCTTACCGTTACTTCAGCACCATTATTAACTTTTAAAACAGGTGTATTTATATCCACATTTCCTGAATTTCCACTGGGAATTGCAGGTAATCTTAACAACTGTTGCAGAGATTCATCTACAATATTAGCGCTGGAAACTATTAAACTAGGATTAACTGAACCACGTACGGTACCGGTGACTTCGATAAAATCGGTAGCATTAACAGTTACGCTTCCCGAATTCCCAACGGCAAGTGTAGAAGAATCGACTCTACCACCATTTTTAACAATCAATCTTTCAGTATTAACAGTCAAATTACCGGCATTGCCAATTGCAAGACTCGAAGCACTCAAAGTACTAGGCGTAAAATTATCATTATTAATACCTTGGAGATTAATCGATTTTGCATTCACCTCTACATCTCCTCCATTCCCAATTCCTAAAGTTGCAGAAGCAATAACGCCACCGTTGAAAATTGTCAATTTTTCGGTTGATACAGAGACATCTCCACCATTGCCAATACCAAAAGTAGCAGATGAAACCTCTTGACCTAAAATTAATAGATTTTGGGTTGCAATATTAATCTCTCCAGCACTACCCGAATTAAAGCTTAAAGTCGAAATTTCAGTTTCATTGCTAGGATTAATAGAAGATAAATCGCTAATTTGTAATACTTCGGAAGCATTTATATTAATATTACCTCCACGGCCAGGGCTAAAAGTATGAGTAATTATTCTCGCACCTTCAGACAATAGTAAACTAGGAGTTGATATGGCAATTTCCGCTGCATTTCCTGTTCCTATAGTTTCAGTTAACAATGAACTATCTAAGTTCCCAGATAAATCAGTTCCCACTATTTCTATAGACTGTGTCGCATTTACTTTAATTTTTTCTCCCGATTCTAAACCTTGACTTTGTACAAATGCTCTAGAACCATCTTTGATAGAAATATTTTTACCCTGCAACTGAATTGAGCCGCTTCCAACTCCACTAGCATCAGCTAAAGCTAAAGAAGAAAGTGTTAAATCACCAAAGTTTTCTACATCTTTATAATCTAAAAATGAACTTTTTGTATTTAAATTAGTAATATTAACTAAACCCTGATTTACACCTCCTAACTCAACCCTTCCAGAATCGGCTACGACTATACCTCCATTTAAAGAAACTTCACCACCGATTAAAGCTAAAGTATTTCCCGATTTCACTCTTAAACCATTTAAATTAGTAACGATAAAAGGAACAAATACATCGCCATCATTATTGATATTCTCAGAGGTAGTTGTATAGCCATCCCCTTTTACTTCAATGGTTTTTGAATTAATCCCCATTTGCAAACCAAGAGGTAAGTTAATACTCAATAAAGCTGGTTTTGCAATATCAATAGCGCTAAATTCAACATCATCACTAAACTTGATACTTTCAGCAGTACTACCAAAGAAAGAACCACCGATATCTAACCGAGTATTTTTACCAAATACAATCCCAGCAGGATTAATCAAAAATAAATTAGCATTACCGTTAGCTTTAATTAATCCATCAACGGACGAAATACTTCCACCTGTTACCCGATTAATTATATTCACGACATCAGTAGAATTATTAAAAAATGCAGAGCCGCCTGTAGGAATAGAAAATTCTTTGAAGCTGTGAAATAAATTGCCTCCCAAACGGTTTTGATTATTAATGCTATCAATCGTAAAGTTGAGATTATCTGTAGTTTTAACGCGAGTGGGTAAAGTTCCATCTTCAACAACCTGTTGAGCATAAGCAGGATGTTGTAACACCGAAGTCCCTAGAATTAGCAAGTAGCTTGAAGTCTGGAAATATTTCTTAATAAAGGAAACAAACATATAAAAAGGTAGAGCCTAACTTTTATATATGATTCCCAAGTTGAGGTTTAAAATTTAATTTGCTTAAAAGTATCTAAAAAAATATTGTAATTGTAGGGTGCGTTGTCGCGGCAGTGCAACGCACAACGATTTCTAAATCCCGAAGCCAAAGTTAGTGGAACCCAGTTTTTTAAAACAACCGGGTTTATAGTACTTCACCACATTAATTTTGAGGGGTTGTAAAGCTCTCTTAAAAAAAACCGCAGAGGACGCGGAGGAATCAGAGGAAGAGGATAAGAAGGATTAATCTTATTAGAAGTAAAATGGTTATTACCCCTTATAAATTATGTGGTAAAGTAATACCATCTTATGTCTTTTTCTGACTTGAAATTATTAATTATTATTCCAATTCAAATTCATCAAATTTAACTACTTCGCTTTCTGGTTTAGTAGTATCAAAATAATAACTGTTAACCGTACCATTTGCTGTATCTAAAATACTAAATACGGTAATTTCTTTACTCGCAATATAAGGCAGAGGTTCACCATCTTCCCCTATCAATGGTTTAATTGATGGTACTATTGGTTCTAAACCATTTGGGTCACCAGTTTCAATATATCGCTCTTGATATCCTTCAGGTACGCTACGTTTCTTGTCACCTAAATAAGCACCATAACTATTACCAACATTTGATGATTCTAAAAAATGTATTCCCGATTGATTTTGAAAACGATTCCATAAATGAGAATGCCCGTAAAAAACTAGTTGGACATTATTCTCTTCTAACAAAGGCACAATATCCCGAATTAAATAATCTTCTTCTAAAGGATATTCATAGCGTATATTGATAATTTTCCCGCTGTCATCTTTTTCAATTGTTTGCACGGGATTGGTATAAGCTGGAACAATATTATCACCCAAGGAATGAACCGGATGATGCAACATAACAACTTTGTATTTTGCTTGTTTAAATTCCGGGCTATTAAGTTCTTCAACTAACCAATTATACTGAGCGCTACCTTTATCAATTGGCTCAAAAATATGCTGTCCGTAACCCCATTCCTCGGGATTCTTGAAATCAGCTTCTTTTTCTCGATACTTACCTTTGGCATCGGATTCTAAACTGGGAACTCGCCAGATATTTGTGGCATAGAGTACTACTAAACGTACATCACCGAAAGTTGTGGCATAATACTTTTCTCCTCCCGATTTACTTTCAGGTAAACTAAAAATTTCTTCGTAAGTGTCGGTATTAAAAGAATTGGCTTTTAAAGATGATTCATTATACAAATTCTTAGCAACTGCGCGGGGAATTGCATCACCATATTCACCATTCAAATCATCACTTTTACCTCTTCTTCCCATAACTTCGTGATTGCCAAGAGCGGTAAAAATAGGAGCCTCTTGAAGTATTTCACCGCCAGTATAAGTTGTTTTTACCCCGTTTTTATCTATCTCATAATTAGCTTTACCTTGCAAAGCCGGGAAAAATGCACCACCGCGATTATCGTCAAACCATTCACTAGCGCGGTCTGGTATATTTATTAAATCGCCAGCCATAAACACCGCATCAATATCGCCGACTGTTTCTTCGGCTTTTTGTAAATTTGCAGCCGTCATTGGTTTAAGCTGATGATCGGAAGTAAGGAGAATCTTTAATGGTGTACCTGCTTTAGGTGCGGGAGCAAGACTATAAACGTTACTTTTAGCTTCACCGCCGTTTTTGGATTTACTAATGACTTGATAATCAACTTCTTTACCAGGAGTTAAACCACTAACTTCAGCTTCATGTCGCCAAATATCGCGCTGAGTTGGTTTTGAATAAACTTGCTTGTCTTGAGTTTGCTCCCCAACTCTAGATTTTTGATCTTCCCTAGTATGGCTTAATTTAATAGTTGTAGCTTCAGCAGTTTGGCTAAGATTTTTACCGTAAGCAACAATATTTTGATTTCCGGGAAACTCTGTAAACCAAACAACTCTAACTGAATTTTTGGTTGGTAATTGCAGAAAAGGCTCGGTTAGCAGCGATAAAGTTCTAGTAACAGTTTCTGAATTCGGTAAACACCCATATATCAAAGTTACGCAGAAAACACATATAAATATAGTGATTAATGATACGGGACGGTTATGAAAGCGCTTAATAAACATCATAAATTTTTGAAAGCTACAGTTTTGTAGAAACAATCAATTGATAATTGTTTCTAAGAGGATGTAATGATGCGCTATAAATGATACTCGAAACTTTTGAGATCACCCTAAATCCACGCCACCCTTCGGGTTCAGCAGTCGCTCATGGGGGAAACCCCCAAGACCGCGCTACTTCACTTGCTACAAGTCGGGGAACTCCGAAGTTTCTTTAAGCGGGGGAACCCCGCCAACGAACTTCTCTCCGCCCAACGCAGTGGCTCCCCTTTTTAAGGGGGGAAGGGGGGATCGTCCAAGATTTAAGCTAAAAACTATACTTTTCAAACATCCTCTAATAAACGTAGTTTATGCTACAAACTTGTGTTTGGATTTTTTATGGCAAGAATCGCTCTTACAGTTTTAGAGTAATCATACATATATAACAATTTTTGGTTGAGTAGAATACACTCGAAACCTCACCCCTTCCCCTCTCCTTACTAAGGAGAGGGATGCCCGTAGGGTGGGGTGAGGTTCAAAATGTATTGCACACAAGTGAAAACCGCTGTATAAAAGGCAGACAGGTTATATTTTTATAGTTTGTATGGACATACCTTTTCAAGAAATTCCTTCCAAAACCATTCGTGGAATTAATAATTGCTCTTTTAATTCCCCAATACCTAAGAAAAGCTTTTCTTCGTTATAGACTCTGACGATTTCTGATACTTGCCCCTCCAGAGAAATTTTCTGTCCCTGACACCATCTAAGCGCCTCGTTTCCAGGTAAAGTTATTTCACAAAGATGCTTTAAAGGTGCATCAGCAGCCATTGGTTGAAATTCATCTGCTTTTAACTTTGCTTCTAACTCAGTTAAAGTAATGCTATCTGCTAAATTAAAACCGCTGCTAACAGTACGCTGTAAAGCTGCTAGAGTTCCTCCTGTTTCTAGTATCGCACCTAAATCTCTGGCGATCGCTCTAATGTAAGTACCCGCACCGCAGGCTATATTTACATCTAACTCCGGGAATTCACCATTTCGCCAATCTAAAATATCAATACTGAATATTTCCACACTCCGCACGGGAGCTTCAATTTTTTCACCTTTACGGGCTAAATCGTAAAGTCGCTTGCCATCAACTTGAATAGCGCTATAGCTTGGAGGAATCTGCTCAATTTTTCCTTGAAACTGCTTTAACGCCATTTTGACAGTTTCCAGATTCAAACCACTTACAACATTTTGTTGAATTACATCCCCTTGTAAATCATCAGTGGTAGTTTGTACCCCTAACCTAATAGTAGCCTTATAAGCTTTATCGCTAGGGAGATACTGCAACAATCGAGTTGCTTTACCAATCGCGATAGGTAAAACACCAGTAGCTGCGGGATCTAAAGTTCCAGCATGTCCTATTTTTTTGATACCCAAAAGTCTGCGTGTCTTTGCCACGCAATCATGAGAAGTCCAATCAAAAGGTTTATCGAGATTTAAGAAACCAAGCAAATCAGTTATCAGTGAACAGTTACCAGTGAACAGTGAACAGTATTTATGTTTTTAATCATAACTCTTAATTAATCCGTTTAATTGTATTTAATTTTAAGTACAAAATACACAAAAATGGCCGCAATTGTCACAATATTCAAGTGGTGCGTGACACTAAAAACATTATTATTACGTTCAGCATTAGTTAAAGTATCACAGGGTTCTCATTAAAATTTTTTTCTTCTTAAAAAAATAATGGGTTCCCGTCACAGCACCCTACAACAAAATATGTAGTTTGCGTAAGTCCTAATACAAAGGAAAATGAACAATAACCCTACGCTATCGCCAAAACCCGATAATAATTACTGCTCACTGTTAACTGCTCTTGCTATTTCTGTAGTAGTTAAATTCTGAAGTAAACTTAAGCTCATAGAGTTGATGGAAATGCTTTCTGCGTAAGCTGCGGTGAGATAAGGGCGATATTGCGAATTACCGGATACGTAATTTTGAAAGAAAGGTAAACTCAAAAGTTTCATGTAACTTTGTGCTTGTTTTGGATTATCGCCTACCAATTTAGAGGGTAATCCGACTTGCTCGGAACTATCTTTACCATCACCGATAGCGGAAAAGTGCGTAGCACTCTCCATCTGCACTAAATATTTCTGAGGATTAGCAATCCAGGAGAAAGGTAAAATTTGTTCGTATAAAGCTGGTGCAACGGTGTCTTCACTGCTAGAAACCATCATCACCGGAGTTTTGACTTGACTCAAACCAGTTTTACCGAAGATAGTGCTGGTTATTGGATTCACTGCAACTACAGCTTTAACTCGTTTATCGTATAAATTATATTGTTTGACTGGCTTGCTAATTTGCAATTCTTGTATTCGACATTGCAACAACAGAGACATATTCCAGGTTTGTTTCAAAGCTTGCTGATGGCAATCTTGTTTTATTTTTTCTGGATTTAGTTTCGCACCAGCTAAAGCCAAAGCTGTATAACCACCAAAAGATTGCCCGAATACTCCTATTTGCTGTAAATCTAGACGTTTTTTAAACCGAGAATCGGTATTGTTTAGTTTCTCTAATTCATCTAGAACAAACTTTACATCTAAAGGACGGTTGATAAATTCATCCGCCCGTGCCACTTCCGAAGTACTACCATTCAACAAAGAATTTATTTGTTTGGTATCGCTGCCGGGATGGTTGGGAACAATAACCGCAAACCCGTTTGTTGCTAAATGATTAGCTAAATACCGGAAATTACTGCTGTCGGTACCAATCCCATGAGAAATTACAATTACCGGTACTGAAGAACGAATATTAGGAAGATAAATGTCTGTTGATAACTGTCTTCCTCTAATGACATCGAAGAATTTTAAAGTTTGCTTTTTAGCTATAAACTTACCCCTGCGGTTCAATGTAGGTAGAGCCTCAAATATTCCTTGTGACTGAATTGCAGCTTCTGTATCAGACTTAGCAGAAACAGCCGCGACAGCCTTATTTGTTTCATTTACGAGGGTTTCTAATTGCGCTGCTATTTGCAAAGTGCGGGCTAAATCAACATTAATGCTGGAGTTAGGATATTTCCGTAATATATTTAATAACGTCAAACCCTCTGGTTCATCAGCAGCTAAAATTAAAGCCGATCGCAAAGCGTGAAATCCCGGTTTACTCTCGCCAGATTCAGTTTTAATCACTTCTCCTAAGCGTCTCAACATAAATTCACCTTGTGAAGTGTAGAGAAACTGCGAGACTGCTACAGGATGTACTTTGATCTGGCTGGTTAAAACTTGCCTCAAATCTGCTATTTGTTCCGGCTTCAAATAGCGCGTATAAACTGCTAACTCTTCACCAATTTCACCGTTTTCGGCAAATTCTTCTAAAGCATTTATAGAAATAGAACGTTGAAAAGCTGAATAAGATGCATAAATTCGCTCCGCAGTCCAAGCATAATTACTGATGCCAAAAACTGATAGCAATATAGATAAAACTAACAACAGCCAAGATTTTCTCAGGTTGCCAGTCCATTTACCAAACAAGCTGTTCATCACTAGATAGTGTCAAAAAATGTGCTTCAAATATGCAGAAAGTTTGGTAGCTCTGACACCCTGGCAGGTATTAAATATTATTTGCCTTACTAATAACGTATTGAATTAACGGGCGAAGGTAGATAGGTAGAATGCTGTTTTACATCTCAACCGTATTTACAGGTAAGTTAAATTACTTACTAATAAACTGATTGAATTAGTTTCTCGATGTTCACCATGACATGATAGCAGATAAAACAAACATCTGCTTCAGTACATCAAGTTACACTTTAAAAAAGCGATAAATTGAATTTTTACTACACGTAGATATACGGCTATAAAATTGAAACTTATTAGTTTTTCCCCAATGCTATTGCCGTAGAACCACATACAACTAAAATAGCTCCGAAGATTCCTAACATTGTAAAATGCTCGGCAGCAATTAAATTTGGTGATATTTTTGATACTATCCAGGATGATACTAATGTTACAAGAGGAGCTAAAGCTAATACAGCGCTAACTCGTGATGCTTGCCAATGTTCTAATGCTTCAGCAAAAGCACCGTAAGCAATTAAAGTATTTAAAGCACAAAAAATTAGCATTCCGCCCTGCAAAAAACTGAGTGTAAAAATTTTTATCGGATTTGCGAAAAGTGTGAATATTACAGCACATCCGCCATAAATAACCAGCATTATATGAGGGGAAGACAAAGTTTGCAAAAGCTGTTTTTGAGCCAAGGCATAAATAGACCAAGCGATTGCAGCTAGTATAATTAAACCACTACCATATACATATGTTGTTTGTGCGGTAATCAAATTAGATAGTTGTTCGTTAAAGAACAAAACAAAGCCAATAGTAAGAATACTTATGCCAATCCACTGAAGTAAGGTGTAGCGTTCTTTAAAAAATACCAATCCCCCAAAACCCATTAGTAAAGGAGCTAACTGAATCAAAACTTCAGCATTTGCAGGAGTTGTAATATCTAAGCCTTTGACAAATAATATGTAGTTCATTGCCAGAAAGATAGTTGCAATAAATACAAGTTTTGGGGAGGCAGACCTAAATTGCGAGAAAGTTGGTAAATTTCCACGGGACTTTAAGTAAATTGCCAGCAAGCAAAAAGATACTAGAAAGCGAAACCAAGTCAAAGTAAAAACATCTAATCCTTGTAGTGTTATAGACAAAGAAATCGGTAACACGCCCCATAAAATAACTGTCAATAAAGACAAAGCTAGCCCGTAACGCCAGCGTCCAGAAATTTGATGCATCTGATTAAAAGTTAGGAGTAATTAAGGTTAAAAGTTAGGAGTTAGGAGCTATGCGGTAATGGCAATTTTAAGGAGTATCACTTTTTACTCCTTCTCCCAATTGCCAATTATTGTAAATTTGTATAACTGTTAACCGAATATTTACATTCATTTCTCATCGTCAACTATATTAAATACATCTACCAATTCAGGCTATTGTTACCGTACCGTGATTAGGAGACTTTTAGATAATTTCCGTGTCGTATTTTTAAGAAACCAGCCGAGTAATTTATCGGAGAGGGATGACACTCTCGCTCCTCAAACTCCAGATAGTAACCAGAATAATTCAATTCAAGATTCGACTCCAATCAGCTGGTGGAGAACAATTATTGTTACCAGTTTAGGTGTTACTGTTTTGGTTTTAGGGGCACGACAATTGGGTTGGTTGCAGCGTTGGGAATTGCGAGCTTACGACCAAATGATGCTTATGCGTCCTCCGGAAGCCGCAGATGATAGAATTTTACTGGTAACGGTAACAGAAGATGATTTACAGAAGTATAACAATCCGCTAAGCGATGAAACGATTAATCAATTATTAAAAAAAATTCAATCTTATCAACCTCGTGTTGTTGGTTTAAATATTAAACGTCCTCAACAAAATAATTTAGCCGAGGGTATACGTAAAGATAATATTGTTGCAGCTTGTGTATTTGAAAGTATGGGGCAACCGGAAATACCACCACCGCTTAATTTTGCTCAAGAAAATATAGCTTTTAACGATTTAGTTCCCGATAATACATTCGATCAAGTTGTTCGTCGGGGTTTGTTATTTCAAGGAACTATCCCAAATAGTAAATGTAATACTCCCGTTTCTTTTTCTAGCATTTTAGCGACTAAGTACTTAGCAAAACTAGATATAACCGCGATTCATAAACTTAAAAACAAAACTTTTTATTTTGGTAAGATACCTTTTCCTCCTCTACAGCCAAATTCCGGTGGCTACATAAATATCGATAATGGAGGCTATCAAATCTTAATTAATTATCGCAATCACCGTAATGTTGCTAAAAGCGTTAGTTTCACAGATGTTTTAACCGATAAAGTAAATCCTAATTTAATTAAAGACCGTTTGGTAATTATTGGTAATGGCGCTCGCCGTCTTGATGCAGGAAAATTGACTCCCTACAGCACTTTTAAAGAGCCAGGAACAGTGCCTAGTGTGATAATTCATGCACAAATCACGAGTCAACTTATTAGTGCAGTATTAAATAATAGACCTTTAATTTGGTATTTTTCTGAATGGCTGGAAGCTGCTTGGGTACTTAGTTGGTCTTTAATTGGAGGCGTTTTAGCTTGGAAAGTAAGAAGACCTGTATTTTTATTAATAGTATCAGGTGTAGCTGTTTTTGGCTTAATAGTTATTTGTTACGGACTAATTTTACAAGCTGGTTGGGTGCCTGTAGTACCTTCTGGACTTGCTTTAGTTTTTACTGCTATTGGCGTGTTAGGTTACACGAGCTATCAAACACAATTACAAACACAAGTTATTCTTGTACAAGTTGAAAAACAGAAAGAAGCCATAGAACAATTAAATACACTTTTAAACGAAACTACGGGAATTCAAGACACACCTCGAATACAGCCCGTAGCTGCTGTTGCTACTTTTTCAACTTCTTCCTCTAACTTACTTAGCAATCGTTATCAAGTAACCAGAGTATTAGCTCAAGGTGGTTTTGGCTGTACTTATTTAGCTAAAGATACCCAACGCCCCGGTTCGCCAACTTGTGTAGTAAAACAATTAATGCCAGCTAGAAGAGATACCAGATTTTTACAAGTTGCCAGAAGATTGTTTGACTCGGAAGCAGAAATTCTCGAATTATTAGGTCAACATAATCAAATACCTGAATTATATGCATTCTTTGAACAAGAAAAAGAATTTTATTTAGTACAGCAATTTATCCCCGGACATCCTTTAACCGATGAATTACCGCCTCATAAAGAGATTAAAAGCGAATCTGAAGTAATTAATATACTTAAAGAACTATTAGAAGTTCTCGCTTTTATTCATCAACGGCAAGTAATTCATCGGGATATTAAACCGGCGAATATTATCAGATGCAATCAAGATAATCGCTTGGTATTAATTGATTTTGGTGCAGTGAAACTAATGCAGCCACAATCAAAAGAACAAACCGAATTAGCCACAGTAGCCATCGGAACTCGGGGATATACACCACCAGAACAATTTGCAGGGCACCCCCGTCTGAGCAGCGATATCTACGCTTTAGGAGCGATCGCCATCCAAGCGTTAACTGGATTGCTACCTCACGAATTGCAACCAAATCCTGACAACGGTAATCTTGAATGGCGCGAATGGGCAAGAGTCAGCGATAATTTTGCGGCAGTTTTGGATAAAATGGTGCGCTATCATGCTTCAGAAAGGTACAAATCCGCCATAGAAACTTTAGAAGATATTAAATCAATCAGCAGTGAGTTGTGAACAGTTACCACTTAAAAATGAATTCTTTATTGAATGGTTGCTGCTCGCTAGATAACTGACGTTCCACACCCTTCAGGTGAAAACTGTTTAATCGGAATAGTAATCAAAAACTCCGTTCCTTCTCCTAATGTAGAGGTACAACTAATTTTACCTTTATGCTTTTTTTCAAATCCTGATGAAAGTGGGGGAGATTCTTTTTTCAATTCTTTCCAACTAACGATTTCACTACTTTTTATCTGTTCGGATATTTTGAATGCTTCACTTACTAAATTATTTGGGTTAAAAACTTCTCCATTCCGATTATTATTAGCGTTGACAATAATTCGTAAATCTTTCCCTACTAAAGTTGCATATTCGATGTTTCTAGCCTTAATTTCATTTTCAAGAATTTCTTTGGCCTGTTTCTGTAAATCTGAGTTTAAAAATTGAGAGTTTTTATGCGCTCTAGCAGCTGCAATTATTGCTGCATTATCCGATTGTCCGCGAAAACCAAAGCCCATTTGATCGATTTTAATATTGTAATTAATCTCGGTAACGGCAAGTTCTGATTTTGCCTGATTAACTAAGACACTGCGTCCTCCAATAACAATCAAAAAAGCACCAACACCCACAAATCCGAATACAGAAATCACCTCTGAGGCAAACAACCCAATTAATTGTTTTCCCTGAATCGGTAAATTAGACCAGTATTTTAAGATATTATTTTTCATGAAATAAAGCTCAATCAAATACTCAATTTTTATTCCCTAAATTTATATTTTCCCAAAGTATGCAGAAAATGATTATAATCCGAGATATCTTGTTATTAGTTTGCAATTAAATACAACTAAAAACAATCTATTATCAAGGAAGTTAACGGACTTTAGAGATAGTTATATAAAAATTATCAATACTTAAGCAATATTGTGGGAATGATGACTGCTATTAGCTAGAATAAATTTTTCAAGTCATATATTTAACACCTGACTCAAGATTATTTATAATTTGTTATTAAAATAGCCAACAGGATTTAATGGATATAAAATCAACTGAACCTGAAATTCAGCAGCAAAACTACAGCAATTTAGACAAAATTGCCATTATTGGTTGCGGTTACGTGGGAACTGCTGCTTCACGTTACTGGTATCAAAAACAAAATCACTCGGTAACAGTAACCACCACCACACAAGAGCGAGTTGCACAATTGAAAGAGATTGCCACCAAAGTGGTAGTCATGAAAGGGAAAGATTACCAAGCTGTAGAATCGCTATTGCAAGATAAAGACACCGTAGTGTTGAGCATTGCTCCGATTAGCAATAAACAGGTTGATGCACAAGTATACCGGGAAACATATATTCCTACGGCGAAAAATCTTGTTGCAGCATTGCAGAAGAATAAAAGCGTTAAACAGTTAATTTACCTTAGTAGTGTTTCGGTATATGGAAATAAAAACGGTGAGTGGGTTGATGAAACTTCCCCGGTTGATACAGAAAGCGAATACAATCAGGTACTTAGTGAAGCGGAGCAGCTTTTGCTAAATTCAGCTAGTGAAGATGTGAAAATTACTATTTTGCGTTTGGGTGGAATTTATGGCCCCAAGCGGGAATTGATGAAGCGTTTTGCCAAACTTGCTGGTAAAAATATTGATGGAAGTGGTGAAACTTTTACTAGTTGGATTCACCTCGACGATGTGATTGCGGCTATGGATTATATAGCTCAAAGAAGATTGGGAGGTATCTTTAATCTAGTTAATGATTTTAACTTTACCATCCGCGAATTATCCGATAAGATTTGCGAACTCGGAAATTTAGAAAAAATTCTTTGGGATGACACCAAACCCAGCTATCGCTCCCTTAATGCTCGCATCAGCAACGAGAAGATTAAAGACGCAGGTTACAAATTGATTCATCCCCAGACGATTGTATGAATTAAAACTTCTACTTTATAACTGCGATCGCATCAGCTTCCAGTAAAAGTTCGGGAATAGCAAGGGGACCAATAGGAATTGTCGCACTTGCTGGTTTGTTGCCTTCAAACATTTGCTCTCTTACCTCTAGCACTGTTTGAAAATGGCTGATATCGGTAAGATACCAGTTGACTTTCACTACATCATTAATAGTCGCTCCTGCTTCTTGTAAAGCTTTTTTCAGATTAACAATAGTTGCTTCTGTTTGTTTGCGGATGTCTCCTTCACCAATAACCTGCCAATTTTTATCAATAGCTGCAACGGTAGAAGTGAAAATCAGGTTACTAAATCCACTTACTTTTACAGCATGTGAAAACGGTCCGCGAGCTTCAAATAATCGGGAAGAGATGATATTTTCCCTGTTCATAATATTCCTTTGTGAAGTTGACACTTTATTTAACATGATGCAAAAATCACATCTAAATTCAAAGGCGAGGTAAAAAATTATGACTGCTAGTGAGTTGAATCGGAAGCAGAACGACCGAGAAATTCCTGAAATTTTCCATAAACATATTGGAGTTTGGCAAGGAACAGCTATCAAAGTAAGTCCTCAAGGTGAATTGCAAAGAACCTTTGATGGAACATTTGCAATTTCCATTACGGGGAGTGATTATCAT
Source organism: Rivularia sp. MS3 (assembly GCA_019192545.1). Lineage (GTDB taxonomy): Bacteria > Cyanobacteriota > Cyanobacteriia > Cyanobacteriales > Nostocaceae > Rivularia. Next base: position 61,260 of record JAHCMI010000031.1, on the reverse strand, counting down.
CAAGAAAATAATTATACTTCTAAAGATGGAACTATACGCACCCTCCGATTTAAAGGTCGCTTTGAAAATCAAGTTCTAATTTTGAGTTCTTCAGATTACCCTGAATTTTCAGCTACAGCCTGGGATGCTGGAAATGATACGATTATCTTCCGTTCATCAAAAATTGAAAATGGGAAACGCTATATGTACGTCGAGACAATGACTCTTAAGGAACCGAACTCTCGTGTACGAAGTACTCAAATTTTTCAAGGAGATGTTTTTGACGGGATTACATATATAGAAGAAACTCGTCAGAAGTAACTAGTTTAGAACATATAGAGGAAAAAATTGGAAGTTTTTTTATCGGCTTAAAAACTTAAACTTCCTTTTCATTAGATAAACAAATATCCAGCAAGTTTTCTAGATTTACCTCTGAAAACTCATCAACTCGGTTTTCTAGAAACGTGCCACTACAATTGATACCATCGTACCGGATATTCCTTGCCCGTACATCGGCAGTTAGAAAATGAAAAAATTCCATGTGTGTCCAACCGTTCTTATATTCAGTAATCATGCGACACATATTATTACCAACGGATGTAATTGGACACTCAATACTTTCTTCCCCTAAGTAGCCTACCGCACGTACAATATGTTCCGGACAAGCATGTAGAATAGTCTCCATTTCGTTCTCTAACTTTCTTTCATTAATATTCCACACCTTGAATTTATGGTGTACTGAAATCCCCTCTGGGAAGAGGAATTTCTCTTGCGGTATGACTTCATTACTAAATTGAGTGTAACGAACTACCTTATCGCCATTGTCATAGACATACCAACGACGACCTTCCCAATTTCCCATTGACTTTTTAAATAACTCAACTCCGTTCATTTTTCCCCCTACAATCTCAACATTTCCTTTCAAGAGGTTATTTATAAAACGTCAAATTTTACGTATTTACTCGATTGCTAAAAGTAAACGCGATATTTTGACGAAAGCCATCTGTAAATATGACCTAAGCGCCTTCAAAAATCAACATTCAAGATTGCAACTTAACATCTATTCACCAATATGCTTTTTATTAAATTAACCGAAAAACCTTACCCTCGTTCCCTCTGGGCTACCTTGGCTACGGTGTACACACATATAGAAGATCCCCCTAAATCCCCCTTTTAAAGGGGGACTTTAATTCCGATTCCCCCTTAAAAAGGGGGGAAGTGGGGGGATCTAAACGTGTGAAACAAACTTAGAAGACTTCTGTGTACACGGTAGCCTAAACAAGGAGAGGGATATCCGTCAGCACAGGGTAAGGTTTCAATTGCAACTAAAAACTTACAACTGCACGGTAACAGTTTTGACTTCCGTATAATGCTCCAAGCAGTACTCGCCGAGTTCTCTACCCATACCCGACTGCTTGAAACCACCAAAGGGAGCGGCAGCATCGAAAACATGATAGCAATTTACCCATACCGTACCGGCACGGACGCTATTTGCTACTCTATGGGCTTTGGTAATATCTTTTGTCCATACTCCAGCAGCAAGACCGTACATGGTAGTATTTGCTAGATGAATTGCTTCTTCAATGTCTTTGAATTTGATAATACTCATTACCGGCCCAAAAATTTCTTCTTGAGCAATCGTCATGTCGTTTGTGACATTCGCAAATACAGTCGGTTCGATAAAATAACCGCGATCGCCGACTTGATGTCCGCCACACATCATGTGGGCACCTTCGCGCATTCCCGCTTCGATGTAGCCCATTACTCTATCGAATTGATCTCGATCTACCTGGGGTCCCTGTTGAGTTTTAGAGTCGAAGGGGTTGCCAACTAAACGGTTTTTTGCTTTCTCGACACTTTTAGCGACAAATTCGTCATAACATTTTTCTTCTACAAACAGCCGCGAACCGGCATTACAGCATTGTCCTTGGTTGAAAAACAAGCTTTTGTGGGCACCTTCTATTGCTGCATCCATATCGGCATCAGCAAAGACGATATTAGGACTTTTACCACCAAGTTCCAGAGTTACCCGCTTGAGGTTGCTTCTAGCGGCAGCTTCCATGACTAAATGTCCTACCTCCGTCGAACCCGTAAACGCTAATTTATCAACATCCATGTGACGGGCGATCGCCGCTCCTGCGGTAGGGCCATATCCTGACAGTATATTAACTACACCAGGTGGGAAACCGGCTTCAACGATTAATTCTCCGACTCTTAATGCCGAAAGAGGAGTTTGTTCGGCTGTTTTCATCACCACCACGTTGCCCGTTGCTAAAGCTGGCGATAATTTCCATGCTTGCATTAACAGTGGAAAGTTCCAAGGAATAATTTGACCAACTACTCCCACGGGTTCGTGACGTGTATAGCAAAGATATGGGCCATTAATCGGAATGGTTTTACCCTGTACTTTATCCGCCCAACCAGCATAGTAGCGATAGCAACGCAGAACTAAATTTAAGTCACCGTAGGCATCCTTGAGGGTTTTACCGTTGTCTAAAGTCTCCAACCGCGCCAACTCATCGATATTTTGCTCAATTAAGTCAGCCAGTTTATAAAGCAATTCACCGCGACGAGTTGCGGACATATTCCGCCATACTCCGCCTTCAAAGGCATTTTTTGCTGCTTTTACTGCCTTATCAACATCAGCTGCGTCTGCTTCTGCAACATCACAAATCGCTTCTCCTGTACTGGGGTTAATCGTTTCAAACCTTTTGCCACTGATACTTTCTACCCATTCGTTATTAATCAGCAGCTTAGTTTGACCGATTTTTATTTTTTGTTCCGGACTGGTTGCTGTTACCATGTTGTCCTCCCAAACTTTATTTTCAGTTTTTATAAAAAAGAGCTTGCTATTTATTAGACCTAGCCAGAAATATTTTTAATGCTTTTATGTCAATTTAATCTCTCGACCGGTCATACTAATATGTTTAATGATATATAGTTTTTCAAGCCTTTTATTTAATGTATGTTTAATATTTTGTTTACATTTTTACATTAACAATTGATAACAATAAGTTATAAATTGTCCCATCTAAGATTAGGAGTTAAACAAAGTCTTCCTGTTAAATCAGTTGGATACTCACATTTTAAATACTTAATATTCCAGGACATAAGTTATGAGGAGTTAATCATCGTTCGTAGTTGCGCTTACAGCGCCAAATATTTGGTATCCGAAGGCGAGTCACTGTGCAACTTAGAACCCCGTAGAATTAATGTGATGGACTACTAATAGTCCATTTGATTAAAATTGACAGGTTAGGGCAGGCAGGGGGAGCAGGGAAAGCGGAGGAAGCAGGGGGAGAAAACTATTTTAAATAAAAATCAATCCATCAGGATTAATGAAAAGGATTACTACTACTCGTTCTGATTAACATTGATAGGTTATGGCACACAGAGTTCAGATAGTTATTTCGGTAATAATACGTATAGGAAAAAGTTTAAACAGAATTAGAATATAATCGCTAATTAAATTTATCTTGTCTGAATGATATTTAATCTTAAATTATTAATAGTAACTACTTTTATATTTTTTATATTTGCTGTACTTTATTCGATAAATGAAAGTTTAGGAAAAGCAAAATTAAACCAAAACTTTCAGAAATTAACAAAATCTAAGCTGCAAAAAACTTTAGATAAAGCAGTAAAAAAATTGAAAGTTCCCGGCGCAGTGATGTATATTTCGGGACCGCAAGAAATCTGGATAGGAGCATCTGGTTATAGCAATTTAGAATCAAAAACTTCTATGAAGCCAAATGACCAATTTGGATTAGCAAGTGCCAGCAAAACTTTTGTTGCGGTTGCGGTATTGCAGTTAGCAGAACAAAAGAAGCTGGATTTAGATAACGCGATCGACAATTATTTACCACAAAGTATAAGTACAAACATTCCTTATAGCAATGAAATTACGCTGCGACAGCTACTTAATCATACCAGCGGTGTAGTAAATTATTATGATGATAAGTTTAATGAATTAACAAAAAATAGAAGTCGTTCTCAATTTTGGACGGCAACAGAAGCAATCCAGTTAATTTATCAAAGAAAACCAAAGGTTCAACCCGGAAAAGAATATGAATATTGTGATAGCAACTATATACTTTTAGAAATAATTGTTGAACAAATAACAGGAAAATCTCTGGCTGAAGTTCTACGCCAGCAAATCTTAAATCCTCTAGGTTTGAAAAACACTTTTACCGAGTTACGCGAAGCAAATTTCAAACCAATTGTTACTGGTTACAGTCATAGTAATAAGTATGCAATTCTTGAGAGTCATAAAGATTTAAATGAAGGGAATGGGCTTGGTGATGGAGGATTGGTTGCAAATGCATCCGATACCGCAAAATTTGTGAATGCATTGCTTGCAGAAAAAACTTTACTGTCTCCTAAAATGCTCAAAGAAATGCTAAATTTTGTTTCTGTCGATGAAAATAATAAGTATGGTTTAGGAATAGCAAGTTATCAAACACGTTTCGGAAAAGCAATTGGTCATAATGGTTGGTCTTACGGTTTTGTGTCTTTAATGCTATATTTTCCAGAACAAGATATCACTGCTGTTGTTTTGGTAAATGAACATCAAGATGTTACTCACGAAATACTGGAAAGGGTTTTGAAAACCTATTTATAAAATCAGAATTCAAAACCCCAATTTCTGAATAATATGATTAGAACTTATGCAACCATTTTAAACATGCTCATCCGTGAAATATCGCTTCTTCTCGAAGTTCTTAGGACTTAGGAGAAGAGTTAAAAGTTACACTATGTAAAACTAATAAATAATTTTAATAAATCAGCAAAACCATAAATACTAACAACAAGTAAAAGTAATGCTGTAATTTTAGTAACCCGTGATTGAGGTGTTGGTGCAATTGCTTCTCTAACCAAAATAGAAGCTGATGCACCAACTACAAAACTTAAACCTAAAACTAAATAAGGCAAATCGGCAATAAAAGTAGAAATTGTTAACATGATTAATGCCATACCGAGCATTATCAACTCTACAAATCTCGGTGGGTTATATTGACTTGCCAATATTAAAGTATGTATCCAGGAATAGCAGGTTCTAATCATAATAGGGAAATAGGGCATTGGGCATGGGACACTGGGCATGGGCATTGAGAAACAGTTAACACTTCGCTTGCATAATTCTTCACTCCTAACTTTTAATTCTTAACTCCTAACTCCTAACCTTTAACTTAACCTTTAACCTCTAGCTCCAACTTTCTCCCCAGTTCCGTTAACGTTGGCTGTGTCTTCTGGAAGCTCTACACCGAAGACGCGGGAAAAGGTTTTCTCTACTTTGTAGCCGGTATCGATTGATTCTAAGGGGTCCTTCCGCAGTCGGTGACGCAAACACAAAGCAATAACACGGCGAATGTCGTCTACAGTCACTTCGTTACGTCCTTCAAATGCAGTCAAGGCTTTAGCAGCGCGGTTCGTAACGATATCACCCCGCAATCCGTCTACGTCTAACTCGGAACATACTTCGGAAATTTTTACCCGGTAGTCGTATTCTATATTAACTGAAGGTAAAAGTTCCTGAGCTTTAACGATGCGCTGTTGCAATTCTTGCTGCTGCTGCTGATATTTTTCTAAAAATTCTGGAGAATTTTGGTCAAATTCAGACCTTTGTTCCACAATTTGTACTCTTAAAGCTGGTTCTCTAACGGTACGAATTTCGGCGTGCATTCCAAATCTATCAAGTAGCTGGGGCCGTAATTCCCCTTCTTCTGGATTTCCCGAACCAACTAAAACAAAACGGGCTGGGTGGCGAATCGAAATTCCTTCACGTTCGACGGTGTTCCAACCGCTAGCGGCTGAATCTAGCAATACGTCAACTAAATGGTCATCTAATAAGTTGACTTCATCAACATAAAGAATGCCTCGGTTAGCTTTAGCTAAAAGTCCCGGTTCAAAAGCTTTAACACCTTCTGACAAGGCCTTTTCAATATCGATGGTGCCACAAACTCGGTCTTCTGTAGCTCCCAAAGGTAAATCTACCATTGGCACCTTCATTTGTTCTACAGCAATTTCTTCACCTTGTTCCAGTTTTTGACGGGCTTCATCACCCATAACATCGGGATCGCTGGGATGAGAGTTGAAGGGGTCATCCCTAACCACCGGAACCTCTGGAAGTAAGTCAGCAAGCGCTCGGATAGTGGTTGATTTTCCGGTTCCCCGATCTCCCATTATCATTACACCGCCAACTTTGGGGTCGATTACATTTAGAATTAGAGCCAGCTTCATTTCTTCCTGACCCACAATGGCGGTAAAAGGAAATACCACACGCCGTGCTGTAGAAGTCTTTTGATTAGTAGGACTCACTGATAAATTACCTTTATATATTTCACTTATTACCGTTTTTATTTTGCCATATTAAGGAATTAGGGGATAGAGGGGGAGGAGGAGCGAGTAGCGAGTAGTGAGTAGTGAGTAGCGAGTGGCAAGGAGAAAGTAGTTAGGAGTTAGGAGTTAGGAGTTAGGAGTTAGGAGTTAAGAGTTAAGAGTTAGGAGTTAGGAGTTAAGAGTTAGGAGTTAAGAGTTAGGAGTTAAAGCATTTGTGGTGGGAGCGTTGCTTTCTTATTGTTTTTCGTGACTTCTCAATTACCAATGCCCCATGCCCAATTCTCAATTCCCAATTCCTAATTCCCAAATTGTAATCTAGTCATAAGTTATTTATAAAAAGTATATTTTATCACTTAACACTTCGTTAAACTGGACTATACCATTGTATAAGTTTGATGTTTATTACTGACTAACTAAGTATTATAGCGCTACGCAAAGTTTAAAGGTTCAAGGTTAAAGGTCAAAGGTTCATGAGTTAATAGATACGGGTTTTGGACTATGACGATAGATTTACGAAAGTTTTTCCAAGCTACAAATCCTAGTAAAACTCTGGTTATTAATAATGCCGAGGATGAAAAGTATTATATTGATTTTTCTTCTGTCAGAGGTGGCAAAATTATTCAGGAGTTACGGGATAATATTACATTTTTCTCGCCGGAGGAACCAACTTGCGTTTTATTTACGGGACATATTGGTTGTGGCAAGTCTACAGAACTATTGCGTTTAAAAACGGAGTTAGAGGGAGAAGGATTTTATGTAGTTTATTTCGAGTCTAGTGAAGATATGGAAATGGCTGATGTTGACATTGGTGACTTTTTGCTTAGTGTCGCTCGTCGCGTTAGTCAGAGTCTGGATGATATGAGTTTGGGTGAACCGAGTTTGCTCAAAGAATTGTTACAGGGAGCTTGGCGGGTTTTAAATGCTGAAGTTGTAGGAATGAAAGCCAAGCTTCCGGGTATTGGTGATATTGGTGTAAGTTCGGATTCCGATAAGTTTTCTCTAGCTTTTGGGATTGGGGAAATAACTGCGAAAACAAAAGATGATGCGACTTTAAGAGGCAGGCTGAATCAATATTTAGGGCCTCAAAAGACTAAGTTATTAGAAGCTATTAATTCTGAATTACTCCAGCCTGCTGTGGAGGCATTAAAACAACAGGGTAAAAAAGGATTAGTAGTAATTGTAGATAATTTAGATCGGGTAGATTCTCGCGCCAAGTCTTGGGGAAGACCCCAGCAAGAGTATCTATTTATCGACCAGAGCGAGTATCTAACTAAGTTACAGTGTCATGTTGTTTATACAATGCCTTTGGCACTAAAATTCTCTAATGATTATGGAAATTTAACTCAAAGATTTCCCGAAGACCCGAAAGTGTTACCAATGGTATCAGTGCAATTACCGAATGGAAATATTTTTCAGCCGGGAATGGTGTTGTTAAGACAAATGGTTTTAGCGCGGGCTTTCCCAGATTTGAATCCACAACAGCGCCTGAATAAAATTCCTGAAGTTTTTGATGATGCTAAAAGTTTAGATCGACTGTGTCAGGTAAGTGGGGGACATGTACGAGATTTATTGCGGTTATTGAATAACTGGATTCAGAAGGAAAGAAAACTGCCTTTGTCTCGTGAAACTTTAGAAGCTTTGATTCGCTATCGTCGCAATGAAATGACAATGCAAATCTCTGATGATGAGTGGGAATTGTTGCGTCAGGTGAAGAAGCGGAAAAAGGTAAGGGGAGATTTGGAATATCAAGCATTAGTTCACAGTCGTTTGGTGTTTGAATATCGCGATGCTGGTGGAGAATCATGGTTTGATATCAACCCAATTTTGGCAGAAGCCAGTGAGTTAAAAGAATGAAATTGGCATACCTCCTCACGCCCTGCGTGAATGGGTATTGGGCATGGGTAATTGGTGAATAATAGTTAGGAGTTAAGAGTTATGAGTGAAGAGTTAGAAGACAGTAAAAAATTACAAGTAGATAAATTAGATATTTCTACCCCCTCTCCTCCTTCTTCCCTCTCTTCCCCCTCCCCCATCCTTCCCCATTCTTCAAATGAAGAGGGTTTAGAAGAACTTGCTTGGTCTTTAGAAGCTTCGGTGGGAGAATTTAAGTTAATTTTGGCTCGCTGCAATTATTTAAGGTTGCGATCGCGTTTGGTAAAAGGGTTGCGGCAACTGACAGATATTGATGTGCGGATTGTGAATTTGAAGCGTACTGATAAAAGTCTGTATGGAATGATTGCTGAGGAAGTTAAGGATAATCCAACTGATGCTTTAATGGTTTTTTACTTAGAGACGGTGGATAATTTAAAACAAATGCTGAGCGCTACCAATCAAGTGCGGGAGGAATTTCGCAAGCGATTTCACTTTCCCGTAGTCTTGTGGGTAACGGATGATGTTTTACCTCAACTAGTGCGCTCTGCTAGCGATTTCGAGAGTTGGGCAACTACTACAGAATTTGCGATCGCCACCGACGAGTTAACCGCAACATTAAAGGAAGATACCGATGCATTATTTGCGACCGCATTAGCAGCAGATGCTTATTGTTTGGGTTGGCAAATGGGATATCTGCGTCGCCGAGAGGTGATTACTGCGCTGCAAGATTTACAGGGTAGGGGATATGAATTAGAACCAGTACTTAAAGCTAGCGTAGAGTTTGTTTTAGGGCAAGATGCTTATTTAACTAACCAAATAGAGCAAGCTTTGAAATATTATCATCAAAGTCTATCTTATTGGCAAAGTTCAATTGATACCAATCAGCTATCTATCAAAAAACCAAAAATCTATTCTTCTAATACTCCTCTTTCACCTCCTATCCTGTCGGCTCCCCCCCTCTTACCTAATTCAAAATTTCGCATGGGAGTAATTTTGTTTTATATCGGATTATGCTATTTCCAACAAGCTCAAAGATATCGTTTAAAGTCAGTAATATTTTTACAAAAAGCTAAAAAATACTTTCAGCAGAGCATTAATATTTTTGTCAGAGCAAATCGTCCTAATTTAGTTGCAAAATTTATCAATCCATTAGGTGAAGTTTTACAACGTTTAGAAGATTGGAGTGAATTAAAAAAAATTGCTCAACAGTCTTTAGATTTGCAACACTTGTATGGAAATCCACTAAGAGTAGCACAAGCTTACGGCTTTTTAGCAGAAGTTGCATCCAGCCAAAACCAATTTGCGAGAACAAAACAATATGCTTATCAAGCATTACATAATATCGCGAAAGCACCTTCAGGACAATTGCAACATCGAGCTTTATATTTACTATTGTTAGCAATAGCAGAAAGGTATTTAGATCAAAAGCCGCGAGCCGTTAAACATTTACAAATGGCTCGGGATATTGGTTCTTTAGATAATCCACATCAATATATTCGGATTTTACAAGCTTTACGAGAAGTATATTGGGAACAGTATCGTTATTTAGAAGCATTTCTTGTCAAATTAGAACAGCGTTCTATCGAGCAACAATACGGTTTTAGAGCATTTATAGGAGCGGGAATCATTCAACCCCAAAGGCAAGCCAAATTAATTGTAGAAACTTTACATACTTCTTCCATACAAGCAGCATCTGTATTAGAAACAGTTGCACCAGAAATGAGCGCATCGGGAAGAGGAAAAGATGTGGAAAGATTAGTAGAAAAGATTGCGCGTCCGGACTGTAAAATGATAGTTATTCATGGATATTCAGGTGTAGGTAAAAGTTCGTTGGTACAAGCTGGATTAGTACCGGCATTAAAGCATAGTTCTATCGGTTTGCAAGAAATAGTACCGGTAAAAGTTAGAACTTATACTAACTGGATATACGAGCTTGGAAAATTATTAGTTCAAGCTTTAAATACCAAAGGCATTCAATTCGGAATAGAAGAAAAAATGGTTAAAAACAATTATCAGTTTCCATTTTTGATTCCCGAGTCTCCAGAGCAGATTTTAGATTTATTGCGACAAAGTGAATGGCGTAATTTACGAATAGTATTAATCTTTGACCAATTTGAAGAATTTTTCTTTGTTTACGATTCAGCCACAAAACGAAAACAGTTTTTTGAATTCATGGGAGATTGCTTAAATATTTTAAGCGTCAAAGTTATTTTATCTTTAAGGGAAGATTACCTGCATTATTTATTAGAATGCAATCGCTTACCGAGTATGAATATAATTAACAACGATATTTTGAGTAAAAATATTCTATATAAGTTGGATAATTTTGCATCATCTGACGCAAAATCTTTAATTGAACGCTTGACAAAACATTCTAATTTTCATTTAGAAGCTAGTTTTATAGAGCAGTTAGTGCAAGATTTATCGGCAAAATATGGAGAAGTACGTCCGATTGAACTACAAGTAGTCGGAGCGCAGCTACAAACCGAAAATATTACGACATTAATTGAATATGAAAATCGAGGGCCAAAACAAGAACTAGTAAAACGCTACATGCAAGAAGTAGTAGAAGATTGCGGCGATATAAATCGTCAAGTTGCAGAATTAATCTTATATTTACTAACAGATGAAAAAGGTACGCGCCCCTTAAAAACTCGTTCGGAATTAGAAACAGACTTACGCGCTCTGTCTTTAGAAGAATTAAGCAAAGAAACTAATCAGCTAGATTTAGTATTACGGATTTTTGTTGAAGCTGGAATTGTTGTATTAATACCTGAAAGTCCAGCCGATAGATATCAGTTAGTTCACGATTATTTAGCAGCTTTTATTCAGAAACAGCAGAAACCAAAAATTAACGAACTAATAGCAGAATTAAAAAAAGAAAGAAGCCAAAGAAAACTCAGCGAAGACAAACTCAATCGCATTTACCGAAAAGTATTATTTAGTACGCTTATTGCTTTAGGAATATTTACTCTATTAGCAGTAGCTGCTATTGGATTTGCTTGGGAGTGAACAGTTAAGCTATTATGCTTTGAAATTGTATTGTATATGTAGACTTTGGGATGCCTATCCCACAGAAGATAGTAATTAGGTTCTCGCTGGCATAGTGTCATGTCTTACTGATGGTGCGGCTGCACTGCACCGAGAAGTATGTCACAGTTGCGTAAGTCTTGATAAATTGATTACCTTTACCTTTAAAAGATTACCGATAATAATCCCTTTCTCTTTACACTGATAGCTGGTAACTGGTGACTGTAAACTGTAAACTATAAACTGTAGTTTTTGCTTTTATCCTTACTACCGATGGATAAGTTACTCGATGAAGCTGCTTCGCTAGAAATTGCAACTCAAATCGGAAGTAAAGCGAAAAAGCCGTTTGACAATGCCTATGAAGCGGTATTGGCTAGTGAAGGTGGTGTTTACGCTCAAGGTTTTTTGGTTATTAAACGCAAGTCCTATCAGCTTCTCGAACATGCTTGGATAGAAATAGATTCGCGAATAGTAGATCCTAATTTACCGCATTTGACCAAGAAACCCGAGCAAATGTGGTATTTTACGGCACAAACTTTTACTGTCAAAAAGTTAAAAAGAATAATTGAAGAATCAAAAGAAGATTATCCAGAAGACGATCCATTACCAATTTATGGTGATGCTCCTTACGAATATTATGGTGAAGTAATGTTAGGCGGTAAAGAGTATTTATCAGCTTACGAATTAGCAGCAGCTAAATATCAAGAACTAAATCAATCGAATGTTGAAAATAATTAATGGAATGAGCAATTAGTAATTGTTAATTCAAGGTTTAACAATTCTCATGAAAAATTTATCTTGTAGCGTTGAAAATCTTGTCTAATTTTTTTGATATTTATACTTAATTAAAAATCTATTTGTAACAAATTTTTATCATTTAGCGAAATATTTTGTATTCAGATAATAATTCTGGTAAGCAGAATTACAAAACCCTCAAACTTAAAAAGTTAATAAAGAACAACAAAAAATCCATAAGAAAATAATAATAAGAATCTATGAATATTAAATAAATATGACAATCCAATTCCTATAACATATAATGTTCTGGATACTTGACAAACTAATTTTTTTAGTATCTAAGCCGTGAAAGTTATGGAATATTTGAATTTGTTGTAACAAAGAATTATGGATAGAAGACGGTTACTAAAAAAGGGTTTAATTGCCACTGCCGGGGTAGCAACAAGTTCTCTGTTTGGCTGTGGTTCTTTAACCTCAGCGACTAAAGATAACAGTAAAACTAATTGGGGCTATATTGGCAAAGAAGGGCCTGAAAATTGGGGGAATATTTCTTCAGATTTTGAAGTTTGTCGGTTAGGTGAAACTCAGTCTCCGGTTAATCTTGAGTCCGCAGTTGACGCGGATTTACCCGCACTAAAAATTGATTATAAACAGACTCCTCTTCGTATAATTAATAATGGTCATACCATCCAGGTAAATTACCAACCGGGAAGCACTTTAACTCTTGATGGTGAGACTTATGAATTATTGCAATTTCATTTTCATCATCCTAGCGAACATAAGGTAAACGGAGAAGCTTTACCGATGGAATTGCATTTAGTTCATAAGAATGAAAAAGGAGCTTTAGCTGTAGTTGGTGTTTTCCTAAAAGAAGCAAAAGCAAATCCAACTTTACAAAAAGTTTGGCAAGCAATGCCGTTACAAAAAGGCAAAGAAAAAAATGTATCTAATGTAAGTGTTAATGCTGCGGAATTATTACCAGAAAATCAAGATTACTATCGTTATTTCGGCTCTTTAACTACACCACCTTGTTCGGAAACCGTAAACTGGATTGTGTTAAAAGAACCCGTAGAAATTTCTTCAAGACAAGTAGAGAAATTTGCCAAGATATTTCCAATGAATGCAAGACCAGTACAATTAGTTAAGCGAAGATTTTTATTAGAATAAATTCTTCGTTCCCAGGCTTTAGTACTTTGTGCCATAAAAATATGATAGGTTCGTAGTTACGATCGTTAACCCCGCTTTCATTAATGTGGCGAAGTAATAGTATTCAACTACATTAATTCTGCGGGGTTCTAAGTTGAACAGCGGCTTGCCTTTGGATGTCAAATATTTGGCGAAGACGGCGCAAATACGAACAATATTCCTAACTCAACCTCTGCTGTATTTCTTCTGCTAATTTATCTAGCGCAACTTCTATTTGTTCTCCCGATTTCAAATCTTTCAAACTAGACTTCTGTGCGGCAGCTTCATCAGCACCGATAATTACACAAAACTGGATTCCTTGTTTGTCTGCCGATTGAAACTGCTTACCCAAACCGCGTTTATCAAAACTGGTAATTACGTTGATTCCTGCTTGCCGCAATTGTTGAGAGACTTTTAAATAAAGCGGCATTAAATCAGCTTGTAAATTAACCACCATTACCTGTGCCGGTGTAGCAGATAAAGCTTTTAAGATATCTGCTTTTAATAATCGACTCATCAATCGAGTCAAACCGATAGAAATGCCTACTCCCGGCATCTTTTCACCTAAAAAAGTTCCTACTAACTCTTCATATCTACCGCCAGAACAAATACTTCCTAACGCTTCATGCCCTAATAAAGTTGTTTCGTAAACTGTACCGGTATAATAATCTAAGCCACGAGCAATTGATAAATCAATACAGTAACGATTTGCATCAACTCCTAAATCACGAACTCCGGAAATAACTGTTTCTAACTCATCTACACCTAGTTTAAATTGTTCGGCTTCTGGCATGTTTTCAGCAAGATGCTTGAGTTTATGCAAAACCTCGTCAACCGAACCTTTTATATTCACAAATTCAATAATTTTATCGGTTTGTGCCGCCGAAATACCTTCTTTTTCTAACTCATTCTTGACTTTAGCTTCGCCAATTTTCTCTAAATTATCAATTATCCCTACACATGTTTTAATCTTTTCTTCAACGACACCAACCGACTGAAAGAAACCAGTTAAAACTTTGCGGTTGTTAATTCTAATTAAAAAATCGCCAATATTAACAGCTGCAAATATCTCCGAAATAATCGCGGGCATTTGAGCATCGTAAAGTAAACTTAATTCTCTGCGTGCAATCACATCAATATCGCACTGACGAAACTGCCTAAAACGTCCATCTTTTGCTCTTTCCCCACGGAATACCACATCCATTTGATAGCGAGCAAAGGGAAAAGTCAAATTATTTAAATTACGGGCAATATAAGCAGCTAAAGGAACGGTTTGGTCAAATTTTAAAGCTCTGGCTTCTGAATTATTATCATCTGATTTAGTTTTACCGGATTCTTGTTTTTCAGCTTGTTTGTTCGGTGGTAAAATCGGACTAATGCCGTAGATAATATTATCACCTTGGTTTCCCTTTGCTTGCAGTACCTCTAAACGTTCTACAGCAGGAGTTTCAATCGGCGTAAAACCGTAGCTTTCATATACTTTGCGGATAGTATCCATTAAATAAGATTCTAAACGCTTTTCACCAGGTAAAAACTCGGGGAAACCGCTAGGATTTGAGTAATTTATTTTTTCAGATTTTGCCATTTTAGTTTTTAGTTAATAATTAAACTTATTCAGTTATTGAGCATATCTCATAGGAGCATCTCTATTTTGCACAAGTATTTTATCTTACACCCTCCTAACATGTAGCTATAATATAAACCCCACCTTTCTAGGCTATAAGGTTTCTTGGCTAGCTTCGGCGTGCTGTTGACAAAATTGGCATATTAAACCATCGTATTTTATGATAAAAATATAGTCCAACCAATATAGTTCAACTTAACTAATATAATCTGTTAACTAAATTGAAACTTGATATTTTGGCTCATCAGTTGTTAGTATGCTAAATTCTGAATAAAAATTACCGAAATATTTACTGCGTAGGGATTTGACATTTTATATGCTTAATTTTTGATAACTTTACTCTTTTTCCCCTACTGCCTACTGCCGACTGCCGACTGCCTAAAAACGACTACTTAAATACCATACCAAGTGCTGAAGAACCGATATTTTTGCTATCCAACTGTAGAAGAATCGAATATTCTATTATCCATCATCAATTGCTCGTTGCTCGTTCTTTTTTCCTGAGCCGAAGTTCTTTTAAATACTTGGTTATCTTGATACCATTGCCAGGTGCGAAAACGGTATTGACTGCACGGACTAATATTAATCATTTCATACAAATAAATGTTAGATAGTCTTTTATAAGAAAGCCATAAAATAATAGTTGAATCATCAAATTCCCAAGCTTTACCTACAATATATTCGGTATTGAATACTAATTTTTTATCTTGATATATACCGGTAAAATGATGTTGTTTCTGTTTGCCATCAGCCCAAGTATAACGATTAATTTGGCTATAGCAATAATCCCGCGCTTCCGGAAACTCACAGCTTAAATGCGATTCATGCTCATCAATAATTATTCCTTGGATATCAACTACCGTGCAAATACCTTGCCACTCTCCTCGATGCCGAAAAAGAACGGGCATTTCTTCTTGAATTTTAGACATAATTAATTATTAGTTGTTAGTAGTTAGTAGTTAGCTGCTTCCTAATGACTGGTAACTGGTAACTGGTAACTGTTTACTGATTAAACCACCAAGAATTGTAATTATCGTCAGTCTTAATCAAAAATGCTTTTTTTCGCATAAATCTTGTTAATCCTGATGCACCCATGCGAAAAGTTCCTAAACCAGAAAATTTAAAGCTATTTACCTCAGCTTCTTGCATTATGTTTGTTAAACCTGCATCGTTAATACAAATCGCACCTGCATCTATTTGACGGGCTATTTCTAATGCTTCGTCTCGCGATTCTGAAAATACTGCGGCACTTAATCCATAGTAAGTATCATTTGCTAATTCAATAGCTTCTTCTACTGTAGAGAAAGACATGATTGGCATAATTGGACCAAATGTTTCTTCATTCATTAATTTCATATCATGATTAACTTCGGTCATGACTGTAGGGTGACACCACCAACCACCATTAATTTCTTCTACTTCACCACCGCAGTGAATCGTAGCGCCTTTTTCTACTGCATCTTCTATATGTTCGTTTATAATTGCAGCTTGTTTTTCAGAAATAATCGGGCCAATTTCTCCACTTTCTAATGTAGGATAAGCAAGGTTTAATTTATGCGCCTTGCCCACAAGTTTGTGGTAAAAATCTTCAAAAATTGGTTTCGCGACATAAATTCTTTCAATTGAATGACATGATTGTCCGCTATTATTTGTAGAACCCCATAGCAAAGCCGAAGTCGCTAACTCTATATCTGCTGATTCTAAAACAATGGCTGGATCTTTTCCTCCTAATTCTAAATAAGCTGGAATAAAACGCTCGGCTGCTGCAATCGCAACTTTTTGTCCCGTTTCTACGTTACCTGTAAAGCAGACTAAATCGACATTATCGACTAAAGTAGCCCCTGTTTTACCGTTACCTTCAATAAAAGTTAATATGTCCCGTAATTCAGGGATATTATTAACTGCATTCATTAAAGGAGCCATAAATCTTGGTGTAAGTTCGCTGGGTTTAACAATTACCGCACAACCTGCTAATAAAGCAGGAATTACATCAATAGTTGATAGTAATAAGGGAAAATTCCAAGGAGTTATAACCGCCACTAAAGAATAAGGTACTGCCGTTTGCTGTAGATTAATAAACGGTTGAGATGTTCCTTTCTCTGTATCTTGTAGCAACTTTGAACCAAACCGACACCATTTTTCAATACTGTTAAGAAAGCGCTCTACTTCAAATTTAGAACCCGATAATCTACCCGTATCAATAACTAAAGCTTCTGTTAATTGATCCCGCGCTGAATATATAGTATCTTTCAATTCTAATAAAGCTTCTATTCTTCGGGCTAAACCTAAATCCAACCAACTCTGCTGCCCTCTCCGCAGTCGATTGCATTGCTGTACCAAAAGCTTCTCTGGTGGAGGTACAATCACATAATCATATTTTCCGGTACGGGGGTTGCGAACTTCAATTGGCTTAGACATAAGATATTAGAGCATTACATGCAAAGGGCATTGGGCATTGCTAACTCCGAACTTCTTTTACCCGTTTGCAATAATTAGTTTAAGCTGGGTTGGCTACCATGCCGGTCAATGTAGTTTATATAAATTATCAATACTGCTGTTATTTGACCAGACATTGGGTTGAATTACAACATCTTTTAGTTATCCCATTTACATTTACCAGGCAATATTTAGTATTTTGCAATTAGTTGGCAATAAAAAAATATTCCTGCTTGTGTCGGATTCCGCACATTTTTTTGCTCCCCGATGGGAATTTTATCAAATTAATTAAATAAAATTGAATTTATCCAATGAATATAGTAAATTTGTTAATATCAGCTTAATTTAAGCTAACAGTTTGTCTTGGTTTAAATTAAAAATAAAATTAGCGCCTAAATTTTCGCTGAAGAATTAATTAAATTATCTCCAATGAATTTAGCCGGTTAGAAAATACCAATAATACAATTTAATTAAGCTTTGTAGAAAATCTTATTTAACTTATAAAAATATTTAATACATCGAATAAGATTATCTTCGTTAGAGGATGTTTTGAAAGCTATAAATGATACTCAAAACTTTCAAGATCCCCCTAAATCCCCCTTTAAAAGGGGGACTTTAACCCCCCTTTTGAAGGGGGGAAGGGGGGATCGTCCGAGAATTGTGATAAAAACTATACTTTTCAAACATCCTCTTAATTTTGAATCTGATGAAAATATTTTTATTGAGTAAGTAAGGCGCAAGGCTTTAAAAAGAAATATGGTGAAAAGTTGATGACTAACCCATCTTCTGAATCTAAAGATTTTTTTATCATCGGTATTGGGGCTTCTGCTGGAGGCGTGCAGGCTTTAGAAGCCTTTTTTAGCAATTTACCAGATCATCCCTCAGCTGCTTTTGTGGTGATTCAGCATTTATCTCCCGACTATAAAAGCATGATGGCAGAAATCATCCAAAGGAAAACTCAACTACCGGTATATGAGATTGTAGATGGTGTCAAAATTGAACCCAGTCACGCTTACGTTTTACCACCAGGTAAACTTGTAACTATCAAAAACGGACAGTTACGTTTGCAAAAAAGAAGTCGTTCTTTCGGTTATCCCGTCAACAAATTTTTTACATCCGCAGCCCAAGATTGGGGTGAAAAAGTTGTCGGAATTGTGTTATCGGGAACGGGAAATGACGGTACCGAAGGTTTAAAAGCAATCAGCGAATCGGGGGGAATTGGTTTGGTGCAGTCTCCAGAAACTGCTCAATTTAATTCTATGCCTAGTAGCGCAATTCCTAGCGGTTTAGTAGATGAAATTCTTTCCCCTCAAGATTTAGCCCGTACTGTCTTTGAGTTAATTCGCTTTTCCCAAAAGAATCCTTCTATTTCTCCTCAAGACATTGCTTTAATTGATACCGATAGATTACAGCAAATATTAAATATTCTTGCCGAACACGAAGATATTGATTTTTCCCATTATAAAATAAGTACTCTTGCCAGAAGAATACATCGACGTTGTGCTTTAACTAACAGTGTTAATCTGGAAAACTATACTCTTTTATTAGAAACTTCAGAAGAAGAACAAAAATTATTACGTCAAGATTTGCTAATTGGGGCGACTTGCTTTTTTAGAGATCGTCCAGCATGGGAATATTTGCAACAAGATATATTACCGCAGATTATTGCTCAAATAGAGCCAAAGCAGCATTTAAGAATTTGGGTATCGGCTTGTGCCACCGGCGAAGAAGCCTATACAATGGCAATGCTAGTCAACGAAGTCATAGAAACAAGCGGTAAAACACTACATGTAAAAGTATTCGCTACCGATGTAGATACTAACGCCCTAGAAAATGCAGCTAGAGGTATTTATCCTGAAAGCATCGTTCACGATATTTCTCCCTACCTTTTAGAAAAATATTTTGTCCGTAACGGCGATCGCTATCAAGTAAAGCATTTTTTGCGAGAAATGCTGATTATCGCACCGCACGATTTAACCAAAAATGCTGGTTTTTCTAAAATGCATCTGGTTAGCTGCCGCAACGTATTAATTTATATGCAGCCCCATCTGCAACAACAAGTATTGCGATTGCTGCATTTTGCTATTGCTCCCAATGGTATTTTATTTGCAGGTAGCTCCGAAACTTTAGGAGATTTAAACGAAGAATTTATTCCACTCAATGCCAAATGGAAAATTTTTCGTAAAAAACGAGATATTCCCTTATCTTTAGCACCTTTATCGCGACAACCGATAATTACACCAATTCCTGCCAACGTCAGAACAAAAAGCAGACAAAATCAATTTGATAGAGTATTAGGAGAAGTATTCAAGCAATGCTTAGGAGAAAGACAGCTAACCTGCGTGTTAGTTAACAGCGATAATCAAATGCTAAGGGTATTTCATAACTCAGCCCGGTTACTAGATTATCCCTTGGGTGAAGCTATGTTAGATATTACCGAAATAGTTCATCCTGCTTTAAAATTGCCTTTATCTACAGCATTGCACCGCGCCAAACGCGATAAAAAAAGCGTTTTATATACAGGAATAAAACTCAATCGGAATGAATTAGAAGAAAACGTTAGTTTAAAAGTAGGTTTCGATTGCACCAACAGTTCCCTTGAGGAATTGTTGATTATTGTGTTAGAAATTGAAACCCAATTATCTATAACAAAAACTCCATCACTGCGTTTTGAAATTGACAGCGAAGCAGCACAGCAAATTACCGAACTTGAATACGAATTACAGCAAACTCGGGAAAATCTGCAAGTAACCATTGAAGAACTTGAAACCACCAACGAAGAACAGCAAGCTACTAACGAAGAACTTCTAGCTTCTAACGAAGAATTGCAAAGTACCAACGAAGAATTACAGTCAGTTAACGAAGAATTATATACAATAAATGCCGAATACCAATCAAAAATTCAAGAACTAACTCAACTTAATAACGATATTGATAATTTACTGCGCTCAACTGATATTGGTGTAGTATTTTTAGATCGCGAGCTTAATATTCGTAAATTTACACCAGCAGCAACCCGCGCAATAAATATCAGAGCAAACGATATTGAACGTCCTTTAGCGCATTTTACTCATAATTTAGATTTTCCTAATTTAATTGAAGTTCTGCAACAAGTAGTAGAAACTGGAGAAGCAACCGAACATGAAGTCAGCATTGCTCAGAATTCCGAAAAGCTGTTGATGCGAGTTAATTTGTATCTCAGGGAAGACGGTAGAAACGACGGAGTAGTGCTGACGTTTGTCAATATTAATGAACTAAAAAAAGTACAGCAGCAACTGCATCAAGCTAACGTTTTATTAGAGAATTTATACGTTACTAGTCCCGTAGGTTTGAGTTTACACGATCAAGATTTAAGATATTTAAGAGTTAACCAAACTTTAGCTGATATCAACGGTATATCTATTTCCGAACATATCGGTAAGACAGTTACAGAGATACCATCCGACTTAGCCCAAGCAATAGAACCAAGTTTACAGAATGTGATTGAAACGGGTAGGGCAATTTGCGACGTTGAAATTACGGGTAAAACAATACAAAAACCCGATATAGAAAGATGTTGGACTGCTAGTTATTATCCGGTAAAATTGCTTGATGGTACTCGCGCAGTCGGAACCGTAATTACAGAAATTACCGATAGAAAGCGTACTCAGCAAGAATTATTGCGTCAAAATCAAGCTTTAGAAGATGCGATCGCGATAGCCCAAGCGGCAGATTCAGCAAATCAAGCAAAAAGTGAATTTCTAGCAAACATCAGCCATGAAATCCGCACGCCGATGAATGCAGTATTAGGAGTAAGTCAATTATTGCAGTACACCGAATTAAATGCCAAACAAAGCGGCTTATTAATCAAACTTAGAAGTAATGGAGAAAGATTATTAGAAATAATCAACGATGTTCTCGATTTATCCAAAATTGAAGCGAGGGAACTACGGTTAAATAGAAACAACTTTAATATAGATAAATTAGGCGATAACTTAGTTAACTTGTTTGCGACTCAAGTAGAACAAAAAGGCATCCAATTCACAATAAATATTGCCCCCGATACTCCCAAAAATTTAATTGGCGATGATTTTCGCCTGCAACAAGTATTAAGTAATTTAATTGGCAATGCTATCAAGTTTACCGATAATGGAGAAGTCTCAATTCATATTAGCAGCGAAATCCAAGATACGTTGCCATATCCAGTAAAACTACATTTTAGAGTTAGCGATACTGGTATCGGTATTGACCCAGAAATACAAGAAAATCTGTTTAAACCATTTACCCAAGCCGATGGTTCCACAACCCGTAAATATGGCGGTACGGGATTGGGATTAACTATTTGCAGGCGGATTATAGACTTAATGGGTGGAGAAATCGCCGTTCAAAGTATTCCTGGAGAAGGTGCAACATTTAGGTTTACGGTGAGCTTAGATAAAGCCAAAACCGACGTTGAATCTGACTTGCCAACAACTGCCACAATCAGCAATTCTTCCCCTATTAAAAACCTAAAAATATTAATAGTTGAAGATTACGCCGATAATCGGGAAATAGTAATATTTATGTTAGAAGAATTAGGATATCAAGCAGAAGGCGTTAGCGATGGAGAACAAGCACTTGAGAAACTAGCCGAAACCGATTTCGACATAGTCTTAATGGACTGCCAAATGCCCGTAATCGATGGTTACGAAGCTACTCGTCAATTGCGTCAGCGCGAGGGAGAACAGCGTCATACCGTAATTATTGGTTTAACCGCTAATGCCATGTATGACGATAGAGAAAAATGTTTAAATGCGGGAATGGATGATTATTTGAGTAAGCCAGTGATGATAGAAGATTTAGAACGGATTATTCATAATTATCAATAAGTTGTTAATAATTATAGTAATTATGCAACAGGTATATTTCCCTTATAGGATGCTGTGATATCAATTCCGGTTGATTGAATTGCATAATTAAATGCTTCTAAAAGTAACGTTAGCTTAATCAATGTTAGAAAGTCGCACATCTTTTTAGCACTGGCTTAACCCCATTAAACCTGTTTAACCAAAAAGTCTTAGAGCAAAGAGCTAGCTAACCCGCTTGGTAAGTACTTTAACGATTTTTCTAACGTAGCTCCACTTCATAAAGTTTTGCTTAGACGGGTCAACTATAGAGCTTCCGGACTAAGCTAGAAGCTCCCGGCTTCAAGCCGGAGGTTGCTGACTTTCTTTACAATCCACTCCATAGCGCTTTAACCAACTTCTGTGTTAATTCTGCACCAAACATATTTACAGCCAGCTGATTATCAGGATCTCCCTCGGCACTACTACGACGTATCAATAAATCGCGCTGTGCTAATTGAGACCGTAGATTTTCGGGTACTGCTGCGGCTTCATCTACCCATTTTAGCCAGCGTTCAAACATTTCATTAGCAATAGTACGAATTAAGTCAAGTCTATTTTCGCTGGCATCGCAGGTGTAACACAAACTTACAGGTGATTGAAAAGAGCGAATATAAACGCTTTTGCTTGTAAATAATTTTAAATCAGTATCTGCCTGTAATTTCAAAAATGTTTGATTGACTGGTTCGTAATAACGTTTAAAATATTCAAGGTCAGTATAAAGGTCGGTACGAGGTATATAATCCATATAAAAGAAGACATGGGGAATTGTACCGAATTCAAACGCTAGATGGGGAACCTGGATATGGGAATTCAACCAGATTGTCAGACGCATAGCGCTAAAATTAGCTTGGTTGAAGTTGTGTAAATATGAATGTACCAGCCAATCAATTTCTTTTCCAGAAAACGTCTTTAACGAACCTTGTGCATTGCCATCTTGACTTTGGTACTCGTTTACATCTTTAGTAGATGCTTGTAAGTGCAAATCAAAACGTGTTTCTAATTTCTGTTTTAATTCGCAGGTAATTGCCCACAACTGTTCAAATACATCTTTACTATCTACCATCGATTTATCCCGTTTTTTTTAAATTGCGTTTATATTTTTACCGTGGAAACCGTTATATTATCAAGAATCATAAAGAATAAATATGAAAAAAATTTTACTTATTGGAGTTACCGGCGGTACTGGTAGAAATATAGTAAAAGGTTTTCTCGAACAGCAAGTAACTAATTTACGCGCCATAACTCGTAAAATCGATTTAGTTCGTCCGAATTTAAAACTAATTAATGATGCGGGAATTGAATTAGTTGAAGCAAATCTCGATGATGAAAAATCTTTAGAAGCAGCTTTTACAGATATTGAAGCTGTTTATTGTCACGCTACGGCACCCGATACCGCAAAACCCCAACCCGAAGAAATTGCAAGAGCAAAAACTGTTGTCAAAATTGCCAAACAAGCTCAAATAAAACACTTTGTTTATAACTCTGCTGGTGGGGTTAATAGAAATACTAAAGTTAGTCACATACAGCAAAAATATCAGGTAGAACAAATTATCAAAGCAGCAGATTTACCCGCAACTATGCTGCGTGCTTGTTTATTTATGGAAGAATTCTGGAAGAAATATACCCGCCCCGGTATTCTCAAAGGTACTTTCCGATTTTCCATTCAACCCGATAAACCCCTGCATTTGATTACAACTAAAGATATGGGAAGAATTGCTGCTTATGTAATTCAACATCCCGATAGGTATATTGGTAGAGAAATTGAACTTGCAGGTGATGTATTAACACCATTGCAAATGGCTGAAGCATTTTCCAAAGTTCAAGACAACAAAGTTGTTCATAAACAAGTTCCCCCCTGGATATTTTTATTATTTTTGCAAAAAGAACTTTATAACATTATTCAATTTTATCGAAATCAAGGTTATCAAGCCGACGTTAACTCTTTAAGAGCAGAATTTCCAGGATTGCTGACAACTTTTGATGAGTTTTTGCAAGAAACCAACTGGGGAAACGCGAAATTGACTTATGAGAATTTGTGATAGGGAGAGAGAGGGGGGAGTGTGGGAAGAGGAAGGAGAATAATAATTACCAATTACCAATTATCCATTACCCATTACCAATTCCCCATTCCCAACTTACTTTTTCTTAACAGGAATTTCTACAACAAACTCGGCTCCTTTACCGGGTAATGATTGAAAATATAGTTTACCTCCATGCTTTTCAGTAATTATTTGATAGCTAATTGAAAGTCCCAAACCAGTGCCTTTCCCTACAGGTTTAGTAGTAAAAAATGGGTTAAAAATTTGGTCTTGAATTTCTGTCGGTATACCAAGTCCATTATCTGAAATTGAAACAGTTATCCAATCTTTATCAATAGCTGATGTTGATATATTGATGACGCTGGGATTAGTTTTAAACTCTTGGGGTGTACGCTGCTTATTGTATTCTTCTAAAGCATCTATAGCATTGGTGAGCAAATTCATAAATACTTGATTTAACGGCCCTGGGTAGCAATCTACTTTTGGGAGTATTTCGTAATCTTTAACAATTTTTATCTGTACGTTATTCAATTCTGGTTTCAGCCTATTTTGCAGAATCATTAAAGTACTATCAATACCATCATGGATATTAACTTCTTTGACTTCAGCTTCATCTAATCGAGAAAAATTGCGTAAAGATAAAACAATTTCGCGAATTCTATCAGTTCCTACCTGCATTGATTTAAACAAGCTGGGAATATCTTCAAACAAAAATTCAATCTCTGTTTCTTTTAAATATTCTTGAATTTCTGCCGCTGGTTGGGGATAATTATCTTGATAAAGCTTCAAACATTTCATCAACTCATTCGTATATTCATTAGCATGTTGCAAATTACCGTGGATAAAACCGACTGGATTGTTGATTTCATGAGCAATACCGGCAACTAATTGACCTAAAGAAGCCATTTTCTCAGATTGAATCATTTGAATCTGAGCTTTTTGTAAATCTTTCAGAGTTTGAGTTAACTGTTCTGCTTGATCGCGGGTTTTACCTAATAAATTCGCTTGCTTCAAAGCCACACTTAACTGGGCTGCAACCTGCGTGGCAAATTTAATTTCCTCATCTTTCCAATTGCGAGAACGACTGCATTGATGAACGCACAAAAGTCCCCATAATTTCTTTCCTTCCATCAAAGGTATCAGAATATATGCTTTAATTTCTAATTCCTCTAAGCTTTCGATATAGCAATCTTCATAGCCAGCTTTATAAATATTAGGAACAGCTAAAATTTTTCCTTGAGTATATTGAGGCAGGTAATTTTCACCAAAACAATAATCTTCAAATAAACTACCGTTAGCCGGTTTAAATTCACTTAAGACATCTTCAGCAATGAATTTACCTTTTTGATATTTATCGCTTTCATTAAAACGAAAAACAGCAACTCTATCGGCTCGAATACTGCGTCTAATTTCTTGAGCGGTGGTTTTAAAAATGGTTTCTAAATCGAGTGATTCCCGAATCTTAGCAACTACATCAAATAAAATTTGTTGCTGTTGTGCATATTGACGTTGTTCGTCAGCCCGAGATTGAGTCTGAGAAAGTAAATCCGCACTTTGAATTGCTACCCCTAACTGATTGGCAACCTGAGCTAAAAATTCAACTTCTAAGTTTTCCCACTGACGCGGCGCTGTATGTTGATAAGCTGCTAATAAACCCCACAATTTTTGTCCGACAAAAATCGGAGTTAAAGCATAAGCACGGATTTTAAACTGTTCTAAAATATCTAAATGACAGCGTACATGCCCAGCTTGATAAATATCGTTAACCGCAAAGCTTTCATTATGACGATACCTACCGCCTTTAGTTTCTTGTAAATGAGTATCTCGCCAATACAAATCTTTACCAAAAGGATTGATATTAGCCCAGCTAACTTCTGGGATACCAAAATTGCTGACAAATTCGCCACTCCAATCAGCATTAAACCGGTAAACACCAACTCTTTCCACTTGCAGAAGTTTACAAACTTCCTGACAGGTAGTTTCCAAAATTAGATCGGTATTAGAAAAAGAGCGAATTTTGGTCACAACATCCGTTAAAGTACGCTGCCGTGCAATCGATTTTTCCAGAGCGATCGCCTGTTGTTTTGACTGCTGTAAAAATTCCGCTTGCTGAATGGCAACACCAAGTTGTCCCCCAACTTGGGTTAAAAATTCCACTTCGTAATCCAGCCATTTACGCGGCGAAGAATGGTGATATGCAGCCAACAAACCCCATAATTTTGGACCGATAAAAATTGGTACTAAAGCATAAGCCCGAATTTTAAATTGTTCTAAAATATCTAGATGACAGCGAGCATGTCCCGCTTCATAAATATCATCAACGGCAAAGGTTTCATTATTACGGTAACGCCCGCCTTTAGTTTCTTGTAAATGAGTATCTTGCCAAACTAAATTTTTGCCGAAAGGATTGGTAGTTTTCCATTGAGATTCCACCGTACCAAAATGGCTGATAAATTCACCACTCCAGTCTTGATTAAATTGAAAAATCGCCGCTCTTTCTAAATTCAGCAGTTTGCAAAGTTCTTTACAGGTGGTATCAAATATAAATTGAGTATTTAAAGATGAGCGGATATTACCAACCACTTCCATCAAAGCACGCTGTCGTACTACGGAGTTTTGCAACTCTCTAGTTTGTTGCTCTCCCTTTGCAAAAGTTTCAGCCTGCTGCATTGCTATTCCTAAATAGCTGCCAGCTTGATGCAAAAATTCAACCTCATCAGCTAACCAGTGACGGGGTTGAGAATGTTGGTAAGCAGCCAACAAACCCCATATTTTCGTACCTACAAAAATAGGTGTAACGGCATAAGCACGAATCTGAAATTGTTCGAGTGCTTCTATATGACAGCGAGAATGTCCTCCAGCGTAAATATCTTCTACCGCATAAGGTTCATTTTTTACATATCTTCCGCCCTTTGTCTCCTGTAAATGGGTATCTTGCCAAACTAAATTTTTTCCAAAAGAGCGAATATCATTCCAAGGAGTACGTGCAAACCCGAAATTATTAATAAAACTTCCGCTCCAGTCTTGATTGAATTTATAAATTGCAATTCTTTCAATACCTAAAAGCCAGCAAATATCTTGACTGGTATCCGAACACAAAGATGCCATATCTACCGATGCCCGAATTCTACCAAGAATACGGGTAAGCAGCTTTTGATACTGCATTTCGCGTTCCAACCGCTGTTGGCATTCTCCAGCAGTTATATATGTTGAATGGTGGATGCTTTCTGTCATGGAAACTATTAAAACTATATTCACATTTTGTTTAGTGTTAAATTTATTGTTCCCAGAACGACGTTAATTTTATACAAAGTTCATTTTTGATTTAGCTATCAATTAATATTTTTTCAAAGTATATTTACTTAAGTAAATACCTATAAACCTAACATTTGGAAACAGTATTAGGTTTATTTACAAGTTAGTTATTTTTATTTATTCTGGCTCATCAGTTGTTAGTATGCTAAATTCTGAATAAAAATTACCGAAATATTTACTGCGTAGGGATTTGACATTTTATATGCTTAATTTTTGATAACTTTACTCTTTTTCCTCTACTGCCTACTGCCTAAAAACGACTACTTAAATAGCATACCAAGTGCTGAAGAACCTTTATTCTTTATGAGCTATAGGAATCTCAATTAAAAATTTCGTTCCTTGTAAAGGTGTAGAATCAAAAGATAATTTTCCACCATGTTTATCTGTAATAATTTCATAGCTAATAGATAGACCCAAACCCGTACCTTTTCCTACTTGCTTAGTTGTAAAAAATGGGTTAAAAACTTTGGAATGTATTTCTAGAGGAATTCCATAAGCATTATCAGCAATAACAATTTGTACAAAATTATCAGTTTTACGAGTATAAATGATAATTTGATTGTGTTTATCTTTCTGATTCTCTGGCTTTTCCTCAAAAGCATCAATAGCATTAGCAAGAATATTCATAAATACCTGATTTAGCTGGCTGGGATAGCATTCCACATCAGGAATATCACCATATTCTTTAATAACCTGGATTTCAGAATGTTTTGAATTTGCTTTTAACTGATTTCCCAAAATCATCAAAGTACTATCAATACCTTCATGAACATCAACTTCTTTAAATTCAGCTTCATCCAGACGAGAAAAATTCCGCAGCGATAAAACAATTTTATAAATACGCTCGGTTCCCACCTCCATAGAATTCAGCAATTTCATAAAATCTTCTTTGATAAAATCTAAATCAATTTCTTGAATTTTCTCTTGAATTTTTGGCAGAGGTTGAGGATATTCCTGCTGATAAAGTTCTAGTAATTCGATAAAATCGCGAGCATATTCCCTCGCAGGAACAAGATTACTATAAACAAAGCTAACGGGATTATTGATTTCATGAGCTACCCCCGCTACCATTTGCCCCAAGCCAGACATTTTCTCAGCATGAATCATTTGAGTTTGAGTCCGTTGGAGTTCTAACAAAGTTTCTTCTAAATGCTGAGTTTGCAAACTTAACTGTGTTTCTATTTGTTTTCTTTCAATAATTTCTTTTTCTAAAGCTATATTTAACGCCTCTAACTTTGGAACATTAGGAATTGCTACCAATTTTGGAATTAACCAAAAAAGTAAAATAGCCGTACCTAAAGAAATTGCCGCAGTCGAAGCTTTTAACCAACCAGAAACCCAATAATTTGGATGCCATAAAGTCCAAACTTCCGCTAAATGTGTAAATCCACACAAAACAATAAAAGCACCAAAACAAAGAAATATCCAGTCAAAAGGAACATCATCTCGTTTCTGAACTATATAGACGAGCATCATAGGAATTAAGAAATAAGCAACTGTAATTAAAGAATCTGAAATTAGATGCAGCGCAACTAAGCCAGTTTTCCATAGATAACAGTGCCCGTGAGGGATAAATATAGTAGATAACATTTTTATAGAGGTGATTAAATATCACTGAGAATATATTTTTACCAGTCTAACTATAGAAATTTTGGAAAAGTAGGGCGAAATTATACTTATCTCAAATCAGGAGACGGGTAAAAAGGTTAGTAGTTGCGCTTACAGCGCCAACATGTGAAATACAGAGCGAGTCACTACACAACTAAAAACCCATCTATCACGTTATTAATTATGGGATAGACCACTAACTAATATTCGTTTTGATTAAATATGATGGGTTAGAAAGTCGCTCCGTAGGTTGGGTTAAGCGAAGCGGAACCCAACGCTGGTGTTGGGTTACTCTTCGAGAAAGCTTCGCTTACACTCCGTTCAACCCAACCTACCTTCTTTCATTGTTTTACCCCGCAAAACTTTTGTGGTTGACTACTAATGGTCTGTCCCGTTAGTTTTGATGGGTGTATCGTAAATATAAAAAATATTTTCTTCCCCCACTCCCCCACTCTCCCCCTCTCCCCCTCCCTGCCCTTACCCGTCAATTTTAATGGGACAGACCACTAATACTCCGCCACATTAAATATGATGGGTTTTCAACTCTCTTTTAAAAAACCCTTTTAGAGCGCAGAGCAAGAAGAGGAAGAAGATAAGAAGGATTAATTTTGCGGGGTAATCAAGGTTTGTAGTTGAACCGTGTTTAGTTAGCGCTGTAAGCGCAACTACGAACCTTTATCCAACTCCTCAAAATTAAATAGAAGGAACACTTGTTTGACAAGGATTTTTATACCTTTAACCTTTAACCTCTAACCTCTAACCTTTAATCTAAAGTCCCCTAGACTGACGAAATTCCTTTACAACTTCAGGAATATCTCTTAGCTCACCTTCGACTTGATAATTAAGTTCTTGCATTTGATCGGCAGTGAGAATTCCGGCAAGTTGAGATAAAGGTTTTTGTAGCTGCGGATATTTTTTCAAAGTTTCCTCACGCACAATCGGTGCAGCTTCATAAGGAGGAAAATAACTTTTATCATCTTCTAGTATGACTAAACCCAAACGAGCAATTTGTCCGTCGGTGGAGTTATTAACAACTACATCTACCAAACCTTGAGTTAATGCTCGATATATCAAACCTAAATCCATACTTTTAGGTCTTCCCTCGAACCGCAAATCATAAGTTTTAATTAATCCTGGTAAACCATCTTCTCTTTCAGCAAATTCGTAACCGATACCAATATCCCATTCAGGTGCATATTTCGCAGCATCTGAAATAGTGTCAATATTGTATTTCTTCGCATCTTCACCGCGAACTATAACTGCATAAGTGTTTTCAAAACCCAAAGGTGCAGCAACTTCCAAATTAAACTGCTTTTCGTAAGCTTGTTTAACTAAATTGTAAACTTTTCTTGGGTCATCAATTACGCTTTCTTTCAAAACTGCCGTTAAAGCCGTTCCCGTATACTCTATATAAGAATCAATGTTTCCAGCCACAAGAGCTTCATGACAAAGTTTAGTACCTTGTAACCTTCTACGGTCAACTGTTAAGTCGCTGGTTGCTTCAATTTGTTGAGCTAAAAGTTCTGCTAAAATATCCTGCTCGGTAAAACCCTTTGATGCAACAATAATATCGCTATTGTTGCTAACAACAGAAGTAACATTACAACTAGCAATCCCCAAACTTAAACATAGAAAAACTGCAAATAGTGTCAAAAATTTCTTCATAGTAATTAGTTGTTAGTTGTTAAGAGTTCGGAGTTAAGAGTTAGGAGCTAGGAGTTAAGAATTAGGAATTCGGAGTTAAGAGTTCGGAGTTATATCTTTTCCGTTTATATCGGAATTACTTAGATTTTCTCTTCTTTCTCTTCCCTCTGCGTACTCTGCGCCTAAAAGGCTTTTTTTCTCCCAAGCCGCTGCAAGCAAAATTGATATTAGGAGTTCGGAGTTCGCATGAATTACTAATAATATTTTATTTTTATCTCTACTGCTCAGTCTTCTATTCCAACTTATTACTCCTTACTCCCTACTCATTACTTAACTAACTCTTTCCTTTCGTCAAAACCCGCTCTAAGGCTCCAATCCCTAAATCTGCAATTAAGGCCATTAATGCAGCAGGAACAGCACCAGCTAAAATCAACTGATTATTAACCAAAGCAATTCCTCGAAAAATAAATACTCCCAAACCACCAGCACCAATAGCGGCTGCAATCGTTGCAATTCCGATTCCAATTACCATTGCAACTCGCACACCTGCCAAAATTACTCCTAAAGCTAAAGGAATTTCTACTTGAAACAATAACTCTTTATCTGTCATTCCCATTCCGCGCCCAGCTTCGCGAATTGAGGGATTTACATTTGCGATCCCAGTGTAAGTATTTCTAATTATGGGCAAAAAAGAATACAGAGTCAGTGCAAAAATTGCCGGTACCGGACCAATTCCGCCAATAATCGGAACTGGAATCAGTAAACCCAACAAAGCCAAACTAGGAATCGTTTGCAGAATATTCGCAACACCTAAAATCGGTTGACGGAGAGTTTTATTACGAGTAATTAAAATTCCTAACGGAATTCCTATCACTGTAGCAATAGTAATCGCAATAATTACTAACACCAAATGTTCGATACTGCGCTCAATAATTTCCGAACCGTATCTAATTAAAAAGAAATCATTCATGTTGATAAAATAATATTGGCAATAGAGAATTAGGAATCGGGAATTCGGGATTAAGCATTGGCAATCAGGAATTAATTGAAAATATAAACTCCTAACTCATAACTACTAACTCCTAACTCTTCAACCTTTAACCTTTAACCCCTCAAACAGCCGTTTCCAAACATTTAAGAAAAGCAACTGCTTCTGGATGCGAAGTAGTTTTAAATTCTTCGGGTGTTCCTAAAAATACTAGTTCTCCACCGTACATTAAACCAATTCTTGTCGCTAAAACAAAGGCTTCTTGAATATCGTGAGTTACAAATACAACGGTTTTACCTAGTTCCTGCTGCAACCGTTTAAATTCTTGCTGAAGTTCTAATCTTGTAATTGGATCTAATGCACCAAAAGGTTCATCCATCAATAATACCGGAGGGTCGGCAGCTAATGCTCTCGCTACACCTACACGCTGTCTTTGTCCACCGGAAAGTTCGTGGGGATATCTAGAAGCAAATTGTCCCGGTTCTAAACCTACTAATTTCAATAATTCAAAAGCTCGTGATTTGATTTGTTTGGAGTTCCAACCTTCCAATGAAGGAACTAAGCCTACGTTACGTTCGATTGTAAAATGAGGAAATAATCCTGTCTCTTGAATTACATAACCAATTCTACGCCTGAGCTTGATTTCATTCCATTCAGTTGTTGACTTACCATCAAATACTACCTGACCTTCTGTTGGACGATACAGACGGTTAATCAGCTTCATTGTAGTACTTTTGCCGCTTCCGCTACGTCCTAAAAGTATAAGTGCTTCTCCTTTACGAATTTGAAAATTAAGATTTGATACCAATGGATGTTGATTTATACTCAGAGTAACATCACGGAACTCTACAGCGTATTCATTTTTCTGTGACATGGATAATTTGACTCTTTCGGCTTATTTTAGCTGAACGTATGCTTAATGTACTTCATTAAGTTTAAAAAGTTCAAAGATATTAGTTACATACAAACACCCGGACCCGGACACTTGCTACAGCTTTTGGCCTCCCCTACGAAAAAATGTGCCAGTTGTGCAAGTTCTAATATAACAATAGGTAAAAATTACAAAGCTATTAAAAAACAGTGATAATTAATACTCCTAACTTTTGGAGATATATTCATGAAGCTTTACTTTTTGTATTAATAAGTAATAAAAGTAATTAATGTTAATCAAAATAATTAATATTTATTTGAACCATAATATCTATTTTATGCTTTAAAAAGCATTTTTGTAAATTGTTTTTTATGTGAAAAAATAATTGGCTTTGATTAAAAAAAATGCCAATTTGGCAAGACACAATCATTAAAAAGATGATGGAATTTAATGTAATGCTGTATGACAAGCTGTCATTTTATGAGATAGGAATGTATGTATATAATCATACATTTTTACCAGCTTAAAATAAAGTTAAGTTGTGGTTATTGCTTTAATTAGTTGTATCATCTATTGCTTTTTTATTCTTAAAAGATAGGCAGTAAATAAGTATGATATCAATTTATTATTTATGTAAATGCACTATAGTGAGAATAATAAAGCCTAGAATTGATTTATCAAGCCGCTAGAAGACTTAATCTTTATTACTTAAATAAATAGTATAAATGTTGAATAAAACAACAATATCCTATCTCATAAAATGAGTAACTTCTCATACAATACTTTATTTATGATGTTGGTAATTAATTGCTTTGAGCAATTAATTATCTGCTGCGTTTAAGAGATACTGCGATTTTTTGTAATAGCAGAAAATTAAGAGTTGTTGAATAAACGTTTATAACGAGGAATCTCACAAAAATGCCTTGGG
This sequence comes from Rivularia sp. MS3, assembly GCA_019192545.1. Lineage (GTDB taxonomy): Bacteria > Cyanobacteriota > Cyanobacteriia > Cyanobacteriales > Nostocaceae > Rivularia. The sequence continues at coordinate 27,799 of JAHCMI010000031.1, read as the reverse complement.
AAGTATCATCTACCTGTCCAATTAATCCCGTTCATGCAGCTTTGCTACGCACGGGGAAAGTCTTATTTTTTACTGGTTCTGGCAATAATCCAAACGATATTCCGAATGCTGATAAAGGTTCGGCGCTGTTTGATGTGGAGAATGGAACATTTACCCGACCGGAAATTCCTCGGAACAGCAATGGAACGCCTATCGATATATTCTGTGCCGGACAAGCATTCCGACCTGCGGGAAACCTTTTAGTTGCAGGTGGAACTTTACGCTATGACCCATTTTTCGGTGAAGTAGCGAGCTTTTTCTTTAACCCTACAAAGGAAAAATGGTCAAAAAGACAATCAATGAATGGAGGGCGATGGTATCCGACTTTAGTTAGTTTGGGTAACGGACAAACTCTGGCGCTATCTGGATTGAATGAAACGGGAAATTTAAACAGATTTCCAGAACTTTATTCTTACAAAAAGGGTTGGAGAATTTTTACGAATGAAACAAGCCCTTTTGAACAGTATGCTCACGTTTTCTTATTAGATAACGGAAAATTGTTTTATTCAGGGGCACAGTTAGGAGGCAACAGAGGAGTTTCACCGCGAATTATCACTTTACCGAAAGATTTCTCCGACCAAATTGGAGAACAACCTGTAGGTGGATTGCAGGATTCGGGTAAAGGCAATCAAGCAGCCAGCGTATTGTTACCTCCAGCCCAAGACCAAAAAGTAATGATTGCTGGAGGAGGAGGTGGTGGTACAACTGCCAGAGTTAATATTATCGATTTAAAGTCTAGTAATCCCAGCTATCAGCCAGCAGCATCTTTGAATAATGCTCGGATGCACCACAACGCTGTAATATTACCTAACCGAACTGTATTTGTTTGTAACGGTAGTGGTGGCAATGAAGATATAGGAAAATCAGACTTACCGGCAGAAATTTACGACCCGGCTACAGATACTTGGACGGAAGTAGAAGACCCGAGCATCAACGGTCGTGTATACCATTCAGTAGCGCTATTATTACCAGATGGTCGAGTTCTGACAGCCGGAGGAAATCCCTTCCGTGGCTCTGTTGAGTTCCGTATAGAAATTTACTCTCCAGACTACATTGCAGCAAATAGACCGGTAATTAATCAAGCTCCTAGTAAAGCTTCATGGGGAGCATCATTCACTATTGAAACACCCCAAGCCGGTGATATTAAATGGGTGAACTTAATTAGACCGATGGCTACCACTCACGGTTTGGAAAATGAACAGCGATTAGTAGATGTACCAATTAATTCAAGTACGGGTAATTCCTTAACAGTCGATTTGACTAGCAACCGTAACCTTGCTCCTCCTGGATGGTACATGCTCACAATTGTTGATAACAATAACGTACCCTCAGTAGCTAAATGGGTAAAGGTTAAAAAGTAGAAGATTCGAGAAGGAAGAGGGAGAGAGGGGAGAATAAATAATTATTCTTAATTCCCAATGCCCAATTAGCAATTCCCAACATTAATTAACAGGAGTTATATATGGAATTGATTTCGCGAAGACGTTTTGGTCAGATTGCGATCGCGTCAGGTGCCACAGTAGCCATTAGTAGTTTGATTGGTAAAACTGTTGCTCAATCTCCAGGGGTTTTAATTTTAGGTATAAGCTCTGGTACCGTTAGTAGCGATAGCGCAAACAGTGTAGATGCAGATGATGTAGCTGAATCGGACGCGGCAGAGGATTCTATTTTAGAAAACGATAACAATCCTAGAAAGCCAGTGGTTATTCAGTCTTTTAATGTTGCTAACGGGCAAACTAAAACACTAACAACAACTCAACCGATTTTAGAAAGAGGTGAATTTGTAAGCGGTTTTGCGGTTTCTAAAACCGGTACTTTAGTAGTTGCCACTGCTAACATTGCGGCAGAAAAAAACGCTTCCAATCGTTTAATAACTCTTAAAGATAATTCTGTAGAAACAAAAGAAGTATCTGGAGTTGCTAAGGATGAATCACTGGATTTAATTGAATTGCCAGATGGTTCTATCGCTGGAGTTGTTAAAAACGAAAACGGAACCGGAAGCAGAAAAATTGTTGATGTAGAAGCTGAAAGTGGAGCCGTTAGAAAGAGAACCGCACCTACTAAAATACCTACTAGAAGAAGATTAAAATCGAACAACAATATATCTGCTGAAAAACTACAGTTAAACCGCTTGGTTGCACAAGCAGATAAATTAGAAGCAGAAAACATTCCTACTTTAGAACTGCCTAGAGAACTACCTTCAGATAAACAATACAAAAATGTAGTTGTATGCGACGATGGCAATAGCTATGCATTTCTAACGGACTTTCAGGGTGACACAAGTTTAGTAAATATCACCACAGGAAAGACAATTCCAGTAACCTTTGAAGGTAAAGTTTGGAACAATGGTTTTAGCGGTTTTGTTTGTGCTAAAAACAATCAACTATATGCTTTAGGCGGTAGGAGATATGAAACTCCTAAATTTCTACATCTTTTGGATAAAGAAACAGGAAACCTGAAAAGATTGGCACCTTTTGATGTCGCTACTATTACTCTAGGCAAATAGTTTGAGCGCCCAAATCACTAATGGTTTACCACATAAGTTATGAAAGGTAAAAAGGTTCGTAGTTGCGCTTCAGCGCCAAATATTCGGCGCTGAAGCGCAACTACAAACCCATCAATTTTAATGACTTGATAAGACTTCTCGTAGGTTGAGTTGAACACAGAGAAACCCAACTCGGGTGTTGGGTTTCTCTGTGTTCAACTCAACCTACCTTCTAGTGGTCTGTTTCATTAATTTTGACGGGTTTATAAAAGAGAGTTTTATTATTACTCCCCCTGCCCCTCCGCTCCCTCTGCTCCCCCTGCTCGCCCTAACCCATCATATTTATTGAAAACGAATACTAGCTGCGGGTTTTTTTCTTAACTAAAGAACTCTCGCAGCAATTGATAAATGGTTCCTGAGAAATTTCCTCTAAACCAATTAGCTCCAGCATTTGATTCCATTCGATATTCTTACCGGTACCGTGTTTTATCCCGGCAAAAGCCACCATCGCATCGTACCAAATACCATTTTTGGCGTAAAACAATCCTCGTTGACGTAGCGATAATCTTTTTAACTGCTGTTCAAAACCAGAAGCAATTGCTTCTCTTTTTACCCATGCTCTGGCAAATTCTTTACGAGATTTTCGATTGTAACTACAATCAATATCCATAAATAAATAATATTGATACCATTCACCAACTTTTAAAGGTGTTAAATCAGCTTCAAGAGAAATGCCTATGATTCCGGGTGTATTGGTTAGCTGTATGTTTTTTTCGTAAATTGTTTTATTTTGCCGACTGCGTAAAGAAAATTTAGCATTACTTATAGAACTTAATTTATAAGGAACGTAAAACCAAAATGTCGGATTAGCTTTTGTTGTCAAACCCCAACGCAATTCTCTTCCATCTGTTTTTTTGGTTAGAGGTACTAACACGCTCAGGGGGGTTTTTTCTGCGACATAACAACTATTACGACTTCCTGCCGGTTTTGTTCCTTGTGGTGTTCCTTGCCTTTGAGGTTGTCTAAAATATAAAAAATTTTGACGCGGTTTACTATTACGGGATGTTTGTCGATGGCGACGATTTATATTATTCTTAATATTTCTCCTGCTTTTGGGTTTTTTATGATTTATTTGAGATGGATTATTTTGCTGTCTTTTTGTTGATGAATTAATTATTTCAGCCTTTGCCGGTAGGGAACTTATAAATATTAAATTTACAATAAATGAAAGTTTCAGTAGTTGGTAATATTTTAGTTTAAGCATTTTAGATATAAATTTGACATACTATGTAATAAAAATCTCTAATTATTTTTTATAAATTTTGATTGAATTTAATTTATAGTATTATGCAATCAGATTAGGAAATTAATAAAGGCTCAAACCTATAAGTAATTCGGCAAAATTAATTGTGCATTTGCTCTTGCGAGTGTAACCAAGTGAAACGAAGCAACCGCAACACTTTAAGATTTTTATCTTTCTCCGGGAGACGCTGTGCTAAGGCAATCACACAAATAATTTTACAGTCCCCTTAATCTATAAACCTTTGACCTTTGACCTTTGACCTTTAACCCCTGACCTTAGAGTAGCGCTATATAGTATCAACCAAAAGTTATTCGTAAATATTGTATAAATATTTTATATCCAGCGGTATCAGCCATAAGTTGCAGATCCGTCAAAATCCTAGCTGTGGCTTATATTTATAAATAATTAATAAAAATCCTGTAGTTGATAGCAAACTTAGCTTTGATGGAATAATCGGCAACCAAACACCATTAATAAATATGAAAAAACCAACTCCGTACATAATCAAAATGGTTATTAAAGTTGCACCTACTAATAAACGTAACGAATGGATTCGCACAGCTAAGCACCCTCCCAAACAAGCCCAACACCAAATCCATAATATTTCTAACCATAGTGATGTTGGTGATAGCAAAGGACGTTTATCTAACACTGCATTCAGTATTTGACTAACTGCTTGAGCGTGTACTATGGCTCCGGGAGTATACTGGTCGGATAGTGGTAATTTATCGCTGTAGGGAGTGCGAAAATGGTCGCTAGAAGTTGAGGTAATTACACCAATAATAATAATTTTGTCTTTAATTTGTTCTGGCGTAACTTTACCTGCTAAAACATCTTTGAGAGAAACAATGTTAGTAATTTGATTGGGGGAACGATAAGAACGATAGTTAAGCAATATCTGATTTCCCCAAGTATCTGCTTTTTGGTAACCACCATTGTGCTGACTTAAACGTGAAAAAACAACATCACCTAAATGCCAGTTACCTTGTCTAAATTCGGGTTTAATTTTTTCGTCTTTTAAATAATGTAATGCTAATTGAAAACCGAAAGACCAAGTAGTAGGACAATTTGAACTAATCGGTACATCCATTGATAGAATGTAGCGGCGCAAAATACCATCATCATCTAGAAGAACATTACTAAAGCCCAGACGCTCTTCGGGTACTTCCGGTGGAGGCGCGATACCTGGATAATTTTCATTTGGTTCCCCTACATGGCATATTGCGAAGAAGCGATCGCTGTTTAATAATTTAGTTTTTAATGTTTGTTTTTGGGAGCTTACCGGAAAATCACGAAAGATATCTAATCCAATGACTCTAGGCTGATGGGGTTCTAGCTTTAATAACAATTTATGTAGTGCAGTATCTGCTAAGGAGCCTTTTCTATCTTTTTGTTCGGGTAACTGAAAATCTGTTTCCCTTATTCCTACAACTAACAACCTTTCAGAAGGACCTTCATCTGGACGCGATCGCATCAAAAAATCATAAGTTTGCAATTCCCATTTTTGCAGAAAACCTAGTCCCCGAATTCCCAAAATTAAACTTGTAATTAACATACTAGCTAAAACCATTGTTCTCAAGCTGTTTTTAGGAGAATCAATGGATTGCTTCCACTGCATCGGTTTAACTGTCGGATGTTCGCATATTATAGGCAACCAGCTAGCACCGGGATATTCTGCTTCTAATCCTTGCAATTTTTCTCTAGCCGTGCGAACTGCAATATATATTGACTCCCCAGCCGAAAAAGTTGTCAAAAAGTATTTTAAGAATTGTTGAGCAACAAAATCTGGAACCGGTTCCTTCATTATGATAATTTGCCCGATATGCAAATCCTGTAGTTCGGTGACTAAACCCAATCCATCGCAAGAATTAAAAATTGCTAACTGCAAACCGTTACTAGCAGCATTTTTCAAAGCATATCTGAGTTCGGTAACAGTTAAACTATCTTCTTGATTAATGTATATCCTACCTGTATCACCTTCGGTTTGAGTATGACCTGCAAAAAATAAAATATTCCAATTTTGGTTCCATAGCTGTTCGTTAATATCTTGTCTTCGAGGCTGTACTAAAAAAGTTGTATCTGCATTTTTCAAATTCTCTAATAGCTGTCTGTCTTGTTTGACATCAATTCCGTCACTGTTACCCAAAATCGCTAAAATCTTTACTTTCCTTCCAGAGATAGATGTTTGCGGTATATCTATCTGCTCTGAATTATAAGCACTCAAAGTAATTTCAGCTTTGGGATAATCGCGATCGACTAAATCCCATAGATGCCAAGGAAGTTTTTTCAGCTGTACATTATTAGTATTAATCAGTACTCGTATTTCATCAGATGGCATCAAATATTTCAGCCATTTCTCACGAATTGGTCGAAATGACTCGTTCAAAAGCCATTGATTCAGGTAATTACGCAACTCACAGGCTTTTTTCTGACAGTTTTTTCTGTTTTCGGATAAGGAGCCGTAAACAATTTTATTAACTTTGATGCGGTTTAATTCGCCGTTATTTTCATAAAGGGAGTACCATTCATCAATTGCGTTTACCATCTGCGGAATTGCAGGTAGATTACAGGCAACTTGTGTAGTTAAATGCGCTCCTTCGCATCCAATTTCCAATGTTGCCCGCACTCCTGAAAGCAAATCACCATCGAGCTTAAGTAGTACTAACTTTCTCATAACTCATTCAATTTTGGATTTCGCATATGATATAAAGATTTTTTCCATAATTGAAATGTTTTTACTTGAAAACATTAATCATTGGCTCCAAAATCTAAAACCCGGACACTTGCTGCAAGTTGGGGAAGCCTAATTTTTACAGTTATCAGTTGTATCACCCAGGTACCGGGTGCCCCACCAATTGCTAGAAGGCTTTGCTGACGAGAGCCTCATCCCCCACCATAAGCCAAAAGGAACTGTTAACTGTTAACTGTTTTACCCTTCAATTACTACATTCTCAGCAACTTTAGCCACACAGGTAAGAACATAATCATCATCGCATCCAAAGTCCTTCTCGTAATTAACCTTTCCAGATACTTTGCGTAGTTTACATTGTCCGCAAACCCCCATCTGGCAACCGTAAGGAAGACTAATAGCTTCTCTTTGGGCGGCTTCTAAAATAGTTTCATTCGCATCGCAAATGACCTCCTGTTCGGATTTACTAAAAACTACAATTGCCTGAGAATCAGGTATTGAAGCTGTTTTTTCATCTTTAGAGAAACCAAAACTCTCTTGATAGAAATTATGCATGGGAAATTTGAGTTTTCCTAACATGCTTTGAACGCTCTCAAGAAAACTTTCGGAGCCGCAAACATAAGCGACACGCTCTATTAAATCGGGGGCTATTTCTAAGAGCATTGTCTCATTTAATCTGCCTTTATAACCAGTCCAATTTAAATCAAATTCTTTGCCGGTTAGATTAATCGCTAATTTAAAATTAGAATATTTCGCAGCCATCAACTCTAACTCTTCTCGAAAAATAATATCTTGTTGAGTGCGAGCGCTATAAACGAAAATTACTGAAATATTTGCATTAGTATCGCAAAGCCAGCGAGACATCGACATCAAAGGTGTAATTCCGCTACCAGCACTAATAAATAAAAGTTTCTTGTGAGAATTTTCAAAGTAGTTAAAATCACCTATCGGGGGGCTGATTTTGATTTTATCCCCGACTTTGAAGTAATCGTGTAACCAGTTAGAAACTAACCCTGGAGATAAGTATGGTTGATTTTGCGGTGCCCAAACCCGCTTCACTGTTATTTCTAAATTATAAGGTCGTGAAGGGCTTGAAGAAATAGAATAAGGACGTTTGACTTGTTTGCCTCCAATTTCTAAGTTCAATATCACAAACTGTCCGGGCTTGTAATTAAAGGATACATCATTAAATAGAATCGGTGGATCGGCAACTAAACGGAATGTTTTTACATCGTCAGTTTCTTCAATTATGTCACAGCATTTAACTGTAAGTTCGGTTTCACGTTGCTGATTTGTATTCGGAATAATCGATGTTTCTGCACTAAAGAAAAGCTCGCTATCCGACTGTGACAGTAGTTTTTCACTTTCAAACAAAACAATAAAGTCGCCAATACGAATAATGTCACCTAACTGTAATAAAATACTTTCGTTTACAGTTACCTCTATATTGTTAATTTTAGAACCATCTGTACTTGCAAGGTCAATATAATAATATTCATTTTCTTGATACAAAATTATGCCGTGTATCCGACTTACTTCAGGACTATTAAGAACAAAATCGCAATTTGGGTGTCTTCCAATTAAAAATTTGGATGGATTTTCTTCTGTAAGTTCAATCAGCTTTTCCTGAAAATAACCAGTAATATAATTGAATGCTTTAATTTTCATCATTTTAACCGTAGTATTGTTACTTAAAAAGGTTATCTATTAGAAAGTAGAAAGTAGCGAGTAGTAAGTAATAAATAGTAAGTAGAGAGAAGGGTTTTAGGAGAACTTATATTTTGTGATATTGCCTGGTTGATTCGTGCCGACTTACTTAAATTTTGCTTGTAATTATCTATTCAATCGAAAACCATAATAATTTCAGCTACATTCCACAATCTATAATTAACTAATACTAATATCGCTTGCGTCTAATTATTGTTGGCTGGTCTGCTTCCGAATATTTTTCATTATGATTAGTAGATGATTCTTTAGTCTGAGAGGATTTAGTTTGATATTGAGTTTTATATAATAGCTCTGGCTTTTCCTGGGCAATTTGCGACAAAATGGAATAATGCGCCTCTTCATTTAACCCTAAATGCATTCGTATTTCACTTAAAGATTGCAAGCTAATTTCCGCAGTAAAATTACTTTTAGATAAACCATCTTCAAATATAGACTTATAAATTTGCCAACGTTCTTTATCTCTATATTTTGGTATCACAGATGCAAGTAAAAATAACTCATCAGATGTCAAATCATTTAAAGAACGTTGATTTATCAGTGAAGATATATCCACTGGTAACTTCTCGATTTGCCGACGAAAACTATGGGCTAAACTATCTTTATTGTACTTTTCTTCACTATGATTCCAAGCTTTAATTATCCAAAAAGCACTGACAAATACTACAACAGCATTGAACAGTAATTGTAAGCTATTAGGTAATCTAATTATTTCTGGTCGGCCTCCATATATAAAAAAGCAGTTAAAAGCTAAAAAAGTACATAGCGAAAAAAATCGATGTAAAACCTGCTGATAACTTATTTGAGGCTGCTTTCGTTTTAAATAAGCAGTAAAAAGTTTTTCAAATTTTCGACAAATCCAATAAGTGATAGTAACACCTATAAAAAAAGTTAAAGGAACCGCAGCAATCTTTGGTATATTAATTGCTTGCTCAAAAAGATAAAATCCTGGTTTCCAAAGAGTCGCTAGCTGATTTTCCTCATGAGTCCAAGCACCAGAAAAGTAATAGTCGAAATTACCAGCATATAAACGATAGTAGACAAAATAGCTAATAACTAATCCTAAATAGCCGTATTGAACCAATTTCCTTCCCGGAGTTCGCAAATCTTGCCAATAAGCTTTTTCTGCATCGATATCAAAACAAGCAGACTTACAACCAATACAAGCACTTGTTTCTTCCCCAGTTTTTGCATCTACAGTTCTGCACATAGATTGCGTAATCATACCAGGCATAGCAGATGAAGCATTACTTCCTAACAAACCTTTCGGCCCTGTAAACACAATCTGTACTATTCCGAATGGACAGACATAATGGCACCAACTACGACCTCCATAAAGAAAAACTACGGTTATAGCTAATAAAATAACTGAGAGTAAAAAGATACCCAGAACTAACCTGGCTGAATTAATAAATAATATTCGTGAATTTAAGCCAATAAATAATAAAGCGAACTGTAAGTAAAAGTGGTTTTGAACCAACCAGCGATTTTTTTCAATGTTGAATAGTGGTTTTAATCCTAAAGCACGAGGAATTTGGGATAAGAAGTATAACGGGCAAATACGCCGCCAAGTTTCATGTCCGAAAACTAGTAAAATTGCGATCGCGCTGGGAATAACCATACCCCAGAAAACTCTAGCTCCAATTGGATAAGGCTTTTCAGATAAACATTGTCCTTGAACTAAGACGCATCGAAGAGAGTCTCGAAAAGGTGAAAACAAGTTATTAGAGTTTGTCCAATTCTCTGTGATGGGGTCATAAAACAAAGATAAAATCAGTAGCAACCATCCAATAACAATTATCCATCGAATGACGTGCATTTTTCGTTCTGACACTTTAGTTAACATTGATTAAACCTCCTTCTGTTTTCTGTTTAAAAAAGATTAGATATCTAATTAAGTCGTGTTTTTAGGCATATTTAGTTTAATTTGGTTTTTTAGCAGCTTTAAAAATAGGAATGGCCGCAGGCATGTTTTTCTAGTAAGAAAGGCAAAAAGGGAGAATACTGCTCGGCTATAGTCCCCCTACTTATAGCAAATGTCTTTTTAGGTATCACGCACCAAGACATTATGACAATTGCGGTCATTCCTGAAGAACTAAAAAATCATCTTTGCTTTAATTTAAGACGAATTATTCAGTTATGCTTATAATTAAGCAGTAGATTTTTCCCAATTTTTAACAGTTGAAGTTTTAGGGCATATTTGAGAGAGCTTTGGACAATATATTGCTTTAAATAACCCGAATATGCCCCAGAATCAATAAAAATCAGAGCAGATGCTTTTTTCCTACAATTACAATTAATATATTTCGGTGAAACTATAAGAGCATAATGTAAAACCTGTATCGAGTTATATTGATTAATAAATTTAAGTCTTCAATGATATACAGGTAATACTAAGTATTTACTACGCCACAAAAACATAAATTTCGCAAATTAAATACAGATATGAAAATTAACTTTAGATTTAACTGTTAGGTTCGTAGTTGGGCTGACAGCGCCAACAAATGGCATACGGAGATAAAAACGGCAAAATTTGAGGTTTAGCGGATTTTAGGGATGAAAAATCTGGGGTTGCAAAAAAAACATTAACCGTAATCTGCGAAAAACCTGTTCGTAAATCGTAGTAACTAACTAAAGCAAGCACATAGTGAGGAAAATAAAGAGTCCATTATAGATATGATTCCTTTAGCTAGCGCGGAATAATACTATACGAAAGTGTAATTTTATCAAGTGTCATTACAGACTCTTAATAATATTGAGGGTAATGTAAAACATTTTCGTATATCAATTTATGAAAGAGCTAGATTTAAAACTCCGTCAGCTTATTGCTACAGCCTGTAAATATCCACCCCAAAGTTTGGAGCGTCAGCAAGTCTTGGCTAAGGTATATCTATTAGTAATCAAATCTGGCAAGCTTTGGAAAGAGCGTACATCGTACTATAATGATGCTCTCCAAGAAATGTGGGAATATTGCTGTCAGCATCCAGAAGAATACAATCCCGATATTAATACTGTAATTGTTTGGCTTGATGATGAACTTAAAAAGCGATTAAGAAGAATGAGGGATGGAAAAAATAGACAACTACGACGATTTTTAATAGCTAAACCAACAGAAGAGGGAGTAACGAACAACCCTATAGATGATATAGCTTCCCCAGATATCCAGCCAGCTATGGAAATTTGGCGCAAAACTATCTTATGGGTACAGCAAGATCCAGACAAACGATTACGCAATATTTGCTTCCGCAAACGTCCCGAAATTAACGCTCAAGCTTTAATTTTAAGGCGGCTTCCTCCAGATATACCTTCTTGGCAGACTATAGCCGCAGAATTCAACCTAAATCCGAAAGAGACTCAAGATTTACCCAAATTTTATAACCGTAAATGCTTACCTCTACTCCGTGAATTCGGTTTATCTCAAGGTTACATAGATAAATCAGCTATTGTTTCCAATAGCGCTAAACTACCTAACAACAAGTGCCATGAATAAAAACAACCAATTTTCGGATGAGGATTGGTCTATTCCGATACCGCTAACATCAGATATTTTACATATAGCGCGGCAATTTGCTAACGAGCAGCCAAATCCAACATCCCAGAAGGCACGACAAGTTTATCTTAATACCATTGCCATATGTGCTGTGAACAACTATTTGCGTATAATTGGTATTTCTACTAATATCACCGCAGGAGATAGTTGGAACTCTTCGATACGTTTAATTGAAGACGTAGCAGATTTATGGATAACTGGTAAAGGAAGTTTAGAATGCCGTGCAGTCAAAAAAGGAGCCTCTAAATGCCATATTCCTTCATTAGCGGGTTTAAAAAGAATTGGCTGCGTAATCGTAGAAATTGACGAGGAACAAAATGAAGCGATATTAAAAGGATTTACATCCGACGAATTAGCAATAGAATATTTACCCCTGCATAATCTAATTTCAATTGAATATTTACCTTCATATCTTTACAAACTCAAGCCATTAGTCAATTTGAGTCAATGGCTGCAAAATATATTTGAAAATGGTTGGGAGACAGTTGAAACCGTTTTAGGTTCGCAAATCAATCAGCCTGCGGTTGCTTTCAGAAGTAAGTCTAAGGTAAGTCATTATCAGCGCTGCAAACTGATAAATCTAGGCGATAAAACACAGTTAGTTGCTTTATTTATCACTGTTACCCCAGAATCTAGATCGAATACTAATATTCTTATAGAACTCAAGCCCCATTCAAATCAAAACTATTTACCTGCTAACCTGCAAATAATCCTTCTTGATGAGTACAATCAAGCAATTTTAGATACCAAAACCGAACAGTCTAATCAGCATATTCAGTTAGATTTGACAGGCGAACCGGGGGAAAGGTTTAGTATCAAAATAGCTTTGGGAAAAAATAGTTTCAGCGAATATTTTATTATTTAGCTCTCATTAAAATTGAATTGCTATGAAGAACTTCTAGCTAACCTCTTATAGGTATACATTAGCCTTGAATAAGGCATATCAAAATTATCGTTAAGAGGTGATGCACCCAAAAGATGTTTATAGCCGAATCAAATTATTTGAAACTTTGTATTGTTGCTTAGAACTACAATCACGCTTCAATTTATTTTTTTTACAATGTATTCTATAGTTGTCATTAAATTACCTTATAGATAATATTTAATGAACTGTAATAATATAAAGTTTCGATGAAGAAAGAGTTTTTTTAACTTATTGCTAGCGAAAAAGCTGCTTGAACGACGCAGTAACTAATTAAGGACATTTAGTAAAAACAATGGAATTTTGGTTTAGTTGAGACTTTATGTGTCAAGATATGCAGTTTTACATTAAAAGCTCTAGCGGGCATCCCGCCCGTGCAAATCTACTTGCGAAACTGCAATATTCGTCATATTTATTACATAAAAAGTTCCAATAAAACTAGATGTCAGATAAAAGTATTCCAGGGAAGAACAATGAAAGTCGTTCAGAGTTTGTACTTAACACCTTACCAGCGTCAGTTATTACAAAAAAACCTCGAAAACAATTTACGTCCTGAATTCCGTCGTCGAATTCATATTATCCTTCTAGCAGATGCGGGTGAATCTCAAACACAAATATGTAAAAAACTAGGTTGTTCTCAAGAAGCTGCAAGATACTGGATTTCCATCGCCAAGGCAGGTCAATTTTATAAGTGGAATGATTCCCCTGTAGGAAGACCAAAAATTGTCAACGAACAGTATATTCAACGTTTGAAAGAACTTGTAACCACTAGTCCACGAGATTATGGTTATGCATTTGAGCGTTGGACTGCACAATGGCTCAATAAACATTTAGAAAAAGAGCTAGAAATAAGAGTTAGTAACTATCACGTTACTCGCTTGCTGAAGTCAATGGGACTTTCTACGAAAAAAAAGAAAATTAGTTGATTTATTTGTCTATTCCCCTTACTAATTCGCAGCTATTCGATTGTATGGAATTATCTCCTGTAGCTGTAACAGGCGCATCGGCTGTAAATATGATTTCGCCTTTTTCATTTAATATCCAGCCTGTAGCTTCTACAATACGTTCTGGTTTTTTTCTAGTTCTTGCAATGTCAATATTTCTATTTGGCAAACTGTTTATATTTGATTGGGGATTTAACCACTCAACTCGCACTGCCGAAGGTGTAAAAATATCTTCAGGTTTGGGGGGTAAACCACCACGCCCTAGTATAAAAAATTGGTTTTGAGCATAACCAGGACTATAGCAACCTTGAGCTAATTCAGAGCTAATAGGTATAGATGGTAACTCAGATAATTCATTCTCTGAAGTTAAATCGGGAGTATTAATTTCGACATTACCATCTATACCTAACTCGGAACTGGCATTAATATCATTGGTTGTTGAAGTTAGTTCTTCACGGAACTTAATTCCGAATATACCAGCAGCAGTAATTTTAATATTGCCACCTTTACCGTCGAAGGCATTAGCTGTTATATCGCTATTTTGATTCGGAACGGCGACTATAAAACCATCAGGAGCATCTATAGTAATATTGCCACCGCTGCCACCACCCAAACTTCCAGCTTCAGTTGAAATCAAGCTATTATCGCGTAATAACAAAAGCTCTGCTAAGCTTAAATTGATATTTCCACCTTTTCCAGATTCGGTTTGAGCTTTAATATCGCTATTGTCTAATACAATTTTTTCGGCAGTAATATTAAGTTCTCCAGCTTTTCCAGAACCTGTAGAGCTGCTGTCTATACCTGCATTATCTTCAATACGAGAGTTTTCTAATTGCAGCAAAGATGTTTTTAAGATTAGTTTACCTGCATCTCCTTCACTTTCGGTATCGATACCAATTCCACCTTTATTTCGTAAAATTATTTTATCTGCTGTAATTTCTATAGTTCCAGCATTACCTCTACCTTCAGTGTTGCTGCTTAAACTATTAATTTTCTTGGGGTTGTCATCAATAAATTGAAGTTCGTTTTCAAAAAGGATAGAATCAGCTTCAACTACAATTTTTCCTGCATCGCCAGTGGAATATCTTGTCGTTTTAGTAACAATATTGCTACTATTCTTCAAAGTTATCTTATCGGCTTGAAGTCTAATTTCTCCTGCATTTCTGTTATTAAAAGTAATGCTAGCTATAGTGCTATTATTTTGTAATAAAATTGCATCAGCGCTGATATCAATATCTCCTGCATTAGCTAAAGAATTAGATTCGTTTGTATTATCAGTATTAGAACCAATTCTGGCATCCTCTAATATCAAAGAACCAGAATTTACAGTAATTTCACCACTATTACCAGACGCACTAGAGCCACTGTTGAGAAAACTATCTTTTCCTAACAAAATCTGACCATCTGCATTTAGAAAAATATTCCCAGCATCACCATTTCCTCTAGTTGTTGTAGATAAACCACTATCTTTAAATGAAGCAGTGCCAGTGTTTATTGCAACATCTTTAGCATCGCCACTGCCTGTTGTAAAGCTTTGAATAATGCTACCGGTTAAATCCAATGTATTTGCTTCAATTTTTACCAATCCACTGCGACCATTACCTTTAGTTTCACTACTTATTGTTCCACCCTTTATAAATAAATCATTTACTGTCACATTGATATTACCAGCGTCTCCATTTCCACTGCTATTGTTATTAATTGCTCCTTGAAGAGAAAGAGAATCAGTTTTTATATTAATTTCACCACCATCGCCGACACCATTATTTTGTCCTAAAACCGAACCATCTATTAGAGAAATATCTTTGCTTGCGTTGATTGCGATATTTCCTGTATTGCCATCTATTTGATTACTGGTAATTACAATCCCATTTTTTAGTGCGACTGAATTAGCATTAACAATAATATCGTTCGCATTACCATTACCTGTAGTAATGTTTTGAATTATGCCAGTATCTAAATCAAATTTATCAGCTTCAATTTTTATTAATCCACTGTTGCCATTACCTTTGGTTTCGTTAGTTATTCCTCCTAGTTTTACTAACAAAGAATTTACTTCTATATTAATTTTTCCAGCATTTACATTACTATTTGCGGTTGTTTTATTGTCGATTCCACCTTGATTAATCGAAAGTGAATTGGCTTTGAGATTTATATCGCCAATATTTCTCGCATTCTCAGTTTGTTTAACAATGCCACTACTTCTTAATACAATAGAGTCATCAGCATTTATATTAATATCGCCGAAATTACCAACACCAGCTTTTTCTTTCATAATGCCACTGCTGCTCAAAACCTCTTTCCCTGGTGTGGCGATCGCCATTTGTTCCGATATATTTGCACTGGTATCTTTACTCATAATCTCGGCACCATTTAATAAAATGGAAACTGCCGATGCTTCAAATATTCCTCCTTTGGTGTCAATCTCAAAGCTTTTTTTAAAACCTTGACCAAAATTAATATTACCCTTGCCGTTGTTATCGCTATCGGCTTGAAATACCGTACCTAAATGGTGATTTTCCGATTGGATATTACCTCTTGTAAGAGCAATATCATTGTCTGCTTGAAGAGTTAGCAAAACTGGAGTATTATTCAGTATTTTAAAATTAATTTCGTCAGCCTTAATATTTCCTTGCTGATTATCAGTCTTAGTTGCTGCAATGGTTATACTGTTTCCCGCATCCAAATTTTTTTTGATGGTAGAAATATCTAGTACGCTGCTACTGTTTGTAGTTGGGAAATTAGTAAAATTATTGAAACTGCGGTTAAAACTATCTTGCGAATCAAGAAATATATTACCAGTGCCAACCAACCAATTACCATTTAAGCCATTATTCGCATTAGTATCAACGGTTATATCTTTAACATCTAAAAAATTTATTCCAGTTGTGCTGACAAAACCCCCATTACCATTATTTAAACCACCTCTAGCGGTAAATCTTCCATAAGCGCGAGTTGATTCTGTTGCTAGTACGGTAATATTACCGCCATCACCCGTATTCAAAGCATCAGCATCGATCAATGCATTTTGTCCTATATAAGTTGCATTCGTATTGCTATTGCCGATTATTACTTCACCGCCGCCTGTACTTCCTGAAGTATTAAGCAATGAGTTTTCTAATAAACCTATTTTTGCTCCCAATACAGTTATTTTTCCACCATTGCCCGATTGCAAGTTAGATGTATTAATGCTACCTCGATTAATCGCATTACCAATACTACTTGTATCACTATCAATAGTATCTACTGATTGAGATGATAAACTCAATAATTCTCCAGATGCCCCTAAATTAGCAAAACCTTCATTAGCGATCGCTGCTATAGATATTTGTCCGTTATTAGCTGTTAAATTACCTCGATTTTCAAAACTATTACCGATAAGTGTGATATTTCTGCCATTATTAACAGTTAATTTACCTAAATTTGTCATGCTTGCATTTTGCTTTTTGCCATACTGCAAACCTAAAGGAAGGTTAACCGTTAATAGGGGTTTATCTTGAGGATTTATAGCACTAAATTCCTTGCCATCACTAAACTTAAAAGCTTCAGCCGTAGTTGCGATAAACGAACCACCAATATTGAGTTTGGCATTTTCACCAAATACAATACCGTTAGGATTCATCAAAAATAAATTTGCCGTACCGTTAGCACGAATCAAACCATTAATTTCAGAAATTGAATTTCCTGTTACCCTAGAAAAAATATTTTGGATATTAATATTATTATTGAAATATGCTTCACTACCACCAGGAACAGAAAATTTATCAAAACTATGAAAAAGATTATTACCAGCTTCCGTACCACCGGTAATATTATAAGTATTTCCTTGTTGATTAATTTGAGAATTGTTTAATAAAGTTGTATCAGAACTGACTTGAGCCAAAACTGCTTCTTTTTGTGAAGCGAAAACCATACCCAAACTTATTAAGCTTGCCCAAGATAATCGATTGCAAAAACTTTGACTGATAGTAAAGATAGACATATTCAACACCCCAAACTTGCAAATATTTTTCTTATCAATTACTAATTACTAATTACTAATTACCTTAAAGCCAATTACCTATTAGAACATAAGGTGCCCAAAAGTAAGGAATACTGTATTCTTCATTCTTTAACAAACTTAATTGAGCATGACGTAGAGCTTGTGCTTTAGCTATATTAGGCTTAGTTAACTGGTGATAAAAGTGATTCATTAATTCAGCAGTAGAAGCATCATTTAAAGCCCATAAAGATGCTACAGTACTTCTAGCACCTGCTTGAATCGCAACGCCAGCAAGTCCTAACGCAGCTTCATTATCTCCAGTAGCTGTTTCACAAGCACTTAAAACCAGCAATTCTATAGGTTGGGGAAGATTTTCTCTTCTATCGTGAAGCCATCGACTGAGTTCCTTGACTTTAATTCGCCCATCGTATGCTAACAGAAATGTTTCATCTGAATTAGAACTGAATTGACCGTGAGTTGCTAAGTGAACTATAGGATAAGTTTTCTTATTTACCTGTTTTTCAACAGCATCACTGGTAAATTTTTCATTTAGAAGTATTTTAGCATCAGACACGTGGAATTTAATCTGCTGCAATTCCTGCTCAACATAGTCAAGTTTAGGAAAATTAGTACGCTCTTCGCTTAAACCACCTGTCAAAACATTGAATCTCGTTTTTTGCAGTGGCTTTAATTCGTATTGTTGTAAACCAGGGCTAACAGCAACAGTATATTTTTCTATCAAATATTTTCTTCCATCATGAAGAGCGGCAGGAGGAATATTACGTAAAGAACCATCAAGTACAAAAACTAAAGTTTCTATGTTGCTATTTTCTAGATATTTTTCTGCTGGTTGAAGCAGCCAACTATATAATTTTTGAAACTCAGCTTGATTATCTGCTCCAATTTTACGCTCCTCGATATCAGTTCGTAATTTTTGAATGGTTTTTTCTACTTCTTTTTGAGATATAAAATTAGAGTAGCTAACAAGAGATGATAATGGTAATTTTAAAATAACTTCTAGTCTATCTGGTAAAATAATTGGATAGACTATAGCCGTTTTTAAATTCTGCCGATCGACTATATCGTCAAGGACAACTTTAGTATTAAAACAAGCAGAATTAAAGAAATTATCTATTTGTGCTAACTGTAGAGATTCAATTACTTCGCGAGCCGCAATCAATTTTTGTTTGCTTGGCTGTTTGTTTTTAGCAGTCTTTAAAAGAAGATCGGCATATTCTCTGTAAACTGGTTCTATACTTTCGCGAAAGGAAAATTGCACGTTGGAATCCACAGCAACCAAATCGCTACGCAAAGACTTAAGAATGTTCCATGCTGCATCGTAAAATTTAATTGCTTTTTTGATATTTCCCTTTCGCCGATACAATCTTCCCATTTGCCATTGGAACTGGTAGCTGATATCTTCTGCCCTAACGGAATTAGCCATATTTAACGCTTTTTGAGTTAGCTTCCGTGCTGCATCAAATTGTTCGGTTTGTTCGTACAGTTGTCCAAGATTACCTAGAGCATATGCCAAGGCTCGTTTGTCTTTGATTATTTCTGCTTGCTTGACTGCATTAGATAATACTTGAGCAATATCTAACCATGAGACTGTTTCGATATTAGTTTTTTGCTTAATTTTTTTTAATGCTTTGGCAAAATTTATACATATAAAAACAGATTTACGATTGGGCGATAATTGTTTAATTTCGGTTCTTATTTGAGATATTAATTCCATTGCAGCATTTATATTTTCCATCCCCACAAGCAAATTTAAAATATTTAATTGAGCTTGCAAGCGCAAATTGGAATTTATTGGTGCAATATTCGCTGCTTCTTGATAATACTTGATAGCTGAAGTTTGAGAACCTATATTTTCTTGAACTCTAACTGTATTACCCAGACTAACTAAAGCTTCACTCTTTGCTTGATTTGCTTTTAGTGTAGATGCAACATCCAAGCTTTGCAGCAAAACTGTTTTCGATTCATCTACATTCCCGATAATTCGCAAAACATCCCCGATGCTACGCAATCCAACAGATTTTAAAACAGAATTTGGTTGCTTATCCAAGTTCTCTCGAACAGAAATTAAAGTCTTTTGTGCTTTTATAAATAACCCCAAAGCTTGCATTGCCTGAGCTTGATTAATCAGAGATTGAGTTAAAGCTGGTTGTAAATCAAGGCGAGAATAAATTTTGGCAGCTTCTTCCCAAGTTATGATTGAATTTTGAAATTCTCCTTTTTCAAATTCTAACTTTCCTTTAACGTCTAACGATTGAGCATAAGTTATATTTTTAGGTAAATTTCTTAATAATTGCAATGAATTATTAATATTTGTCTCAGCTTTTTGCCATTGTCCTAATTTTTGATAAGCCAAAGATATATTACTTAAAGCCACTGCTTGATTTAATTTATCTCCATTAAGCTGATACCTTGAAACCGCTTGCTTTAATAAACCTATAGCTTCCTCAAATTTTCCCACATCGTAAAGTTTTTTACCTCTATCTAATAAATGTTCTATTTGAGGAGGGTTGGAAAATGTAGGTTTTGTTAGAATCGGAGATAGAGTAGTAAATAATAATGATATTAATATAATTAAAATTATACTTTTGAATTTCTTCATGACTGTATTTTGTGATTTCAGAAAGATAAAACGAAGATTTGATTCGTCTTATGTTCTAAAACAAGTTTATTATGAATAGGACTTACGCAATTGTCACAAGACTTAAGTGGTGCGTGACACTGCAAAAGTTATTACTACGTTTAAAACTAACTGAAGTGTCACAGCACCCTACAATAAAAATATACCGGTTGCGTAAGTCCTAATAAAAAAATAAGGGCTGATGCCCTTTAGTACAAACTGAAATTTTATCGCAAATACAGAAAATATTTTGAGAAAATCAACATTTTTGATTTACCAATAAATAAAACTTAATAAGGTAAGTCTTGATTGCTACCAATATTCAACAAGTAATTTTCTAATTCACCTTGTTCGTTACCGTTAAGATTTACCTGCAAAACGTCACCGGTATTGCTAAAGGCAACTTTCAAAGAATCACCATCTACCCCAGTTGTAAAAACAATTCTATCTGTGGCATTAATAATCTCATCTTCACCAAGGGTAAAATCGGTAATTACATCGTTACCAAATTCGGAAGATAAAACAAAAATATCTTTACCACTTCCACCAACTAAAGTATCGTCACCCTGCAAACCATCGATAATATTATCTTTTAGTTTGCCCTCGAGAAAATCGTTAGAATCTCCACCCAAAATTAAATCCTGATTTGTTTGCCCTCCACCTTCTGTTAAACCCCAAAGTTCCCTACCGTTAACCCCATCATCAGCGCTGAAATAAAATTGTTCATCAACTACAGTTAAATTTTCGGGATTTGAAGAAGCATTTCCACGATTAATATCACCAACCAAAACTGTACCCGACTCACTACCATCACTCTTCCATAACTCAACTCCATTGCTACCGTCGTCTGCGGTGAAATATAGGATATCTTGAAAAACTGTTAGATTCTGCGGATTAGAAGAATTCCCACCAGGGTTAATATCTTTAACTAAAACCGTACCAGACTCGCTACCGTCACTCTTCCATAGCTCTATCCCATTGCTTCCATCATTAACGGTGAAATACAAAGTACCGTTAAAGTTAATCAAATTATCAAATTCACTCGCTTGACTTCCAGGAGTAATATCTTTAACTAAAACCGTACCAGACTCGCTACCGTCACTCTTCCATAACTCAGTTCCGTTAATTCCGTCATCAGCAGTGAAAAAAGCAATACCGTTGACATCCGTTATTTTATCGGGATTAGAAGCAGCTTCAGGGTTTATATCTTTAACTATATTTGTACCCTCAGAGGTTCCGTTACTCTTGAAAAGTTCTGAACCACTAAAAAACAAAGTTCCGTTGATATCAGTGAGATTTTTTACAGTAGGAGTATCGATATCAGAAGCCGATAAACTAATTGTTTCAACTAAAGTTGTACCATCAGTTGTTCCATCACTCTTCCATAGCTGATTGATAGCACCTCTAGAACCAGGGATTTCACTGCTTCCACCAGCAGCAAAAAATATAGTTCCATCAACATTAACAACTTCACTTATTACATTAGTAGATTCTCCAGGATTAAAAGTCTTAATTACAGACGTACCACTCTCAGTACCATCACTTATTGTTAATCTAGTCGTTAATTCTATATTTCTACCAAAATCCTTAAATTCTGTGGTTTCAGTAACAAAAGCTAAATTGCTATTCAAGTTATCAAAATCGACTATGGAAGTAACATCATTTGGGAAACCAGTTGCGTTTCCACTACCCGAAAGGAAGAAAAGCTCTGAAGTACCATCGGGGGTTCCATCAGTACCTCCGATAAATACTCTGAAAAACTGATTTCCTCCAACTCCACCAACAAAAAATAGGCGATCGCCAACTCCTGTAATTAATCTGTTTATTCCACCTTCTGGAAAATCTTCAAACAAAATATCTGTATTATCTTGTTCTGTACCTTCAAGAAAATCATTGGAATCTGTACCCAAAATTAAACCTTGATTTGTTTGCCCTCCACCGTCAGTCAAACCCCAAAGTTCCCTACCGTTAACACCATCATCAGCGCTGAAATAAAGTTCACCGTTAAATTCTGTCAAATCACTGGGATTTGAAGAAGCATTTCCAGGATTAATATCATCAACTAAAACCGTACCCGACTCACTACCATTACTCTTCCATAACTCAACTCCATTGCTACCGTCGTCTGCTGTAAAATACAAAATTCCATCAAGATTTGTCAGATTAGACGGATTAGAAGAATTACTACCAGGGTTAATATCTTTAACTAAAGTTGTACCAGACTCGCTACCGTCACTCTTCCATAGCTCAATCCCATTGCTTCCATCATTAACGGTGAAAAACAAAGTACCCTTAACATTAGTTAAATTGTTAGGATTTGAACCTTCGCTTCCCTGAATAATATCTTTAACTAAAACCGTGCCAGCTTCAGTACCGTTACTTTTCCACAGTTCACTGCCATTCGTTCCGTCATCTGCTACGAAATAAAAAGTACCGTTAACATCTGCAAATTTATTTCCCGAATTCGACGTAGGAGCAGTAACAGGAGTAGGAGAAATTGAAGAGCCGCTACCAGGATTTATATCTTTAATTAATACCGTACCAGCTTCGGTACCATCACTCTTCCAAAGTTCTCTACCAGTGCTACCATCCTCAGCGCTAAAAAATAGGGTCCCGTTAACGTCAGCGAAAAGATCGGGACTCGAAGAAGCTGTAGAATTAATATCTTTGACTACAACTGTTCCTGCATCAGTACCGTCACTTTTCCATAGTTCTATATCTGGATTATCTTGAATAGAGTTAGCATTTGCACTAAAAAACAAAGTATTATCAACAGCGGTTAAATCTTGAGGATTTGCACCTCCCGAACTGATATCCTGTTTAACTTGAACTGGTTGATTGGTATTTTGGTCAATTTTGAACAATTTCGATTGAAACAAATCCGAACTATCAAAACCAGTGTAGAAAACAGTATCGCCAAGTTTAGTTAAATTACTTATGTCTGCTGGCGCTCTTAAAGAAACATTAGCTATTGAAAAAGTACCATCTGCTGTACCGTCAGTCCGAACTAAAGATTTACTCGTAAATCCAGAAACCTGTAAAAAATATATCAGGTCATTTACCTTCACAACATCCGTAGGTGGAAATGAAGCACCCCCAAAACCCTGTATTAAAAGCGTACCTGCTTCACTACCGTCTGTTTTCCACAATTGAGTATTAAGAGAATTAGTGTCGAAAGTTGTAAAAAGCAGGTTTCCATTAACATCATCTAAAATGCCAGGGTTAGAAGACTCTGCACCGGGTTTTATATCTTTGATTAAAGAAGCTGTTAAATTGTTATCCATAGTTATGACTCCCGTGGTTAAACTTAGTAAAGAGTTAACAGTATTTGCAATTAACTTTTAATCAACTTTTTCTTATTTGCTCTTAAATTTAGTAAACAGTTTATAATGCATTGTCTAATATAGCTTGGTTTCTAATAATTAAATCAAACTGTGAAATATCTTAGTATTGATGCAAATAATATTGTTTATTTGGAAAACAAAAATTTCATGCTTCAATATTAATGTTAAAGAAAAAAACTTATTGTTCTTAATGTAAATTGTAAAACTAAATCAATTAATTAACATGAATAACGATATCATCATGAGGCATAAAATCGTTAACTGAATCAAGGAAAAGGTTATAAATACCTGATTTATCCTTAGAAGGCGATTTAACCGCAATGTAGAAAGTCCGCAATTTTATCCTTAAGAGATAATTACGAATTACGAATTACGAATGATGTTTACACTATGTCTAAAGTGCGTATCTATTATATATAAAAAAACATATGTTTAACTGAAATTGCGAAAACTAAATAAACATAAATGTCTTCGTTAAAAATATAATTATTATGAATGCTCACTGAATGCTAAGTGCAAAAGCATACAAGATAAACTTCATAATTAAAAATTGCATCTTTGAAAACATCCTCAATACTTGTTGGTTAAAGCTAGATTCTCCCTAACCCAACCATATTTTGGAGAAATTAAACCCCCTTTTTAACTGGGTTTGGGGAATCTAAAAAAATTTGGATTTCCTAACCGAGCAGTATTGAAAGCATTCTAAATCTTTGAAAACATATTTTGCGATCGCAAGCTATCCGCAGATGAATCATTAACGTTCGTCGCGGGGTAGAAAAAAATTATTTCTTTATACCTATCAAAACTGATAAAAATGAAAAGGATTACTAATACTTGACCACAAAAGTTATGAGGGGTAAAACAATGAAAGAAGGTAGGTTGGGTGAAACGCAGTGTAACCCAACTCGGATGTTGGGTTGCGCTATGTCCTATCGGACACGCGCTCGCCGCACGCCGAAGGCGTGAACGCTAACGTTTCACCCAACCGGAGCGAGCGACTTCTAACCCCGCCTGCATTAATGTGGTTGAGTACTAATATTAGACCAGATTAATTATGCAGGGTGTTCCACAGTCGTCTTGAGACGACTTCATTTATTAGACTGGGAATTCATTCCCAGGCGGATTTGATATCTACCCATCAAAATTAATGTGGTGAATTACTAATACTTCACCACAAAAATTATCAGGGGTACCGACTTATACCATTTCTTTGTAAAGATGCGCTTAATTCAGCCTATGTTAGCGTAGCGTCCCCGAAGGACATAGGTGAGCATAATTCGTAATTTCGCCATACTGCACGCAAGCTACGTAATTAATCCCCCATAAATAGAATTTAGGGGCTTCAACAAGGAATCGAATTGTCATCCACGGATTTTTACAAGGGCTTCTGACCTTAAAAATCTACCTGGCGGGCTTTGTTTGGGTAGCCCCACTCTCCAGAGTAAGGGTAATTTAGGTCTTTTTCATAAATTCTGAGAAGTATATTTTAAGTAAAAATATTTTCTTCCTCTGCTCCCTTGCTTCCCTTACTTTTCATAACACGCCAATTTCAATGAAAAGGAACAGTAGCGACCTATCCTATTTTAAAGCCACAGGAATAGTTCACTTGCTTTTGGGTAAGTTTTAATTAAAACAAAAAATGCTTTTGGTATCACTTATTAACTTGCAAACCACATGTCCATCACATATGAAACAGGATTAAGATTTACAAATAATCTTCACCAAAAGCATTATTTTTATATTTATTAAACTCCCCAGGCAAGATTCGAACTTGCGACCAATCGGTTAACAGCCGACCGCTCTACCGCTGAGCTACTGAGGACTACGATTAATAATAGTAAGGCAAAAAATATGATTTGGCAAGTACTTTAAGAAACTTTTTTTAAATTCTCAAAATGCACTTTTTGAATACATTTATACTACCACTAACCAACTACTATCTTAATCAATCGGTTCTGTAGTTAGTAGATGCCCATCTAAAAATCCTAATCGGTATTTATTTCAAGCCCATTCGTAATTTAGCCAGCTTTTGACGCGATTTAGCATCAATAGAGTTTGCCAATAATCTGCCATTAGTCTTTTTACGGGATTTATACTTTTGCCTAGTTCGACAAACAGTAGCTTCAATTTCATAACAGAGTTGCTGTGCAGATATCCAATCCGCTCCATACCCCTGTACCGTCAACTGTTGCGCCCGGTCTGAAGTGGCTACAACAACTCGCGACAATAAACGTTCTCGCACCTTCTGACGTAATGAGGCGCAGAGCTTTTCAATGTAGGTATCTGCTGTTTGTCCGAAATCCGTATAATAAGCCGTAACAAGCTTTGTCACGACTTCCTCGTTAGAGCCATTCCTTTGAAAATGGGCATCAAAAACTACTTGAGTCTGATAGCCCGTGAATGCACTATAACTAACAAGGGCTTCAAGCAACTCGTCACGTGCAGCTTCGAGTCCAACGTTATCGCAAGTCTTTTTTAGGCAAGACCAAGCACCGATTATGTTATAACCGTCTACCAGTAGAACGGCCGGGGTAAATGAAGGGGACATGGTTCTGAATCACAGTATTCTAGATTTTACAATTTTCATTCATAACTCTTATAGTAATTCAAGCATTACTTGTAACACTATGTTACATAGACATAAAATCCGAACAATGCTACGAAACCCTTACTTGGTAAAGGTAAAAAAATAAGCGCGTCTAGTTCTAGACGCGCTTAAATCTTTGATAATCAATAATTAATTACAACTTAAGATAGAAGACACAAACAATTAGTTTTAATTTTCTCCTTGCAATTCCATTAAAACTTTTTTGAGACGTTGTGGCTCTCCTTTATCAATTAGAACTCCTTGTTCTAGTAAAAAAGCACCATCGCAGTAATTAAGTTCATCCAAACGATGTGTTACCCAAAGGGCTGTAATTCCTCGACTTTTTACTAAGCGACGGACTCCTGCGACTAATTCGAGTTGGCTGTCAGGATCGAGTAAAGCGGTAGGCTCATCTAACAATAACAAAGCGCAACGGCGAGCAATAGCTCCAGCAATAGCGACTCGTTGTTTTTGTCCTCCACTTAAAGCATAAATTGGACGACGTTGCAGTGAAAGTAAATTCACTGCATTAAGAGCTTCCTCAACTCTTTGTTTCACTTGCTGATGGGGTAATTGCTCTTGCACCAGCCCAAAAGCTACGTCAGCACCAACAGTAGGCATTACTAATTGATGGTCGGGATTTTGGAAAACAAAACCTACAGGATGCAAAACCCCGATCTCGCCGCTTTTCGGAGTCAACAACCCCGCCAACAGTCTAAGTAAAGTTGATTTTCCGCTACCGTTAGTACCTAAAAGCATCCAGAATTCACCTCTAGGTACTTCCAGAGAGCAAGATTTGATTACCTGAGTGCCGTTTGACCAATCAAAATTTAAATCTTTTACCGAAATTCCCGGCTCTTTTGTCTGGTATTCCAAAATATGTTTTATTCCGAAGCTAAAGCGAAGAAACCAGGAGTCTTACCACTTCCACTAGCTGAACCATCTTTCTGGGTTATCTGAATACCAGAAATTTCACTCGCACGAATCGCAATTTTCTTCTCTACCTTACCTTCGCACTCAAGTTCAATAATATCTGGATTACCAGAACGCATTGCTGACAGAACCGTTTCATACACTGCTTGAGCATCTTCAGAAGTTTTTCTTTGAATAGATGCAGGGAAAGCTGTGTTTCTTACTGTTAAATCGATAGTAAACATGGAACTTTAATTAAATTTAACTGTAGGTCTCATTTTAGCGCCAGCATTACACTAACTGCCCTAACCAAAAATGAGAATCTTAAAATCACAAAATCTAAAGAAAATGTTAATGATTTCTACGCAGTAATTATTTCCTGATATAAGACTCTTCGCATACCAAAGAATTCAGGTAGAGTTGCAAAAAAAAATTTGTAAATTTGAAAACTCACTGGAAAAATTACCTATTGTTCTATACAATAAAAATTAGAGACAGTAAAAATTTGTAAACTAGATTGACAATCTAGTTGCTTTTCTGCATGAGGGGGGTAGTACAATACCAACCTCAAAGTTGAATAAAGCTGTAATTATAACGATTTGGAGATTTGATCTCATGACTATCGCAGTTGGACGCGCCCCTAGCACTAGAGGCTGGTTTGACGTAGTTGACGACTGGT